>JASJJC010000015.1:0-73055 GCA_037624485.1 Chitinophagales bacterium
TCAGTTAGAAGCGATGATTCGAAGTACCAAGAAGAAGTAAATAATAATTGATAGGGCTAAAAGAAGGCTTCTTTTGAATATGGAGAAGCATTATTGCTATGTCTTGTTAAAGGTCAATTCCCCGGCTTTTTTGGCGATAGGAGTTACCCGTCTAAATGCTCTTTCTTAACGGTGTTTGTTTTATTTGATGATTTTCTGTACAAGTAATAATCGCCAACTGGCAAACTCATAAGTGCTTTGGCGATTTGGAGCGGAGGATTGCTTAATTTGCGTTTAGTCAAATCTATCCAAGCACCTTGAGTTGAAATTTGTGCGCACTTTATATTCTTTTGGTTAAAGATCTCATGGTGAAGAACCCAGCGTGATCCGTCCTCACTGACTTCACCTTTTAAAATATTCACCTTTATCTCATCGTCTGAATGAAGTTCTTTGATAAACGAGCATTCTTCTTTAAATATAATTGGCCCAATGTTCAAGTCATTTAATTTCTTTGCTGTAAATCCATGTTGTTGGAAGAAACGAATACGAGCATGTGCGCCATAATCATAGTAAGCTGAATGCCTAACATGTTGATTGGGGTCAGCGTCTGCCCAACGGATTTGTATCTTAATTTCAAATTTCATTATCAAAAATATTAATTAACGAAAGATAAGGCATTATTCACTTATCCAACTGTATCTTTTAATTTTACCACGCTAATTGTTCCTTAGAATTTAGAAATGTCCAAGCGACTATTCTACTTGATTTGTTTCCTGTTCCCATTTCAATAGTTTTGACTTCTTTGATTCCCACTTTGTCTAACAATTTGTAGAGTCCTTTTAAATTTGACTCTTTTGAAACTAAGCTGGAAAACCAAAGACAATTTCTTGAATAGATCTTGCTTTCAACTATCATATCATGAATGAATTTATATTCTCCTCCTGGATAAATTAACTCGGTATGAATCCCTGCAAAGTTAAGCGTAATGGATTTTACATTTTTACCTGAAAGATTCTTCACTTTTCTTCTACTAGCTTCTTTTGCTTCCGCTGCAGAGGCGTGAAAAGGAGGGTTACAAATAGTGACATCTATTTTATCTCCGGTTTGTATTAGTTCATGAAAAAAAGAGTCGCTATCCTTCTGCAAATGACAAGCTACTTTTGCTTTCAAAGAAGGGTTAGCCTTAACTATTTGTCTGGCTGAATCAATAGATTTAGAGTTAGTGTCGGAAGCTACAAATTGCCAGCCATATTCTGAAACACCAATTATAGGATAGATACAGCTTGCTCCTGTACCAATATCAAGACAACGGACTTTATCCCCAGTAGGAATCGTCCCATTATTATTCTCGCTTAATAAATCAGCAATATAATGGATGTAGTCTGCTCTTCCCGGTATTGGTGGACATAAATTTTTGTTTGGGAATTCCCAATAGTATATATTGAAATAGTGTTGGAGTATTGCTTTGTTTAGAAGCTTAACTGCGATGGGTTTTGAGAAATCAATAGAATCAGCACCTTGTTTATTTGGCTTTACATATTTTACTAACTCTGGAACAGCAGCCGTCATTGCATTTAAATCATAATGTGCTCTATTCCTGTTACGAGGATGTAATCTTGTTTTTAAATTTTCTATTTTTGACATGCTCACCTTCTAGAAGAGTAAAACTAAAGTAAAGAGTTGAAACATTCAAGAAAATAGAAGCTTAGATTTATTGAATTCAAAGGGTGAATAAATCGAATTGATTAGTTTAAACATCAAAAAAGAGGAACGCAGACGTTTCTCTTTTTTTGTATTTAAATGGCAGTGAACCCCAATTAATGATTGACGTATAATTTAGTAGTTTTTACTGCTTGGTCTTCAGCATAAAACAGCACTAAATATAATCCATCGTTTAAATTTTTGACATCTACTTGCTTGGTAATTGCTGACGCAGAAATAACTAGTTTACCCAGTGCATTAAATATTTTAATGTCCGTTATCTTTTGATCAATTTCCCACATCAAAATATCATTTGTCGGGTTGGGGTAGATAAAAGTATTAGCTAGAGATAAATTTTGCTGAATACTTGTGGAGCTTGTGTCAACCATCTCATCCTCCAATTCAAATTTCCATAAATCATTAGGGAATGTACCTGTTTGTCTGTTAAGCCCTCCAAAGAAATAAACATTGTTTTCTATAACGAAACTTCCTGGAGCCCATCTACTAATTCCTGGGTGCGGAGGTAATTCTGTCCATGAATCATCTGATGGATCATATCGCCACATTTCCCCAGTTTCCATATAACTATGGTTATCACCATCGCCGCTTATTACATAACCGTATTTACCGTTACCTAACTGCGTTCCAGCAACTCTTCCTTCTCCTGGAAATATACCCATTGCATTCCATACATTGCTTACCGTATCTAGTTTATACCAATCTCGGTATCTAATATTACCTCTGTGACCAAATCCCACGAACACATCTCCATCTGCATTAAACATAAAGGGGTGATGTCTTGGTGGTCCAGGTAAATCCGCTATTTGAGCCCAAGAGTTTGAGTTAATATCATACATCCACCAATCTTTCAAATCGCCAACAGCGTCGTCTCCCAAACCAAGATAAATCCTATTTCCAATGGTTAACATAGCCGGATGTCTTCTGCCTGAACAAGCACAACTTGCTAGCTGCGTCCACGTGGCAGTCGCTGGATCATATTTCCAAAAATCATTTAAATATTGGCTCAAGCTAGCACCAAAACCAAGATAAGCAACATCGTTGTTTACAACTCCAATACCAAAACTTCTTTTGGGACCGGGAAAATCATTGAGTGTTGACCAATTATCCGCAACAGGGTCATACTGAAAAAATTCATTGCTTGGTTCACCGTCGAAACCCGTGCCTGTTACAGCATATCCTTTTCCGTCTATGGAAAATGAGATTGGATGATGTCTTCCAGCTGGAGCATCTGCTTTTTGTTCCCAATCTTGGGCGTAAAGAGAAGATGACATGAGTAACATGATTGAAAGTAAAATTTTATACATATTGATTTAATTTTAAACTTAAAGATAGGGTTTTAGGAACAAATTATTTAATCCCAAAAATAAAAACAGAAAAAACATAAAAAAAGTTTAGTTAGCCTCTAAGGATAGGCCAAAGAATTATTTTTTTACTTTCCTTAGGCTAAGCTAATTATTTATTCAATAGCTCCTTTTTCAAACCGCTAGAAACTGGATTTTCTGCGATCCATATTCCGAATAGTGCTTCTTTGAAATCCAAACCTTTAATGGTGCTTTTTAACGTACCATTTTTATAAATTTCAGAGCCTCGGTCAGGCGTGAAGACTATTTCGAATAAATTGCCAGGTATGATTTCTTCACTAGAAAAAGTCTTCAACATTTCATCAATTCGTTTTCGAATTACTGAGGTATTACCTTCAGTACTTTTATCGAATCCTTCATTAATAGCTTCACCCATGTTATCACTATTAATCATATCTGAGGTTATTTCAAAACGCACAGCCATGCTGCTATTCTCTTTAATAATAGCATTCCCGTCACTATTTTTTTTGGTGAGGTATAATCCAATAGTATACAATTTAAAAACAAATTTAGATCGGATACCTCCACCATTTAATATAAGCGTTTGATCATGATATGAAAGTTTCGCAGGTAGGGTGACATCATTAAGGGTTAGCTGAGCATTCGCGCTCAAGGCCAAGGAAAAAATTACTGAAAAGATTAAGAGTTGTTTACGCATTATTTATTTTTTTTAATTCTATTTAAGGATTCTTTTTTAAATATTTCGTGGCAAGCCTAAAATAGAAGTTATTAAATCATTCATTTTCTATAAGCAGAGGAAGATAAAACAAATCTTTTAAATCACCAATATACCCATGATTGGCTTTCATAATTGTTTTTTCATTCGTTGAGAGCTTGGTAATCATTCCTGTTTTTAATCAATTGAAAGTTGACTCAGGGCAACTACATAGATTGTATGTATCCATATTGCACATGGCACCTTCAAACCTGTTTTTTAAAGCTACCTTTGTACTTTACAAAAAATGGAGTGGATTCATGAGTACAGAATTTAAAGTAAATAGACCATCACCAATCACGGTAGATCAAGAGCTAGAGGTTTTTAACCGCTATGCCGATGCAAAAGAAACGATTAAGGGTTTGGAGGCAGGAATCCCTGTATTAGTAAACGGTTTTTACAGTAATGGAATGACCCTTATTCGTGAGGTACAAACGCATTTGAGAAAAACGATGCCAAACAAAACCTTTCAAGAGCAGCGAGCCTATCGCGCAGCTTATCGCAAACTATCTAATCTAATTTTGATTGAAGTTGATCATCATAAACTCAAAGTTAAAAAAGCACCGTCCATTGGCTGGTTGGCCAAACTCTATCCAGAAAACAAACATTTTTTATTGCCCTTTCCTCAAGTGCAGGGAATGAATAGCTCTTGGCAGTGGTATCAAAATGGAATAATGATTCCCGTATTGCGTAATAAATTACACCCTTACTACGGCACATATTTTCCTACTCGCTTTGATCATTTGATTCTGTTCGATAATTGGTTGAAGCGTTACGAAGGAGCAAAAAAGTCTGCTATAGATATTGGTGTTGGCAGCGGAGTGCTAAGTTTTCAGTTGGTTAAGCATGGTTTTCAGAAAGTTTTTGCCACTGACACAAATCCAAATGCAATTACAGGGCTCAGAGAATCCATGGGGGAAACCAAAATGTCTCGAAAGATTGAATTGGCGTACGCCTCTCTATTTGGTCCTTTTGAAAAGCAGACTGAACTGATTGTGTTTAACCCACCTTGGATACCTCAAGATGGAGAATTAGACAGCAATGATGAAGCTATTTATTATAAAGAAACACTGTTTCCTGATTTTTTTGAAGCAGCAAAAAAAAGACTTTTACCCGATGGGAAATTAGTTATTATTTTCTCTAACCTATCTCAAATCACTGAAGTAAGCAAAACACATCCTATTCAAGAGGAGATTGAAAAAGGTGGAAGGTTCCATCTAGAAAAATGCTTAACCCGCGCTGTTAAGGCAGCCAGTGAAAAAACAAAGCGTGACCAAAATTGGCGTTCTTCTGAAGAAGTAGAGCTTTGGATATTGAAGCACCAGTAATTTAATTTAGAATACTCAAATTAATTCTTCTAACTCTTCTGCGAACTTAACGATTTCAGAATAGTCAGAAATTTCAGCTAACCGCAAGGTATCCGTAAAAATCATGATGGACTCTCCATTACTTTCTAAATGATGGACGTTGCCATTTTCAATAAACAAACGAAGTGCGGGGCTAAGAAATTCCGTCATTTTTTTCTGATCATTTACCTTGATGATAAAGTCTTTGGAGAATTCTTTAAACAAAGAATAATCGATATCCTTATGCCATGATGTATTTAAGTAGATATCGGTAAAACTTTTCTTTTCGATAACAAATTTAGGTATTGTTTTTGATGCCTTAAGTAGACAAATAGTTGTGTTATATTCTTCAGAAGCTAAATAAGCGCCTTCCTCAAAACGTACATCAAAAATTTTCCAATTCCGTTTATTATTTTGCGAAGTGATTGTATTTAATTGAAACTCTACTGGTCGGGTTTTGAAAAAATAAAAAGACTCGAAATATTGCAAGTCGGTTGATTGTTCAATATTGAAATTCCATTGGTGACCGTCAGCCATTTCTGTTAATCGAAGCTGTCTCTTGGTCTTTATTTTAGCTGCTATTTTAGGTAAAATTTTCAAAGCTAACTTGTGATCACATGAGGAAGAGTGCTCTTCTAATCCAGAGATAAAAACATTGCCGCCGGTATCTGAGTGACTGCGTTGAAAACTATAAATATTTTCTAGAATGGAATGATCTACCAGTTTAGCGCCAGATAGGTCAATCGTTACTTGGGTGCCCGGTTTTACTCTAGACATTAAGTCTTGAATTTTGAGGGTTGCTAGGAAATTGGCAATACCCTTGATTTCCAAGTGGTAGGATCCATCTTTATTCGTGAAAATATTCGAGCCCGAATTAAAAATCATTTTCAGAAATGTACGAGGAGGCATCATAGATAGCAGCCAGTGTACCATTAAAGCTAAACCCAAACCTCCAAAAATACCAATTAATAGATCGGTATAAAGCGTGATAATTAAGGTGCCTGAGAAAAATATAAGCTGCTCAGGACCATAGCTGTACACATCTTTAAACACTTTAGGAGAAGCCAGCTTATACCCAGTAAAAACAAGTAAAATAGCTAAGCTACAAAGCGGAACCATTTTGATAAATGGAGTAAGAATAAAAATAAAGAGTAGGAGCAACAGACCATGATACAAGTTAGACCATTTTGTCTTCGCGTTGTTTTGAACATTCACGCTGCTTCGCACAATTACACTGATTATAGGCAAACCACCTATTGCTCCTGAAACCATTGTGCTCAAACCTATCCCAATAAGGTCTTTGTTTAAATCTGTCTTTCTGTTGTAGGGGTCTAGTTTATCTACTCCCTTGCTTCCTGCTAGTGAATCAATACTTGAAATCATGGTTATAGATAACACGGAAATCCAAAAAGGCATCGTATTGATTTTTGAAAAATCAGGAAACATAATTGCATCCATGATATTATCGGGTAAATTAATCAGTAACTCGGGCCCTACATTGTAATCGCTGCCTAAAAAGCTTAAGGTTTGAGCTTCGAAAAAGTTGAATAAAAATACAAATGGAATGGATAAAATCAACAACCAAAGTGGCGCGGGTATTAGATGAAAAAGTTTATAAGATAATCGGGAATGAAACAATAAGAGCAGAAGCCCCAACAATGAAATAACTCCCACGTATGGATTAATATTAGGTATTTGTTTTATGGCATCCACTATTGTCCCAATAATTTCTGTTGAGTTAGATGTTGTCCCCATTGCAATGTGTATTTGCTTCGAGATGATGATAACACCAATCGCTGCAAGAATTCCTTGGATAACTGTACTGTGGAATAAATCGGCGTATTTACCTAACTTGAAAAAGCCTAATAAAACTTGAATAACACCAGAGACGACGATGGCTGCAAAAACATAGTTGAGTGCATGACCCGATCCGTCATCTAAGGCAGCCACAGACGATAAAATTACTGCTATAATCCCAGCGGAAGGTCCATTGATAGCTAGATGACTTCCTCTAAAAAAGGTAGTAACAACGCCTCCAATAACGGAAGAGAAGATACCCGCCATAGGCGGCACTCCTGCGGCAATTGCGATCCCTAAACACAAAGGCATCGCCACCAATGCTACACTGATTGCTGCGAGAACATCACTTTGCCAGTTTTCAACTAATCCCTTTAATCCTTGCTTTGGTAATGACCGCATTAGATGATAAATTCTCTTGTCTAAAAATTTTCTTAAAGCTTAAATATAGTGAAATTTGATGTGATGCAGAATTGAAGATGATTTTTTTTAGAAATGGTCTGATAAAAATAGGAGCACCTTTTTCAAGAACACTTTAATGTTTTGGGCAAAATAAATAGTTCTAATATCTAGAAAAACAAAATTAAAGATTAGCCGAGATGGCATCCATGATAGGGTAATTTCTAATTCTTAACTATAGCTAATCTATGGGTTTGCTTATTGATCTCGAAATTTAAAAAATAGAGGCCTTCACTTAGATTATTCAGCTTGTTTAAAACCAAACTGTTATTATTTATTTCTGCATTATATGTTTCTATTAATTTCCCATCTATAGCATATAGTCTTAGCAGAGTATGTTGATTAGGGATATTATTTAGCTGTATGTTTAAGTGATCATCGAAAGGAAGAGGATAGACTCTAGCAACAACATTTTCTTGAATACCCTGAAGAGATAAAGTACTTTCCTGATATACCCTAACAAAGTCTATTTCCATAGCACCACTAGAAAATGTTGGAGATATCTCTGGTAATATAGCTAGATTTAAGAGTAAGTATTGATCAGCATCAAAAGGCCATGTATTTAAATCTTTGATCGCGGGATTATACGTATAATGAGTGATTCCATCAACACTAAACATCAATTTATAGGGAGTCCAGACCAATGTATAGGTGTGGAAATCGGTAGATGCTGTTGCAATATTTTGTCCACCGGTATTAACCGTCCCTCCAGAGCTGGATGGAGTATGTGTGGCGCTTTTTATGACATTTTGATCGCTGCCCCAATGCTCCATGATATCAATTTCACCACAATAGGGCCAAGAGCTTGTGTCGAATCCAAGATTATCCCAATAGCCGCCATCTTCATTGATGTCTTTACCCAACATCCATATCGCTGGCCAAGTGCCAATTCCCTCTGGTAGTTTTGCCCGAACCTCGACCTTTCCATAGGTAAAGGCAAATTTAGAATTTAATCTTGCAGATGTATATTCTTTAGTAATGCCTTGATTCGTATAATTCTCTTTTTTTGCAACAAGGTGGAGTGTTCCATTATTTACATACGTATTATCTATTTTGTCTGTATAATGTTGTATTTCTCCATTGAACCATGATCCATTTTGAGGTATTTGTGTTTGATGAAACCAATGGGTAGAAAGAATTGGTCCATCGACATCAAACTCGTCCGACCAAACTAAATAATCGTATACAGGATCGCTTAGGATGGTTCCATCATAGCTTACATCGTCTATATAAGCCAGCACCTGGTCATTGTTGTTTTCACCATTGACTTGAATAAGTACTCTGTTAAAATCGGTTCGCTGACTTGGAGGAGGTGAGGAGGCATTTAAATTGATATAATTGTCATTTTCAAAATCAAAGCTTACCGTTTGCCATTGATCTAAAGTCAAGGGCTTAACAATTTGACTTTGGGTGGACCAAGGATTTGCTTTGGTTCCATCTTGAAGTTTTAAAGAAACCTGATTCAGCTGACTGCCTGTCAAGCTATTTGAGGGGATATATATTTTTAAGCTAAAAGTTCTGTTGGTATTTAACTCGAAATTATTAAGCGCATCAAACCGCACATTAGCATATTGCCCGCCGATGTCATGATATTCAAGAACGTTATCAGATAAGTTAATTCCTTGTTTAAATGGATTGTTAAAGCTTATATTCAAGTTACAGTTATCTCCATACCATGAGCTAATGGTCCCATTTCCTTCAAAATCATCTTCTATTGTCAAGGTTTGAGCCAGTAAGAAACTTAAAGAGAAAGTTAAAATAGTTAAGGATATAAGTTTGAACTTCATGCTGATGAGATATTTTGAATAAGTGGTTTTTATTCTATAAAATGATTTTATAATTTTACTCTTGGGGTTTGGGTCTACATCCGTTTCACCTCGTGTAAAGGTATTAAAAAGCGAAAGAATTTTCAGTTTAAGTCGTATAAATTACTTTTCAGATAGCCTAAAAAATATCGATTTCCTAGGATATCGATTCGGATTTTATATTATTTAATAAGCAAATGGACTACCACCAAACAATAAAAAAAGCGAGGTATGATTTCTTGTGTTTTTGCCAACATAAAGTGGCTTGTTTTTCTCGGATAATCGCCTCGGCCTGCTTTACTATACCTTCAAAGTCTGCCCAGATTTCGTTATCTGCGGGGTCCATTCCCCATTCTTTTTTGGTAGGCAAATAATAGTTTTTTAAAGCATGGTCCATTTTTATAAATGAGTCTAAATTTAAATAATAGCCTTTGATAGCTTTTGCATAACTGGAGTCAAAAGTAAGTTTGTATTGATAAGGAATAAATAAAGAAACCAGGAAGCAAAGCGACTGAGAAACTTCATTAATGGCGATATCAGGTAATACAGATTGTGTGAAATTGTGGTGTAATAAGGGGAATTGTTTATTTTTTAGTTTTTCTAATTTCTCTTTCAATGAATCATTTCTGTTAGGACCAATCCAGTTATTAAAAGCATGCTCAGAAATGTTTGGATCATATAAATAAAACTTATAGGCTAATTCCAAATGTATAATCTGCTGATTCCGTAAATTTTGTATGATAAAATCAATTTCACCCAAGGTTTTTTTATCCTTAATGACCTGAATGTTCTCATAGAGCACTTCGTAATTGGTGGAAGATTGAATTAAATTAGAAATAATTTTTTCTACTAAGTGACCTAATCTTAGCTGGCTTGGCAGTTCAAATTGCAGATCTTCTTTGAGCTTTAGTTCTGATAAATTAAATGCTTTTAAACCGGTAATTGATGGTGATAGATTGTTTGTTTGGAGTATCGAGCTTATTCTTGGTTTCGTTTTCATTGATAAATATCTTTAATAAGGTGTCCGTTGACAGTCTATTTAATTTAACTGAGATTGTTGACTTTAATAATCTAGCCAAGAGCTGCTCCAGTTCAATCCACATTATTTTTAGTCTTGATAGTAACAAGCAATGCTTGGTATAGCAAGTCTATGGTCTCAAAGTAATTAAGCTGCTAACATTGGTGTAGTGCTTTCCATGAAAGGAGCTTTAATCAATCAAGAGTTATTTTAACTTTAATCGATATAGGATTCTTCTTTTATTATAAGGGATATCCCTGATTTTTGACAAGCTTTAAGCATACAATCCAGGTAGGGCTTAAGCTGGTCATCGGTTTTTACTGGATTCATAAAAAAGACTATTTCATTAATTTTTTCAACTTTCATTTGCATTGCGACTAAATCTGCATGCTGGTCGACCTCAGCTGCTACAAGTAAATGGTCATATGTTTTAATTTTTTGCATCGCATTAATGAGGCCATACTTGCCAGATAAGATCATGAATTTCACGCCTATTAATTGGGCCGCATGATAGACATTTTTAATCCTTTCATTTTGATAAAGTGCAGCGGCTGGCATAGGAGTTTTACGCTTATCTTTTTTCGCAGAACAATATGTACAATAAATGCTAATCACTTTTGTTGATTTAATTCTTTGTAGATCTAGATTTCATTTTCACTTACATTCATGTATTCAGCCAGTAAACGATGGAAATGATGCACCCCTTTTTCCCTTTTTGGTGAGAATCTTCCAGCTTTGTAAAAACGAGATTGAAGCCCTTTGTGCACTGCCTCTACCACAGATTCGTCTTCACGTTCGACCTTATCTAATAATGCTCCAGCACCTTTTGAAAGTTTCTCTTCATCATAAACATAAGTGATAAAAGAGATCTTGGTCTTATTGATTTCTATAGGTTTTACAATATTTATTGACAAACCCCAAGGATAAAAATTAAACATGATATTAGGGAAAATCCAATAATAATAAGCAGCAACATGCTTTCCATAATCTATATGACCTTCAGGTAAATTAAAAACCTCTTCACCACTATCGGAATATCCAATCTGCACATTCACATGCTCATATATCTCGGTTTCGTAACTGCCATAATCCAAAACTTTGTTCAAGTCTTCGTGGACAAATGGAACATGAAATCCTTCTAAGTAATTATCGCAATACAATGCCCAATGACAATTTACTATATAATCCTTATTCCTAGATTCATCTAGTTTAAATTCATTTAAAGGCAGAAATCCTACTCTTTCATTCATCGTATTTATCACTTTAGAAAAGTCAAATGCAGGATCTAATCCAACAAATAAATGTGAACCGAATTTTTGGAGAGAGAATTCGGTCAAACTATCACATGGTCTTGGAAAATTTTTGGCCTCTCTGAATTCAGGCATGTGTTTGAATTTGCCATCCAAACTAAAGGATCTTCCATGATACCTGCAATTTAGCGTACTAACTTTTCCTGGATCTTGCACCACGATGTTTCCTCGATGGGTACATACATTAGTAAAACATTTGAGCTCGTCGGTTTGGTCTTTTATCAATACCAAGGGCTCAGTTAAGTAATTATCCAGTAAAACTAATGGGTATGCACTTCCTGTCAGCGGTACTAGCTTGTTTTCATCTCCAATCCATTGCCAAGATCTTAGGAATACCTTCTCTTTTAATGCTTGAAAAACTTCTGCGCTTCGATAAAATTCAGCGGGAAGAGTTTCAGCTTGACTTATATCAGGATGAACATCAAATCTTTTCATTAAGTTAGTATAATAGATGCTTCTTACTGGCTTTTTTCCAACCCGTATTGTATTTGTCTTCGGTAAAGTAAATGATTAAATCACAGTTATATTTATCTTCTGTGAAATAAATTATTTTGTCAGAGTTATACTTATTGTCTGAAAAGTACCAATGTCCCTTATTATTTCCGAGATTATATTTGTCTTTACTTTTAAATACAACAAGATCACAATTGTACCTATTATTTGTCACGTAGACTAAAATGTCTGCATTGTATTTGTCGCCTGAAGAATATATAAGTTGAGCAGAAGAAAGTTTACAAACAAAAAATATAAATGCAAGTAAGGAAAATATTTTTTTCATAGGATATTTTTGAGATAAATATAGGTGGGTTTTTAAATGGTCTCTTTATGTTTTTGGTAAAGCATTTGGCAAACTTTGTCCATGGACTTAAAAATTGCTTCATCAAAATTAGTCGATTTCGTAATACTTGTCAAAGTCTGAACAGCATTATAAATAATAATATTATCACTTTGCTTGATGCGTTCAACAGCATTCACCTCATTACTTCCTTTCGAAGAATTAGATACTATAACTTCTTTGGTATCTGTATCTATTGCAAATAATAAAGTCTTACTCATATATTTTTATTATCGATGATGATGACAACGTCCACTTGAATCTGTTGTTCTATTTTTACATCTAAGCCCTTTTAGTGTGGTCCCTGAACATTGTTTAGAAATGCTTTTTTTTGTTGTTTTTCCTTGGCAACAATCTACTCCCACTTTTTTATTATGAACTTTACAATAACAGCTATTGGATTTACTTCTATTGCAGGTCATGCAGAGCAGCTGAATGTTTGATACAGTGCTATTTCCGCCACAAGAAAATGGTGATATGTGATCGTATTCTAGGTTTGAATAGCTGCTACAACATTGGCATTTACCGGCATCCCTAGCGTATACAATCTTTTTTGTTGTTTCTGAAATATAACGACTTTGTCCAAAGCTTGTAGCACTCAATAAAATTAGAGCGAGAATTAAACAAACTTTAATCTTTTTAGTACAGAGGCTTAAAATTTTCAAAATCTTGTCATTTACCAGCACGCTTGCCAAGTTGACCCATCATAGACCATTAATTTATGCGTTGTAGAATCCATATAAATATCGCCTTCCGCAGGAGAGCTAGGTGAAGATGCTCTTGGCTCAAGACGCATGACGTCTTTTACGTGTAAATTCCTTTGTGCACTCATTATTCCGATACCGACTCTAACGACATCTGTTGAATGAGGCGCAATTCTAACAAGGTTGTTAAAACTAGTGACATCGCCCAATACTGTGGATTCTCTGAAGAAATATCCGTTACTGGCGTTACCTGTGTATGGTCCACAGTAAAACTTTAGTGTTCCGTATGGGGCAATATTTGAAACAATTCCCTGAGTAGACCCAAGCCCTGTAAAAGATAAAAATCCATTATCTATATGCAGTTTTGACTGAGGAGTTGCAGTTCCTATACCCACATTTCCCAATGTATCTATTGTCAATGCGTTAGATAGAATATTTGAGCCCCCTGCTTCAGAATAATCAGTCCATAATCCAAATTTCAGCTTGTTTCCATCACTTTGATCACCATGCATACGCCATACTCCTTTAGGATTCTTTAACCATAACTCGGCATCTGTGGTAGTGCCTGAAGTCTCTATTACCTGAGAAGAAAAAACATCATCGCTAAGGACTAATTCAACTCCTGGATAAGAGCTAGCCGTTCCAATTCCTACCTGGTTTAAAGTATGCGTTGTGTCATCAATAGTTTGCCATCCAGACGAGTTCTTCGCAAACAAGGCATAAGGCACGCTTAGTAATTGGCTTGTACCCGTAATAGTATAAGATGTTCCTCCAGTTGGGTCAGTTTCTGTTTTTATAAAGTAGGGACCACTGCTCCAATCTATAGCGTTAAAAGTACCTGCTACATTTGAACCCGCACCTATTTCTAGGCTTACTAAACCATTAATATTTGTAGTTGGTGCATGAGTTTCTACATAAACTGCTGTGCCATTAATGGAATCCTGTAAGATGCTTATTTGCATGCCAATGGTCGCGGTCGCTACAAGATTGTCTCCGGCGTCTCGGACAACAGCTTGATAACTCATCATTTCTGGTGATTGAGCCAATGCGACTAAGGATAGTATACTGACAATAATTAAGGAGGAGATTTTTTTCATGATATTATTTTTTAATTATTTTAAAGGTTTTGATGATCAAATTATTTTCTTGTACACTTAGCAGGTAAGTGCTCTCGGGGTAATCTAGCATGTCAATAGTGGTCTTGGTGTCTGACAAACACTCTTTAAACATTAATTTTCCATTTACATCATACAGCTGACAAGTCAACTTTTCGCTGGTATAATCGCTTACATCAAGAATAAGAAAATTATTGGTTGGATTGGGGAAGGCGTTGATTGTCAGTTTGATTGCGGTTTCTTTAATGCCTACAGTAACAGAGATTTCGTAAGCTTGTTGAACACCTTGAGCTACAGAGCCATTGCTTCCTGTCTGCGTAGTATAAACTATTTGTCCAATGGAATAACTGCTTGACCCACCGGTTCCTAAGGCATCACCTCCGGATGAAACTGCCGCTTCTTGAGCTTGCAATCCAATTGTGATAAATAGTAAAATAGCAGTTATAAATATTTTCATATATAAAAAGTTTTAAAATCTAATATACTAACTCTTGATTTCTTTTAAAAGCATTTGTTCGGGTATTTAGGTCAGTTAAGGCAGCTTCATCTTAAACTATACAAAAATAAAGGTTTTCATAGTGTATTAGGTGTCGACAAATCAACTCCGCTCATTTTCTTATCTTTACTGGCAATTTACCTTGACATGCTTTATCGCCTTTTTACATTCACTTTTTTTTGCTGGTCCCTCTTGTCTTTTGGGCAATACGCATATATTGAGAATCCTGAACTTTTCCAAGAAAATACCTTAGATGCGCATGCCTCATTTACCTTTGATACCCAAGAAGAAGGCCGTCAAATCACTCAAAATCCAAACTACCTTATCCTAAATGGAGATTGGTTGTTTCATCATAGCATGGTGCCAGAAGAGCGCCCGGTAGACTTTTATCAAACAACTTACAATACAGAAGATTGGGCGACTATACCTGTGCCAGGCGACTGGCAAATGTATGATTATGATTATCCCATTTACACCAATTGGAAGTATCCATTCAAGCCGAATAAGCCGAATGTCCCGCGTGATTTTAATCCAGTGGGTTCATATAAGAAAAACTTTAATCTGCCTACAGATTGGGATACGGGAGTCGATGAAATTATACTGCATTTCGGCGGGGTTAATTCTTGTTTCTTTGTGTGGCTTAATGGGCAGTATTTAGGGTATAGCGAAGACAGTAAATTGCCTAGTGAGTTTTCGGCCTCTTCCTACTTGCAAAATGGGCAAAACCAAATCGCTGTTGAAGTCTATAAATATTGCGATGGCACTTATCTCGAAGATCAGGATATGTGGCGCCTGAGCGGTATAGAAAGGGATGTATATCTTTATAAGCAACCCGAAGTAAGTATTGAAGATTTAACTATTCAAGCGTCCCTAGATGAGTCCTATTCACTAGGCAACTTGAGTGTAGAAATACACACGGCTTTTCCTAATTACAGTAAATCAACATTCAGTGTAGAGTGCCAGCTGATTGCCCAAGATAGCTCGGTTTTATGGCAGCGCTATTTTATGCAAGCAAACGGCTTGAATACTTGGGCAAAAAAAAGTTTAAAAGGACAAATATCGGATGTTCAACAATGGTCGGCGCAGCATCCAAATCTTTATACTCTAGTGGTTTGCATAAGAAATGAGCAAAATGATTTGCTGCAAAAAGTGGTACAAAAAGTAGGCTTTAGAAGTTTAGAAATTAAAGACGGCATCTTTTACATCAATGGCGATACTGCCCTAATAAAGGGCGTAAATAGGCACGAACACGACCCGAATTGGGGGCATGCAGTAGCTTACACCGGAAATGCTTTCAACGAAGATAGCTTGCGCACCGATTTGGAACTCATCAAATCACTCAATTTTAATGCCGTAAGAACTGCACATTACCCTAATCATCCAATTTTCTATGATTTGTGCGATGAAATTGGCCTTTATGTTTGCGATGAAGCTAATGTAGAGGGACATTATTACATGATGTTTGCTCCTTTTGACAATCTTGCTATCGATCCAGATTATCGGGAGGCTATATTGAGTCGGATTTATAACATGTATCAGCGAGATAAGAATCACCCCTCTATCATCATGTGGAGTGTGGGTAATGAGAATGGAACAGGAAAAACCATGGTTGAAGCCTATAAAATGTTGAAGGAATTGGATCATGATCGACCGGTGTTTAATGAGCGTCATTTTTTCATGAATACTATCAAGGAAAAGCACTCTGATTTTAATGGACATATGTACGCACCTATTGATAAGGTTGAAAAGATTATAAAGAAGGATAAAGACAAACCATTCATTTGGATTGAATACGCTCATGCGATGGGGAATAGTACAGGGAATTTTAATGACTTGTGGGATTTTGTTCGCAGCGAGCCTCAGGTGCAAGGAGGCTTCATATGGGATTGGCGAGATCAAGGCATCTGGAAGACGAATGAGAATGGGCAGCGTTTTTTGGCCTACGGAGGGCATTTTGAACCTGAAGATCATCCCTATGTTGGAGGCTTGCAAGGTGATGGTAATTTTTGTGCCAATGGGGTGATTAGCGCCGATGGAAAGTTGCACCCTGGGGCAGATGCCATAAAACATGCCCAAAGCAATGTGCAAATTGAGATGGTTAATGACACGACCTTCCGATTTACCAATGATTTTGAAGCATATAATTTAAGTGAGTTTGACTGTTGGGTCAATTGGCGAACAACGGATGGTCAAGGTCATGTAGGTAGGTACAATGCCTTAACTTGTGCGCCAAATTCAGATACGCTAATCCAATATAAATCGCCAGGAGATGTTGCCTTTATTAGTTTTTCACTGTTCAAGAATGAAAATGAATATGTAAAGAATTTCTTTTTGAAAGATTTTAATCAACGACAGGTGAACTTAGGTAAAGAATTGACTCAATTTAAAGCTAGAAAAGTGGGTGAGCTCAATGTAGTTGGCAATGATAAGGTCGAGTTCGTGATAAGCGAAAAAGGTACATTACATGATTTAAGTGTCGATGATGTTTTGAAATTTGTAGATGGACCTCGGGTGAATTTTTGGAGAGCATTGACGGATAATGATTACGGGAACAAAGCCAATAAAAGATTGGCGTATTGGCGTTCAGCTGAGCATTTGAGTGAGTTGATTGACTTAAGCCATGGTCAGGCAGATAATTACTATGCTGTTGTTGCGGTCTACGAATTGCCCGAGAAAAAAGGAACTTATCGTTTGGGTTATAAAATCTATTCGGATGGATTGATGGAAGTAAATTTGGATTTCGACTTAAAGTGGAGCGAAGAAATCCCTCGCATAGGTTCATATATGCTATTGCCAGCTGACTATGATTTAATACACTATGTAGGGATGGGGCCAAATGAGAATTACATAGACCGACAAGATGGACAACGATTGGATGAGTTTTATTTGGGTTTGAATCGAGACCCTGATTATCCCAATCTTCAAATACAGGAAATGCCTTATATCCGCCCTCAAGAATATGGCAATAGAACCAAGACTTTTTTGATAAACTTATACGCCCCGAATGATTCATTAAGAATTATATGTAATGATTTGAGTTTTAGTGCATGGCCTCACGATCAGGCAGATATTGATGCAGGAGCGGAGAAACAAGGAAAAATATCCTTGGATGTGCCTAAAAGAGAGCAGGTTTGGTTGAATATCGATTATGGGCAAACCGGAGTTGGTGGTGATAATTCATGGGGGAGAAAGCCTTATGATCAATATATTTTGAAAGCAGGAGAGTATTCATATAGCTTCACTTTTGATCCAAGGTAAACTTGCTACGTTTTAAAAAAACCGTACCTTTGCACACTTAAATTAAAATACTTAAAAACTTATGCTTACAGCAAACAATATATCCTTACAGTTTGGTAAAAGAGTTCTATTTGACGAAGTAAACGTGACCTTTGCTTCAGGCAACTGTTATGGCGTTATAGGCGCTAATGGTGCAGGGAAATCAACTTTTTTGAAAATACTTGCAGGGGATCAAGATCCAACAAGTGGTACGGTAGATTTGGAGCCTGGAGCTCGGATGTCAGTTTTGCAGCAGGATCACTTTAAATTTGATGAGCATACAGCACTTCAAACTGTTATCATGGGGCACACGGTTCTTTTTGGTATCATGCAAGAAAAGGATGCCTTATATGCCAAACCTGATTTCTCTGAGGAAGATGGATTGAAAGCCGGTGACTTAGAAGCTGAATTTGCAGATTTAAATGGTTGGAATGCCGAGAGTGATGCTTCAGAAATGTTAAGCAATCTAGGTATTGATAAAGCGAAGCAAGAGAGGAAAATGGCTGATTTAACATCGAATGAGAAAATTCGTGTTTTGTTAGCTCAAGCTATTTTCGGTGAACCAGATGTGTTGGTATTGGATGAGCCTACCAATGATTTGGATGCTGCTACTATTGAATTTTTAGAAAACTTTTTAGCTGATTATCAGAATACAGTAATTGTAGTATCTCACGATAGACACTTTTTAGATGCAGTATGTACGCATATTGCAGATATTGATTTTTCTAAAATTAATTTGTTCACTGGTAACTACACATTCTGGTATGAAAGCTCACAGTTGTTGTTATCTCAACGTGCTTCTAAGAACAAAAAGGCTGATGAGAAAATTAAAGAATTGAAAGATTTTATTGCTCGATTTAGCGCGAATGCAGCGAAAAGTAAGCAAGCAACCTCAAGAAAGAAAGCTTTGGATAAAATCAACGTTGAAGATATGAAACCTTCAAGTAGGAAATATCCTGCTATTATATTCATGCAAGAACGTGAAGTAGGCAATCAAATCCTTACTTTAGATAATCTGGGTTATACGAAGGACGGAGAAGTTCTTTTTTCTGGCTTGAATCTCTCTTTAACTAAGGATGATAAATTAGGGGTGATTTCGAAGGATAGTAGGGCCGTAGATGCCTTCTATCAAATTTTAAGTGGCGAATTGCAGCCAACTTCAGGCAGTTTCGAATGGGGGGTAACTGTAAAGCATGCCTATCTGCCGAGTAATAATTCAAAGTATTTTAATGATAATAATTTAAACCTGATAGATTGGTTACGTCAATACTCTGTAAACAAGGAGGAAGCATTTGTGCGTGGATTTTTGGGTAAAATGTTGTTTTCTGGAGAAGAGAGTTTTAAAAGCGTAAAAGTATTGTCGGGAGGAGAAAAAGTGCGTTGCATGGTTTCAAGAATCATGTTACAGCAAGCCAATGTCATATTGCTTAACGAGCCAACTTCTCACCTCGATTTAGAATCAATTACTGCATTTAACAATAGCGTTAAAGATTTCCCTGGTGTAGCTTTATTGACTACTCAGGATCATTCATTCATGCAAACCTCCGTTAATCGAATTTTTGAATTCGGTCCAAGTGGTTGCATCGACAAGCAATTTACGACCTATGATGAATATATGAAAGATAAAGGTGTTCTGGAAAGGCGAGGGGCATTGAACGGATAGGTTCGCGCGCAGTCATAGATATAATGGCAATAATCAGTGTAGTTCTATTCCTAATATTTTTTGCTGGCTTTATGCCTTTAGAGTTCAAGCTTATCAGCTAGTAAATCACCTAACTTGCTTCCTATTGCAACACCCATTCCACCTAGGCGCACGCCAGCTATAATATTGTCGCTGATGTCCTTTATGATTGGTTTCTTTTGCTTACCGAAAGCCATGATTCCTGTCCAACGCATATCTATTTCAAATGAGTGATTAGGGATAATAATTTCTTTGAGTTTATTCTCAAGATCTGCTTGAATCTTTGTATTGAGTTTTTGAATAGTCGTTTGTTCCGTGTCAAAATCAATATTTCTGCCACCACCCAAAAGAACTCTGCCGTTGATTTCTCGGAAATAATAATACCCTTGATCGAAATGGAATATTCCACGCAATTGTAAATCTTTAATGGGATGTGTAATAAGTACTTGACCACGACCAGGTTGCAGGTCTAAGTCGGGAAGTAAGGTTTTTGTAAAGGCGTTAGTGCAAATACAAACCTTACGTGCTTTTAAGTGGATACCTTCATTTTCAATCTTTACTACAACTTGATTAACTTCTTCGATTACTTGAGAAACCTTGCTATTTGTTTTGTAGGCTACCCCTTGCATCTGCGCTTTAAAAATGAGCTGCTTCATCATCTCTCCAGTATGAATACTTCCTTCTGCACGATTGTGAATAAGGGTCGAAATGGAGGAACTTAATTGATGTTTTTGGATGCCTTTCGGATTTTCTTTAAATATATTTTCGCCCAAAGCAGGGCCCAGTATTTGATTGACTTTTGGCAATTCATTAAGCAAGTGTTCTTCGTGGGGGAAAACCAACTCATTGCTTCCAGTAGCTTCATACTGAATGCGATTTTCACCCAATCTTTTTCGCAACAATTGCAAGCCTTCATTACGCAAACGCACAATTTGAACGACCTCATCTTCGGTGTGATGTTTGAGGTCTTCAACGATTTCACTTAAACTTCCTACACAGGCAAATCCTGCATTTTTGGTACTAGCTCCCGAGGGCAATAGACCTGCTTCCAATACCAATACACTTGCCTTGGGATACTTCTCTTTGAGGCTTAGTGCAGTTGAGAAACCTACAATACCTCCACCGACTATGATAAAATCATAAGCAATGAAACTTTCTTTTTCCCAATATGACAGCATTATGGCTTATCGATTTGCATGTTGACTGTTACTAGTTTTCCTGAACTTATTTCCCCATTCCGAAGCCTTTCATCATTTTTCCGGCAGCACCAGATTTTTGCATCTTCTTCATCATTTTACGCATCTCTTCGAACTGTTTTAGAAATTGATTGACTTCTTGTATCGAATTCCCACTTCCGTCAGCTAATCGTTTTCTTCGGTTGCCATTCATTAGCTCAGGCTGCGCTCTTTCGGCAGGAGTCATACTATGAATGATAGCCTCTACTTTATTGAAGGCGTCATCGCTAATGTCAATATCCTTCATAGCTTTTCCCATTCCAGGAATCATACCTAGGAGGTCTTTGATATTCCCCATTTTTTTGATTTGATTCAGCTGCTGCAGAAAGTCATTAAAATCGAACTCATTTTTAGCAATTTTTCTTTCAAGTTCTTTGGATTTCTTTTCATCAAATTGATGTTGCGCTCTTTCTACAAAAGAGATAATATCTCCCATGCCGAGTATACGCTGAGCCATTCGGTCTGGGTGGAAAACATCTAGAGTATCAACTTTTTCACCCGTAGATACGAACTTGATAGGCTTATTAACCGTGTATTTAATTGTTAATGCAGCTCCACCACGAGTATCTCCATCCAGTTTGGTTAAAACAACACCGTCAAAATCGATTTTTTTATTGAAGGCTTCTGCTGTATTTACTGCATCTTGTCCAGTCATAGCATCTACAACAAACAAAGTTTCATCTGGATTGACAGCTAATTTAACAGCTGCAATTTCGTCCATCATTTGTTCATCTACAGCTAATCGACCAGCCGTATCGACAATAACTACATCGTAATTGTTTGCTTTTGCATATTCTATTGCATTTTTTGCAATTTCGACAGGTTGCTTATTTTCTTCTTCCGCGTATACAGGAATGCCAATTGATTCGCCTAGTGTTTTTAACTGATCAATAGCCGCTGGACGATAAACATCCCCTGCTACCATCATAGGCCTCTTCTTTTGTTTATCCTTTAGGTAATGAGCTAATTTGTGCGTGAAAGTAGTTTTACCACTTCCTTGAAGACCTGCAATTAAGATTACTGCAGGAGAGGAGTCAAGTGAGAATTCTGCTGCTTCACCACCCATAAGTTCCGTTAGCTGATCCTTTACGATTTTGGTCATCAATTGACCAGGAGAAACAGCTGTTAAGACGTTTTGACCTAAGGCCTCTTCTTTGACTTTGTCCGTAAACTCTTTCGCAATTTTATAATTTACATCTGCATCAACTAAGGCTCTGCGTATTTCTTTAATCGTAGTTGCGACGTTTAGCTCTGTAATCGCACCTTGACCCTTTAGGCTTTTAAATGCACCTTCTAATTTTTCTTGTAAATTTTGAAACATATTATTCAAGATTTAGGATGATAAACAAAATATCTTATCATCTGAATTATTGTTATTTTAATTAGTTCTTCCTTCTCGTATTTTAGTCCATTTGTATATAGTCTTCAAGCTATTTCCTAACGGCCAATATATTCGTACTAGTAATAGGTTAGTCTCCTCACCTTAGCAATATATTTAGCATATCTGATCACCTGATTGGTATATCCAAATTCATTGTCATACCACGCATATAATACAGTTCGCATGCCACTTTCTGCTACAATTGTATTCAAGCTATCTATCTCAGTTGCATTAGTGTTGCCCACCACGTCAGTCGATACATGCTCTTCAGAGGCTGCGAAACCTATTTGCTCGACCAGATCACCGGTTAAAGCTGCTTGCCTAAATATTTCATTCATTTCATCCACGCCACCAGTAACTTTATTTTTAAGGTTAAGGCCTAAAATTGCAATGGATGCGTTAGGAGTAGGAACACGAACAGCGCTAGCTGTTAACTTCCCTTTTAAATGAGGGAATATCTTTATGGCTGCTTTTGCTGCACCAGTCGAGGTTAACACCATATTTAATGCTGCACTTCGACCTCTTCTTGCTTTCTTATGAAAATTGTCGATAAGGTTTTGGTCATTGGTGTAAGCATGGATGGTTTCGATATGACCATCAGTAATTCCATAGTTATCCTCTACTAATTTAAGAATTGGAGCGATGCAGTTGGTTGTGCATGAAGCTGCGGAAAATATAGTTTCATTATCGATGTCCACACCTTTATGATTAATTCCATAAACTACGTTTGCAATATCATCGCCTGCCGGAGCTGTTAGCAGCACTTGGCTTGCTCCTTTTGCTTCAAAATGCTGTGAGAGCGCTTCTCTATCTTTCCAGATCCCCATGTTATCAATGATAAGGGCATCTTGAATATCATAAGCTGTATAATCGATTTCACTGGGATGATTTGCATAGATTACTTGAATGGCATTTCCATTCACTAATAATCTGTTGTTTTCATGGTCAACATCTACTGTTCCTGCGATATTGCCATGCACGGAGTCCTTTCGTAAAAGACTAGCGCGCTTCACAAGGTCATCTTCTCCTTTTTTACGAACTACAATTGCTTTTAATCGCAATTGGCTGCCGGTTCCTACTTTTTCGCTTAAAATACGCGCTGCCAAACGGCCAATACGACCAAATCCGTATAGAACAACGTCTTTGGCTTTAATCGTGATTTTATCTGATCCAATAAAATTAGCAAGTTTCACATGGAGGAAGGATTCAATATTACTATAATCAGTACTTTCTTGTTGCCATTCCTTTTCTAATCTACCCAGATCGATTTTTGCAGGTGCTAAATCCATCGCACAAAGCGCTTTTGCAAATTGTACAGAATTCTCTAATGAAACCTGTATTTTAGCAAAAGTGACTGCATAAGCATGGTCATTAATGACCTCTGTCACACCTTTATCTACAAGCTTTCGTCTAAACAGAACTAACTCGACATTTTTATCAAAGTATAAAGTACTTGCATGGGTTATTAGCTCAAGTGCTAATTTTTCCTTGCTTACCCAATTTTTCAACTCCGAACTGAAACTTGTATTCATTTTTGTTTTTTACGGTTAATTTTAAAAGAAAAGCCGGAAAATTCATTGAGAATAATCCGACTTTGCAAAAATATACATTGTGACTAGAAAGACATAACTAATTACCTAAATATGCTTTCAATAATTTACTTCTTGATGTTGTTCTCAGTTTATTTATCGCTTTATCCTTAATTTGACGAACACGTTCTCTGGTAAGGTCAAATTTGATTCCGATATCCTCTAAACTCATTGGATGTTCAACACCTATACCAAAGTAAAGCTTTATCACATCCTTTTGACGTTCCGATAGAGTGCTTAAAGAGCGTTCAATTTCGTTTCTAAGTGAATCCTTATATTCAAGGGCTCCATCTGTTTTATCTGTATTATTATTTTCTAATACATCCAGCAACGAGTTGTCTTCTCCATCTACAAATGGGGCGTCCATAGAAACGTGACGAGCGGCAACACCCAAGGTAGTCTCTACTTCAGAGGTTTGTAATTCTAAAACTTCTGCTAATTCTTCAGCAGTTGGCTCTCTTTCAAAAGTTTGCTCCAATTCTGAAAATGCTTTGTTAATTTTATTTAAGGAACCCACTTTATTCAAGGGTAAGCGAACTATTCTACTTTGCTCTGCTAATGCTTGAAGTATGGATTGGCGAATCCACCAAACAGCGTATGAAATAAATTTAAAGCCTCTCGTTTCATCAAAACGCTGAGCGGCTTTAATCAAACCTAAATTTCCCTCATTGATTAAATCACTTAAGGACAGTCCTTGGTTTTGATATTGCTTGGCTACTGAGACTACGAAACGAAGATTTGCTTTAGTAAGTTTCTCTAGAGCGATTTGATCTCCTTCTCGAATACGTTGAGCTAAGTCCACTTCATCATCAGGAGTAAGTAAATCCACCTTGCCAATTTCTTGAAGATATTTCTCCAGAGATTGCGATTCACGGTTAGTAATGGATTTAGTAATTTTTAATTGACGCATCTACAATTTGATTTTAGTGAATTCTGACTAGTAGGCAAAGATAAGTTAAAACCTACTGTATTTCAACTTTTAAGTCATCTAAAATATTGTTTAAAACTGTTAAGTTTTGCACATTTCAAAATTTAATTTGCTTTTTACATACAATTTTAGCTATAATTGCAATCTTAACACAAGCATCGAATGGCGAAAACAAAATACACAAGCGAATTTATGGTGAGGTCTTCACCCGCTATATTATATAATTTTTTAACATCAGCATCGTCTCTTGCTCAATGGTTTTGCGACACCTGTGATATCAATGGGGATGTTTACACGTTTGGATGGGATGGATATGAGGAAAATGCTGTCCTTGAGGAAACTGAAGACGATAAGTATGTTAAATATAGCTGGGAAGATGCAGATGATCCCGATGAGTATTTTGAGTTTAAAATATATAAATCGGAGATTAGCAATGATACGGTTTTAACTATCACTGATTTTGCAGATAAAGAAGATGTTGACGATCAGAAATTACTCTGGGAGAGTCAGATAGATACCCTAAGCAAGCGAATCGGCGCTTAAGCAAACACGAATTATAAAATCGTACCTTCATTTAGTGAAAAAGCTAGATAAACTTCTTGTATTAAGTTATTTAGGACCCTTACTCCTTACTTTCTGTATAGCGCTTTTTGTGTTAGATATGATGTTCTTGTGGAAGTATGTCGACGATTTAATTGGTAAGGGAATTAGCGGAGGGGTATTAGCTGAACTTATGTTTTTTGCCTCAGCAGTTCAAGTTCCTATGGCTTTTCCTTTAGCAGTTTTGGTCGCATCGATTATGACTTTTGGAAGTTTCGGAGAGCAATTTGAATTAACGGCTGTCAAAGCTTCCGGCATATCACTTTTCCGTTTCATGCGTCCGCTAATTATTTTCACCATTTTTATGAGTCTTGGGGCATTTTATTTTTCTAATAATGTGCTTCCAGTTGCTAATTTGGAGTTTTCTACTCTGCTTAGTGATATTCGTAAGCAGAAACCAGCACTGGCTTTTCAAGAGAAGATATTTAATAATGATATTAAGGATTACAGTATTCGCGTCAATGGGAAGAGCGCGGATGATAAAACAGTTTATGACATCATGATTTATGACCACACTGAAAATCGAGGAAATAATCATGTGATACTTGCCGATAGTGCAGAATTTGGGTATCTAAATGATGGTGCGGTGATGTCTATTTCTTTGTATAACGGCAGCCAGTACAAAGAAGAGACTATGCCAATCGAACTAAATGTCCCTGCCAAATTGATGACGACCAAATACAAATCTTGGGAAAAGCATTTTGATTTATCAGAGTTTAAATTGGAACGTCAAGACCAGACATCTTTCACTAAATTACATCGTATGTTGAATCTGCGGCAATTGAAGAATGGAGCGGATTCAGTGCTTTCTGCAATGGAAGATGAACGCAAATTGATGATGACTAATATTGGTAGATATTATCTTTTTCTGAAAGAAAAAGAAGATACTAGTGACTTGTACAAGCAAGAATTATTGTCTTTAGATTTTTACAGTGAGTACGATAGTTTGCCCTACACGCAGAAACTGAACGTGATCAATTCTTCCTTGATAAAAGCGCGAAACATGAAGAATATTTTGGTAAGCAAGGAAGAAATGTTGCGTTTTAAATTTAAGGATCTGATTCAATATCGTTTGTACATGCATCAAAAATTCACCTTGTCCGTGGCATGCCTAGTTTTATTTTTTATTGGAGCACCGCTGGGTGCAATAATTAAAAAAGGTGGGTTTGGATGGCCGATGTTGCTCGCCGTTATTTTCTTTGTAGTTTATATCGTAACATCCATTATGGGTGAGAAGACTGCAGAACAGATGGTTCTAACTCCTTGGCAAGGAATGTGGCTGTCTACATTTTTGTTATCACCAATAGGGATATTTTTAACTTGGAAAGCTAAGAATGATTCGCCTATATTTACGGGGAGATTTTACAAGAATTTATTCTTGCTTAAAAAGAAAGTGTCACGTGATTAGTGTTTTAAAAAAGACTGCCGGATTTTATTTACCTTTTATTTTGTTTATCGGAATAGGTGGGGTGCATTTAGCTTTTAATTATTCAGATGGGCTATGGGTGCTATGGTTTTGTGAGCATTTCGATATCACCCGATATGAAATGTTTTCATGGTTCACATTACTTGGAGAACCTCAAGTTTTAATTCCATTGGCGTTAATTTTCTTTTTGTTTAATTTTGGTCGAGGTGTTTTCGTGGTTTCAACTTGGTTTATTGCCTCTGCAGTTACCATTATTTTGAAGGGTATTATCGCTAACCATAGACCAGCATATTACTTTGAAGACATTTTCATTTCCTGTGCAGGGGAATTATCGCTGTGGTATAATTTGAGTACGCCTTCGGGGCATACGACGGCGGCATTTGCGTTTTTTGCGGCTTTGGCCATTACGACTAAAAATAAAGGGGTACAGCTTGTTTTTCTTCTTGTAGCTCTGCTCGCGGGCCTGAGCCGATTAGTACTATTTATGCATTACTTTTATGATGTTTACTTCGGAGCTATTATAGGTGCCGCATGTGCGCTAATTGTATGGTGGTGCTTAAATAATAACGACCGGTTGAAGTTCGTCCTGTGGAAAAATAATACATATCGAGATCTTAGAAAATGAAATGGCTAGATAAAATACCGTATAAATTATTGCTTGTATTGATTGGGGCGTTACTGTTTATCCCTTTCTTAGGCAATGTTCCATTATTTGATTGGGACGAAATCAATTTTGCAGAGTCCGCGCGAGAAATGCTAATTTCTGGTAATTATCTTCAAATTCAAATCGATTATCAAGCATTTGCTGAGAAACCACCATTTTTTATTTGGTTGCAGGTGATTAGTATGAAGTTTTTTGGTGTTAATGAGTTTGCTGCAAGGCTACCTAATGCGCTTATCGGTATTGTTACCATGCTCACTTTGCTTGCTATTGGTAAGCGAGTTAAAGACAAGTATTTTGGAGCACTTTGGGCGCTTGTATATGTTTCTTCTTTCTTGCCTCATTTCTACTTCAAATCGGCTTTAATAGACCCTGTATTCAATCTCTTTATTTTTACAGGAATTTATTTCGCAAGTAAATTAACTGAGAATGATGAATTTACTGCTAAAAAGAGACGAAGAAAAATTCGGAATAAAGCGGTGTTCTATGCAGGCTTATTCATCGGTTTGGCAGTTCTTACCAAAGGTCCAGTGGGATTGATTCTTTTTTCTTTGACCTATCTCATGCTTTTTACTTTAAGTCGTTTTAAGCGATTAAATAATCTGTGGGAGATGGTTTATTTCGGGATAATTTGTTTGGCAACGATTTCTGTTTGGTATGGATTGGAGTGGTATGTTCATGGACCTGCTTTCATGGATGGGTTTTTGCAACGGCACATCGATTTACTTACAACAGCTGATGCGGGTCACGGTGGTCCATTTTTTTACCATTTCTTGGTTTTGTTGTTCGGCTGCTTTCCAGCTTCTGTTTTTATGTTTGGTGCTTTAAAGAAGCATGATTTTGCCACTCACTTGTTGCAAAATTTTCAAAAATGGATGCTAAGCTTACTAATAGTGATTTTACTCGTGTTTAGTTTGGTACAAACGAAGGTTATCCATTACTCTTCTCTGGCTTATTTCCCGATTACATTTTTTGCTACATACTTTATCTATTACTTGCTGGAAGGGGAAAGAAAGTGGCGATGGTATCATGCTACATTATTTTTGTTTATTGGGGTTGTCTGGGGGGCAGCTATTGCCCTTGTACCGGTGCTAGGGCTTAATACGGATGTAATTGTAGGGATGATAAACGGAAAGGACCCTTTCGCTATTGCAAATCTTAAAGCACAGGTTTATTGGTCGTATTACGATACGATTTATGGGCTGAGTTACATTTTCGTATTAATTTTTGCAGGGGTA
Source organism: Chitinophagales bacterium (assembly GCA_037624485.1). Taxonomy (GTDB): domain Bacteria; phylum Bacteroidota; class Bacteroidia; order Chitinophagales; family UBA8649; genus JAFMKE01. The sequence goes on from JASJJC010000015.1 coordinate 28,678, forward strand.
ATGTTTGCATTAAGGAATTTGCGAATAGGAGTCGCTACGTTGTTTATAAGTTCTTGTATGCTCATTCAATTGGTGGTAATTTTGTTTACACCTCGAATTGAGAAATATACGCAAGATGCGGCGATAGAATTCTACAAAGAGAAGGCAGTTGAAGAGTGTTATATTCAGACTTTGGGATTTAAAAGTTACGCACCCTTGTTTTATGGGGAGAAATCTCATGATTTAAAACCTCTTTCAACAGAAACCTTGTTAAATGAATACGTTAAGGAGGCTGTTTATTTTGTTTCTAAAATAGATCGAAAAGATGAGTATTTGGAAATGTATCCTCAATTGGAGCTTTTAAGAGAGAAAAATGGCTTTGTTTTTTATCGTAAACGAGTCTATTAATGTTTAGCATTGGTGGGTATCGGGAGTAGTTTGATGAAGGATTTGAAATGGGAATATTTTTGAGTGTGATAAACTCGCAATTTTTTCAAGAAAACATTTTCCTTTTAAAAATAAAACATTTACCTTTGCAAGCCAAAATTAAAGAGAAATGTACGCAATAGTAGAAATAGCTGGACAACAATTTAAAGTAGAAGAAGGTAAGCAAATATTTGTTCACCGTCTTGAAGGTAATGAAGGCGATAAGGTTGAATTTAACCAAGTTTTGTTCAAAGCTGACGGTGATAAAGTAAGTGTAGGTACGCCGACATTGAAATCAAAGGTTTCTGCGAAGATTGTAGAACATTTGAAAGGCGATAAAGTAATCGTTTTCAAAAAGAAAAGAAGAAAAGGATATAAAGTGAAAAACGGTCATAGACAATATTTGACCAAAGTAGCTATTGAAAAAATTTCGTAAGAAAAATAAAAAATAAAAAAAAATGGCTCACAAGAAAGGTCAAGGTAGTTCTAGGAACGGACGTGAATCGGAAAGTAAGAGATTAGGAGTGAAATTGTTTGGAGGTCAAACAGCTATTCCTGGGAATATATTAGTCCGTCAAAGAGGAACGAAATTCCATGCGGGTACCGGAGTGGGTATGGGGAAAGATCACACTTTGTTCGCAAAAGATGTTGGTTTAGTTACCTTTTCTACCAAGAAAGGAAACAGGAGATATATTTCTGTACTTCCTGTTCAATCAGAAGCAGTTGTTAAGGAAGTTGTAAAGAAAAAAGCAGCACCTAAGAAAATTGAAAAAGTAGAAGCAGCACCTAAGAAAGCACCTGCTGCCAAGAAAGTGGCTGCTCCAAAGGCTGAGAAAGCGCCTGCTGCCAAGAAAGCACCTGCTGCCAAGAAAGCCAAGAAAGGTGATGAGTAGATAATATTGAATGGATAGGATCTGGCTTTAAAAGAGATTTAATGCCTAATTCTTACAATCAAATTTTATAGATTAAAATAAAGGCTCTTGATAGGAGCCTTTTACTTTTTATATGAGTAGAATATTAGCTATAGATTATGGTAAACGTCGAGTTGGTGTAGCTGTGACAGATCCCTTGCAAATCATTTGTACGGGGCTTCCTACGGTCCCAAATAAGGAAATATTTACGTTTATAAAGAACTATTTGGCTAGCGAAGAAGTTGAATCCTTTGTGATTGGTGAGTCTAAGAACTTGGATAATACCAAATCACAAGTAGCAGATGACATAGAATCATTTGCAAAAAAGTTAGAGAAACAATACCCTCACATACCTATTCATTGGGTCGATGAAAGATTTACATCCAAAATGGCTAAACAAAGTATGTTGATGAGTGGAATGAAAAAGAAAAAGAGAAGGCAAAAAGAGATTGTAGACGAAATTAGTGCTACAATAATTCTTCAAACTTACTTGGAAAAAACGCAGTTATGATATTACCTATAATCGCTTATGGAGATCCTGTTTTAAAGCGAATCGCTGATGAAATTGACGCAGACTACCCTGGATTACAAGAATTGATTAGCCATATGGAAGAAAGTATGGAACATGCTAGTGGTGTTGGACTCGCAGCTCCACAAATTGGTAAATCTATTCGACTTTTTTTGGTTGATAGTACCTTAATGATGGACGAAGGGGAAGAGGAGAATGGCATACAAGAAGTATTTATCAACGCTGAAATAATAGAGGAAAAAGGAGAAGAATGGGCCTTTGAGGAGGGTTGCTTGAGCATTCCTGACATTCGAGAAGATATCTTACGTAAAGACACTATTACCATCAAATATTTTGACAAGGAGTTTAAAGAACATACAAAGACCTTTGATGGGCTCACCGCTCGGGTTATTCAACATGAATATGACCATATCGAAGGGGTATTGTTCGTGGATTATCTGAAGCCCTTAAAAAAGAAGTTACTCCAAAAAAGACTAAGAAGAATTAGTGAGGGGAAAATTAGTGTAAAGTATAGAATGCGATTTCCGAAGCTTGCTCGTTAGAGATTTAATCCATTTTACGGGCCTTATACCGCTTTTTACTTTTCTTCAGCTTATCTGCGGTAATCTCCGTGTATTCAGATCTGTTTTTAAAGATATCTATAGCTGCAAATAAAGCATTGCGCATGGATCGCTCAGATGCTAAGTTTTTACCTGCGATATCATAAGCTGTGCCATGGTCAGGAGATGTTCGTACCAAGTCTATCCCACCTGTATAATTGACTCCATCATCAAAGGTAAGTGCTTTAAACGGAGCTAAACCCTGATCGTGATAAATAGCTAATATAGCATCAAAGTTTTTGTAGTTTCCTGACCCAAATAAGCCATCAGCAGCATAGGGTCCTAATGCTAAAATCCCATTCCTGTAACTTTGATTAATAGCAGGAATAAGTATTTCTAATTCCTCAGAACCAATAAGTCCTTTATCTCCAGCATGCGGATTTAATGATAAAACAGCAATCTTGGGTTTGTTGATAAAGAAGTCTTTAATAAGGGATTTATTTAGTTGCTCAATTTTATTCTGCACAATGATTTTTGTCAATTTACTAGAAATCTCATTTACAGGTATATGGTTAGTCACTAAGCCTAGTCGTAGGTTTTCCGCAAATAAAATCATAATACTATCCTCTGCACCTGTGAATGCTGCAATGTATTCCGTATGGCCTGAAAACTTGCCTTCTGCTGCCTTTGCTACTGTACTTTTGTTAATCGGAGCCGTGAGAATCGCATCTATTTTTCCATCTTTCCAATCAACCAATGCCTTGTCTATTGCATTTAATGCATATTGACCCGCAATTTCTGTTTCCTCGCCAACTTCAATGACGGGTATTTCATCAATAGTACTAACTACATTTGTCTGCTTTTCCATAAGCTTAGACCAATCGGTGAGTTTGCTATATCTAAATTTAGTGTTGTCTAATAACTTCTTGTAATGTGATAAAACTCTTGTAGATCCATAGACCACGGGTGTGCAATATTGGTAAATCTTTTCATTCGAGAGCATTTTAATAATAATCTCTGGACCTACACCATTAATGTCTCCGATCGTTATCCCTATTTTTGGTTTTATATCTTGCATTAGTTCTTGGTTCTATTCTTAATGAAATTGTAAAGTAAACGAACTCCTACTCCTGTTCCATTTTTTCCTCTGTAAGAGTCTGGAGATTTCAAAAATGCAGCTCCTGCAATATCAATATGCATCCATGGATAGTCAACGAAGTGCTGTAAAAACATTCCAGCGGTTGTTTGACCAGCAAAGGCTCCTCCAAGGTTGTTGATGTCTGCTATTTCAGATTTAAGCATTGTCTCGTATTCTTCCCACATCGGAAACTCAACTAAACGTTCATGAACAGCTTCACCGCTTTGTTTTAACTGATTTTTCAAGGTATCTGAGGCGTTGCCCATGCAAGCTACTCCGGCAGGGCCTATTGCTCTGGCTGCTGCCCCTGTTAAGGTGGCCAAGTCAATTACGAATTCAGGTTTCAGTTTTTTTGCATAGTGCAAGGCATCAGCTAGCACTAACCTGCCTTCGGCATCCGTATTTAAAACCTCGACCGTTTTTCCACTATACATAGTAAGTACATCTCCAGGTGCAATTGCATCTAAGCCTGGACGATTATCTGTAGCAGGTATCAAACCGATAACATGTATCGGTAGGTTTTGTCCAGCAATGGCGCAGAATGCACCAACAACAGCAGCAGAACCACCCATGTCGCTCTTCATCATATCCATGCTGTTGGCCGTAGGCTTGAGGCTTAGTCCTCCTGTATCATACATGACTCCTTTACCTACAAGGACAATTGGCTGACTATTAACAGCCTTGCTTGATTTGTATTCAAGGATGTTAAATGTCGGTTCTTGGATGCTTCCTTTATTCACACCAAGTATTCCTCCCATTTTTTCTTTTACAATTCGCTCTTTTTCCCAAACTTTTAAATTAAACCCATATTGTTTACCTAAGCGCTTGATTTCTTTCGAATATTGTTGGGCATTCAGGAAACTATGCGGCTCATTAACCAAAGTTCGCGCAATGCATGTTGATGCTATAATGTTGACTAATTCATTCATATCAGCTTTCGCGATATCAGTTGTGTGAAGGTTTATCTTTTTTGCTATTTTTTTGGCTTTGTATTTTTCAAATGCATACGAAGAGAGTCCAATACCCTCTATAAAAGCGAAAAGTCCTTCCTTACTCGCTGTAGAGTTTATATTCCAATTTTGGAGGGCTAATCCACTTGCTAATTTGTATAACTGCTCACCACTTTTTCTGCACTTTTCCAATTGCTCTTCAGCTTTCACAATTACCGTTGTACCCTTTTCATTAGTAAAGTGAAAGAAGTTTTTATCCTTGGCTGATTTAATCGCTTTTACTTGATATGCATCTAGATTATTTTTTGCTTTCAGGTTTGAAAGAAAATAAATAGTGTTCGCCGTTTTACTGTCTAATTTGTTGCTAATGCTAAAATGTTCCATAGAAATCCTTAAATAGTCTGCAAAAATAGCAATATTTGTCACCTAAATAAGAATACTTGGCAAAACATAAGCACATCCATTTAAATAAATCATTAGGGCAACACTTCCTGAAAGACGATTACGTTTTAACCCAAATTTATGAATCTATTTTGGAAAATACGCAGGGTCTGCCTTTATTGGAAGTTGGGCCAGGTGCCGGTGCATTGAGTGGATATTTACAGGAACAAAAGAAATATAAATTAGTTGAATTTGATTCTCGTTGGGTAAAGCATTTAAAGGAGGAATACCCTGATTTGCAAGATGAAATTATTCAGGCAGACTTTTTACAAGCCTCTCTTAAAGAATTTTTTGATGAGCCCTTTGCTGTAGTTGGCAACTTCCCATACAACATATCTTCTCAAATTGTCTTTAAAATCATTGATAACAAAGAAACCGTTCCCGTAATGCTCGGAATGTTTCAAAAAGAGATGGCGCGACGAATTTGTGCAAAAGAGGGGAGTAAGGAGTTTGGTATTATAACTGTGCTTACTCAATTATTTTACGAAACTACTTATCTTTTTGACGTGCCAAGAGAAGCCTTTAATCCTCCTCCAAAAGTGATGAGTGGAGTTATGGTAATGAAAAGAAGAAAAACAGACTTCGCGGTAAACCCTGTATTTTTTAAAACTATGGTAAAACTTGCATTTAATCAAAGACGCAAAACCTTGAGAAATAGTTTGAAACAATATATTAATAACGACGAGGTCAAGGCGCTCGAGGTCTTTAATCTTCGTCCAGAGCAAGTTTCACTAGACGGTTTGATTAATTTGGCAAACATCTTAGAATTGTATAATTAATGAAAGCACTTATCACCGATCATGTGCACCCGATATTGTTGGAGAAATTTGACAAGGCAGGAATCTCAAGCACCTATTTGCCAAAAATAAACCAAAAAGAAGTGGAGTCGATGATTAAGGACTTTGAAATCTTGGTTATTAATAGCAAAATAACAATCGAAAAAAACTTTTTGAATAAAGCGACCAGACTTAAAGTCATTGGTCGATTGGGAAGCGGATTGGAAATAATAGATTTAAAGGCAGCAGAAAAAAATGGAGTGCTCGTTTTTAATTCTCCAGAGGGGAATCGAGATGCAGTAGCAGAGCATGCCGTCGGTATGTTACTCGCCTTGTTCAATAATTTAAATCGAGCCCACCGCGATGTGGTCCATTTTAACTGGGACAGAGAAGCAAATAGGGGGGAGGAGTTAATGGGGAAGACGGTTGGAATTATTGGCTTTGGAAATACGGGACAAGCCCTAGCAAAAAAAATAAGTGGTTTTGGCGTGGAGACTTTATTTTACGATAAATATGCAACTATGGATAACAACCATTTTGCAAGAGGTGTTGGTTTAGATGAGCTTCAAGAAAAAGCAGATATCATTTCCTTTCACGTGCCTTACAATAAAGAAACACATCACTATTTGAATGATTCTTTTGTGGATAAGATGAAAAAGGATTTTTACCTGATAAATACTTCAAGAGGAAAAGTTGTTTGCAAGGACGCCTTATTAAAGGCTTTGGGAAGTTCAAAAATAAAGGGTGCTTGTTTGGATGTTTTTGATAATGAAAATATCCAAAGCTATTCCGTTGAAGAGAAGGCTTATATCAATGCATTTAATCAATCAGGATGCGTCATACTCTCTACACATGTTGCGGGATGGACGAGACAATCAAAAATTAGATTAGCTGAAATTTTAAGCCATAAAATTCTTGCAACATTGCCTTAAAAGTTGTTCTTTATTAGAACTGTTAATAAAACTTAAAAACTTTGACAAATAAATGAGTTTTGTTTCTTAGAAATTTATTTAACTTTGGCGTGTTGTTAAAATAATGTTAAACAATTAAATATGCAGAAAAATTATTTTTTAGTACTCATGTTTTCCTTGCTTTCCTTAGGCTTATTTGCCCAGAGTGGAGAGATTAGTGGTAAGATTACGGATGAGAATGGCGAGGGTGTCCCATTTGCATCGGTTGCAATTGTTGAAAATGGTTCGCCGACAGGAGTTGGCGCTACTACCGATTTCGATGGGTTTTATTCAGTTAAACCCTTAAGTCCCGGAAAGTACGATGTGCAGTTTTCCAATATAGGATACACGACCATTCGTGAAGTAGGGGTTGTGGTTAAGAATGACCAGACCACTTATATGGACAAAAAACTATCGCCTTCAGAACAAATAATTGAAGAAGTTGTCGTGATCCAATATAAGGTGCCATTAATCGATGCTGGTGAAACCTCATCTAAAAATACAGTTACTGCAGAGGATATTGCTGATTTGCCTACAAGAAATATTCAGAATATTGCCTCAACCACAGCCGGTGTTCAGCAATCAGATAAAGGTGGTGGAATTAATATTAGAGGGGGTAGAGGTGATGCTATTGTTTATTATGTAGATGGAATACGTGTGAGTGGTAACGTGAATCTTCCTGTTTCTGCTATTGAGCAAATAGATATTATTACTGGTGGGGTATCCGCTAAGTTTGGTAATTCAACTTCAGGAGTAATTAATATTTCTACGAAAGGAGGAGCTAAGAAACTTACAGGTGGAGTTGAAGTTCAGTCATCTTTGGATAGATGGAGGTTTGATCTTGTGAATGTTAATTTATCTGGTCCCTTAGTGAAAAACGCTGCCGGTCAAACGGTTGTTGGTTACTCGTTGAATGGAGAATACCAAAGACAAAAAGATTCAAGACCTGCTGCTGTAGATATGTATAAAGTGAAAGATGATTTATTTACAAGTCTTCAAGAAACTCCATTAGCACTTAATGAAGAAGGGAACTTAATCGTAAGATCGGAGCAACTGACATTTGATTCTTTAGAAGTAAACAACATTAAAAGAAATACAGTTGACAATCAAGCAAGGTTTAACGGAAAGTTAGATTTTAGACTAGGAAATGGCAAATATTTAGCTATTGGGGGGAATATGGATTACAAATATTACCATAGATGGATCGAGCAATACTCTTTATTGAACTTTGAAAACAACCCATTATATATTGAGCAGAATTACAAAACATTCATTCGATTCACGCAAAACTTCAATAAAAATCTAGAGGAAGGACAAAGACAAGGAGCTATTCAAAATGCTTTTTATCAATTACAGTTTGATTTCGAGAAATATAAAAGAGAGTATGAAGATGATAGTCATGGTGACGATTATTGGGCATATGGATATATTGGAAAGTTTGACGTAGAAAGAGCGCCAGTTTTCTCACCAAATGCGGATGAAGAATTTTGGGAATTGAGCAACTATTCGGATACAGCTGTGTATTTTACTCCAAGTGATGTTAATCAACAGGGAGCGAATTTCACTTCTGCTTATTATGATTTATTAGGTACTCCGGGTGCAAATGGACAGAATTACGTAGCTGGAGGTATTGCTGATTTGCAAGCCACTCAATCACTAGTAAATGGAGAAAGAGCTGAAATACCTTACAATATTTGGTATAACACAGGTCGCCAATATAATGGAACTGGAACTGATAATGATGACGAGAAATATAGATTTCAAATCAACTCAGGTTTTGATATTTTGAAGCCAGGTGCTGAAAGTAGAAACAAGCATTCACTTACTTTTGGGGTGGAGTACGAACATAGAGTGATGAGAAAATATTCAGTTTCTCCACTTTCTTTATGGGATGCTGCAAATGCCAATGTGAATAATCACTTAGAATTTGATACAGACAATCCTTTTTTCTACAACAATGGGGTACTTACGCCTGTTGCAGGAGCGCCAATTTACTTCAGTGATTCGATATTCTATGAATATGAAAGTGTACCTTTTAATGAAGATGGAGATCGAGTTCAATCGTATTTTGATGAAAATTTCAGGGCAGCAAATGGTGTTGCTGATAATGAGTTTATTAATGTATCTAGTTTTCCTTTAGAAGCTTTTGATATTAACCACTTTAGTTCTGATGAGCTAATCGGTGTTTTGTACAATGGAACTACACCGGTTGGACGAAGTTACCGAGGTTATGATGTATATGGAAACAGAACATCAGGAAATGTAAGTTTTGAAGACTTCTGGAATAAAACAGATGAAAATGGAGTAAAAACAAGACCTGTCGCACCGTTTACACCAATATATGCTGCTGGTTACATCGAGGATAAGTTTCAACTGAAGGATCTTACTTTTAGACTAGGCTTCAGAGTGGATAGGTTTGATGCAAATCAAAAGGTCTTACAAGACCCTTATTCTGTTTTTGGTTCATTGACCGCTTCAGAGTTTGGATTGGATAACAAACCGGCTAACATTGGCGATGACTATGCTGTTTACACAAGTGATGGAACCACAGGCGGTTCAATTGTCGGATATCGAGATGGCAACACTTTTTATGACAGTGAAGGTGTGCAAGTAAGAAACTATAACTCTTTAGGTTCTAGTCAAGCTGTACCGGTTAAGTCTGAGGAGCAAGGAGACAATACAAGAGACGAAGATTATCGTTTAGACTTAGCATTTGAAGATTACAAAGCTGCCTATGTTTTTATGCCGCGTTTGCAGTTTTCATTTAATATAACGGATAATGCGTTATTCTTTGCTCACTATGATGTTCTTTCTCAAACACCTCAGTCGAGAATAAGTGGAGGATTTATAGTGAATAGATCAATAGGAAGCCCTATGGATTATTACTTCTTCGATCAAATAGGAGGAAGTACAATTAATAATCCAAATCTAAAACCAGAAACTACTGTAGATTTTCAATTAGGATTCAAGCAAAAAGTTTCAGCATCTTCAGCAATTACATTCACTGCCTATTATAAAGAGTTTAAGGACCAGATACAGGTAAGACGGTTGGATGGAGTGAATGGCGCTCAAGGTAATCTTTACTACACATTTGATAACATTGATTTTGGTAATACTAAAGGCTTCGAATTCGGATATGACTTAAGAAGAACTAAAAATATTAGAATTACAGCTAACTACACCTTGCAGTTCGCTGAAGGAACAGGTAGTGATGATGGAACGCAGTTGCAAGTGGTAAGGAACTCTGGAACAAACTTCCGTTCAGTGAATCCTTTGGATTTTGATTCTCGTCACTCGATGAATGTCTCTTTTGACTACAGATTCAGCGATGGAAAAGAATACACCGGTCCTGTCACTAAAAAAGGGAAGCAAATCCTTTCAAACTTTGGTGTGAATGTTCTTGCTCAAGCTCGTTCAGGTACACCTTATACAAGGCAAGAGAATCCAACAGCTGATGGGCTTGTTACGGGATCAAGAAAAACAACTCTAGGATATATTAATGGATCAAGAATTGGTTGGAATTTTAGAGCAGATTTAAAAATTAGTAAATCATTCACGCTTGAGTTGTCTAAAAGCAATGAAGACAAACCTGGGAAGAAACTATACTTTGATCTATATCTATGGATTGATAATATTATCGGAACAGCAAATGTATTGAACGTATACCGATATACAGGCTCAGCTGGCGATGATGGATGGTTAGACAGTTCACTTGGCCAATTAGCTACGGATGCGGCTGTCTCCCCAACTTCATACAGAGATTTATATAACGCAACGATTAATTCACCGAGTAACTACACCGCTCCAAGAAGAATTTACTTGGGAGCATCGGTTAACTTTTAATATTTAAGAAGATAAAGACATGAGAAAATTAGTGTATTTAGTTTTAGTATTAAGCATAGCAAACTTTGCTAGTGCAGAAAAACATATTGTTGGAAATAGCTCGAACAATAGTTCAAACGGTGGAGGTAAAACAGGTGTGTTTGATTGTTCTCCCTCAACTTCTCAAATTGATTTAGATATCAATAATGTGAGAGCAAGAATTCTAGGTGGTGGAGATTTTTGGTGGGATGGTGTTGAAACAGCCAAATATGAAATTCCAAAAGTAGATCCTGCTTCTGGAGCAACTCCAATCAATGCCTTGTTTGCCGGAGCTTTGTGGTTTACTGGTTTAGATAATGGGGGAAACCTACAGTGTGCTGCGCAAACTTACAGAAACCAAGGACATGACTTTTTTACAGGTCCATTATATGGCAACTTCGGAGAAGTTTCATTTGATGAATGTGCAGCATTTGATGAACATTTTAAGGTTTATGGTTCAGATATAAACAGAATGAGAGGACTTTTTACTGGTGGTAATACGGTGACTAAATCTGATATTCTGGCATTGAAAGATCAAGGTGATCCAAATAGTGATCCCTTGCAAATTTTAAGATGGCCGGGTAAAGGAAATCCATATTATTTGGAGAATGAAACAGATAAATATTACAACGAAGGTTCTTTAGCGCCGTTTTTTGACGTTGATGGAAATGACATTTATGATCCTACAAAAGGTGATTTCCCTATTATTGGTGTTTCCGATAATGGTGTTTTGACTGAAAATTTCGCAGATCAAATGATTTTCTGGGTAATTAACGACAATGGAAATATTCATGGTCGTACCGGAGGTACTCCAATGGGAGTTCAAGTAAATTGCTTAGCATTTGCTTATCAAACTGCAGATGCCTTAAATGATATGACTTTCTATACGTTTGAGATAATTAAAAAATCACCAAATCCATTGTTTGAGACCTATATGGGAGTTTTTGTAGATCCGGATATGGGGGATTACTCTGATGATATGGTTGGTTGTGATACAACTCGTGAAATGGGATATATTTATAACCAAAATGCAGTTGATTTGCAGTATGGCGCTAATCCACCCATTTTAGGTATCGATTATTTTGAAGGACCTTTGGATGATAATGGAAACCAGTTAGGTTTATCTTCTTTTGTTTTCTTTATCAATAGTGGACCAACAATACAGCAAGATCCTGATGATGCTCCAGAATTTAGGAATTTCCAAACTGGAAAATGGAAAGATGGTTCGCCAATTACTTTCGGTGGAAATGGTGTAGGTGGACCTACCCCTACTAATTATTGTCTTTCAGGAAATCCAAACAATCCTGCTGAATGGTCAATCGCTCAAACAGCTCAATTAACTGGCGATGATTACAGATTTGTTCAAAATTCAGGACCCTTTACATTGCAGCCAGGTGATCCTCAGAGGATTTCTATAGGTGCTCTCACAGTATTTCCCGATAATTATGATGGAACACCTGATATAGAAAAAGAACTAGGAATAGCGGATGATTTAGCACAAAACTTGTTTGATAATAATTTTGATATCATTGATGGTCCAGATGCTCCAAGTTTAGCTATTCGTGAATTGCCAAACGAATTAGTAATTAACTTGCTCAACGAGCCGAGTTCAAACAATTTTGGAGAATCTTATAATGAGCCGCATGCCTTGCCTGATAATGGAAGTGTAGGGAATGACTCTTTATATAGATTTCAGGGATATTTGGTATATCAATTGAAAACTGACAAGGTTACCGCTCAGGATTTAGACGATGACGGTCAGGCTAAATTGATTTTTCAAGCGGATTTGAAAGATGATTTATCCGATATATATGATTATTCAGATAATGGAGTTGGATCCTACAATGCGAATCTAAAAGTGTCTGGCGTAAATGATGGAATATCTAGAAACTTGATTATCACTGAAGATGCATTCGCAACGGGTGAAAAATTCCTAGTAAACAATAAAAAATACTATTTTGCAGCGGTTGCATATGCTACTACCGAGTATAATCCTTTTCCTATTATTCCAACCTTACCTGAATTAGAAATATTTAAGCAAGGTAGAGGGAACTTTAAAATTTATTCTGCGATTCCTCATCAAATTGATTCACGTAATGGAGGTACAATTCTTCAAGCCGAAGCAGGAGATGCCTTGTCAGTGTTTAGATATGAGGGTGAAGGAAATGGAGGTGTTGCCATTCGGTTATCAGAAGCAAGTGAGCAAGCTATTCTAGAGCCACCATTTTACTTTGAAGATATTATTGAGTACCAGTTAGGCTTTGATCCAATCAAAGCAAAAGTAATAGATCCTCTAAAATTGCAAGAAGTACAATTTGAATTGGTATTTGAATCTTACGAGTTATCAGTAGATACAATTATCGGTGCAGATACGACTTTCACTTATACCTCTTCTACTAGTTTTGCTGATAGTAGTTATTGGAAGATATATGTAAGGAATAATCAAGGAACTCCAATTGACACTATTTTTGCTGAGAGGAGTTTTGATAGACAATACGAACAGGTGATATCGGAATACGGAATTTCTGTAAATGTTAATCTTCCTGCTCCTGGTAATATTAATTTAAGAAATGGCGTGGGCGTTTATTCACCAATTTCTAGTTTACTTACTTTTGAAGATCCTACAAAAAAATGGTTGAGTAATATAAAGGATGAAGGCTTCCCAACACCGACTAACTGGATAAGAGATGGTTCAGGTATAGGTTCTACTTTTCCTGGTATTTTCGATTCTCATCAATATGATGAATTGACGGGAGGTTTAGATACGGTTTTTTATGACCCATCTACATCCACTACTCCATCTTTGTATGGTACTAGTTTGTTGGATGGCTCTATAGCTCCATATTGCTTGGCTTCTAATTATGCTAACCCAAGTGTTGGAAATCCTCCAGTGGTTGCAGAAGGTCGACCTGAGTACTTATTTGGTCCAGCCTTCCGTTGGGATGTCTGGGATGTTTCAGGCATTACTAATGAAGTGAGAAATCCTGTAAATACATTGGATGAGTTGAGAAGTGTTACTATAGTATTCTCAAATAATCCAGCTGAGTGGTCAGATTGTGTTGTTTTTGAAACTGGAGATCGAGTAGATTTCACTAGTCAAAATGTACCTAAAGGTATGTTGCGTGCCGATAATGCCTCTGGTCCATCCATTGGTAAATTTCCAGGCTATGCGATAAACTTAGAAACTGGAGAGCGTTTAAATATAGCGTTTGGAGAATCTTCTGAATTAGCAGCCTACAGAGGTGCTGATCAACTATGGAATCCTACAAACGATGTTGAAGATGCGAATACGCCAGTTCCAGGTTTGGATGCTTCTTACAAAAATCCAATTTGGGGAGGTAAGCATTATGTATACGTGTTTAATACAAGATATGATAACGGTGCAGCGGTTTACAATGCCTTGACTTCAAATTCGATTAACACTGCTCCAAATCAACAAATCCCATCGGCTATAGCAGATGTGTATGAAGATATAATGTATACTTTCATTCCTTTGGTAAATGAAGAATATACATTTATTAACCCAACTGATATTCCTACTAAAGCAAGAATTGATATTAATGTTGATAGGTCTTTCACTTCTTTTGCAACATCAGAAACATCTACACCAGAAGGGAATGCAAGTTTACCGCGATATAGATTTAGTACTGAAGGTTTATCTCCTTTAGAAAACCAAGCGGAATTGGCAGAGTCTGTGTTAAGTAATATCCGAGTAGTACCTAATCCTTATTACGCATTTTCAACCTATGAGGAAAATCAAGTAGATAGTGAAGTGAAAATTATCGGATTGCCAGATAGATGTATTGTTAGCATATTTACCTTGGATGGTAAATTGGTTCGACAATTTGATAGAGCAGTAGGTGCTTCATCAAGTACATCTTCAAACCGTCAAGAATTATCAGATGGTCAACCAACTAACTCTGGAATTAACTTGGATAACTCAATCTCTTGGGATTTGAATAATACGCAGAGAATTCCAATTGGAAGTGGGTCGTATATTATTCATATCGATGCTTTTGAGTTAGGTGAGGAGGTAGTTAAAGCTGCCGTATTCATGCGACCAACAGATGTAAGTAACTTCTAAATAGATTTAAACTTTTTTAAAATAGTAATATGAAAAGATTTTTAATTGTAGTATTAGCTTTAATTTCTACTAATGTTTTTGCAGGAAACCCTGACCGTATTGGAGAAAATGGCGCATACCAATTGCTGATAAATGGATGGCCACGATCTACTGGATTCTGGGATATGTATACAGCTAGAATTACAGGAGTAGAATCCATGCGTTTGAATCCTGCAGGATTAGCTCACGTAAGAAAAATGGATGTTGTTCTTGCTCAAACGCTTTGGTTTCAAGGATCTCAAACTCAGGTTACTCAAGCAGGTTTCGCGGGTAAACTTGGTGATGATAATGTTATAGGTTTGGAACTAATGTCACTAAATACCGGTGACTTCTTTAGAACTACAGAGTCAAATCCAGACCCCAATAATGGTCTGGGAACATTTAAACCAAGATATTTGAATTTGGGTGTAACTTTTGCTCGTACGTTTTCTAATAGAATCTATGGTGGGGCAACTATCCGTTTGATTTCGGAAAGTATAGAAAATATTCGTTCTATGGGATTTGCACTAGATGCAGGTTTGCAATATATTCTTGGTAAAAAAGAAAATTTGCGCTTCGGAGTAAGTATCAGAAACCTAGGGACGCCAATGAAATATAGTGGTGACGGTTTTACTTTTCGAGGTGTTAGAGGTGGAAATGAATTTGATGGGACACAGTCAGCAGTAACACAGAAATACGAATTACCTGCCCAGTTAACTATTGGTGCATCTTATGATTTCTGGATTGGACCTGATTTTAAATGTGCAGGTGCTTATAATTTACATCGTCTTACGCTAACCGGTCAGTTTACTTCAAACACTTATGGTAAAGATAATTTTGGTGGAGGTGCTGAGTATTCTTTCAAGGAAGTGTTTATGGTAAGAGGTGGTTATCGTTATGAGTCAGGTCTACTGAAACCTGATGAAAGAACGAGTGCTTATACAGGTATTTCTGCAGGCATGTCTATTGAAGTCCCTTTTAAAGAAAATGGTCCATCAATGGGTATTGATTATTCCTACAGAACTTCTGATCCTTTTGGAGGAACGCATAGTATTGGCCTTCGTTTTGCATTAGGGGAAGGAGATGATCCTTGCGGTGATGAAGAAGGTGGTAAGGATGCGATGGATTCTGAGAAAAAGAAGAAAGGAAAATCGGTTAAGCTTTCAAAAAGTGAAACAGCCTTGATAGAATCAGTAGCAGCTTCAATTAATTTTGAAACAGGAAGTGATGATCTAACTGAGGCGTCTAAAGCCGTATTGAATCAATTAGCTGAATTAATGAAGGATAAAGAAAAAGCATTTTTAAACATTGCCGCTTACACGGACAACGTAGGTAATGATGATGATAATTTGCAATTATCTAGAGAAAGAGCTTTTGCTGTTAAAACATACCTTAAGGGAAAAGGTATAGATAGCGATAGAATGAAGGCAAAGGGTCTTGGTGAAGCTGATCCAATAGCGGTTAATGATACAGAAGAGGGTAGAGCTCAAAATAGAAGAGTAGAGCTTTCTATTAATTAATAAAATATTAATTTTACAAACTGAAAAGCGTTTCTACCTCGGGTAGAAACGTTTTTGTTTTTTAAATTACTTGCACTATGAGTTACATATATTTGTCAAAAGAAGGTTTCGAGAAGCTAAAAGCTGAGTTACATATTTTAAAAACTAAAGGAAGATCTGAAGCAGCTCAAGCAATAGCTGAGGCAAGAGAGAAAGGGGATTTATCGGAGAATGCAGAATATGATGCAGCTAAAGAGGCTCAAGGTTTGTTGGAGAAGAAAATAGCTGAGTTAAATGATTCATTCTCTAGAGCTCGAATTTTAGATAAGTCACAATTGGATACTTCTAAGGTTGTTTTAATGAGTAAGGTGAAAGTGCGTAATGTGAAAATGAATAAAGAGTTTTCTTATCAAATAGTGGCTGGGCCTGAAGCAGATTTGTCACTAAATAAGATATCTGTGGACTCACCAATAGGCAGTGGCTTACTTGGGAAGAAGGAAGGAGATGTAGCCAATATTCAAGTTCCCGCAGGAAGTGTTGAGTTTGAAATAATCTCAATCAGTTTCTAAATGAGTGTGTTTACCAGGATTGTTAAGGGGGAAATCCCATCTTATAAAATTGCGGAAACAGCAGATTGCTATGCTTTTTTAGATATCAATCCTTTGGCCAAGGGCCATACGCTTGTTATTCCCAAAAAAGAAGTAGATTATCTTTTTGATTTGGATGATGACTTGTTTCAATCCTTACAACTTTTTGCCAAACGAGTATCAATGGCAATCAAGGAGGTGGTTACTTGTGAGAGAATTGGTGTGGCAGTAATTGGACTAGAAGTTCCTCATGCGCATATCCATTTAGTGCCTATCAACAGTATTGGAGATCTTAATTTTTCAAAGCCTAAATTGATTGTGAATGCTGAAGAAATGCAAGCCATAGCCAAGGAAATTATGAAGGCATACGATTTAAATAACTAGGATTTAATTCTTCCTGGATTGTCTTTAATAAATCCTTCCCAACCTTTACTTGATTTTGAAGTATTGATTCTGCCTGAAGTTTGAAAATAATGACAAACTGCTACAGCTAATCCGTCAGTAGCATCTAAATTTTTCGGCATCTCCTTAAACTTACAGACACTTTGCAGCATGGATGCAACTTGTTCCTTGCTCGCATTACCATTACCCGTTATAGCCTGCTTAATTTTACGGGGAGCATATTCTTCAATAGGAATATCACGGGTTAAAACCGCAGCCATACTTACTCCTTGAGCTCGACCTAATTTTAGCATAGACTGAACATTCTTTCCAAAAAAAGGTGCTTCAATTGCACATAAATCAGGCTTATATTCATCTACTATATGTTGAACACGTTCAAATATATATTTAATTTTCAATTGATGATTACTGTATTTGCTGAGGTTGACACTGCCTAATGCTATAAGTTCAATTTGCTTATTTCGAATCCGAATAACGCCATATCCAAATATACTTGTACCTGGATCAATTCCTAAGATAATAGTTTCATTCTCTGACATACATACATTTAATTGATAAGAATAATTTATCTTTAAGCGAGAACCCCCTAAAGCTTGAAATCACCTACTTTACATAATGTATTAACTAATCTATTAAAGGTAATACTCTTTGTGGTATTGTTTGGTCTTATTTATTGGCAAATTGACTCAAGATCTTCAGAATTTAATTTAATAGAGAAATTTCAGGAAAGTTTTAGTTGGAGACAATTCCCCTTCCTTCTGGCTGCTATATTATTGATGCCGGTTAATATCTTTCTAGAAAGCACCAAATGGAGAATGTTTGTGAATGAATTCCTTCCTGATTTTGACATTGGGGATGCTTTAAAAAGTATGCTATGTGGAAGTTTCTTTGGTTTTATTTCTCCAAATCGAGTAGGGGAGTTTTTAGGCCGATTAAAGAGAATGCCAAAAGAATCTCGATCGAGGTCCTTAACCGCCGGTTATTGGGGCGGTTTAGCTCAGTTCATTGTCACCTTTAGTTTCGGTGTATATATGGGAGGGCGCACAATCATGCATTATGCCGACCTAAAATCTTTAGATATATATACCATTCCATTTGCATTGGGTATTATTCTTACTTCAAGTTTGGTTTATTTCAATTTAAAATGGGTGCTATCCAAAGTTTCTAGAATTGGATTTTTGAATAAAATAACGATTAAATATCCTATAGAATATGATGTCCCTAAGATGAAACTGCTGTTAATTTTAGTCGTCACTCTATTTAGATACTTGGTTTACGTTTCGCAATATGTCTATTTGCTTTATTTTTTTGGTGTTGACTTACCCTATGAAGTTTTATTCTCTGCAGTTGGATCTATGTTAGTGGTTCATACCTTGTTCCCATCCGTTCCATTTATCGACTTGGGTGTAAAAGGAAATACTTTGGTACTGATTTTAAGTCGGCATTCTTCCAATGAATTGGGAATGGTTCTGGCAGTTTTCACTATTTGGATAGTTAATATAATAATACCTGCTATTGTCGGGTATTACTTTTTCATTTCGGGAAGGAAAAAGTTAAATTAACTTTTTTTCCACATTTCCATATTTTTATTAACGTTGCATGTGTACTCTTTTGTTTCTAACTTTATTAGAAATCTGGGAGAATAAGTTCTAATTTTATTGAATCAATTAGTGATTCAATTCATTCTTTTATCCTAAGCAAAAAACCATGAAAGAAAATCAAGACTTTAACAAACGATTAAATGAAGCCATAAAAAAGGGTAGAGATAAGAAATCAGGGGATGGTTTGGAAAATGCTAAAATTCTTCCGCAAGCAAGAGATCTAGAAGAAGCGGTCTTGGGAGCAGTAATGCTGGAAGCAGAAGCATTTGATAAAGTGGTGGAGATAATCAAGCCAGAAAGTTTTTATGTAGATGCACACCTTAAAATTTATAGAGCTATGCAGAAGCTCTACGAGGAAAATCAGCCCATTGATATTCTTACGGTAAATGAAAAATTGAAATTAACTGGCGACCTCGATATGGTTGGTGGTTCATATTTCATTGCATCTTTAACCAATAAAGTCTCCTCTTCAGCCAATATTGAGTTTCATGCCAGAATTATTGCACAGAAACACTTACAAAGAGAATTGATTAATGTTAGCGGTGAAATGCTTAAAGATGCCTATGATGACACAGTTGATGTATTCGATTTATTAGATAAAGCAGAGGGTGAGTTGTTCGAACTTAGTGAGAACAACATGAAGAAAAATACGGAAAAAATTAGTTCTATACTCCTAGAGGAATTAGAAGAGATTGATCAACGAAGACTAAGAGCGGTCGATGGAGATGTACTCACTGGAGTTGGTTCTGGTTTTACCGAATTGGATAGGTTGACTGCTGGATGGCAAAAATCAGATTTGATTATTTTAGCTGCTCGTCCAGGTATGGGGAAAACGGCTTTTACTTTAGCTTTGGCTAGGAATGCTTCTGTTGATCTAGAAAAACCAGTTGCATTCTTTTCTTTGGAAATGTCGTCTAATCAATTGGTCAGTAGATTGATTTCAATGGAAACTGAAATTGATTCGGATAAGTTGAGAAAAGGTACGTTGCTGGAAAGGGAATGGAAACACCTCACAAAAAATATTGATACTCTCCAAAATGCCCCTCTTTATGTAGATGATACTCCGGCTATTGGCGTATTTGAATTACGTGCAAAGTGCAGACGACTTAAGGCTAAGAATGATATCTCAATGATTGTCATTGATTATCTTCAACTTATGACTGGTGCAAATGATGGAAAGGGGAATGGTAATAGAGAACAAGAAATTTCTTATATCTCCAGATCATTGAAAGGTATTGCCAAAGAACTAAATGTACCTGTTATTGCTCTGTCTCAGCTAAGTAGAGCGGTTGAAACAAGAGGCGGCACAAAAAGACCTATGTTGTCTGATTTGAGAGAGTCTGGGGCGATTGAGCAAGATGCGGACATGGTAATGTTCTTGTATCGACCAGACTATTATGGTATAACGGAAGATGAGGATAACCAGGATTGCAGAGGAATAGCTGAGGTTATTGTGGCTAAGAATAGGCATGGAGCCTTGCGCACAGTCAAGGTTAGATTTGTAGCTAATTTTGCCAAATTTGTCAATCTAGATACTCAATTTATGGAATTGCCACAAGATTACAACAATACCATTACAAAGGGTTCAAGAATGAATGATCCGGAAGATGATAATGATAATGCTGATAATTCAACTCCCTTCTAAATCAGTTAAGTTTTTACTTTTGTGCGAGACGCACGAAGATTATCCCTATTACAATAAAAATAAAATTGGGTATCCATATCCCCCAAAAGGCATCTAAACCTGCATTGGTGGCATAAGTGGTTGTAAATTTTGCGGTTAACTCATAGAGTCCTGCTAAAACAATCGCTGTGACGATATGCAAGCCTAATCCTCCTCGCACTTTACGGGAAGCTAGCGAATATCCTATTATCGTTAGAATAATCAAGCTAAAAACGGAGGCTGTGCGTCGATGTAACTCTAATGAGTAATACACAATGTTATTTTGTCCCGCATCGCGTAAGGTTTGAATATATGCCTTGAGCTCCGGAGTGGTCATTTCATCCTTTGAAGACACTTTGACATCTAAATTTTTTGGAGAAAAGTTTAAAACCGTATCCATGGTATTTCCAAAGATGATTTTTTCCTCGCCATTTTCAAAAGTCCTTATGGTATATGTTTGTATTCGCCAAGATTGGAGTGAATCGATCCAAATTGCTTTGTCAGAATTTAGCTTATAGGTTAATTGATTATTCTCAATATGCTCTAAACTCATTTTGAGTCCAGTATTAGTCTCTGTGGTGAAGCGTGAAAAATATAAATAGGTGTGCTCATCTAATTTTCGATGAACATTCATTAACCAGTAATTTTTCCAAGAGGTTAAATATTCCCATTCAAAAGCTAAGCGATTTTTATTTGCATTTGGAACAAGATAATGATTCGAGTAAAACAAAATACCCCCCAAAATACTGGCACCAATAAAGTAAGGCAGCATTAATCGGTAGAAGCTCACGCCTCCGCTAGTCATTGCAATAATCTCCGAACGTGCAGCTAATTGAGCAGTAAAAAAAACTACTGCAACTAAGACAAAAAATGGCCCCAATAAAGCCGAAATATGAGGAATAAAATTTAAATAGTATTGAGAGAAAATCATTCCCCAACTTGCTTCACTCTTTATGAAATTATCAATCTTTTCAGATAAATCGATGACCACAGCGATCATGACTAATAACATTAGAATGAAAAAGAATGTCCCTAGAAATTTCTTAATAATATAGAGGTCGATTTTCTTCAATGAATGGTAACTTATTTAATAAACTCTTTTTTTTACAATCTAGTACTTACTTGCTTGACCATTTTATCTTTCCAACTTGAAAAGCTTCCTGCGATAATCTGCTTTCGTGCTTCTCCAACTAACCACATGTAAAAACTCAAATTATGGATAGATGCAATTTGACCACCTAATCGTTCTCCGCTAATAA
The DNA here is from genome assembly GCA_037624485.1 of Chitinophagales bacterium. Classification (GTDB taxonomy): domain Bacteria; phylum Bacteroidota; class Bacteroidia; order Chitinophagales; family UBA8649; genus JAFMKE01. Next base: position 50,291 of record JASJJC010000015.1, read on the forward strand.
ACAAATGGCGCAGATACGCTTTCGAGTGGAATTGACTTGTACTAGAATCACTTTCCGTATCAATTGGACTAAAGTCATCCGCCCATTTTCTATTCTTGATATTTATGAATCCATGCTGTGTAAACAACATTCCGTTTCTTGCATTTCGGGTTGGCATAACACAATCAAACATATCTATTCCTAATGCTATATTTTCTAAGATATTTGCTGGCGTTCCAACCCCCATTAAATAGCGAGGTTTATCGCTTGGGAGAATCTCACAAACTACTTCTGTCATGGCGTACATTTCCTCTGCCGGTTCACCCACACTTAGTCCTCCAATAGCATTGCCTTTTCTATTTTTTCCGGCTATGTATTCAGCACTTTGAGCTCTTAAATCTTTATAAGTACTTCCTTGAACGATAGGAAACAATGTTTGTTCGTAATCATATATTCCAGTTGTTTCATCAAATCGTTGGGTACACCTATCTAGCCATCGATGCGTCATGTGCATAGAATCTTTAGCATACTTGTAGTCGCAAGGATAAGGTGTGCATTCATCAAAAGCCATAATAATATCAGCACCGATAATTCGTTGAGTATCCATTACATTCTCAGGAGTAAACAAATGCCTAGATCCATCTATGTGGGATTGAAATTTCACTCCTTCCTCTTTAATTTTACGGGTTCCGGACAATGAATATACCTGATAACCTCCACTATCTGTCAAGATAGGCCTGTTCCATCCAATGAATTTGTGCAAGCCTCCAGCTTTTTTTATGATGTCTAATCCTGGTCTTAAATACAAATGATAGGTATTCCCTAATATGATTTGTGCCATGATTTGCTCTTCCAATTCTTTAAAATGGACGGCTTTTACACTACCTATAGTTCCAACAGGCATGAAAATAGGTGTTTCAATAATTCCATGATCTGTTTGAATGGTGCACGCTCTTGCTTTTGAAAGTTTATCTTTGTGCTGCAAATTAAATTTCATGCCTATATCTTTGTTCGTTTTTACGCTAATATTACTGTTTGGGCTGCTAAGTTATTATTTAATATTTAGTTGTTTAACCCTTCCACAAGAACTTCCTAAACAAAAAGTTTTCATATCGGGAGTATCTATCATAATATGTGCAAAGAATGAACTTGAAAACTTACGGCAGAATATTCCTGCATGGTTAAATCAGCAGCAGGTTGAGTTTGAGTTGATCATAGTAAACCATCAGTCCACTGATGGTTCTAAAGCATATTTAGATGAGTTAAAAAAGCAAGAAGATAGACTAAGAGTTGTGCATATTGAGAGCGATCAAACGAGCGTGTTAAAAGGGAAAAGGTTTCCTTTATCTGTTGGAGTTGAAAATGCTCAATATGATTACTTAGTTTTGAGCGATGCAGATTGCTATCCAAATAGCCTCAATCATTTATTTCAAATAACAAAGCCATTAGCAAGAGGCAAAGACATCGTACTGGGATATAGTCCTTATGAAAGCCGTCCAGGATTCGTTAATCGTTTAGTGCATTATGAAACAACAATTACAGCACTTTTATATCTTTCTTTTGCGCGGATAGGACTTCCATATATGGGGGTTGGACGGAATTTGGCCTATAAAAAGTCCTTGTTAAGTAAAGATGTTTTTGATGAAAGCAACTCGACTCTTGGTGGAGATGATGATCTAATTATTGGTAAAATTGCCAATAAGAAAAATACTGCGATTAGCATACATCCAGAGACCTTGGTTTACTCGTATCCTCCGGAAAATTTCTCGCAATGGATAAAGCAAAAACAGCGTCACTACAGTACTGCTCGGCATTATGATTACTTCAAAATATTATTAATAGGGGGATTTGCCGGATTTAACTTTCTTTTCTACATTTCCTTGTTAATTCTGCTTACCAAAATAAATCCTTTAATTGTTTTAGGTTTATATTTGTCTAAGTTATTTCTGTTTATTATGTTTAACTACAGAAATTTAAAGGTGCTCAAAATGCTTGAATTAATTCCTCGAGTAATCTATCTAGATATTGTTTGGATCATTTTTTTAGTTTATAATCATTTAAAAGCACTAAAAGCAAATAATGGCTGGAGCTGATCAAAAAGTTATTGATTTATATCTCGTGGATAGAATTCTTACGAGAAATGATCAGTTAGCTTATGCTACTTTAATGAATAAGTATAAAAAGGCGGTTTACTTTACTGTTCTTAAAATGGTTAGCAACAAAGATGATGCAGAGGATTTAACTATGCAGGCATTCACCAAAGCCTTTAAAAGTTTAGATAAATACGATAATAGTTATGCATTTTCTACCTGGTTATTTCGTATTGCTAGTAATAGTGCCATCGACCATCTACGTAAACGTAGATTGGCTACTACATCGTTGGATGTCAGTATATATGATGATGATGGGGACGGCGGAGCACAGATAAGTTCAACATTAGTAGATGCGCACGCTGATCCTGAAACCACCATGCTAAAAGGTCAACGAAGTGTCATCATGCGTGAGGTTATAAACACCTTGGATGATAAATACAAAGAATTGATTCATCTCTACTACTTTGAAGAGTTGAAATATGAAGAAATATCTAAGAAGCTTAACTTACCGCTTGGGACAGTCAAAGTTAGATTGAGAAGAGCAAAGGATTTTTTAGCGAAGCTTTTAGAAGGTCATAAAGATAAATACTAAGGATGTTGGAAAGTCATTTCCCTGAACTCAGCGCAAAGCAATTGGAGCAATTCAAGATTTTAGGACAGCTCATTCGAGAATGGAACGAAAAAATCAATGTTATATCCAGAAAGGATATAGATGCTTTTGAGACCAATCATCTCTTGCATTCTCTTGCTATTACAAAATTCAAGCGTTTCGGACGAGATAAACGGGTTTTGGATATTGGAACCGGGGGAGGATTTCCTGGGATCCCACTAGCTATTTACTACCCTAAATGTAAGTTTCACTTAGTGGATAGTATAGGTAAAAAAATTAAAGTAGTGAATGAAATTGTTCAAGCCTTGGCTTTAGATAATGTACTTGCCGAGCAAAGACGGGTTGAAGAATTAACGGGAAGTTATCATTATATCGTTTCCAGAGCCGTTGCTCCTAGCAAGAAGCTATTGGATTGGTCGAAAAAATTGAAGGATCCAAGAGGCGCTGAATACTTCTTTTTGAAGGGGGGAGATTTAGATGAAGAGTTAAAAGAAATTGGTTACCAGGCAAAAGTTCAAAAAATATCTCAGTATTTTAAGGATGATTTTTTTGAAACCAAAAAAATTGTCTACATCAAAAGTTGAGCATGAATAGGTTAAATTTATTTACTCAATTTTCAATATTGAATTATTTTTACAAATTATAACTATATCAATGGGATCTAAACCAACTAAGATTTCTTTCACAAATACGAATATTGCTTATGCGCACTATTCAAATCGTAAGCTAAAAAAGGCATTTGGGGTATTTCAGTTAATTGGAAATTCTTTCTTAACCAATATTGGTACAACTTTGACCAAGATTGCGATTGCCATTCATTTCCCAATTAAACCCTTCCTTAAACCTATTATTTTCGAACAATTCTGCGGCGGAGAGAGCCTTAAGGAATGTATTCCAACAATTAATTTATTGCAACAACGAAAAGTTGATGTTAGCTTAAATTATGGTGTGGAGATCAAAAATTCGGAGCGAGATTTTGAGCTTACATTGAGCAAAACAAAAGGAGCTATTGAATTTGCTAGTCGCAAGCAGAGCACGAATGTTGTGTGCAGTAAAGTTTCCAGTATTGGCTATTTCGATATTCTCCATAAGAGACAAGAAGGGGAAGAGTTAACCAGTAAAGAGGAGCGAGCATTCTTAGGAATGAAAACCAGAATGCATGAAATTTGCTCATATGCACATGAGCACAAGGTAGCTGTTTACTGGGATGCCGAGGAAAGTTGGGTGCAGGATGAGATCGATATTTTAGTGGAGGAGTTTATGGCTGAGTTTAATAAAGAAACTGCCATTGTGTTTAATACTTACCAGTTATATCGTTCAGATAAATTGTCTTGCCTCAAAAAAGCTATTGAAGTAGCAAAAAAAGAAGGTTATGTTTTAGGAGTAAAATTAGTTCGAGGTGCCTACATAGAAAAAGAAAATGAATGGGCAGAAGACCACGAAATACCTTCTGTTATTCATGAGTCCAAAGAAGCAGTTGATAAAGACTATAATGATGGCATGAGAATTTGTCTAGAAAATGTAGAAAGTGTTTCAGTGTGCATTGCTTCTCATAATGAGTATAGTAATCAGTTAGCTACATCAATAATGAATGAATTGGAGATTGCACACAATCATCAGAATGTAGTGTTTTCACAACTCTATGGCATGGGTGATTTTATATCCTTCAATCTTGCTGATAAGGGATATAATTCTTGCAAATATTTACCCTATGGACCGGTGAGAGAAGTTATTCCTTACCTAATGCGCCGTGCACAAGAAAATTCAAGCGTAGATGGACAAATGAGCAGAGAATTAACCATGCTGAAGAAAGAAATAAAAAGAAGGGGAATCTAGATTTGTCTAAAACTAAGCTATATATATCTCCTACTAACAATCCCTTCGAAAATTTAGCATTAGAGGAATGGGCCTTGCAAAACTTCAACACTCAAGATTCGAATTTATTAATTCTATATGTCAATGAGCCTTGTGTGGTCGTAGGTCGAAATCAAAACATCTTTGAGGAAGTTAATGTGCGATATTGTTCGGAGAATCAAATTGAGATAACACGAAGGATTAGTGGGGGAGGGACGGTTTTCCATGACCTAGGCAATCTTAATTGGACGCATATTACTTCATTTGACAGCAAAAAAGTAAACAGCTATGATTGGGCGGCAAAACCGATTATTGACGCGCTCAAAGGATTTAACTTAGATGCATATCTAACGGATAGAAATGCTATTGAAATATCCGGCTTAAAAGTCTCCGGACAAGCTCAATTTACCAATAGGAAAAACATATTAAGTCACGGCACCTTGCTTATTGATTCGGAATTAGTGAAATTACAGCGTGCTATAGAGGTAAACCCTGGAGTTGAAATTCAATCGAAAGCATCTCCATCGCATAGAAGTCAAACTGTAAATTTATCTAAACTACTCAATCGACCAATCACTCCATCAATAGTTGTGGAAGCAATTAGAGATAAAGCTAAAATTGAAAGTATTGATCATTTGCCAGCCGAGTTAAGCGTAAATAAATTTAAAAGTTATGCATGGATTTATGAACGTTCACCTAAGTTTATAGCTCATCATGAAATTGCTGGTGAAAAACTATTGCTGCAAGTAGAAAAAGCGACTATCAAAGCTATAAAAGACGAAAAGGGTCATCTTTTACAAGATCACCCTTTCCTAAATCAAACTTACAAAAAGTTCTTAAATCACTATTCTTGATTAAAGGCTGTTCCTGAACCTTCAAGGATGTGATCGTATGGCATTCTGCTTCCATCAACATATTTGGTGACAAAAGCATCTTTAATTTTTAGTTTTCGAATGGCTTGAGCAAATTCATCAGCATCATTTGCGCTACTCCAACTACCCATGTAGTAGTGAATAACTTCATCCACTTTCTCAAATCCTATGGGTTGATTTAACTCAAGTAATTGCGTAAAATCAAAATAACGATATGCTCCTAATTGCACTCTGTAATCAGTTCCTTCAGCTGGAAACATACCTCCAGTTCCCATAGCATTGTTTAGCCCATTATTTGAATCGGCACCTGCTTGTTTAGCTTGCATTTTCTGGAGACTATCGTTATATTGTCTACTTAAATAATCTGCTTTATAGAAATCTTCTTCCAGTTCAGCAACCTGATTCTCATAGTCACTGATTTGCTTTTTATAGCGCTTTATCATTGTTCGATATGACTCAGGATCTTTCTTGAACGCTTTCAGTGTGGATTTTGTCTTCTTATCCATTTCTTTTTGAGAGTTTTGGGCATGCGAGGAAGAGATAAAAGCAAAAACGACAAATGCTGTAATACAAATATTTAGAATGTTTTTCATGTTCTTTAATTATTTATAACAAACATAATAGCATTCGTTCATTAGCAGAAATAGATAATTGTTGACAATTAGAATTAGGTACAATTTAATAGACAATTTAAATTGTTTATTTCCTGCAAGTAGTTTAACTTTACCTCAAACAAACACCCATGAAAACTGCTCAAGAATGGTTTGATGCTTACGGTGAAAGTCATCAAAATGGCACAAATAAATTGATTCACTGGATATGTATACCACTTATTATATTTAGTCTTTTTGGACTGCTAATGGCGATACCTTTTCCTGAAAGTCTTTTTGGACTTTATTTTAATGCGGCGGGATTCGTTCTTTTTCTTTCATTAGTGTTTTACTTGCGATTATCTTTTAGTTTGTTCTTAGGGTTTTTCATAGTTGGAAGTTTACTTTTGTTTGTCAACTACAAATTATTCCAAGCTATTGGCATGGACAATGGTGAGATGGCACTTATCTCTTTAGGGATTTTCGTACTTGCTTGGATTGGCCAATTTGTAGGCCATAAAATTGAAGGTGCTAAACCATCATTTTTCGAAGACCTTCAATTTCTCATGATCGGACCAGCTTGGCTCTTACAATTTATTTACAAGAAATTCGGTGTAAAAATTTGAATTTGGCATAAATATTGCCATTCCTAAACAAACCTATATTAATGAAAAAAGTAGTATTGCTATGTCTTATTTCTCTGTTTTTAATGCAGGTTCAAGCGCAGTCCGTCGCATCTATTGTGAATCAGATGATAAGTACATTAAGTGTTGGGAAAACGTATCAATATACCATGACTCAAGTTGAACGAATTGACGGAGAAATTCATACGAATAAAATCTTTACTAAAATTCAAGAATCGCCAAAAAAAGTTTTTATAGATAATGTGGAAGGCGCAAACAAAGGAGTGCAGGTGCTTTACGTTCAAGGAGAAAGGGATAATAAAGCACTCGTTAATAAATTGTTTGGTATCAAGTTGAGCCCATTCAATAGTTTAATTCGTAAAAATCAACATCATACAGTACTCGAGAGTGGATTTGGCTTATTGATAAGCTCTATCCAAAATGCTAAGAAGAGAGCGGAAGATCAAAATGTATTTGATGAAGTGTTTAAACTTGAAGGCAGTGTAACGTTTAACGGGAAGTCTTGCTATAAGGTGGTGTTAAATGATCCAACTTTTACCTATCAGGATTATACCATAAAGAATGGCGAAAGTCTTTACAGTATAGCTATGAAGCATAAAGTAAGCGAGCAATTAATCGTTGAGAAAAATGATTTTGGAGGTTTTGGAGCAGGTAAAATTGGAAGTACAATAAAGATACCTAGTTCATATGCCAAAAAGACAATACTGTATATAGATAAGTCCAATATGCACCCAATATATCAAGAGATGCATGATGAGAAAGGCATATTTGAAAAATATAGTTTTTCAAATTTAAAAGTAAATCCTAGTTTTACTTCAAATGACTTCTCTGAGGATAATTCTATCTACAATTTTTAGTCTTGATTAGGGAGCTTTATTTAGACATACTAAATATTGATGGAAATATACAGCAGAAATTGCGGATATCATCAGTCAAATTTCGCTTAGAGGATTTCGGGAGACCTTGTCAAACTAAGACTCTCAGACGCATGATTTTCTTATAAAAAATTTGATTTAGATTTCGAATACTTTCAAGCTTTGCTCAAAGGGGTTAAAGCTTTCAAGTAATTTTTCAAAGTAAGCATCCTTATTCTTTAAGTATATAGGGATAAAGTTGTCAAAGCGCTCTTGCAGGATCTTGTTAGGAAGCAATTTATTTTGAATATTCTCCAATTGATTTAACTGCTGTTCAAAGTTTCTTTTTTCTGCTCGGATCAATTTACTTTCTATATTGGACAATGCATTGAGCACTTTTTGTTTTTCGGCATCAACACTTCTATCCATATTTCTATCTATTTTAGTAGCCTTACTTTTAATTAGGCTAAAAATTGCATTGATGGATTCTGTCTCGCTAGCTAGACTCAGCTCATTCTGACTTTCTTGTGCAATAAAGTTTTTAGCAATTTGGTCGTAATGCGTAAATAAATCTGAAACTTCAATTCCCCAATCCTTTATTTTTTGTAAATGACTCGAATTCATCATGACTGCCATGTCACGCAATAGAATTAAAGGCTGACTCACCTTGAAAAAGTCAAACACATTTTTTAACTGCAGCCAATAAGCTATTTCTCCTGGCCCTCCAATAAATGCAACATTTGGCAGAATGGTTTCCTGATAAATAGGTCGTAAAAAAACATTTGGACTAAAGCGTTCAGGGTGTTCTTTTAGCTCATTGAGCATTTCCTCCTCGGTAAAAATAAGCGGTGTATTTACGACTACAAAATCATCCCCCTTACGCTCAATACGCGCTCGTATTTGATCCTTTAGATAGAATAAGTTTAAGTCTCTTGAGTTGGCTTGGACATGATAGGTTTTATCCAGAAATGCCTCATTATTTTTCAAGTTCTTTTGAACGACTCCATCAAGTAATTCTGCTTTTATAATAGGCTGAATGAGTCGTTTAAGCTGCGCATCATCCTGATCAATAACCAATAAACCATAGCTTTTGAATAAATCAAGTATCCAGGCTTGAAATGCTTTTCCGTAACTGCCATCGCCTGAAAAGAATTGTTTAAGATCGCTTATAAACTTTTCTCCATGATCAAGGCTCGCTATCAAATCACTAAGTTTATCAATACTTAAGTTGATACCTTTTAAGCTGTGCCTGCCTACTGCACCCTTTTCGTCATTTTCCCAAGTTATGGGTTTGCCGTAAAGCACCGCTTTACTAATTTCTTCAAAGTCATGATCTTCACTTCCCATCCAATATACTGGAACGAAATTATGTTGAGGGAATTGAGCTTTTAGTTCTTGACTCAATTTAATCGCACTTAAAATTTTAAAGATGAAATAGCTTGGTCCAGTAAACAAACACAATTGATGAGCTGCGCATACGCTATATGTATTCTCTTCTTTTAATGCTTCAATATTTTGTTGAGTTTGAGCGGACAAATCCAAGTCACTGTATTGATTGTATAAAGCGTTAACTAAAACTTCTCGATTGCTGAAGGATTTTTTGGCGTCTATGGCCGCTTGGATACTGGCCATTTCAGGTTTGTAAGTGTACAAACGCTCAAGTGCTGACTTACCCATAAGGTATTCATTGACCAAGGGATTTAATATCCCTAATTCTTGAAGTTTTAAGCCTTGATATAGTTTCATGAATTATACAAGTTCTCCGAACAAATCAAAATCGGTGGCGTCCGTGATTTTTACATGGGCAAATTCCCCAATTGAAACATACTGCTTAGTGGCATCCACTAAAACTTCATTATCCACATCTGGGGAGTCATACGCTGTTCGTCCCACAAAACTTTCACCTTCTTTCTTATCAAACAAGACTTTAAAAGTTTTTCCAATTTTAGCTTCGTTCAAGTCATAGGATATCTCTTGTTGTATTTCCATCAGTTCATTCGCTCGCTGAGCTTTTTCTTCTTCAGGGACATCGTCTTCCAATTTGTATCCATGTGTACCTTCTTCGTGTGAGTAGGTGAATACACCTAATCGTTCAAAGCGCATTTCTTTTACAAAATCCTTTAACTCTTCAAAATCTTCTCTCGTTTCTCCTGGAAAACCGACTAACATGGTCGTTCGAATTGCAATCTCTGGAAGAATGCTGCGAATTTCATTAATGGTGTTTCTTGTATCTTGATTGGTAACTTTTCTGCGCATTGCTTTTAGCACATTGTTTGAAGCATGTTGCAATGGAATATCAAGATAATTACAAATCTTTGGCTGACGTGCCATCGTTTCAATAATATCCATAGGGAATTGAGAGGGGTAGGCATAGTGCAGCCGAATCCATTCGATGCCCTCAATATCGCAAAAAGCATCTAGCAATAAAGACAAGCTTCGTTTTTTATAAATATCTAATCCATAAAAAGTAAGCTCTTGTGCAATTAACATAATTTCTTTTACGCCTTGTGCAGCTAAATGTTTTACTTCTTTAACTAACTCTTCAATGGGTTTAGAAATATGCTTTCCTCGCATAATAGGAATGGCACAAAATGCACATGTTCGATTGCACCCTTCAGATATTTTCACATAGGCATAATGTCGTGGAGTGGTTAATAAACGTTCACCCACCAATTCATGCTTATAATCTGCTTTAAGCGTTTTTAATAATGCAGGCAACTCTCTAGTGCCGTAAAAGGAATCGACTTCCTTAATCTCTTGCTCCAAGTTGTCTTTATATCGTTGTGATAAGCAACCAGTTACGTATAGCTTGTCGATCACGCCTTCACGCTTAGCTTCAGCATAATCTAGGATGGTGTTTATAGATTCTTCTTTTGCTTTATCAATAAAGCCACAGGTGTTGACTACCACTATATTAAAATCTTCATCTTGACTTTCATGGGCAACATCAATGTTGTTGCCTTTCAGCTGTCCCATGAGAACTTCCGAGTCTACAAGATTCTTTGAGCAGCCCAAGGTGACTACATTTACTTTATTCTTTTTTAGTGTTTTTGTCTTCATAGCGAGAGGTAAAGGTAAGGAGAAACTGATGAAAATTGATTTTAGTTCAATAGACAGAAATACTTGCTTAATTTTTCACTTGACAGCCTCTTGAAACCTTGAAATAAAAGCTATGATTAAGCTAAGTAATTCTAATCAATCTTATTAGGCTCTTTGATTTTATACTATCTTTGCTATGGCAGCGTTAAAATATCACTAGCTTATATCACTTGAAGAACTTAATTCCCATATTTTTTTCTCTTATAAATGTTGTTTTTGCCCAGATTGGGGGCACTAGCACTTTCCAATTTTTAGATATGCCGGTATCTGCAAGGGCAACATCTCAAGGGGGTATCTACAATCACTTGTACGAGAATGATGCTGGTTTAGCTTTTGGCATGCCTGCTATGTTAAATAGTGCTATGCACAAGCAGTTTGCCATATCTTATTTACCCTATTTTGCGGGGAGTCACTCTGCTAATTTAAATTATATACATGATTTTAAACGAGCTACATTTCAGTTTGGTACACAGTTTATGAATTATGGAAAACTCATTCAATATGATGAATTGGGCACAGCGCAAGGACTATTCAATGCAACCGATGTAGCCTTGGTGGCTGGTGCAGGGCATTCGTATAAGGATAAGTTTAAGTTTGGCGCAAATGCCAAGCTTGCTGTTTCGCAAATTGAAAGTTACACGGCATTAGGAATGGCTTTCGATTTATCCGCAATGTTTGTAGATACCGCTAAATTGTTTTCCGCTTCCTTGATTATTCGCAATCTTGGATTCCAACTGAAGGCATATACGAAGGGCAATCAAGAGTTGATGCCCACGGATATCCAAGTTGGCCTATCCAAACGCTTGAAGCATCTGCCTTTTCGCATCAATTTGACGGGTCATAACTTCACGCGATGGGATGTTCGCTACAATGACCCCAGCGCAGCGCAGATCGCCACTACTATTTTTGATGATGATGAAAATGATGGGCCAGGAGGAGCCGCAGTCTTTTTTGATAATTTTATGCGACATATAATTATTGGTGGAGAGTTTCAATTTGGAAAAGCTTTTAACATGGGCTTTGCATATAATTATCATCGCAGGGCAGAGCTTGCTTTGCAATCTAAAGGGGGCTTATCAGGATTTAGTTTTGGTTTTGGATTGAAAATTAATCGAATTGGTATTCAATATGGGATGGGCAAATATACTAATGCCGGAGCAGCAAATCATTTGACCTTGAATATCAACTTAGGTCAGCAAATAAAGATTAGGCAAGCCCATGTCAAGGAGATTGAATGATTTTTTTAGATTGCAGAGCAGCTATATATCGGTAAATCAGGTGTAAATCCATTATTTTTTATAAAGAGTTTTAACGAATTCGGCTTGTTCTCAGCGTCATAAATAAATACTGCTTTTAATCTTTAATTTTCCTTTAAAATTTCTATTCAAAACCTAGTAATTTTCGGAGGCTTTCCTTACCTTTGCAGCCCAAATTTATTTTATTATTAATCTGGTTTTTTGAAAAACTATCAATATGAATGCAATATAATTTTGTAAACTACTGGTAGCCAAATAACTACAAACAAGAAAAAATGTCAACAAAAAAAGACGATTTAAAAAAAATTAGCGGTGTTGGACCAGCTTTTGAAAAAAGATTGAATGCTTTAGGTTTACATACCTACGCAGACCTCACTGCTTTAACAGACAAAAACATTGAGAAGTTAGAAAAGACTGATTCAATGACAAGTCTGGAGGGATGGCACAAATGGATGGACGAAGCTAAAGTATTAGCTGCAGATTCATCGGCTACAGCGGCTCCTAAGAAAGTAAAGAAAACAACGAAAAAAACAACGAAAAAAGCAGCCCCAAAGGCTGAAGTAGTTGAAGAGATTCCTGCTGTGGAAGAAGCTTCAGAAGAAGCTACACCAGCAGAGGTTAAAGAAGAATTAGTGAAGCCATTGAAAGATGTTGTGGAGCAAGTAGCAGATAATAGTGCTGATGCTTCTGAAGTGCCTAATATGGAAGAAGAGGTATTAGAAACTGCTCACGATGATTTTGATTGGACAGTAAATAAAAGAAATGTAAGTGAGTACACTGACGCTGTAAAAGCTGAAATGGAAGCTACCTATACAAAATCTCTTACGACTTTAGAAGAAAACACACTTGTTAAAGGTGTTGTAGTTAGCATGACTGCAGCAGATGTGGTCCTAAATGTTGGATTCAAATCTGATGGTTTAGTTGCTAAGTCTGAGTTTAGAGATATAGAAGACCTCAAGGTAGGGGATGAAGTAGATGTATACGTAGTAACCACTGAGAATCTTAAAGGTCAATTAGAATTATCTAGAAAGAAAGCGAAATTATTGAGTGCATGGGCAAGTATTAAGTCTGCTTATGAAAATGATGAAATCGTTAAAGGTACAATCACAACCAAAACTAAGGGTGGTTTGATTGCAGATGTATTTGGATTAGAAACATTCTTACCTGGATCTCAAATTGATGTTAAACCAATTATCGATTATGATATATATGTTGGTAAGACGATGGAATTTAAAGTTGTGAAAATTAACGAGTCTATTAAGAACGCGGTAGTTTCTCATAAAGCTTTGATTGAGTCTGATATCGAAGAGCAAAGACAAGAAATTATTTCTCAATTAGAGAAAGGCCAAGTTCTTGAAGGAACAATTAAAAATATTACTGATTTCGGTGCATTTATCGATCTAGGTGGTGTTGATGGTTTATTATATATTACTGATATTTCTTGGGGTAGAATTAATCACCCGAATGAAGTATTGGAATTGAACCAAAAAATTAATGTAGTCGTTCTTGAATTTGATGATAATAAGAAACGTATTTCATTAGGTCTTAAGCAACTGCAACAACATCCTTGGGACGAGTTTGGCGACAAAATTGACGTTGGTCAAAAAGTTAAAGGTAAAATTGTAAATGTTGAAGATTACGGTGCATTCTTAGAAATCAATGCAGGAGTTGAAGGTTTAATTCACGTAAGTGAAGTAGCTTGGAGTAACGAGCCGATAAATGCAAGAGACTTCTTCAAGTTGGGCGATGAGCACGAATCTATTGTGATGACTATCGATAGAGAGGATCGTAAAATGTCATTATCTCTAAAACAATTGACCCCAGATCCTTGGAATGAAATTGGAAATAACTACCCAGTTGGTTCAAGGCATACGGGTGAAGTTAAAAACATTACTCCTTACGGTGTATTTGTGGAGCTTCAGCAGGGTATCGGAGGAATGGTTCATATCTCTGATTTATCTTGGACAAAACGTTTTAATCACCCATCTGAGTTTACGAAAGTTGGTGCTGACATTGAATGTGTAGTTCTTGATATTGATAATGAGAATAGAAAATTGTCATTAGGTCATAAGCAAATTGAAGAAGATCCATGGGATACTTTCGAATCTGTATTTCCTGAAGGATCTGTTCATGAAGCAAGTATACTAAGTAAAGAGGAGAAGGGTGCGATTGTACTTTTACCATACGGTTTAGAAGGTTTTGCTCCAACTCGTCATTTAAAGAAAGAAGACGGATCTGAGCCTAAGGCTGATGATAAATTGGAATTCAAAGTAATTGAATTTAACAGAAATGATAAACGTATCATTTTATCACACACTGCTATTCACAACGAAGACATCCAAGATGAGAAAATGGATAAGAAACGTGGTGGTGGCAAGAAGAGCGGAGGTTCTAGTGATGCTGTGAAGAAAATTCAATCTAACATTGAATCATCTACACTTGGAGATTTAGATGTATTATCTAAATTGAAGAAAGAGATGGAATCTAACGAAAAGAAATCTAAGAAGTAATTCTAGATTTTAGGATTTACCATAAATAAAAAAGTCCCCCGATATTCGGGGGACTTTTTTATTTTACAAGCTTACAGTATATTAATTTACCTTGCTATTCCTTTAATCATTCCTTTAAAAATAAAGCCATGAAAAGGAATAACCGCATACCAATAGAGACGGCCGAGGATACCTAAGGGACGAAATGTAGCCGTTTGAATCAAGTCATTTCCCTCTATCTTAAATTCCAACCAGGCCTCTCCAGGTAGTTTCATTTCAGCGTAAAGCAAAAGTCTTCCCTCTTTTTTATCCGCGTAAAGTACTCGCCAAAAATCTAGCGCATCTCCTGCATTGATGTGATTAGTATTTGTTCGACCTCTTCGAAGGCCTACGCCTCCGACTAGCTTATCAATATTACCTCGCAATGACCATAGCCAATTAGCTGAATACCAGCCCGTTTCACCACCAATTTGCCAAATGCGATCAATAACTTCCTCTTTATTCGTGAATACTTGTTTCTTTTGGTCAACGAAAACACCAAAGGCAGGTACTTGAATGAAATCTGAGATATCTGCTTTAAATCCACTACTCGCATAGGCATCTTTCCAACTGGATGCGATTTCATTGTTCTCTACTTTTTGAAAAGCCCTAAGCAATGATTCCTCATAGCCGATGGGTTTTATGTCTACAATCTCATTCAATGAATGATTTCTGCACACGACTTCCACCTTCATACTATCAACTAAAGAGGTGGCTAACTTAAAAGATGTCGAGGTTACGAAATACAACCAATAGGAGGAAAGTTTAGGAGTCATTACTGGTAAAGTAAAAATATACCTGTTTAAATTTCGAACCTTGGCAAAGTTGAGCAACATTTCCTTATAGGTAAGTATGTCTGTTCCACCAATATCAAAGTTTTTATTGAAAGTTTGTACATTCATTAAAGTTTTAGAGAGAAACGAAATAACATCTGTAATTCCAATTGGCTGACATCTAGTCTTTAACCATTTTGGGGTTATCATAATTGGCAGTTTTTCTACTATGTCTCTTATTATCTCGAATGATGCACTACCTGAGCCGATAATAATCCCAGCACGCAGGCAAGTGAAGTTGTAATTACCTTGGGCAAGCTCCTCTTCTACATTTTTTCGAGACATCAAGTGTTCTGATAACTCATCTTCATTGACAATCCCACTTAGATATATAAGGTGTTTTAGTTGAGTACCTTGCATCGCTATTCGGAAATTTTTGGCTGCTTGTTTTTCTAAGGCGCTATAGTTACTATCTGAAGTCATACTATGCACTAAAAAGTATGCGCCATCTATTTCCTTAGGAATTTTATGAAGTGATTCCTCATCCAAAAGATCTATCTCTATAACCTCTATTTTATCGACTAAGGACTGGAGTGGATTGAATCGCTTTTTATCCCTCACACAGCATATAACATGATGTCCTTGTTCAATTAAAGCAGGTAAAAGTCTTTTACCAATGTATCCAGTTGCACCTGTTAAGAGTATCCGCATATTTTAATTTCGCTTGTTTAAAAAAATCCTTTTTGATAGTAAGTAACTATAGAATTTAGATTCACACCAAACTTAAACAATCTATCTTACAAGCAATGAGAAAATAGCATCTACTTCCATTTGATATTACACCCTATGCTTGGAATTTGCTCAGCCGAAGGTGTTTTCCCCAATAAAAGTTGGTCAAGAGCTTGTCCCAGATCTTTTCCTGTTGCTTCTCCCATATTCGGTCGGGTTTCATCAAATCTGCCTCGATAGGAACAACTTAACTTTCCGTCAAATACAAAAATGTCAGGCGTGCACTCAGCTCCATATGCTCTAGCAACTTCCTGACTTTCATCATAAAGATAGGGGAAGGGGTAGCTCTCTTTATGGGCCGTGACTTTCATTTGCTCTGGTCCATCTTGAGGATGAGTCTCTACATTATTGCTGCTAATAGCAATAAATTGGATGCCTTGGGTTTGATAATTGTTGGCTAGTTCAACTAGTTTTGAATTAATATGATGTACAAATGGACAATGATTACATATAAAAACTATTACAGTGCCAATATTAGACTGAATTTCCTTCAGACTTAACACTTTATCGGACACAGTATCTAGAAGTTTAAAGCTAGGCGCTTGCGTAGTAAGTTTCATCATGTTGGAGGTTGTCAGTGCCATTTTAAGGTCTATAATTGGTAAACAAAATTATTGTAAAGCCTCTAGCCTTTCAATTAATGGTGGATGTGAGTAGTGCACAAAAACATAGCTAGGGTGAGGTGTCAGATTACTCAAATGATTCACGCTTAGATTTTTAAGTGCAGTTTGCAGTGGTTCTCCGTTATAGGTTTCTTTAGCAAAATTGTCAGCTTCAAACTCATTTTTACGAGAAAGGAGGTTCATGCCAATACCAGTCATTAAGGAAATTGGAGAGTAAAGCATTGAAAACCCTATTAGCGCTATATGAAAACTATTTGAACTTGCACCTAATGCTTCTCCTAACATTGAACTACTAGAAAGAAGTCCAAAAAGAAAAAATAGAACACCCGTTTGAATAACCCCTAGAATCATCCCTTGTTTAATGTGGTTTTTTTTATAGTGACCAACTTCATGCGCTAGTATGGCGGTTAATTCTTCTTCTGTATTATCCTTCATTAAGGTGTCATAAAGTACAATAGCTTTCTTTTTTCCTAAGCCACTAAAGAAAGCATTAGCCTTACTTGATCGTTTAGAACCGTCAATTACAAAAATATTTGTCAACGGAAAATCAACTTTACTTGCATAACTTTCAATACTTGTGCGCAGGCTTCCATTCTCTAGAGGCTCTAGTTTATTGAATAAGGGCAATATAAGCGTAGTATAGAAGGTTGCAAAGAAAAGACTAACCATGGTCATAATAATCCATGCAATCCACCAAAAACTATTTGGCAACTGATAGTATACCCAAGTGAGTGCACTTAAAATAGCACCTCCAATCAATATACCTAGCCCTAAGCTTTTGAAAAAATCTAAAACGTATGTTTTCAAAGTTGTTTGGTTAAACCCGTATTTCTCTTCGATTACAAATGTTTTATACAAACTGAATGGTAAATCTATGATAAAAGACCCCAATGAAAGAATTCCAAAAAACAATAAACTTTGTAGAATATTGTTGGCAGTCAAACCATTAATCCAACTATCTAATGAGCCAAAGCCTTTAAAAACAAGAATAGCTAGAATAACTACAAGACTAATCAAGCTGGATAGAAGTGCTATGTCGCCATTGTCTTTTGCATAATTTTTTGCTTGGTTGTATTTCTCTTTATCATATAAACCCTGCACCAATTTTGGTAATGGATTGCTCCAGCTTTTTGAATTTAGAAAGTCTAAAACTTTACCAAATATAAATTCTAAAACTACAAAAGAAATAATAACAAGGAGTAGGGTGTTAGCTGTCATGACTATTTTAAAATTATCTTGACAATAGAACGCTTATCTTGATTAGCTAGTTCAATAAAATACATGCCGTGTGTGTAATCACCCATATAGAATTTTCGGCTATCAGCATCCAGATTAGCTAATTGCTTTCCTGTAATATCAATCAAACGAATAGATTCTATTTGTTCATTGCCAATATCAAGGTGCATGAAGTCATTAACTGGATTAGGATAGATACTAATGTAATCGAAATTGTGGTCGGTTATACCCGTTAGAAAAATCAGAATGGGATTAGAAAGACCTTGGCAAAGCCCATTGTCTGTAGAACAGATATATTGGCCATAATTAACAGGCGTATAGCTGCTACTATTTGCACCTGGGATAGAAGCTCCATTTCTGTACCATTGGTAATTGCTTAACCCTGAAGTTGCGGTCAAAACTCCATTAATATTACTGATATTAATACTAGGTATAGGTATAATGCTTAAGTCTAAAGATCGCAAGATATCACAACCATTAGGATTCCCACCCTGCACAGAATAAGTTGCCGTGTTATTATCACTGGTATAAGTCAATCCATCAATCCAAGTGTAAGAATCACAAGCGGTAATAACATCCGTGCCTGAACCTGATGAAACAATAGTCAAATCTAA
Source organism: Chitinophagales bacterium (assembly GCA_037624485.1). Classification (GTDB taxonomy): domain Bacteria; phylum Bacteroidota; class Bacteroidia; order Chitinophagales; family UBA8649; genus JAFMKE01. Next base: position 68,705 of record JASJJC010000015.1, read on the forward strand.
AAAGAACAATGAATCGCATCCATTCGGGGATGCTCCCGGTATCACATAACTCTCATTAAGTATTGAAGAGGTATACGTCACTCCATTTACCCAAGTATAACTATCACATTCCTGTGTTAAAACATAAGTGATGCCTTGGCTTGAAAATATAGTAAGATTTAGAAATACGGTTGAATCACAACCGTTTGCAGCTCCGCCGGCATAGGTAAAACTAGCAGTATTGTTAGAGCCGGTATAAGTATTTCCGTCTATCCAAGTAAACTGGTCACAGACTGTATGGCTATCAACTCCAAAGGCGAGGTTATTGATGGTTAAATCCAATGTAATAATCGAATCACAACCCGATGAGTTGGTAATTGTCGTGGTTGCTGTATTATTAGATGCGCTATAAATGGTTCCGTCTATCCATTGATAAAAGCCACAAGCATTAACGACGTCTGTGCTCGAAGATGGATTATTAACAGTCAAGTTTAACGTAACAATAGAGTCACAACCATTGATATCCGTTAAAGTAATATTAGCTGTATTGTTAGATCCATTATATGTCAATCCATTAATCCAAGTATAGGATCCACAACTAACAATCGTGTCGACGCTGCTTATTGAAGGAATGATATTAAAATTAAGTGTTACAATAGAATCACATCCATTAACATTGCCTCCTGGCACGCTATATGTCGCGGTGTTGTTTGCTGAAGTATAAGTATTTCCATCAATCCATGTTATACTTGTACATGCTGAAAGATTATCCGTTCTATAGCTTGAATTATCAATTGTTAAGTTAAGGAGAGCGATAGAATCACATCCTAAACCATTGGCCAAAGTAAAAGTAGGTGTATTGGTTGAGGCGGTATATGTATTCCCATCAATCCAAGTAAAACTATCGCAAGCAGTCTGCACATCAGGAACAATATTGGTGTAGAAAATAGATAAATCGAGGTTGATTATTGAATCACAACCAACAGAATTAGCTAGTGTAATAGATGGAGAACTCGTAGAACTAAAATACGTGACACCATTAATCCATGTAAGGCTATCACAAGCTGCTATGGTATCCGTATTGGAACTTGGTTGATTGACCGTTAAATCTAGGTTAACTAATGAATCGCAAGAATTTGCACCAGGGAGCGTAAAAGTAGCTGAATTGTTTGATGTATTATAAATGTTGCCGTCAATCCAAGTAAAAGGTCCGCAGCTGGATTGAGTATCTACCGAAGTAATGCTTGGAAGAATAGTCAAATCAAGTGTTATTATAGAATCACACCCCACAGCGTTTAAAGTTGAAGCAGTTGCTGTGTTATTTGATGAAGAATAAGTATTTCCATCAATCCAAGTTATCGGTGTACAGGAAGACCGTAGGTCAGTACTCGAGCTCGATTGATTTATGGTTAAGACTGTTATATGCGTTGAATCACAATTCAAAAGAGTAGCACCCGCAATGTTGATTGTTTGGTTAGTATAATACCAAGTATTATTTATGAAAGCTGAATCACATTCCGTTACGGTGTCGCTAGTCACTATAGAGTTGTTAATCAGCACATTATATGTCGTAATAGAGTCGCAGCCATTAGCTGCAGCGCCAAGAATTGTATCATTGAAGATAGTTGAATTGAAATACCAAGAACTTCCAATTTGAGTAGAGTCACAAGATGTCACAGATTGAGTTGCAGATGCAGTGGGTAGGAGGGAAGTATTAGTGACAACAAGTGAATCACAGCCTGCTGCGTTCATTAAGGTATCTGAAATGGATCCTACCTGAGAAGGCGAGCAAGTTGTGGAGGTAATAAGTGTTGGAGCAGAACTATTGGTAATAGTGATAATAAATGTGGTAATAGAGTCACAATTATTTGCAGTAACTAAAGATATTGTATCGTTGAAGGTAATTGAAGTATATAGCCATGAGCCTAAAATGAAAGCTGAATCACATTCATTCACAATTACGGTTGCAAAACTTGGTGGTAATAGGGTGGTTGTAAGCGTATGCACGGAATCGCATAAAAATTGGTTAGGATTTGTTACACTCGCAACACCAGTATTCAACGGATCACAGGTCGTGGCTGTAGCAAATGTGGAATCAGTATTGTTGATTGTTAAATTTAAGGTGACTAATGAATCACAGCCAGTGGCTGCTCCGTTTGGTATATTGAATGTAGCAGTAGTGCTGGATGTATAAACGTTTCCATCTATCCAAGGAAATGAGTCACATGCTGTTTGGTTATCTATTCCTGTACTCGTATTGTTAAGCGTAATTGAAAAAGTATTGGAACTACAGCTATTTAAAGGAGTATAAGAGACGATATAATTTCCTGCTGTACTCAAGGATAAATTAATCTGTCCACTACTTGGATTAACGATTAAATTGGGAGAAGAACTTGAAAAAGAACCACCACTGACACCCGTAATAGTTGGTGAAGGATTGGGTTCATTTTTACAAAAAGTATTACTTGAGTAGCTAAATGTTCCGTCGATATTATATCCAAATCTAGGAACGATATTGAAGTCAAAATCGGCTCCATAAGTGGTTAGGAGATTTTCGAAACCAAATCCTGAAGTAAATATATGATTGGAGCCATCACTTTCACCTTGAGCAACGGGACATACTGTAGGACCCAAACATGAGCTTAAGACTGCTAAAGTATCGTTTATATCTCCAGCCCTTATAATGACACCAACATGAAAATCGTTTGTTGTGGGAATAAGACCAGGTGGAAGTAAGAACCAGGCTTCCGCATACATACCAGCTCCTGGAAAGCCAACAGCTGTCGGTGAGATTGAACCTAAACCTCCTAAAGCGGTGCCGGGCAAACCAAATCCATCATCATCATATACCACAATATCAAAGCGCATATCATCATCATCATCTCTCAATAATCCCAAGCCTACTCTAACTGCTCCCAAGGGAGTTACACCTGGACTTGGCGTTGTAAATCGTTCGAAAATTCCTTTTGGGTCAGTGAATGCAATCATATTTAAAGGGTCAGGAATACCTGATATCCAACCACCACCAAAGCCATAGAAAGATGCAGTTGGTGAAGGAGTGAGCCATTGTTGATCAAGAGTGTCGCAGTTTTGCGCATTGGATCTAATACCAAGAATAGCAAATAGGCAAAGAATAACTAGTTTTAAACGTCTATTTTTTGTCATACTACAATCTTTATATCTTCAATAAATATACTGTAAAAATTTTTTAAAATCAAACATCTCCAGAGTGGTGAATAATGCTGGACTAAACTTACTTCAAGACGATTTTTACAATTGATTGCTTGTCTTCATTGCTCAATTCAATGAAGTACATGCCACGAGCGTAATCTTTCATATCAAACGCTCTCTTTAATGTATTCAAATTTGCTACTACTCTTCCTGCTACATCAATCAGCTTAAGAGACGATAAGGTCTCCTTGTCAAGGTCTAATCGCATGACATCACTCACTGGATTCGGATAAATTCTTATGTACTCAAATGAAGCATCGTTTATACCTGTTAAGGATACATCAATAGCATTCGAGAATCCTTGACATGAGCTATTGAAAGCAGAACATGTGTATGATCCCGATGAAATAGGTGTGTAGGTCTGATTATTTGCACCCGGAATTGCTTGTCCATTTCTATACCATTGGTAAACGCTTAAACCTGCACTTGCAGTAAGAACTCCATTTGAATAACTTATACTGATGTTTGGATCTGTCTCTATTGTTAAATCTAAGTTTACTATTGAATCACAGCCATTAGAGCCTCCATCTTGAATAGTGTATGTGGCTGTGTTGTTATCACTTGTGTAGGTAACTCCATCAATCCAGGTTAAACTATCACAGAATGTAATGAATTCGGTTGTTTGAGTTGAGTTATTAACTAAAATATTATATGTTATAATTGAATCACAACCATTTGCTGAACCGCTAATTATAGTGTCATTAAAAGTGCTTGAAGCTACAATCCATATGCCTGCCACAAAAGCAGAATCGCATTCTATAATATTCTCTATTGTAATACTCGTTGGCAAAAAGGTCGTTGTAATGGTATGCACCGAATCACAGCCAAACTGGTTGGGGTTGGTAACACTCGATACGCCTACATTAGCAGGGTCACAAGAAGTGGCATCGGCAAAAGTAGCATCTGATAGCAACAAGGTTGTCGTAATGGTATGCACCGAATCACAGCCAAATTGGTTGGGGTTGGTAACACTCGATACGCCTACATTAGTAGGGTCACAAGAAGTGGCATTGGCAAAAGTAGCATCTGATGACAACAAGCTTGTCGTAATGGTATGCACCGAATCACAGCCAAACTGATTGGGGTTGGTAACACTCGATACGCCTACATTAGCAGGGTCACAAGAAGTGGCATTGGCAAA
>JASJJC010000016.1:0-275534 GCA_037624485.1 Chitinophagales bacterium
TTTTTCTCCGAGTTCTTCTGGTGATTATGAAATTACTGTTTTTGCATCTAATTTAAATGGCGGTGCTGACGGAAATACTTCGAATGATGAGTTCTCTAAATCTATTACCGTATTTGATGTTGCAGTTCAGCGAGTGCCTTTATTTGAGGTTTTCACAGGTTCTACATGTCCTCCATGTCTACCAGGTAATGAAAATTTCCATTCAATTGTAGATTCGAAACCAACTCAGGAATTTGTTTCTATTAAGTATCAAGAAGATTTCCCTGGTACAGGTGATCCATATGCAACTGATGAAAGTGTTGCTAGAAGAAATTTCTACGGCATCAACTCAATTCCAAGAATGGAAATTGATGGTGGTTGGGATGGAAACGCCAATAGTTTCTCTCCTTCATTATATGCTGATGCTTTAGCAAAACCCAGCTTCACATTTTTACATGCTACCTATGAAGTCGATGTAGCTACTCAAGAGGTTACAGTATATGTGGAAGGTTTGCCAGTCTTGGATTATCCTTCAGGCACTTACAGACTACAGGTTGCAATTATTGAAAATGAAACTACGCAGAACGTAAAGAGCAACGGTGAGACTGAATTTTTTGAAGTAGCGAAAAAGATGCTACCGAGTGATGTAGGAACTGCAGTTGCAAGTTTGTCTAATTTGACGCCATTTACGCTGAGTATTTCCCATACCTTTCAAGGAAACTTTAGACTACCAGCTAATGGTCAAGCTGCAAACAGAATTAATCATGCGACAGAGCACTCTGTTGAAGAGTTTTCCGATTTGAGAGTAGTTGTTTGGGTTGAAGAAGTTGTGAGTCTAGAAGTTTTACAGGCATTTAATGCGGTAAATCCCTTAGATACAGATGGTGACGGTACTCCGGATGAAGTAGAAGCATATTCAGGTACAAGTCCAAGTGATGCCAATGATTTTCCAGATTTAGATAATGACGGTTTTAGTGATTGGAAAGAAGTTACTGACGGCACAAATCCATTAAGTGGTTCAGTAGGTGTAAAAGAGCTTGAATTAGAAATGGCAGTTGTTGTTTCTCCTGTTCCAGCCTCCGAAGTATTGAATGTTGCATTTACTTTAGCAAATAAAGAAGATGTGAACTTAACAATAGTTTCAGTAGATGGAAAAGTTATTACTTCTAAAACAATTTCAAATTTAGAAAATGTAAACACAACTTTTGATGTAAGTTCAATGGTTAATGGAGTTTACTTCTTACAAATTGAAACTGAAAATAGATTAACTTCTAAGAAATTTATGGTTAATCATAATTAAAAGGACTTAGAACAAACACAGATGCCCCGATTCCGATTTATTCGGGATGGGGCATTTTTTTTTAAATGAAGTTCAATATTTGATGATTACTGTTAAACAAAGATTCCTTTCCTTTTTAACTATGCTAGCCCAGCCAAAGGTCCTAATAGGGATTGTTGTTTTTATAGCCTTGGGCATTAGTTTACAGTCTATTTTCCAAGGAACGAGGTTTATAGCTGGAGGTGAGTATACCCATTATAACAACTACTTAATTTTTAAACAATCTTTTTTTCATTTAATCGAGTCTAAGGATGTTTATGGTGCATATCCAAAAGAGCATTTTGACTATTTCAAATATAGTCCCACATTCGCTTTACTTTTTGGAATATTTGCCTATTTACCAGATATTATAGGACTAAGTTTCTGGAATTTATGCAATTTACTCGCCTTGGTCTTCGCTTTGATATCGCTTCCCAATTTAAAAACTAAATGGCTTGCATCAATTTTTTTATTAAGCATATTTGAAATAATTACAACCACACAAAACGAACAAAGTAATGCCTTGATGCTTGCTCTATTTATCTTTACATTTTCAAGTTTAGAACGTAAAAAATATTTTCTAGCTGCTTGCTTTATTGGATTAGCAATTTACACCAAGTTATATGCCATAGTTGGTCTAAGTCTTTTCCTGCTTTATCCAAATAGAATAAAGAACATGGCTTACCTCACAATGGTAATGACTGCGTTGTTTTGCCTACCATTGCTAGTTGTGGAATGGTCTCAATTAATTTTTCAATATAAGAGTTGGCTAAATCTACTAAGCCTCGAGCATGATCAAATTTATGGAATTTCAGTAATGGGCTGGCTGCACACTTGGTTTGGTTTAAGTATAAATAAATTCATTCCAGTAATTGTTGGGGTCCTCTTGTTTTGTTTAGCCTTATTTCAGTTTAAGAAATATCAATTTAAGCAATATCGATTATGGATGCTATGCTCCGTGCTCATTTGGGTGGTCATATTCAACCATCGGGCTGAGTCTGCTTCTTATATCATTGCTTATGTAGGTATTTGCTTATGGTTTGTAACTAGTCCAATAAATAGGTTTACAATCCTCTTGATGGGCTTTTCATTTATTCTAGTTACTCTTAGTCCTACAGATTTATTCCCTAGGATTTGGCGAGAACAATTGGTGCAAAAGTATACACTAAAAGCAGTTCCTGTTATGATAGTTTGGATTGCACTTCTTGTTCAAATGATTAGACCTATAGATCATTCAATTCAGGAAATAGACGGCGAGCTTAATAAGTTAAAGTAAAGAAAATATTGAATTGATATCCAAAATATTTTGTACTACTATTTGGCTTTTAACTGCACTTGTGTGAACAGTTCCTTGGCTTTACCAGCGAGAATATTATAATAGGTTTTGCCTAATTCATTGTCAATAATTTGCATAAAAACATCGGATCCGTTGGTATAAACATTTGCAATTAAAAGATTCTCCCCATTTTGTAAAAACATCAAATGGCCGATCGGATTGGTGCTCAAAGCTGTCGGGGCTTTTAACGTGATTAATTGCATAAATGCTGCAACACTTGCTGGGTCAAAAAGGGAAAAGCTTGCTCCTGAATTATACATGGTTGCCTCTATAGCATTTGCAGAGCCAAGCAGACCTTGCAAATAGATCGATGGTGCAAATTCCAGCAGTTCTTGTTCAATGGTTCCTGTCCCAGTAGACATCTCGTCTAAGGAAACAGAGCCATCATTAACTTCTAGAGAATTTTGACAAGCAAATAGCAATACGCTAAGGGTGAAAAGTAGGATTGATGTTTTCATTGGTGCGTTTATCTTGCAACGGTAACTGCACGCATTTCTCGAATTACAGTTACTTTAACTTGCCCAGGATAGGTCATTTCTTCTTCAATTTTTTTCGAAATCTCAAAGGATAGTTCTTCAGAACGCTTATCATCAACTTTTCCGCTTTCCACAATGACACGTAATTCTCTGCCCGCTTGGATGGCATAAGCTTTATCTACACCTTCATATTCTAAAGCTAAAGTTTCAAGTTCTTTAATACGCTCTAAGTAGCTTTCCATGACTTCACGGCGAGCACCTGGGCGAGCCCCAGATATTGCATCACAAGCCTGTATAATAGGAGAGATGGCATAACGCATTTCCATTTCATCATGGTGTGCTCCAACTGCATTACAAACAGCGGGATGTTCTCCATATTTCTCACAAAGTTTCATGCCTAATAATGCGTGAGATAATTCACTCTCTTCATCTGGCACCTTACCAATATCATGCAATAATCCAGCACGTTTAGCAAGCTTTACGTTCAGACCTAGTTCAGCTGCCATTGTTGCACAAAGATTAGCTGTTTCTCTTGAGTGTTGCAATAAGTTCTGTCCATAAGAAGAACGAAATCTCATACGACCAACATAACGCACAAGCTCTGGATGCAAACCAGAAATACCCATATCAATAACGGTACGCTCGCCTATTTCCATTAAGTGCTCGTTTAATTGTTTCGTGGTTTTCTTTACTACCTCTTCAATTCTGGCTGGATGTATTCTACCATCAGCGGTTAACTTTTGCAAGGACAATCTAGCAATCTCTCGACGTATTGGGTCATAACCCGAAATCACAATTGCTTCCGGTGTATCATCTACTACTATCTCACAACCAGTAGCGGCTTCTATTGCTCTGATGTTTCTACCTTCTCGACCGATTATTTGACCTTTTTGATCGTCTGATTCTAAATTGAAAACTGAAACGGTGTTTTCAATAGCATGTTCTGCTGCAGTCCGCTGGATAGTCTGAATAACAATTTTCTTCGCTTCTTTATTGGCTTGAGCTTTCGCATCATCCATTATTTGTTTGATATGAGACATCGCATCGGTCTTTGCTTCTTTCTTAAGTGTCTCGATCAATTCCTCTTTAGCATCTGAAGCAGAAAGGTTTGATATTTTCTCTAGTTTGTTAACAAACTCCTCATGCTGCTTATCAACCTTTTCTTTCTTGATGGACATTAGCTCAACTTGTTCGCTTAAATTAGATTTTAAAGTATCTAATTCTTTCTCTTTTCGAGAATTCTCTTCTATTTTTTTACTAATGTTTTGTTGATTTTCTTTAAACTGTTGTTCCTTTTGTCTTAAGCGCTCCTTTCGTTCACTGGTTTCTTCTTCGAAGTTAGCTTTCTTTTGAATGAAATTTTCTTTGGTCTCAAGTATTTTACTTTGCTTGATACTTTCAGATTTTGCTTTAGCTTTTTCAAAGAAAGTGTCGGACTTCGCTTTTGCATTACTAATAATTAACTCGGCTTCTTTTTTAGCAGCTTCATCAATTTCTTTGGCTTTGCTATTGGTTAACATTTTACCAATTACAAGGCCTACTGCTAGGCAAACAACACTGGCAATTATTGGTACTATCATTGGATTCATTTTACTTCGTTTAAAATTAAAAAATAAAGTAAGATCACCGAATCGGAAGGAGGTAAATAAAATTATTAGCCTTTTAAGGTTTGTTCTAATTTTGAAAGTTCATTTTCAAAATTAAGCTCATTTGAATTGTTAATTCTTTGATTTTCAATATTCTGTACTGCGTACATCAAAGCACTCATGGCTAAATAATCCTGTTTGTCTTTAGCGGCATACACCTGCTGAAATTGCTTAACTTTATCATTAATCTCCTTAGCAGCATTTCTTACATCTTCCTCTTCACTCTTCTTTATCTTTAAAGGGTAAGGACGATCCGCAATTATCACATTGATGTTAATAATATCTGCTGAGTCTTTATTCATTTTAATGATTGAGCAAGGCAATACACCTATCTATCTCCTTTATATATTCGTTAATCTTACGCTTCAACTCTTTTGTTTCTTGTGGTTTGTCATCTCCACTGATACTTTTTGCTAATTTAAGTGTTTGTAACTTTTGATTGAGGTCTTCTAGTTCTCTTTTGTGAACATCAATTTCTTTAATCAACGCTAAATTAGTATTAATCAGTTCATTTTTCTCATTTTTTACCAAGGCAATTTCCTTAATAAGTTTTTCTACTTGTTGCTGAACAATTATAATTCTGGAAGCACTACTACTCATTATTTTCTAATTATTGCATTAAAATTCTTTTCTAAGGTCGTAATTATTTTATTCATTGTTGCATCTATCTCCTCATCTGTAAGGGTTTTCATCTTGTCCTGTAGTTTAAAATTTATAGCATAAGACTTTTTGCCTGCTCCTATTTTTTCCTTGCTTTTAAATATATCAAACAAATCTAATCCTTTTAGTAACGAACCTGCATGTTGAGTTATTTTATTTTTAACGGCTTCAAATTCTATCTCATCATCCAGTATTACAGCTAAATCTCTGTTAACTTCAGGAAATTTTGATTGCTCTTCAAAACGAATTTTTTGTTTATTTAAAACAGACATAATTTTATTCCAGTGGAAAACTGCTACAAATATCTCTTGCTCAATTTCGAATACAGAAAGTTGATCTGTGTCAACAGGTCTTATATCAACAAGGATATCCTTTTTCTTCTGAAAATAAACACTACTATCGTCAGAACTTACCCACTTGCCTGTTAGTTTTAAGTTTCCAAATATGGCTTCAGCGATTCCTTTTAAATGAAATATTGAAGTGGTTTGCTTTGGACTTATCCAATTATTATGAGTGACTTCTCCAGTATAGTAAAGCGCTAGTTGGGCATCTTGTGAATGGTCGATATGATAAATATTACCAAACTCATAAAACTTTAAGTTGGCTTGTTTTCTGTTGATATTATGCCGCAAGACTTGAAGCGCTTCTGGTATCAAAGATGCTCGCATACTATCTAATTCTGAGGTCATGCTGTTTTGCAACTTGACTAACTTTTCCCCTTCAGGATAAAACTTGGATTGGCTAATAGAATTTGTCATGATTTCTGAGAAACCGAATCCGTTTAATGTATGTGCAATTCTTTCTTTTAATTGTTGCTCATCTATGCCTTGATGGAAGGAAAGTGTGGATCGAACGGTTGGAGGTGTCTGGATGTTGTTGAATCCATATATTCGCATTACCTCTTCAATAACATCAATTTCTCTGAGTACGTCAGCTCTCGATAAAGGAGCGAGTAGCCTTAAACGATCAACATCTTCATCGATTACCTCAAATTCTAGATCGATTAAAATTTGTTTGACTAAACCCATCTCAAACTTATGGCCTGAAAGGCTATTCAGTTTTTGTAATCTTAAGGAAATTTCTTTCTTTTTTATCTCTTCGGGATATTCATCATACCAATCACTTGCTACACGTCCACCTGCTATTTCCTCTATCAACTGCACGGCTCTTCTTAAGGCAATCATAGCAATAGATGGATCAGCTCCTTTTTCATAACGTTGAGCGGCATCAGTCCTTAATCCATGTCGCGTAGAGGTTTTTCTAATGGCCCCACTTTCAAAATAAGCACTTTCTAAAAAGATCGAATGTGTTTGATCGGTAACACCCGATTTGATTCCGCCAAATACTCCAGCCATGCACATGGGATCGGTTGTATTACAAATCATAAGATCCTCGGCATATAGCTTTCTTTCTACCTCATCTAAGCTCACAAATTTACTTCCTTCAGTGAGGTTTTTGACGATGATTGTATCTCCTTTTACTTGTTCCCAATCAAAAGCATGCAAAGCTTGACCATATTCTTTTAAAACGTAATTACTTATATCCACAACATTATTAATTGGTCTAACGCCAATGGAAAGTAATCTATGCTTTAACCAATCCGGAGATTCCTTGATTTGTAAATTTTCAATAATAACACCCGCGTATCTGGGACAAGCGGTTGAGTTCTCCACTTTTATACTTGCTTTTAAAGTATTCCCCTTCGTTTTTACATCAACTGTTGGATGCTTTACTGTCAGCTTATCATCCCCAAAGACATTTAAAGCAGCAGCAATATCTATTGCTACTCCAATATGACCCATCGCATCTGTTCTGTTGGGAGTTAAGCCAATTTCAAAAACAAAGTCTTCATCAATATTGTATAATGTTGAAAGCAGTGAGCCTACTTGGGTTTCATTGCCCAAAACCATAATTCCTTCGTGACTGGTTCCTAAACCTATTTCATCTTCAGCACAAATCATTCCTTCCGATGGCTCACCTCTCAGCTTTGCTTTTTTGATGGTAAAACCTTCTCCATTAATAGGATGTATTGTTGTTCCCACGGTCGCTACGACAACCTTTTGTCCAATGCCTAAGTTTGATGCTCCACATACAATATTTAGATTTTGTTCTTCTCCAATATCAACAGTGGCTACTGAAAGTTTATCTGCATTAGGATGTTTTTCTTTAGTTATCACTTCCCCGACCACTAATCCTTTTAGTCCACCAGGTACAATACTAAATGGCTCAACATGCTCTACTTCCAAGCCTGTATTTGTTAAAATCTCAGCTAACTCCAAAGGGGTTTGGTCGATTGCCAATAGTTCTTTCAGCCAATTATAAGATATTTTCATTGTTTTTTTATTCTTATTAAGGGATTAGTTTAGCCATAGTGGCCGTTTCAATATCATCATTATCAAGTCTTACAAAAGCCACCACATACATATGATTCATCGTCCATATATTATTGGTATCGTAGTCATCAATATCAATTTTAAATTCTTTGATGATGACGGTGTTTTGCGTTACATCACTGCCAATATTAGCACCAATTAAGGGGGAAATAGATTGGCGAAGTACGAACTCATGTTCATAATTACTTATCTTGACGCTACCATCTAATTGCTCTGCAATAATTTCACTTTCAGTAAGGTAGAAACCTAAATTATGGTTGGGTGCATTTTGATTATAGCTAAGGGTTATTCTATATCTAACTATTCTTTCAGTTTCGTCTGCGTCAACTATCTCTAGGTTCATTTTAACGAAGCTGCTTTGCGCCAACTCATTATTTACAAGACCAGACCAAGTGCCAGGGGATTGTTGAAGTCGACTTCCATTTATTATTTTTCGATTAACAAATGTCGAAGGTTTGACGCCTACAGGACCCAAACTGCTCGCTAGACTATTGGCATCACTATTTCTTAAATCTTGATCGTTTCCATAAGGTAAGGCTAGAAAGTCACTATGAACGGTAACGGGCACAAATCGATCGCCTAAACTATTAAACAGACCATTGGTTACAGCATTGCCCAGTGGACAATTAGAGCACCTTACACCTGAGAATTCTTCAAAAAGAACATTCTTATTGACTGATGGAATAGGAGTGGTAGAGACATAGCTTGTATCAACTAATGTTGCTTGTTCTTCTTCAAAATTTATAAACGGACCTTCCTCTTCACAAGCACTGAGAAGGGCTAAAAGACATACTATAAAACCTATATTTTTCATCTTCATTATTTTTTATTTATAAACTAGAAGCTAGTATTTAATCCAGCTCTTACGCCATTAAACGCTGGCTCTAATCTACATATTCCTCCAGTACAAACAATTCCTTCTACCTGTCTTACATATGAAATAAAAAACCGGTGAGGGCCCTCTGTATAGGACGTATAAACGGAGTAGTAGTGTTCATTTTTACTTGATTTATTCGGTCCAGGTTTGAAGTTCCACATGTCGGAAATGGAGATTGATAATTTTGGTGCCATATTAAATTCAACCAAAGCATACAACCATTGTCCAAAATCCCGCTGCGCACTTTGATATTGGGCTTCAAAACGCAAGGATTTCTTTCTATCTAACTTGTAAGTCAACTCAAAAAATGGAGAGTAGACTTGCACATCTGCTGGAAGGTCTGCTGGACCTTCATAAAATTCTTGATTGTATTGAACGAACTGCAAACCAATTAATGTCTTCACTTTTTTACTAATTTTCCATTCTGTGTCTAGGTATAATTCTCTATACAAGTTATCTGCAGCATAGCTTTCAAGTTTGATTTTATTGCGATGAATTTCTGAAAAGCTAAAATTAAAGGTGACACCTTTTTTAGGTGTATAAGTGCCATCTAAGGAGAAAGACGTTTCTTCTATTTCCTGCGAAGCTGGTTGATATCTGGCTGGCAACCTTAATGAATTTTGGCGATTAGTAGGGGGTATAAAGTTAAGTGCTCCATTGATTAGTGTTTCATTATCCTCAGGAGATGTTCTTAGCTGGAAATTATCTGTGCGTTTAAATTGAGCAGAAATTCCAAAACCTTTTTTAGAGTATGTTAAACTCGTATAAATAATATTTCCAGGCTTGTTGGAATAGACATTAAATAAAGGGTCAACTACAGATTTATTTAAAGGGTCATTTATTGCTTCAGATGTTTTAAATGCTCCTTCAATAAACCAAGAAACCTTGCCTACATTAAGTCTGTTGTATAAAGAAAAAACATAGGTGTTATATTTTGGTACAAAGCGATCTTTTAACTCGTAACCGTTAATTACGTTAGCAATGGTCGTCATAGATTCCTCGTCAATTGTGCGGTTCACTATCGAAGCACCAGGACTAAATGTCACTTTTTCACCAGCGCTTAAATAACCTTCCACATTGATTCCTTTAATAATAGGATTATAAAAACTTAGTCTATTTTTTCGAACCCCAACAAAGCCTTTTGCAAACCAATTATCATTGAATTGATATCTCGCCTTAACTCCAAAAATAGCGTTGTCGATACCGAGGAACCGGTTTTCATAAGCTCTAAAAGCAATGCCACTGCCGAATTGGTCATAAAAGTGCCCTCCGGTGATGGTAAGCTTCTTAAAATCTTTTTCTACATACCATCGACCTAAACCGAAAGCCGTGTATGCATCTTCATTTGGATTATGAAATCTTGAATTTAAAAACATATCTAGTCGCATACCCGTTCGAAAGCCCCAGTCTTCATTGTTATAGTTGACGGTTAACCATCCATCGGTAGATGACTTTAAATCATCATAGTGATTTGTGCCTGAAGCGCCAATGGTACTATCTTTAACATAATAGTCATTCCGTAATTCTAAATCTCCTGAGATAAAGCCTTGCGCTTGTATATTTTGTGCAATCGAAAGAACTAAAATCGTCAAAGTGAATAATTTCTTCATTAAAATAGGTTGATTGGTTGGTAAAATTAAGATATTAGCTGTGATAACAAAAGCAAAACTATCAATATTCTAGTTTGGCACAAAGATTGCAAATTTAAAATTAAACCTAAAAACATGAAAATGCACAGCAAATTAATACTTACGGGCTTATTTTTAGCTTTTAGCTTGTTTAATTTAAGCGCTCAAAAGGAATCTCTTAAAGGAGTTTTTACTGAAAAACAATTACCCAGCTTATCTATAAATGACATGTATGGAAAGAAGGTCAATGTTGCAGAATATGGAGAAAATGATAAAATTACGGTGCTAAGCTTTTGGGCCACATGGTGCTCTCCATGCAAGAAGGAACTTAACAATATTTCATATTTGTATGAAGATTGGCAGGATGATTATGACATGGAGTTAGTGGCAATTTCAATTGATGATGTGCGTAATACATCTAAAGTAAAGACCTATGTGGATGGTCAAGCATGGGATTATGATGTTTTACTAGATACCAATGAAGATTTGAAGCGCATGATGAATTTCCAAACTGTTCCTTACACGGTTTTAATTGATCAACGGGGTAAAATAGTATACACGCATTCAGGCTATGTTGAGGGAGATGAGTATATACTAGAAGACTATATAAAGGAATTGATAAAATAATCTCAGGTCATTCAGTTACATTTAAAAGAACGTTTTAAGCGCCTGAATTTAATTTATGAATTCAGGCGCTTATTTTTGATAGTTGCGCAAATCAACTTTCCCTCAGTTAGACATCCACATGTATCACCAGAGTCTCAAAATTCAATTCGTCTAAATATCTATTAAGCCTTATCTTTGCCATTCATTTTAAAAATCAATCCATATGGCTAACGCATTCTTCAATGTTCCAAAACCAGTAAACGAGCCAATAAAAGCCTATGCTCCTGGCAGTCCAGAACGAAAAAGTATTAAGAAAACACTTCAAGATTTAAAGAGTAAAACCATAGATATACCTATGGTGATTGGTGGTAAAAATGTTTTTACTGAAAACAAAATTACTATCCATCCTCCGCATGAAAGGAAGCACTTACTAGGTACATACAGCAAAGGAACAGCGGACCATGTTAAGCAAGCTATTGATGCTGCAATGGAAGCTAAACCCAAATGGGAAGCTTTGCCGTGGGAAGAAAAAGCTGCCATCTTTTTAAAAGCAGCAGACTTGTTAGCTGGCCCTTATAGAGATTTGTTGAACGGATCTACTATGCTCGGTCAAAGTAAAAATATAATGCAAGCTGAAATAGATGCGGCATGTGAGCTCATCGACTTCTTTAAGTTTAATGTTCAATATATGACTGATTTGTATAAAGAACAGCCAGATTCTAATCCTGGGATGTGGAATAGATTGGAATATAGACCATTAGAAGGATTTGTATTTGCGGTTACTCCATTTAATTTTACATCTATTTGTGGTAATCTTTGCGCGGCACCTGCAATGATGGGAAATACCATTGTTTGGAAGCCAAGTTCAACACAAATTTACTCAGCTTATTATTTAATGGAATTATTTAAAGAAGCCGGTTTACCAGACGGTGTAATTAATATGGTAATGACTGATGGTAAGGTTGCGGGTGATGAGTGTTTCTCTCATCCTGATTTTGCAGGAATTCACTTTACAGGTGGTACTAGAACTTTTCAATTTATGTGGAAGACCATTGGAGAAAATATTTCAAAATACAAAACCTACCCGCGCATAGTTGGGGAAACAGGAGGAAAGGATTTTATAGTTGCACACGCAAGTTCTATACCTGCTCAGGTTTCTACAGCACTTTCTCGTGGCTCTTTTGAATATCAAGGTCAAAAGTGCTCTGCGGCTTCAAGAGCTTATATTCCTTCTAATATTTGGGATGAAGTAAAAGCTGGTTTAGTTAAAGATGTGAAGTCCTTCAAAATGGGGAAAGTTGACGATTTCGGAAATTTTATTAATGCAGTTATTGACGAGAATTCATTTGATAATATTGCTAAGTATCTAGATGCGGCCAAAACAGATAGGAATGCAGAAATTATAGTTGGAGGAGGATATGATAAAACAGATGGCTTCTTTATTGAGCCAACGGTTATAGTAACTTCCGACCCTAAGTATATAACAATGTGTGATGAGTTGTTTGGTCCAGTAATGACGATTTTTGTTTATGAACCTGAGGATTGGATTAAAACGCTGCATCTTGTGGATACAACATCTCCATATGCGCTAACAGGTGCTGTTTTTAGTCAAGATAGATATGCTCTTGAAGAAGCAAACACAATACTAAAGCATGCTGCGGGTAATTTCTATATCAATGACAAACCAACTGGTGCAGTTGTGGGGCAACAGCCTTTCGGTGGGGCTCGTGCAAGTGGCACGAACGATAAAGCTGGATCTAAACATAACTTACTTCGATGGGTGAGCATGCGGACAATAAAGGAGACTTTCGTTCCAGCAACAGACTATAGATATCCATTTTTGGAGGATTAGTTGATAATTACTAAGTTTAGAAAATATGAAGGCATGTTTAGTCTGTAAAAAGGCAAACTTCGAAACCGTCGTTAACTCTAAAGATTTTTGTGTAAGTCACGAAGATTTTAAGGTAGTGCGTTGCACAAACTGTGGATTCGGCTTTACAGAAAATGCTCCAGATGTATCAAAAATAGGAGAATACTATGAGCATACTGATTATGTTTCTCACACAGATACTAAAGAAGGTTTATTTTTTAATATTTACCATAAAGTAAGAAGTTTTATGTTGGGCCAAAAGCGGGCTTATATAAACAAACATACTGCGGTTAATAATATTCTTGACATAGGAGCTGGGACGGGCTATTTTGTAAATCATATGCAATCGCATGGTACCGCAGTTACAGGTTTCGAACCTGACAATGATGCAAGGGCTCAAGCCAAGAAAAACTTTGGGATTGAGCTAGAACCAAGCTTGGAAGGAATACTGGGTCGTAATGAAGTGTTTGATGCTATTAGCATGTGGCACGTTTTGGAGCATGTACATGATTTGAAAGAGTACTTTGGGCACTTTCAACAATTGATAAAAACTCGAGGGGTACTGGCTATTGCAGTGCCTAATTATTCCTCGTTTGACGGCCGATTTTATAAGAAATTTTGGGCAGCATACGACTTGCCTAAACATTTATGGCATTTTTCACCTGATTCGATAAAGCTCTTGGCTCAAAGTAATGGATTTGATCATTTACAATCATACGCCATGCCATTTGATCCTTTTTATATCGCACTTCTAAGTGAGGGACATAAACAAAGTGGGGGTGGTGGTAAAATTCGTGCTTTGTTTATCGGAATGACCTCCTTTTTAAAAGGATTTTTCAATCCGGAAAAAGCATCTTCAGTGGTTTATATTTTTAGAAAGCGTTAAGCTTAAAAGTTCTAAGTAATACCAAAATTAAAATTGTCAATATGAAAAAGAAAGAAATTTTTATTGGGAGACAACCAGCCTTGGAGGTACTTCGAAGTGAAAAAGCTGTAGAGAAAATATTATTAATGAAAGGTTCATTTGGGCCTGAGATAGAAGAGATAAAAAAAATATGTGAGGATAAACGTATTGCTGTTCAAACCGTTCCTAAAGATAAGATAGCCTACATGCTGTTTCCAGTTTATCAGCATAATCGTCCAAATCATCAAGGAGTGGTTGGGATATATGGAGAAGTTCAATACTTTAAGTTAGATGACATTTATAATCAGGTACTGGAAAAAGGGGAGTTAGCGCTAATCTTAGTGCTTGATGGAGTCACCGATGTTCGTAATTTTGGTGCAATAGCGCGAACTGCTGAAGCTATGGGGGTACATGCTATTGTTATTCCCGAAAAAGGAATTGCTCAGGTCAATTCGGAGGCGGTCAAAGCAAGCGCAGGCGCTATTCATCATATTCCTATTTGTAGAGAAAAGGATTTACGTGGGGTTTATAAGTATTTCCAGCTAAATGGAATTCAGATAGTAGCGTCATCATTAAAAGCCGAAAAAAATATAGATAAAATAGATTTCACCATTCCGACAGCCATAGTTATGGGCAGCGAAGGAAAGGGGATAAGTACTATCAGTCAGGATTATTCGGATCAGTTATTCTTGATACCAATGCAAGGCAAGGTTAACTCGTTAAATGTATCGGTGTCTGCAGGTATGATTTTGTATGAGGTCAATGTTCAAAAGAAGTCATTAGATAAGATCAATCCAAGTTAAACGCAGTTATTAACATTTTAACAGCGCTATTCACATCTATTGATAGGAATTACAGTTAGGCGAGAAATAGTAACAATTTCTTAACATTAGGGAATGTACTTTTGCTGAAGTTTAATCAGAATAAACTAACCCTAACCCTAGTCCTATGAAACAGAAGTTTATTTGTTTTCTTTTAGTCTCACTAATCAGTCTATCCATAGGCTATAGTCAGGAAAGTAAAATAAGTTTGAGAGAGAAACTCACATCGTATTACAATACACCAAATGATTTTAAGAATCAATCTCCCGGAGGGGTAGATTTTAACTTTGGTAATGGCTTGCAATTCACTTCCAAAGATTCTACCTCAAGGTTGAAGATTGAGTTAAGATTTCAGAGCCTTTTTATGGCTTCTAAATTCTTGCAAACAGAGGATAAGGTCAGTTCTAACTTTTTGGTACGCAGAGCCAGGCTTAAATTTGGTGGTTTCGCTTTTACTCCTAATTTGCAATATAAAGTTGAGCTTGGGCTATCTAATAGGGATATCAGTCCTTCAAGCGATTTTGACGAAGTAAAGAAAGCGCCAAAGCTAATTCTTGATGCAGTGGTCAAGTGGAAGTTTCATAAAAACTTTACTTTATGGATGGGGCAAACTAAGTTGCCGGGTAATAGAGAGCGAGTAATTTCATCCCAGAAATTACAGTTTGTAGATCGTAGTCAACTTAACAGCAAGTTTAATTTGGATAGAGATATGAGTCTTCAATTACACTCCAGTTTTAATCTGCAAGAAGCATTATTTAGGATAATTGCTGCTGTCTCTACTGGAGAGGGGAGAAATATAACCCAGGGTAATATTGGTGGATTTGGCTATACGGGTAGAGTAGAATTCCTCCCTGGGGGCAAGTTTAGCAGCAAGGGAGATTACTTTGGTGCAGATTTAGCTCGTGAAAAGAAACCTAAATTATCCTTAGGGTTTAGTTATGATTTTAATCATCAAGCCTCACGCGTAGGTGGTCGTCTCGGTAATTTTATCACTAATGATAATGGAGATTATATAAACAGCGATTTGACTACTATGATTGGAGATCTTATGTTTAAATACCAAGGGTTTTCAATGATGGCAGAATTCGCTAGGAAAAAATCAAGCGAAAGAGCGCTTGGCTTTGCAAGCGGCACAGCAGTCGTTGGGCAAATGGGATATATTATCAATGCACAGAATTTTAAAAACTTTGAATTAGCTTTTAGGTATACAAAAGTAAATCCTGATAGTGGTTCTAGCTTGAGTGAAATCGCTGAATATACCGTGGGGGTTTCCAAATATTTTTTAAAACATAGCTTAAAATTACAATCCGATATATCTTTACAGGAAACAAGCGGCTCAAATCATTTAAACCTCATTTACAGAATTCAAAGCGAGTTCGCTTTCTAGAAAAACAATAAAACCTATGGAAACTATATTTACTATTTTAAAAATTGTTGGAGCACTTGGATTTTTCATGTATGGCATGAAGGTGATGAGTGAGGGGATTCAAAAGGCAGCTGGTGATAGTATGCGTAAAGCTATCAGTACAATGACTCAGAATCGATTTTTAGGCGTTGGTGTCGGCTTTTTAATAACAGCTTTATTACAATCTTCCTCAGCTACCACCGTAATGACAGTTAGTTTTGTGAATGCTGGTTTGTTAAGCTTAGTGGAATCTGCAGGTATTATGATGGGTGCTAATATAGGAACTACCATTACTGGATGGCTGGTTAATATTGTAGGTAAATTTAAAATTGCCGCCTATGCCTTGCCGATTATAGCTATTGGTTTTCCTATGTTGTTTGCTAAAAAAGGAAATCTTAAAAACTGGGGGCAATTTTTGATTGGGTTTGCTCTACTTTTCATGGGCTTAAGTGAATTGAAACATTCTGTTCCGGAATTAGGACCAGATTCTCCATTCGTTCAGTTTTTTACAAATTATGCAGATTTTGGAATTATTACTACGATAATATTTGTTTTGCTAGGAACCCTAGTTACAGTTGTTATGCAATCATCAAGCGCTGCCATGACCCTTACATTGACTTTAGTTATGGCTGGGGTTATTCCTTTTCAAGTGGGTGCAGCCATGATTTTAGGAGAAAATATTGGAACAACTATTACGGCTGAGCTTGCCTCATTAATAGGGAATGTGCATGCCAAACGATCTGCTAGAATTCATTCGATGTTCAATATCATTGGAGTAACCTGGATGGTTTTAGCATTGCCTTATGTGTTGAAATATGTAGTGCCGGGTGCAACCGTGAGTGCAGCGAATTTTATGGGCATGGATATTGGAAATGGAAATCCATTTGAAGACCCTGATGCTGCGGCATTAGGTCTAGCGGTATTCCATACAATGTTTAATTTAATGAATGTTATTCTCTTACTTGGATTCGTGCCATGGTTAGTTAAAATGGCTATTAGAACGGTTAAATCAAAAGATGAAGAAGATGAAGAGTTTCACTTGAAATTTATTAATAGTGGCATACTAAATACACCAGCTTTATCTATAATGTCTGTTCGGAAAGAGCTAGATATATTTGCTAAGGTAACCGAGAAAATGGGATACAATGTTCATGCCTTATTCTTTGAAAAGCAAAAGAACCCTCAGAAGTTAATTGACAAAGTGAGGAAACATGAAGATGTTACGGATAAACTAGATCTAGAGATTACTCAATACTTAGCAAAAGTTGCGGAGTTTGATATTAATTTGGATACGAGTAAAGAGATTCGAAGCATGTTAAGTATCTCCAATGATTTAGAGCGAATTGGAGATATCTATTATGAAATGACAAAGAATTTTGAGCGTTTAAAGAGGGAGCCTGAAAGCTTACCTGAAAACGCAAAATCAGAGTTAGAGGATATTATGAATTTGGCAATGAATGCTTTAAAGTTGATGCGTCAAAATTTAGATCATGAAAAACCTAACGTGGAGCTAAGTCAAATTATCCAGGCAGAAAAGGCAATTAACCAGACGCGAAAGAATATTTTTACAGGTCATTTTGAAAGATTAGAAAAAGGTATTTATGCTCCAAAAATAGGTGTGTTATTTATTGATTTTGTCAACCGTTCAGAGCGAATTGGCGATCATATTATGAATATTCACGAAGCGGTTTTAGGTAAGTCTGATCTGTATGAAGAATACGATAAAGTTTCTAATAAGGATTAACTTATATCAGGAAGTTTGAGGCGAATCGGAAGTTCCTTTTTTTATATGCACATTGAATGCTTATAGAAAATAAAATTTCTAACTGCATATTTTTACTGTCAATATGCACAAAATTGGTATTGAATTACTCAGAAAAACTTCTGCGTCTCTATTAGGTTCAATTGAAAGTAAGTTATTGCGATTTAATAAAGAATTCTTGCGCTTATAGTATGTGGAACCGCTTTCAGAAGTTGTAGAGTTTCATCGCCAGCTTGGGTACTAACATCTAGCACTACATAGCCTACTTTTTCATTCGTGCTCAAGTATTGCCCCAAAATATTGATCTTCAAATCGGACATTCGTTTATTGATTTCACTTAGAACTCCCGGTACATTCACGTGAATATGGAGCACGCGATGAGTGTTTTCTACTTTAGGTAGGCTAAGCTCAGGGAGTGAATGTGAGCCCAAGGTTGTCCCTGTTTCCAAATACTTTACCATCTTGGTGGATACATCTAACCCAATGTTCCACTGTGCTTCCTCTGTGCTTCCTCCAATGTGGGGTGTTAAGATCACATTGGGTACATTTTGCAATGGAGATTCAAAGGTATCTCCAGCTTTCTTTGGTTCTACTGGAAATACATCTATTGCCGCACCGGCTATTATGCCATTTTTTAAGGAATCTGTCAAAGCTTCAATATCAACTACATTACCTCTGCTCATATTGATAAGGTACTGTCCTGGTCTAAAACAACTGATCACCTTTTTGTCAAATAAATTAACCGTTGAGGGTATTGCAGGGACATGCAAAGTGATGATGTCGCATATATCAATAATATCCATTAAGCTTTCCGCTATATTCGCATTTCCCAATGGGAGCTTACTTTCCACATCGAAGTAGTAAACTACCAATCCAAGAGATTCTGCTAAAACGGAAACTTGTGATCCAATATGCCCGTAACCAATAATTCCTAATTTCTTACCCCTGACCTCGTGACTATTTTTACTCTCTTTTAGCCAAACACCTTCGTGGGCTGCTTGGTTTTTTTCTGGTATACGTCGTATAAGCATTATTGTGCTAGCGATGACGAGTTCCGCTACTGAACGTGTGTTACTAAATGGCGCGTTAAATACGGCGATACCCTTTTCCTTTGCTGCTTCTAAATCTACTTGGTTCGTACCAATGCAGAAACAACCGACGCTCATCAATTTATCAGCAGATTGTATTACTTTTTTAGTTATTTGAGTTTTACTTCGAATACCCAAAATCCTTACTCCTTTCAATGCCTTAATTAGCTCTTCTTCACTAAGTGCTCCATTGAGAATTTGAACATCAAAATAGCCTGCATGCTCAAATGAGTTTAAGGCAGATGGACTTATACTTTCTAGTAATAGGACCTTTATTTTTTCTTTTGGGAAGGATGTTTCTTGGTTCATTTTAATCAAATCTTAAGATAAGCTACAAAGATGGTTTATCTGCCAAACTTTATTTAATTCAATTTCATTTTTTTATACAAGATCTGTGGATAAATAAGCTAAAAAAGCAGTCGCCTCTTTCAATTTAGTGCAAGTTTCGCTTACTTCCTTAGTTTAGGAATAGAATCTCAGATACCTGCTGTTTTTTATTAGATAATTACCCCATTTAAAAGTGGGAAGAAGTCTTGACTCGCTTCAAGCATTCCATACACTCAAAAGAAAACCATCCTTTCCCTTTATATTCTCGTTGATTCTTGTGAAATTTGCAGTAAATAACAGAATTAATGAATATTACATTTCCAGACGGCTCAGTTAGAGAATATGAAAGCGGCACTTCAGCAATAAGTATCGCAAAAGGTATAAGCAAAGGTCTAGCTAAAAAAGTGATGGCGGCAAAAGTAAACGGCGAAGTGCGTGACTTGTTGCGTCCAATTGAAGAGGATGCTACTTTGGAATTGCTCAGCTTTGACGACGAGGATGGAAGAAAAACTTTTTGGCATTCTTCAGCTCACTTATTGGCGGAAGCACTGGAGCAAGTTTATCCCGGTGTCAAGTTGGGCATCGGCCCTGCAATTGATAGTGGGTTTTACTATGATATTGATCTGGGTGATGACAGAAATGTCGGTCAGGAGGATTTGACTAAGATTGAAAATACCATGCGTAAATTGGTCAAATTTGGGAATAAATACGAACGCAAGGAGATTTCAAAGGCTGACGCTATCACTTATTTTGAAGAAAAAGGAGATGAGTATAAGTTAGAACTGCTAAAGGATCTTGAGGATGGAGATATTACTTTTTATACACAGGGTAATTTTACAGATTTATGCAAAGGACCACACATTCCTGGAACTGGTCAAATAAAGGCTATAAAATTATTGAATATTGCAGGTGCTTATTGGAGAGGTGATGAGAAAAGGAAACAAATGACCCGTATTTACGGAGTGAGCTTCCCAAATCAAGAATTGTTGCAAGCGCATCTTCATATGTTGGAAGAAGCAAAAAAACGAGATCATAGAAAGTTGGGTGCTGAGCTGGAGTTGTTTATGTTTTCAGAACGAGTTGGTGCGGGATTGCCTATATGGCTTCCTAAAGGAGCAGATTTACGCGAGCGCTTATCCAATTATTTAAAGAATGAACAGGTGAAAAGAGGATATCAACCAGTGGTAACTCCTCATATTGGTAAGAAAGATTTATATGTGACCAGTGGTCATTACGAAAAATATGGGGAGGATAGTTTTCAGCCTATTCAAACTCCCCGTGAGGATGAAGAGTTTTTATTAAAACCAATGAATTGTCCGCATCACTGTGAGATATATGCACATATGCCCAAATCATACCGAGATTTGCCTTATCGAGTAGCTGAGTTTGGAACAGTTTATCGTTATGAACAAAGCGGAGAATTGCATGGACTTACAAGAGTGCGGGGATTTACGCAGGATGATGCGCATATTTTTTGTACTGCAGACCAACTTAAAGAAGAGTTTTTGAATGTATTGGATTTAACTACCACTATGTTGAATAAATTGAGTTTCACGAATTATACGGCTCAAATCTCCTTGAGAGATCCTAATAATCCAGATAAATATATAGGGAGTAAGGAAAACTGGAATAAAGCTGAACAAGCAATAATTGAAGCAACTCAAGAAGTAGGAATGACTACGGTTACAGTGTTAGGAGAAGCTGCTTTTTATGGACCTAAATTGGATTTCATGATTAAAGATGCATTAGGTCGAAGCTGGCAGTTAGGGACTATTCAAGTTGATTATAACTTACCCGAGCGATTTGATTTGGAATATATCGGTGCGGATAATGAAAAACATCGGCCGATTATGATTCATCGAGCTCCATTTGGTTCACTTGAACGTTTTATTGGAGTCCTGATTGAGCATACTGCAGGTAAATTCCCTTTGTGGTTAGCTCCAGAGCAAGTAGTAGTTTTGCCTATTTCTGAGAAATTTAACGATTACTCGGCTGAGGTTGTAGCTCAATTAAAGCAAAAAGGAGTTCGGGCAAGATTAGATGAGCGCTATGAAAAGATTGGTAAGAAGATTAGAGATGCTGAGGTGATGAAAATACCTTATATGTTGATTATTGGAGAGAAAGAAATGATCTCCAAGGAAGTATCGATTAGAAAACAAGCTGTCGGCGACTTAGGAAGTAAGACTATCGGTGACTTTGCTGGTATGATTTTAGAAGAAGCAGATAGTGAATAAAAGAGCGTTCATTACAAAGAAGTCAATTAAAGTTTAGTAATCTAAACTAAAAGCAATAAATTGCGTGTGATTAGGAGAAATCCGTTATTATAAATTAAAAACAAGTACTTGAGAAGACCAAATTTTAGACCCAGAGTTAAACAAGAAGCTCAGCACAAAATTAATGACCGTATCCGTTCTCCAAAAGTGAGATTGGTTGGTGAAAATGTTGAGCCAGAAGTATACACTTTAGAACAGGCGTTGAAACTATCGGATGAACTAGAATTAGACCTAGTTGAAATTTCACCCAATGCTGACCCACCGGTATGTAAAATCTTAGATTACAAAAAATTCCTTTACGAAAAGAAAAAAAAGGAAAAAGAGATTAAAGCAAAGACAAAAAAAACAGTTATTAAAGAATTGCGTTTTGGACCGAATACGGATGATCACGATTTTGAATTTAAAGCTAAACATGGAGAGAAGTTTTTGGAAGAGGGTTCAAAGGTCAAAGCTTACGTTCATTTCAAAGGAAGATCTATTGTCTTTAAAGATCGGGGAGAGTTGCTTTTATTGAATCTTGCCAAACGGCTTGAAGAGTGGGGCTCACCAGAACAACTGCCCAAATTAGAGGGTAAACGAATGATTATGGTTTTATCACCTAAAAAGAAGTCTAAATAGTCTTTTTCTGGTAAAGAAAATTGTGACAAGTTTAGTCACCTATTTTATTATTATTTTAACTGCAAACTATTGTAAACTTAAAATATTAAGTGTACATTTGCACTCCAAAAATTTTGGATTATGCCGAAGATGAAAACAAATTCCAGTGCTAAAAAACGTTTCAAAGTAACGGGTTCTGGTAAAATTATGAGAAGAAAAGCTTTTCACAGTCATATCTTAACTAAAAAAGATAAAGATCGTAAGAAAGGATTAACACAAGATGCAAGTGTCTCTAAAGGTGATCTACCCAGAGTGAAAAGAATGCTTTGCAAGTAATATTGTTGAAAGAATAAAAGAATAAAGAAATGCCTAGAGCTACGAACAGACCCGCCGCGAGAGCGAAAAGAAAAGCCACACTAAAACTTGCCAAAGGATATTTTGGAAGAAGAAAAAATGTTTGGACAGTTGCTAAGAATGCCGTTGAAAAAGGACTCAGCTATGCTTATGAGCACAGAAGGTTAAAGAAAAGAGAATTTAGATCTTTGTGGATTGCTAGAATCAATGCTGCAGTTCGTGAACACGATATGAGTTATTCTCAATTTATGAATGGTGTGCACAAAAAAGGTATTTTGCTAAACAGAAAGGCTTTAGCAGACTTGGCAATGAACGAACCTGCTGCTTTCAAAGCAATCGTTGACTCTGTTAAGTAGTTCTTCTATTCCTTCAAAATAATTTACAACCCGATCTCAAGTTTACTTGTCTTCGGGTTTTTTTTAGTCTTTCCTTCTCAGTCAGGTAAAACTGTCTAGTGAGCGGCTTAAGACTTGAAATGGGCATTGATTTTACTGCCGATCATTTCAAATTTAATAGGATATTTTTTTTTCCATTAGGTAATGCGGAATCCCAATTTCTTCAAATAAATCTCCCTTGATCTCATATCCAAACTTCAAGTAAA
This sequence comes from Chitinophagales bacterium, assembly GCA_037624485.1. Classification (GTDB taxonomy): domain Bacteria; phylum Bacteroidota; class Bacteroidia; order Chitinophagales; family UBA8649; genus JAFMKE01. The sequence continues at coordinate 22,922 of JASJJC010000016.1, forward strand.
ACGGCGCTGCGTTTTCTCTTGCATTGCATTGCATGAAATTATAGTTATTTGTTTTTGCCCAATTTTCAGAAAAAATGAGCATTTTCGCTCCTATCCCTCTTCCTTGCTGACTAGATAAGGTGCAAACTTGGCGCATTTTTAATCGATTGTTTTGAATGGGAACAAGAATTAGGCATGCCACGGCTTCTTCTTCCTCAAATGCACCAAAATGATGATGCTTGTTTTCATTGCGAACATCTTCTTCTGTTAATCGGAGTCCTAGTGGAATTCGTAGTTCTTCTTCCCGAAGTTTACATAATTTGTAATATTCTTTACTATTAAATGGCACTTCTTTAATTCTCATAAGGTAAATATCATAAAAGACTAGTAAATTTAGGGTACAAATCTCCTTAAAATTATGAAAGCGTTCAAATATGTTTCAAGTCTGTTCTTACTTCTTACTTTTAATAATTATACCCAAGCTCAGACTTTAGAGCGTTTTGAGGTTCAAAAGAGAGGTACTTATACGTTTGAGGATTTAACTCCAAGTTGGCATGCAAATATTTTTTCTAGAGAAGCTCCATATCCTGGAAGTGATACCTATCGCAATTATATTCATCAGTTAAAGCAGTTGCGTTATAGCGACGAGTCTTCTACAGGTGTTAAAACGATTAAAACAAGTAAAAAAATCAATAATCAACAGGCGATTTATAGTCTTGGTTTTGAAGGTAATTTGTTTGGTGGGATTCCTAATGATAATGATATAGCGATTTCTAATGAAGGGATTATCGTTTCCGTATCTAATTCTGACATGTATGTATATGATGAGAGTGGAGTGGTTTTATTGGATGTTGGCCTAGATGAATTTGCGGATAGCTTGGGTTTACTTGCTAATTCTTATGATCCTAAGGTGATATATGACCCTACCGAAGATAAGTTTATAATGGTTTTCCTTAATGGGAATAGTTCAACATCAACGGATATTGTGTTGTGTTTCTCCCAAACTAATGATCCTAGTCAAGGATGGCATGTATATAGTCTGCCAGGTAATCCATTTAATAACAATGCATGGTCTGATTTCCCCATGATAGCAATTACTGAGCAGGATTTTTTTGTGACCGTAAACCACATTAATAGTGATTCAGTTTCGTGGCAAACAGGCTTTATGCAATCGGTAATTTGGCAGGTTAAGAAATCCGATGGCTACGTTGGTTCAGTAATAAATACAGTGGTCCATGGTGATGTCAATTTTCAAGGCTTACCAATACGAAATTTATTACCAGTAAAAGGTGGATTTGATATTAAGAATCATGAAATGTATTTTATTTCCAATCGTAATTTTGATATGGCAAATGATACTTTTTTTATTGTGAAAATTACTGAATCGATAGAACAAAATGAAGATCCTAGCTTTACCGTTCAATCGGTTTTGGCGAGCCAAGAATACGGCATGCCTCCGGATGCACAGCAAACGTCTAGTACATTTTTACAGACTAATGATGCAAGGCCTTTAAGTGGTATTATCGAAAATGGGGTTATTCATTTTGTTGGGAATACAGTGCGTTTAACAAGTAATAAAGCAAGTGTATATCATGGTAAACTTAATACTTCCGAAAGCAATTGGGGAGTTGAATTAGAGATATTTGAAGATGATGATTTGGAGTATGGTTATCCTAATTTGTCTTTTACAGGGCAATCCTATTTTGATGAACAGCTAATCATTAGTTTCAATCACATATCGATTGATAGTTTTCCAGGTGTTTCTGCCATTTTTTTTAGTGAAGCAGAGGGGTATTCGGAAAGACTTCATATAGTTAGTGGGGATAGTAAGGTGAATTTGTTGCCGGGTAGTTTTGAGCGATGGGGTGATTATTCTGGCAGTCAAAAAAAGTATAATGAGCCAGGTACCGTATGGATTAATGGTTTTATGGGGTCTAGAAATAACCTAGCGTTTTCAAAAGATCAGCACAAAACATTTATCGCTAAGTTAATTTCACCAGATAGCCTGAGTACAGAGATTCGTCAGATTTCGAGTTTGCCCTCACTGCTATATCCAAATCCTGTGGTCAATCAGTTTTACTTCCAGTTCGAAATTCAATCTGATGAATATTTGGTCTTTGAATTGTTTGATATACAAGGCAAATTAATCGATAAGTTACTAGAGGAACAGCTTAAAAAAGGAGCGCATGAATTCTTATTCATGCTTGATCAATTGAGTCAAGGCGCATATACTTTGCAGGTCTCAAATTCGAATAAAGAGTTAATTTTTACTGAAAAAATCATGAAACATTAAGATGATTTGGCTCAAGATTTCACTAGAAAGTATACTGTTATCAATCAAGGAATTGATGAGTAATAAGTTTAGAGCATTTCTATCCTTGTTAGGGATTTCTATTGCCATTTTATGCTTGATTTCAGTTTTTTCTGCTGTAGATTCTTTAGAGAAAAATTTAAGACAAAGTGTCGACTCTCTAGGTAATAATATTATTTATGTTAACAAATGGCCATGGCTGATGGTAGAGGATTACCCCTGGTGGAAGTTTGTTCAAAGACCGGAGGTGTCCCGGAAAGACTATTATGCGATTAATGGAAAAGTGAAAACTGCTGAAGCGATGGCATTATGGCGATGGGTTCAATCTGGAACTGTTCAGTATCAAAGCGATCAGCTTGAAAAAATTTCTATTTTTGGCATCACGCAAGATTATAACCAGGTTAGGGATATGGATTTTGCAAGTGGTAGATATTTTAGTGAACTTGAGTTTAATAGTTTACAAAATGGCACATTGCTCGGATATGATTTAGCAGAATATTTTTTCGGAGATCCGCAAAAGGCCGTTGGACAAACTTTGCGATTTACCGGAATCGATCTCAAGGTGATTGGAGTAATGGCGAAGGAAGGGCAGGATGTTCTTGGAATAAATGCTAATTTCGGATTAGACAATACTTTGTATGTTACCGATAATTTTGCTGCTAGTAACATGAATCCGCCATTTGAATCTGGTCCTTCTATTTTGGTTAAAGCAAAAGAGGGCATTGAGCTCTCCGAATTAGAAGCAGAGCTTGTTGGAAGGATGCGCATAGCGAGAAAATTAAATCCGAAGCAAGATGATAATTTTTCCTTAAATAAAATTAGTTTGATAACGGGTGTGTTCGATAAAGTGTTTAATTTTATTTATATAGCCGGATTTGTTATTGGAATTTTCTCCTTAATTGTTGGTGCTTTTGGAGTGGCCAATATAATGTTTGTATCAGTAAGGGAGCGAACTAATATAATAGGGATTAAAAAGGCGCTAGGAGCAAAGAAGTATTATATTTTACTTGAGTTTATAATTGAAGCAATCATCTTATGTTTGATTGGTGGTCTTTTTGGTCTCCTTATGGTATTCGCACTATTCAGTTTGATCAATTTTGCCATGCAAGACAGTGATCTTAGTTTTCAAATTTCGTTTTTCAACTTAAGCCTGGGATTATTTATCTCTATTAGCGTAGGATTGCTGTCAGGAATAATCCCTGCAATAATGGCGGCTAATATGAAGCCGGTGGATGCGATAAGAAGTTAAATAATTAAACTTCTTAGGTGTTTAATCTCATTGCGGTAGTCATATTGTAAATCTTCGTGAAGTTTGAGTACTAATTTTTCCATACGGATTAACTCTCTATCAAAAATATTAAAAAGAATATTATTTCGCTCAATAGATGGTTTTAACTGCGCCAATTTTAAACAGAAATGCAAGATTAGTTCTAACTCAGTTTCTCTTTTTTTGGAGTAACGAATATATATTTTTGTTCTTCTTAATGTTTTGCGTACTCCCTTTTTTATATAATAGAAATTAGAGGTATTCAAATCCTCGAATAGCTCATCTATTTCTTTTTTAACGCCTCTAATATAGCTATGCTCATCACTCGCTTCAAACAAGAGGTAGGTGATAAGTTCTTTAGTTTCTTTCTTAAATTTGGATAAATGGATACACATATTTACCAATTCTGATTGGGTTGATTGGTTTAAGGCTTTCTTAATTTCCGTTATTGTAGCTGTTTGCATAAATCCAAAGATAGGTAAATGAGTAAATAGCTTTAGTTTTACGCGCATGAATCATCGGCATTTTAAATTTCATAAACCATATAACTGCCTAAGTCAATTTATTTACGAAGGGAAAAGAAAGGCCAGTAAGCATTTGTTAGGCGAGTATTATGATTACCCCCAAGGGACTATGGCAATAGGTCGCTTGGATGAAAATTCTGAAGGTTTGTTGCTTCTTACTACAAATGGGAAGGTAAGTGAAGCCATAAGAAGCAAGAAAGTAGAAAAAGAGTATTACGTCCAAGTGCAAGGTGAAATTACAGAGGATGCTATTACGCAGCTAGCTGGTGGCATTGAAATTGGTGTAAATGGAATGAAGTATCTAACCTTACCGTGTAAAGTAATGAAGATTAATTATCCAAACCATTTACCATTAGAGAATCGAAGAATTCATAATGAGGACCATGGACCAAGTTCATGGATATCAATAACCTTACGAGAAGGTAAATTTCGGCAAGTTCGAAAAATGACCTATGCGATGGGTTTCCCAACATTACGCTTGGTTAGATATCGGGTTGACGACATCTGCTTGGATCTTCCGGTAAGAAGCGTTCAGGAGTTGTTTAATTTATAGCATCAGCATAGTAAGCAAAAGAGGCACTATGTCATTCTTTTTAGCTTATCTTTGCTCCGAATTATGGATACAGTAGCAATAGTTGGAAGACCTAATGTAGGCAAGTCAACACTTTTTAATCGAATTACAGGACAACGAAAATCAATAGTTGATGATCAAAGCGGCGTTACTCGTGATAGAGTATACGGAGAGTCGGAGTGGGGTGGAATTCGATTCAATTTAATCGATACCGGTGGATTTGTCCCTAATTCGGATGATGTTTTTGAATCGGCAATTCGGGATCAAGTTAAAATTGCGATGCAAGAGGCAAGTGTGCTTCTTTTTGTGGTGGATGTAACTACGGGTATTACGTATCTGGATGATGAAATTGCAGCGATGTTAAGAAAATGGGATAAACCAGTACTTCTAGTTGTAAATAAAGTTGACAATCATCAACGTTTGTTGGATAGTAATGAGTTTTATTCATTAGGTGTTGAGCAATTATTTGCTTTGTCATCAATCAATGGTAGTGGAACGGGCGACTTAATGGACGCTATCATTCAGGATATGGAAAAAATAGATGAGGACTATGAGGATGATGATGTGCCAAAAATTGCAATTATCGGTCAGCCTAATGCTGGTAAGTCTTCTATCGTTAATGTGTTTGTCGGGGAGGAAAGAAATGTAGTAACGGAAATTGCAGGAACAACACGTGACTCTATTCATACACGATTTACGAAATTTAATAAGGATATTCTTTTAATAGATACTGCCGGTATTAGAAAAAAATCTAAGGTTCATGAAAACCTAGAGTTTTATTCAGTGATTCGGGCAATTAAAGCCTTGGATGAGTCTGATGTTTGCGTCTTAATGATTGATGCTTCAAAAGGAGTAACAGCTCAGGATATAAGCATCTTTGCATTGGCTGCTAGAAAGAAGAGAGGGATTGTGATTGCGGTAAATAAGTGGGATTTAGTTCCTGATAAAACAGCTAATACGGTAAAGGAATATGAAGAAATGATTCGAAATCGAATTGCTCCTTTCCGAGATGTGCCGATAGTTTTTATTTCAGTAACAGAGAAGCAGCGAGTGTTGAAGGTCTTGGATTATACTTTGGACGTATATGAAAACAAGAAACGTAAAATCCCTACCTCCAAATTAAATGATTATTTGTTGAAGGTCATTGAACGCAATCAGCCGCCTGTGGTAAAAGGAAAGAGTATAAATATTAAGTTTGTTACGCAACTTCCCGCGACCACGCCTTCGTTTGCTTTTTTCTGCAGTAATCCTAAATATATTAGAGATGCTTACAAAAACTTCTTAGAAAATCAAATCCGAAATAAGTACAATTTTACAGGAGTTCCAATAAATATCTTCTTCAGAGAGAAATAAATTTTTATAGAAGTAATAAATTTTTATCTTTAGGGTAATTATTTATAAAAACACTAAAACAAATTAAAATGAAAAAATTATCTTTTTTATTAGTTGCTGCCGGATTATTAACATTTTCATGCCAGCAAGCAGACGAAGCAACTGATACAGTTGTTGAGGATTCAGTAGAAGTTGTTGAAGATGCAATGGAAGCTGTAGAAGATGCTGGTGAAGCTGTAGAAGAAGCTGCAGAAGAAGCTGAAGCTATGGTTGAAGATGCAATGGAAGAAGCTACTGAAGCTACTGAAGCTGCTGTTGAAGCTGTAGAAGAAGCTGCAGAAGAAATGGCTAACTAAGACTGGCCTAAATATCTTAAAAAAAGGGGAGCAATTGATTGCTCCCCTTTTTTATTTCGCTACAAGCTTCTCTTTCAAATGAGATATGTCAATAAGCCACATAATGGCTTTTAAACTGAATTCTTCTAAATAGCTTTTCATTTTTATGCCAAATATGAAAAGCTATGATTAGCAGTTGCAAATTTTCCACTAAGAAGACTTAATAGTTTTGTTGTTGTGTCGCGCGGAAATGTTTAATCTTTTTTGGGATACAGGGGGAAGGTATCAAGAACTTCAGCTTTCCCATTTTTTAAGGACCATAAAAAGGTGAAGTCTCCGTTGCTTATGCAGAGATAAGGCACCTTGAAGTTCATGTTGTAATTTAAACATTGCCTGAGTACATTTTCATTGAGAGATTCCGCTTGTGATTTACACTCAAGAAGTAAGAAGGGATTCATGTCTCTATCAAAAACAAGCATGTCGAATCGTTTTTTTCGGCCATTAAGAATAAATTCCTTTTCTATCGCAATTTTGCTCTTAGGGTAAGCTAAATCTTCATAAAAATAGTGGAGTAAATTCTGTCTTACCCATTCTTCAGGGGTTATAATAACATTTTTCTTCCTAACTTCGTCAAATATGAATAGCTTATCATCCTGCTTGTGGATATTGAAATTATATTTACGAAAAGAAAGATTCATAGCTTTTGCTAAATTAAGGGATTATGAAGACAAAACAAGAAATAGTTGAAAATTGGTTGCCGCGTTATACTGGTGTTGCTATAGCTGATTTTGGTCAGTATATATTGCTAACTAATTTCTCTAACTACGTTGATAAATTTGCTGAATGGCACAATGTGGATGTAATAGGAAAAGATAAGCCTATGCAAACGGCTACAGCGGAAGGGATAACCATTATTAATTTTGGAATGGGTAGCCCTAATGCTGCCACTGTTATGGATTGTTTGTCTGCAATAAAACCTAAAGGTGTTCTATTCTTGGGCAAGTGCGGAGGCTTGAAGAAGAAAAATAAATTAGGTGATTTTGTTCTACCCATAGCGGCAATAAGAGGCGAGGGGACAAGCAATGATTATTTCCCGCCAGAGGTGCCTTCACTGCCCGCATTCGCCTTACAAAAAGCTATATCTACTACTATACGTGATTTTGGTATGGATTACTGGACAGGGACCGTTTACACAACTAACAGAAGAGTTTGGGAGTTTGATGAGAAGTTTAAAAAATATTTAAAGCGAGTAAGAGCTATGGCTATAGATATGGAAACAGCTACTATATTCACAACTGCTTTTGCTAATAAAATTCCAGCTGGAGCAATTTTATTAGTTTCTGATCAACCCATGGTGCCAGATGGTGTTAAGACCTCTAAAAGTGATGAAAATATCACTACAAACTATGTTGATCTCCACTTGAAAATGGGTATTGATTCATTGAGACAGTTGATAAATGATGGCTTAACAATTAAGCATTTGAGATTTTGAAGCAGGATTTTGTACAGGTCATTAGTGACCTAAAAAAGAAGATTTATCACCCTATTTATTTTTTATTTGGTGATGAGTCATATTATATCGATGAAGTCGTTGATTATATTGAAGCGCATGTTTTAAATGAAACTGAAAAGGCCTTTAATTTTCAAATATTATATGGCAAGGAAGTTAGCGCTCTGCAAGTTGTAGAGAGTGCACTTCGTCTGCCGATGATGGCTAACCATCAATTGATAATTGTCAAAGAAGCTCAGCAGCTTTCGGCTTTTGGGGACTTTGAGGAATATTTCAAAAATCCTACGCCTTCTACGATTCTTGTTCTAGCCTATAAACATACCAATCCAGACAAGCGTAAGACAATATTTAAAAATCTGATTGCAAGTAAGACATCTGCAGCAATGGAGTCTAAGGCTATTCGTGATTACGAGGTGAGTAAGTGGATTTCAAATTACGCGAGCGAAAAGCAATTGAGTATTTCGGCCAAAGGAATAGAAATGTTGAATGAATTCCTGGGTGCGGATATTAGTAAAATAGTTAATGAGCTTGATAAACTTCAAATGATACTTGGAGAGAAGGCTGATATAAGTGAGGAGGATATTGAAAAAAATATTGGAGCTTCTAAGGATTACAACATATTCGAGTTTACAGCGGCTTTAGGAGATAAAAATTTAGAGAAAACATATCGAATTTTACATTATTTTGAAGCAAATCCGAAAGGCTTGGTATTGCCATTAGCGCTAGGTACTATTCATGCTTTATATCAAAAGATATTTTTATGTAAGTATGCCACAGGGACTAATGATCGCGATTTAGCTGTCATGTTAAAAACCAATCCTTATTTTGTAAAGGATTATAAACGCTATGCAAACAAATATACTTTAACACAACTAGAGGAAACCTTGAAAATCCTAGGTGATTATGATTTAAAATCCAAGGGATTGGGTAATAAAAGCTTAAATGCATCGGAATTGCTTACTGAAATGACCTATACAATTTTTAGTTTGTGAGGTACTTAACGATCTTGCTTTTTTTTGCTCGGCATTTATGAATAGAGAGGCTATTCAAAGCAGGTAAGGGCCTCTTTTTTATCAGAAGTAATTTGCTTTTTTAACGCTTCGAGATTTTTAAATTTCTTCTCATCTCTTAATCTTTTCACAAGGGTTATACTAATTTCTTCTCCGTATATATCTTTATTGAAATCGAATATATTAACCTCAATTGTTTTGCTATTCCCTTCTACAGTTGGTCGAAAACCAATGTTTAACATTCCTTTATACGCTTTACCTTGAACATTGATCAATACGGCAAACACACCCGTTTTTGGAATAAGCTTGTAATTAACAGTTAATTGAATGTTTGCTGTAGGAAATCCTATGGTTCTTCCTATTTGTTCTCCTTTTATTACATATCCTGAAAGCTGATAAGGATGTCCCAACAATTGTGCACCAGTTTCAATATCACCCGCTAACAAGGCTTTACGAATTTTTGTACTACTAATTGCAATATCTTCGATAGTCTCTTTAGATATCTGTTCAACTTGAAATTGAAAAATCTTTTGATATTCTTTTAAGAGGGCAATATCCCCACTTCTATTAATACCGAAATGATGGTCATAGCCAATCACGATAGTATTGGGGTGAAAATTCTCAACGAGAAAATCTTTTATGTACGCAAGTGCCGGCATTTGACTAAAGCCTTTGCTAAAAGGAGCAACTACTAAATTGTCTAAGCCAAAATTTTCTAACAATCTAATTTTTTCATCCAGTGTATTTAATAACTTTAGGTCTTTATTTCCTGGTTGGAGAACGAATCTTGGATGCGGATAAAAGGTGATTAAAATACTTTCCCCATTTCTCGATTTGGCTATATCGATAATTCTTTTGAGTATTTTTTGATGGCCTTTGTGGACTCCATCAAAAGTGCCTATAGTGATCACTGTGTTTTTGAATTTAGGTAATTCTTCTAGGTTCTTAAAGACTCTCATTTCGCTCAAAGGTATTTATAAATTCAATTAAATCCTCAATATTCCATGAATCTGATATTTTGTGATCTCCAATTGCAGTCCGCCTCAAACTACTCAGATAAGCTCCATTGTTTAGGTGTGCTCCAAAATCATTGGCTAAGGAACGTATGTAAGTGCCTTTCGAGCAATTAACCTTAAACTTTATAGTGGGTAATTGTTGGGCATCCACATCAAATGTATGTATGGATACTTTTCTACTTTTTAGTTTAACGTCTTCGCCTTTCCTTGCGAGTTTATAAGCTCTTACACCATCGACCCAAATCGCGGAAAAGATAGGTGGAGTTTGATCAATTTCGCCAAGAAAGCTTTTAGTAGCCTCTTGACAATCCGTTTCAGTTAGTCCTTCTAAACTAAATTTTTGATCTACTTCAGTTTCAAGGTCATATGAAGGTGTCGTGGCTCCAAGCTCGAATGTTCCTTCATAGGATTTGGGTGCATCTTGAATCCCTTGTATTGATTTAGTAGCCTTTCCGGTACAAAGTATAAGCAGTCCAGTGGCAAGAGGGTCTAATGTTCCCGCATGCCCGATTTTAAATTTACGCGCTTTCACGCCTATTTGTTTACTTATAGCGTACTTGAGTTTTTTTACTGCATCAAAAGAAGTCCAATTTATTGGCTTGTCCAATAGAATGATAGATGCTTCTTTTAACTGTAAAAGTTGACTTTCGCGTGTAAATATCAAGTTGGTGTGGTTTGGATCTAAAGCTTACAAAATTACATAAATTTTGGTCTTCATCCAATCAAAAAGCCCCCACCATGGATACGTTGGTGGAGGCTTAGAGCTAGAATAAGTTGGGATACAGTAAACTAACAATGTGAATATACATGGGATAGTAATGTTTTCAAGCCCTAATATGTAGTTCTATATTGTTATTGAGTGCATTACATACAAGCTTGAGTATTTATCAATTGACACATTAATCAAAAGAGTAGCATGTGATGGTTTGAGGGTCGCTTGCATAAAAAAGTTTATTTGAAATATCATCAACGGCATAGTTAGGGTCTTTATCTCTTCCTATGACAATTTTTTGCTTAACAGAACCATCCGCTTTGTCAACTTGTATTAAAGCATATTCTTTTTTAGTCTCTTCGGTCATCATAAAGATGTAATCACGGGATTGAGCGGTGGACTTAAATCTCGCGTTTACTTGTTCCATGGCATCTTTTGCATAAGACATAGCAGCACTTCCCCCTTCGTTAAACGCTTGCCCTAATCCGCCATATATTGCTTGTTCTACTTTGTCGTCGGTTTGGGTTGATCCTGCAGTATAAACTGCTGCGGTCAATTTATATGTTGCGCCAATGTAAGAGGCTCTGGCTGCTTGCGCTAAAAGCAATACTTTTTTAAATCCACTTGTACTTGGAGCAGGATAATAAGATTGGTAAATTAACTTTCCTCCATAGCTAACTTTTAAAATATTCTGTTCAGATGATAGCACAATCCCGTCATCAAACAAATCGATAGCGGTAGGTATCTCTTTTCCTTCAAGTTTTATATTTTCATAAACTTTTTGTACAGCACCATTTTCTTTATCTATCTTAAACAAGGTTTTCTCTTTGTCTGCATAGGTGAAGATAAAGTTGTCTTGAGCGCCCATAGGCATTGAGAAGCTAATATCATTATCTTTTACTCCAAGAGGCATAGCTGATCGAATAGGTTTTGGTAGGACAGTAGACCCATCGCTCATATTGATAAAGTTCATCTCAAGGTTTGTTTTATACAATAAGCCAGCCTTAGTTATTTCAGTAAATTCTAGTCCACCTTTAATTTTTATACTTTTATCAAACTTTAATTCTCCAGTTTCTGGATTTAAAATATTCACATACAAATCTGCATCAGCTGCCATTTGTTTTTCATATGAGCTTATGATTAAGATACCTTCAGGTAAATCTTGGTAAGAGATGATTCCTCCTTTAAATGAAACTCCATTTCCTTTTTTACCCCATAAACCTTGTCCACTTGACAAGTTTAGCTTATTTACTTTTGCTTTTCCAGAATTTTTGGGACTTACAATTACCGCATCTTTCAAAAAATGGACACTTCCAGCCTTTCCATTCAATGAATAAGGTTCGTTCCAATAGACACTTCCGTCTTTCGTGCTAAATGCCGTATAGCTAACTGAAAAAGTGATTTTCTCAGTACCTTCTGCATCTACACTTTTGTCTCTAGTTTCAGCTTCTAGGACAAGGATATCTTGGTTTAAAGGGTTTAGATGAAAGTTGATATTGATGTCTTCATCTTTTATCATCATAGAACCCATAGCCTCCATAAGTAAACCCAATTGCATAGCGTTTACCCCTCCTTTTTCTCCCATTGCACTTTTCTTAAATACGATTTCCCCCGTATTAGAGTTTACCCGATATATAAAAGCAAATGAACTCATAATAAACTCTTCATTGTTGAGCTCCGCATAACCAGTAAGCTTGCCAAAATCTTTTGAATTTGACCATTTCTTTTTACCACTAACTAAATCTAAAACGAGCATACTTGAGACTGCGCTATTGTTTTCGTTCACAATCATCATCAAGCTGTTGTTTTGTTTCAATGGATAGATCTTTTTGATCGTTGTGATTCCTAAATCACTTGTGCTAAATAGCACTTTGCCATCAGCAGGATTAAACCCGAATATACCCCCTCCGATTGTCGAACTAAACATAAAGAATGGGGTCTCAGTAATTTCCTGATAACTCGATATATCAAAAGCTCCTATATTTTCATGCTGCCAATTGATCGCCCCGGATTCTGGATTTATGCCGTATAAATTAGTGCCTGCATGCACGATGTAGTAGCCATAGCTTGTGACTTTCTGCCAATTGATGGTTTGGCCTAATTTAAGATCCCATGTCGCTTCAGTACCTGCGAAGATAAAATTAGGTACAAGTAAGATGAGTATGAGCAGGTAGTGGATCAATTTACTTTTCATGGAGCAGTTTTTTTTTAGAGTTTTTAAGTAAAATTTAATATAAAAATACAATAAAAAATCGCGCCATTTTTTATGAAAATAAAAATGCCTCATTTTAAAATAAGGCATTTTGTTTTAATTTTCTGTGTTATACATTTTGCTTTTTAATTAAGTTTAAGGCACTTCCTTCTTTGAACCAGTCTATTTGAGCTTGATTGTAGGTATGTGCAACTTCAAAACTGTCGGTAGAACCATCAGCATGATTAAGAACTAGGCTTAAGTTTTGATTTGGGGTAAAGTCTGTTAAGCCGATGATATCAATAACATCATCTTCTTGAATTTTATCATAGTCTGCTATATTTACAAAAGTCAAACCTAACATTCCTTGCTTTTTCAAGTTAGTCTCATGTATACGTGCAAATGATTTTACAATTACCGCACGAACCCCTAAAAATCTTGGTTCCATTGCGGCATGTTCTCTAGAAGAACCCTCGCCGTAATTTTCATCTCCAATAACAACAGTTCCAATACCAGCTGCTTTATATGCTCGAGCTGTTGCTGGAACTGGACCGTATTCTCCTGTTAATTGATTTTTAACACTGTCTGTATCTTTTGTAAAAGCGTTAATGGCTCCAATCAAACAGTTGTTTGAAATATTATCCAAGTGACCTCTGTATTTCAACCATGGACCTGCCATCGAGATATGATCGGTTGTACATTTCCCAAAGGCCTTGATTAATAATTTCATTCCTTTAAGGTCTGTCCCCTCCCAGGGTGCAAAGGGGGTTAACAATTGCAGCCTATTAGATTCAGGATGGACAACTACCTCAACACCACTTCCATCCGCAGCAGGAGCTTGGTATCCATTATCTTTTACATCAAATCCTTTTGGAGGCAATTCATGCCCTGTTGGTTCATCTAGTTTGACCTGATCGCCCTTATCATTTGTCAATGTATCTGTCAAGGGATTGAAATCCAATCGACCCGAAATTGCAATGGCAGCTACCATTTCTGGGGAGGTCACAAAAGCGTGTGTATTTGGATTTCCATCTGCTCTCTTGGAGAAGTTTCTATTGAATGAATGAACGATACTATTTTTAGGTGCATTTTTTGGATCGCTATATCTCGCCCATTGTCCAATACATGGTCCACATGCGTTTGTAAATATAGTAGCATCCAAGTCTTCAAAGATTTCCAACAAGCCATCTCTGTTTGCTGTATAACGAACTTGCTCTGAACCTGGGTTAATGCCAAACTTAGCTTTTATGGTCAGCCCTTTATCTATGGCTTGTTTTGCAATAGAAGCGGCTCTTGAAAGATCTTCATATGAGGAGTTTGTACATGAGCCAATTAAGCCCCACTCTACATCTAATGGCCAATTTTCTTTGGTGGCTTTTGCATTCATGTCACCAACAACTGTCGCAAGGTCAGGTGTAAATGGCCCATTAATATGCGGCTTTAAGGTATTTAGGTCAATTTCAATTACTTCATCAAAATATTGCTCAGGATTTGCATAAACTTCAGCATCGCCGGTTAGGTGCTCTTTCACTTCGTTAGCTAAATCTGCAACATCATTTCTGTCTGTCGCTCTTAAGTATCTTTCCATACTTTCATCGTAACCGAAAGTTGAAGTAGTTGCTCCAATTTCAGCGCCCATGTTACAGATGGTTCCTTTTCCAGTGCATGACATGCTAATGGCTCCCTCACCGAAGTATTCAACTACAGCGCCAGTCCCTCCTTTTACGGTTAGGATACCAGCCACTTTCAATATAACATCTTTTGGTGCTGTCCAACCGTTCAATTTTCCGGTTAATTTAACGCCAATGAGCTTAGGCATTTTTAATTCCCATGGCATGTCAGCCATTACGTCAACAGCATCAGCTCCACCCACACCAATAGCAATCATTCCTAATCCACCAGCATTAACTGTATGGGAATCGGTGCCAATCATCATTCCACCAGGAAATGCATAATTTTCTAAAACAACCTGGTGAATAATACCCGCACCTGGCTTCCAAAAACCAATACCATATTTATTGCAAACTGAACCTAAGAAGTTGAAAACCTCATTGTTTAAGTTCATAGATTCCTGTAAATCTTTAGTAGCGCCTAATTTCGCTTGAATCAAATGATCTGCATGAGCTGTTGTTGGAACTGCGCTTTGCTTTTTACCTGCTTGCATAAATTGCAGCAAGGCCATTTGAGCTGTTGCATCTTGCATAGCCACTCGATCTGGCGCAAAGTCTACGTAAGAGTTGCCTCTTTCAAATTTTTGAAGTTGAGTTTCTTTATGCAAGTGTGTATAAAGAATTTTTTCAGTAAGCGTTAAAGGTCTTTGAAGCGCGTTTCTAGCTGCTTCAATTTTAGCCGGAAGCTCTTGGTAAACATTTTTGATCATTCCGATGTCAAAAGCCATAGTTTTCTTTCGTTTTAGGTTGAGTAATTCGTATCCAAAGATACAACTTGCTTAAGATAATTTTAAAGAATTGACGCATTAAGTAATTGACAAATAAAAAAATATAGAAAGCTTTTAAAAAGCTTTAAATTCGTTGTATGAATTTTGGTGAATACATTAAGCTTGCATTTTCTGCACTGAAGGCGAACCGCTTGAGAAGTATACTTACTTTGCTCATTATTTCTTTTGGGATAATGGCATTGATAATTATATTTACTTGTATTGATGCTATCCGGGGAAACATAACTGAAAATTTCATTGAATTGGGTGCAGGGGCTTTTACTATTCAAAAGGAGGGCAGTGTTACAAGAAGACGCTCATCCAATAAAGATTTAAAGATAATTACTTACGCTGAAGCGGAATCATTTGCGAAGAAATATGCCTTTCCCGCAGGTTTATCTTTGAATACCACTGTAGATAAAAATATTACCATAAAAAGTAAGTTCAATGAGTCCAATCCAAATGTAAGTATTGAAGCAGGAGATTTGATGTATATAGATATTGCCGGTAAAAATATTGCTGCAGGAAGAAATTTTACCGAAATGGAAATGCTCAATGGTTCCGGAGTGTGTATTTTGGGGTATGATGCTGCGGCTAAAGTGTATCCTGCAGCGGACTCTGTTGTGGGGAGTAAGATTCTAATCGATGGTAAAAAATACATGGTCGTTGGTATGCTTGAGTCTAAAGGAGCATCAGCAGGTAAGAACGATAATTTTGCTTTAATTCCATATACTAATGCACGAAAAGATTTTGATTTAAGTAAGGCCAGTTTCAATATAATAATAGAGGCGACAAACCCGGATTTCTTGGAAAAAGCAATAGCGGAAGCAGAAGGAATAATGCGTAATGTGAAAAAACTAGGTGCATTGGATGAAAATAATTTCAGCATTGTTCGTAGCGATAAACTAGCCAACACTTACTTGGAACAAATATCATTTATTGAAATTGCTACTGCGGTTATAGGATTTTTAACCTTACTGGGGGCAGGGGTTGGTTTGATGAATATTATGCTCGTATCTGTTAACGAGAGAACAAGGGAGATAGGTTTGAGTAAATCATTAGGAGCAACAAGACGCACTATATTTATGCAGTTTTTGTTAGAGGCAATTACAATCTGTGTTTTTGGCGGATTGGTGGGGGTGATTTTAGGATTGATATTAGGCAATTTGATTGCTGTATTTGTCTTAGACTCAAAGTTTACGCTCGCCATATATTGGGTAATAGGTGGGATTGTGTTTTGTACGATGATTGGTTTACTGGCTGGATTGTTTCCGGCGTACCGGGCTAGTAAGTTAAATCCTGTCGATGCCTTGAGATATGAATAGATATTTCGACACTGAGCAAATTACTATGGTGAGCTGCTCAGTAAGTGCTCAAAACAAAAAGCCCCCCGAAAATTCGGAGGGCTTTTTAAATTGATATGTCTAGTCTTGGTGTTAATTATTCAGCAACAACAGCAAATTTGACTTCTGCTTGCACTTGCTCGTGTAAATCTAGAGATGCCGTGTATTCGCCTAAAATTTTGATTTCATCACCTTGAATAGTAATTTTCCTTCTATCCACTTCAACACCCAACTGCGTCTTAATTGCTTCGGCTAAATGGTGAGTAGTAATTTTACCAAAAATTTTGTCGGTTGTACCTACCTTGGCTCCAACATTAACTGTAGCACTTTTCAAGACAACTGAAATTTCTTTATATTCAGCGATAATAGACGCTTCTCGTTTGTCTTTAAACTTGAGGTTGTTCGCTAATATTTTTTTATTGGTAGCGTTAGCAATCATAGCCAAACCTTGAGGGATCAAATAATTTCTCCCATACCCAGTTTTAACTGTTACTAAAGCATCTTTTTCGCCTAAACCAATAACTCTCTCTTTTAGTATAATGTTCATTGTAATTGATTTTAGCTTATTTTAATAAATCTGTAGAGTATGGTAATAAAGCTAAGTGTCTAGCTCTTTTTACTGCTTGTGCAACTTTACGTTGATACTTTAAAGAATTACCTGATAAACGACGAGGCAACAACTTTCCTTGATCATTTACAAAGCTCAGTAAAAACTCTGGATCTTTGTAGTCGATATACTTGATTCCGTTCTTTAGGAAACGGCAGTACTTTTTCTTTTCTTTTCCAATCTTAATAGCTGAAAGGAATCTTATGTTTTTGTTTTGTGCCATTTTTATGCCTCCTCAGTTTTTTTAGGTTCTTGTTTCTTTTTGTTTCTACCAACTAAGCCAGCGCGTTTGTCATCATTATACTTTAAAGAATACTTATCTAGTTTTACAGATAAGAATCGCATAATGCTTTCGTCTCTACGAAGGGAAAGCTCAAACTTCTCAATCATTTCAGGAACCGCTTTGTATTCTACATGATGGTAGATACCTGTGGTTTTCTTCTTGATTGGGTAAGCCATTTGCTTTAATCCCCAGTGAGCTTCTTCAACGATCTCAGCACCATTGGATTTTAAAAAGTCCATATACTCTTGTATAGTCTTCTTTACGTCCTCATCAGAGAGAACTGGTGTTACAATAAATGTAGTTTCGTATTGATTCATAATGGTTATTAAATAATTTTAAAATTTCGGAACGCAAAGATAGCTTTTTCTTTTTAAAATTTCAAGTGATCTTTTCAATGTTTATTCAAGAAAAAATTAAAGCACAAGAAAGTTCAATCAACCAAGTGTGTTTACAGCATTCATTACTTTAAAGAAACCCTGTAAATCCTGATCTGTAAGTTTTTTGATTAGGGTTTTTTCCATCTGAAAAACGGCGCGCAATGCCACTTCTCTTCGATCCATTCCTAGTTCAGTCAAGCGAATCAATACAATTCGTTTATCAGCCTTGTCTTTTTGCTTGTAGATGTAGTTCTTTTTTTCTAATCGTTTAAGAAGTCGTGAAAGGCTGTTGGGCTCCATTCCAATGCGTGGAGCTATTTTGGTGACTGGGGTGCCCGATTCCTCAAATATAGCCATTAAGACAAAAGCCATAGATAGACTTGCATCATATTTTGAGGCAATTTTATCGCCCATTTTTTGGATTTGTAACCAAGCTGTCTTTATTTGATAAACAACTAGTTGAGTAGCAATATGCATAAAGGCATCAGCACTGTGTGAATCTTTTTTTTTTGTCATAAATTTTTGTCTTACATTTGCAATGCACGCATTGAACTTTCAAAAGTAATAAAAATGAGCAAGAAAATAGTAGTAATAGACGGTTGCCGAACACCTTTTTTGAAATCGGGTACAGATTATATGGATTTAATGTCCTACGAATTAGGGACTTATGCGTTAAAAGGCCTGCTGACCAAAACAGGTGTTGATCCCAAAGATATTGAGCAAGTGATTATGGGTACTGTAATCTCCAACCTACAAACGAGTAACGTTGCTCGTGAAGCGGCCTTAACTGCAGGTATTCCAAATACTACGCCTTGTTCTACGGTTACGATGGCTTGTATTTCTGCAAATAGGGCAATATCGAATGCTTATGTTGAAATGTTGGCTGGTCAATATGATATAGCAATAGCGGGAGGAGTTGAGAATACTTCGGATACCCCTATTGGCTTCCGAAGAGAAATGCGGAAGAAGTTATTCAATGCTCAAAAATTAAGAGGACTTGCCGATATTTTGAAATTCATCTTTTCGCTTTCTTACAAGGATTTCTTGCCAGAAAAGCCTCGAGTTGCCGAGTTTTCTACGAATAGGGTTATGGGTCAAGACTGTGATATGATGGCTGCTCGATTTGGAGTTGAGCGAAATGCGCAAGACGAGTTTGCCGTTCGTTCTCATCACTTAGCCGCGAAGGCTTGGGATGATGGTCATTTAGCGAAAGAAGTATGCGAACTTGCCCTTCCTCCAAAATTTAAAGCAATCCAAAAAGATAATGGCGTGCGGGGTGATTCTAAAATGGAAAAAGTCAGTAAACTTCGTCCAGCATTCGATAAGAAATATGGGACACTTACTGCAGCAAATTCTTCTTTTTTAACCGATGGAGCAGCAGTTACATTATTGGCCACAGAAGAGAAAGCGAAAGAATTAGGTTTAACGCCTAAAGCAGAAATTGTTGATTATGTTTTTACTGGACAAGACTTAACGAATGAATTGTTGTTGGGACCAGCCTATGCAATTTCAGAAATCTTGAAGAAGAACAATTTGGAGCTTGATGATATTGATGTTTTAGAAATTCATGAGGCATTTGCCGGGCAGGTTCTTGCTAATATAAATGCTCTTGAAAGTGATGAATTCGCCAAAGAAAATTTTGGAAGAGATAAAGCAGTGGGAAAGGTTGATTTTGATAAATTAAATTTATGGGGAGGATCATTATCCATTGGTCACCCATTTGGAGCAACGGGAAGTCGATTGTTAACTACGGCGGCAAACAGATTGCATGCGGAAAATGGTAAATATGCTTTATTGGCGGCTTGCGCAGCTGGTGCTCATGGGCATGCCATGTTGATTAAGAGGTACTAATTGATTGGTTTAAGTCACGAGAATATAGTTTATTGAATTAAAATTATACATAATTTAAAGAGTTGATAGTTTGGTGAAATTCCAGGTACTTCTAACTGGGTACTTTCTATCGTAAATAATAAAACAATGACAAGAAAAGACGTATTAAGACTCGAAAAGAAAAATGGTATCGCCACAATCTGGTTAGATCACCGATTGGAGAAAATGAATGTTGTATCTCCCGAAATGATGGGAGTCTTAGATGACGTTTTTGAAGAAATAAAAACCGATGATGAAATCAAAGGAGTAATTATTACCTCGGCAAAGAAAGATTTCATTGCTGGAGCAGATATTAAGGCATTTAATATTGAAAAAATCGGTGATTTTAGACCTATTCAATCGAAAGGACATGCTGGTTTAGCAGAATTAGAAGCGGGAAAGAAGCCTATAGTTGCTGCGGTTCATGGCACTGCTTATGGATTAGGTACAGAGTTGTCACTTGCTTGTCATGCCATAGTGTGTTCTGATCATCCTTCAACAAAGTTTGCCTTACCCGAAGTAAAACTTGGTTTGTTACCAGGAGGCGGGGGAACGCAGCGTCTTCCTAAACGAGTAGGATTACAGAAAGCATTGGATATGATGTTGACAGGAAAAAATATCTTTCCATTCCAAGCTAAGAAAATGGGATTAGTTGATGAAGTCACTAATCAAAGTAAGCTTCATTCGGTAGCCACTCAGATTTGCCAAAAAATGATTGACGGTAAATGGAAGAAACCTGTCCGTAAAAAGTCTTTAATGGATAAGTTTTTGGACGATACAAGTTTGGGTAGAGGCTTGGTTTTTAAGCAAGCTAAAAAAATGAGTTCGAAACAAACTCAAGGAAATTACCCTGCTGTGCCTGCCATTATTGACTGTGTTGAAACAGGCTTGAAGAATGGAAATGCAGCTGGTTATGAAAGAGAGTTGGTCTTGTTTGAAGAATTAATGTTGACACCTGAAAGCGAAGCCTTAAGATCCTTATTCTTTGGAATGAGCGACAACAAAAAGAATCCTTACAAGAAGGGAGGGGAGTCAGTCAAAGCACTTCATACACTTGGCATGTTAGGTGCGGGCTTTATGGGTGCTGGAATTACGGAGGTTAGTATCTTTAAAGGGATTAATGTTCTACTTAAAGACTTACAAGCTGAAAGTTTACAAAATGCACAAAAGCAAATATGGAAATCCATAGCCAAGAAAATCAAACGAAGAACAATTTCTAAAACCTCGGGACAGGAAATTATTAATCGGATTCAAACACGATTAGATTATACAGGTTTTGAACATGCTGACATTGTTATTGAGGCCGTAGTTGAGAATATGAAAGTAAAGAAAAGTATTTTTAAGGAGCTCGAAGAAATTTGTCCTTCAGATACCATTATCGCAACAAATACATCTTCTTTATCCGTAACGGAAATGAGCAGCGAAGTAAAGCGTCCTGAAAATATAATAGGTATGCATTACTTTTCTCCAGTTCCAAAAATGCCATTACTGGAAATTGTTAAAACAGATAAAACTTCAGAATCGGTTATTGCATCCTGTTATGATTTTGGCATCAAGCAAGGAAAGACGGTAATCGTGGTTAAGGATGGTGCTGGGTTTTATGTCAATAGAATTTTGGCTCCATATTTAAATGAATGTTTAACTATGGCAGATGAAGGTGTAGCACTTGATTTCATTGATAAGTCTTTAATTAAAAAAGGTTTTCCTGTAGGTCCAATATCCTTATTGGATGAAGTCGGTTTGGATGTGGCAGCTCATGTTGCTGAAAGTAGCGCAGAAGCGTTAAGTCAAGGCAGAGAAGGATTTGAGGCAAACACTGCAACTACCCAGATGTTTAAGGATGGACGAATGGGTAAGAAAAATAAAAAAGGCTTCTATACTTACCAAGAGAAAAAAGGTCGTGTGCGTAAAGCGGGAATTGACCCAACAGCATACAAGTACTTTAAGGGGAATGGAGATAAGCAAATGGTAATAGAGGATGTGCAGGATAGAGCAATTATGTTAATGCTTAATGAAGCAGTTATGTGCTTAGAAGAAGGAATTATTGCGAATACTTCAGATGGCAATTTAGGCGCTGTGTTCGGTATAGGCTTTTTACCATTTACCGGGGGCCCATTCAGATACATCGATCAGTTGGGCGCTGATAAGGTAGTCGCTCGTATGGATGATTTAAAATCAAAATATGGAGTAAAATTTGAATCGAGACCATTGCTGAGAGCTTACGCCAAAGAGGGTAAACGATTCTCCTAATTGAGTACAGCAAAATTAAAACATTTACAATGCTGTGTTTTTAAATCATTGATTTCACCGCTCTATCGGGTCTATTATAATTTAACTAAAGCAACTTTATGGAGAGGCTATTTTGAATACTAACTAGGCCGCACGATTTAACTCACGAATACTATCCATAGTTAATCCTGTTTTTGGTATTTTTTTTGTTCGCGCTTTTAAAATGGCGATGATCTCCTCTTCCGATTTGTACATGCCATTAATGTTCACAACATGACTTGCCAGCTTTTGATAATTTTTTTTCATGAGATTAAGCCATATTCCACCAAACTCAATCCCTTCAAAAACGATAGCTCCATTATCCGCATAAACCTGTTTATTGTCTAATAAGTGAGCAGGGTGGTCAGTCCAATGTAGGGTTGGTTTTACATGGTGACTGATGTGGTATCCATCATTCCAACAACGTTGATTAAACTTATGATTGATGACGGTAATCGAATTCTTGTATTCGTTCGCCGGATCCATTGAGTCAATAAATGAATGTTGTGCCCAGTTGCCAAGCATCATTGATATTCGAGTAGTTATAAATGGAATAATAAATACGACTAGGGTCGCTTGCCAATTCACAAAACATAAGGCGATACTGCCGATGAAAAATAAACTTTCACCGATAATCGCGTTATTTCTCAAGCTCGGACGATTCTTTTTATTGAAATAAGCAGATAGTCTAAAAAGTCCGAAAAATAAAAATCCAAATAAGTATTTAGCAAAATCCAACTTACTATCTCTTTGGTAGTGCATTGTTGAGCTATCATCATCTTCTAAATTACCTTCGAGGTGATGCATGCCAACGTGATGGCTAAAATAAGCTTCCGGGGATTGCCCCATAAATGGCCCTAAAATCCAAGGTAAAAACTTATTTAAATAACTGTATTTACTCTTAAACCAAGGTCGGTGACTAGTAATGTGTAACATTAAGGTAAATCTACTTTTGTAACGAAAAACATTTACCCAAGTATACAGTAAGGCCAATGGTATCCACATGAATGGGGGCAGGGGGAGATAAAGTAAAATCGCCATAGGAATAAAAATGGCTATCAGTCTTAGCGTAAAATAGAGAAGGACTAAATCTCTCTTATCTCGCATTTTGTCGATCCAAAATTGATCAAAACTATTCAAGTTTTCAATTGGCTTGTAAGTGGGGTCCGTTATAGTTGGAAATTCTCGCATTAACTTCTTATTTGATACAACAAAGGTCTAACATTTATCTCAAATTTTCTATTTTAAACTATTTTATCTATTTCAATAAAAATTGAAGTAGCATCTTTGTTTAATTTTTCCCTATATTTAACTGATTTTACTTAAGTATTTAACCCAATCAATTTAAATTAAAACCAACAATATGAGAAAGTTATTTCTAAATATCCCGCTTTTTTTGTTTTTACTAGGACTGCCGGTACTATTGATGACCGCATGCAAAAAAGATGGTGATGGTGATGATGGAGATAAAACCATAATTATTGCTGCTGGTCCTAATGCTGCAGATGACGCACAAACTGCATTTATTGAAGCTGAAAACGGAACAACGATAATGTTTGAGGAAGGTACTTTTTCATTTATCAACACTTTGTCGATTGATGGTAAAAGTGATATCATCATTATTGGTGCTGGGCGTGATTTAACTAGTTTAGATTTTAGTGCACAAACATCAGGTGGAGACGGTGTTTTAGCTACAAATTGTGTCAACCTAAGATTTGAAAATTTTACAATAAGAGATTCAGAAGGAGACGCATTAAAAACAAGAAATTGTGATAGAGTTAGTTTTGTTAATGTAGCAACAGTATGGAGTGGCACTCCAAGCACCACCAATGGTGCTTATGGTTTGTATCCAGTGTTGTGTTCAAAGGTATACATTGATAATTGCTATGCTTATGGAGCTTCAGATGCGGGTATATATGTGGGTCAATCAGTCGATGTGATTGTAAAAAATTCAGTAGCCGAGGGCAATGTTGCAGGTATTGAGATAGAGAATACCATTAATGCAGATGTATTTGATAATGAAGCATTTGATAACACAGGGGGAATTTTGGTTTTTGACCTTCCTGGATTAACTCAATATGGCACGCATGTTCGGGTTTTTAATAATAATGTTCACGACAACAATAGAACTAATTTTGCTCCAGCGGGAAATATCGTTGGTACAGTTCCTTCAGGGACAGGTTTTATGATTTTAAGTACGAATACGGTCGAAATATTTAACAATGAGTTTGACGGTAATGAGTTTGCAGGAATATTAGTTGCTAGTTATTTGTTTGTTGAACCCAACCCAAATGACCCTAATTTCCAGCCCTTACCATATTTAATATCTATTCATGATAATACGTATTCAATGACTGGAAATTTGAATCCTGTTCAACCTCCTGCCATTGCCGACATCGTAGGTTTATTAGCGGCTAATAGTTATGCCCAACCCTATATTTTGCTAGATGGTATTTATGCAGCTCCACAGGTGATTTGTATTCAAGAATCGAATACCCCAACTTTTGTTAATGTGAATGCTTATGCTGATCCGAATGGTGGTGAAATTACAGACAATATGACTCCTCATGATTGCACTCAACCAGGTTTAGATGCTGTTTCATTTGATCCTTTTTAGTCGGTGAATTTGTTTAAATATTCTGTTTTTCTACTGATCATCCTGATCATGTTAAGTCAATGTGAAAAGGATGGCTTACCCAATTCAACGGATATTAATATTCCTGCAGGGAGAGGGCATGATTTATTGTCCAGTTATAACTTTTTTGAAGGGAATATTGCCGATTTGATTCCTAATGCTGAGGCAGGTGTTTTACCTTATGATTTAAACATGTCATTGTTTAGTGATTATGCATTGAAAAAACGCTTCATTTATGTTCCAAGAGGAGTTTCTATACCATTTGATACTTCAGGTACTATGAACTTACCTGTTGGAGCTGCGCTGATTAAGCATTTTTATTATGAGGATGCCAATGGTGCAGCTGACTATGTTGAAACTCGTTTGTTGATTCGCAAAAATGATGGCTGGTACCCTGAGACTTATGAATGGAATGATGAACAAACGGATGCAAGAAGAACGGTTGTCGGTGGAACAAGAAGTATGTCTGTTTTTATCAATGGACAAGCGGAAGTTGTTAACTACTTAATACCCAATCAAAACCAATGTAAGAATTGTCACGCAGAGAATGGGAAAATAGCTCCAATTGGTCCGGTAATACAAAATTTGAATCGGGATTATGAATACAGTTCGGGAGCTACGAATCAATTAGACCGTTGGATTGCCGATGGAATTTTAGCAAGTACATCCTTAAGCAATATCCCTTCTTGGCCAGGAATGGATCATCCAACTGCAAGTTTGAATAATAAAGCAAGGGCTTATTTGGCGGTTAATTGTGCATCCTGTCACCGATTGGAAGGTTCTGCAGCAAATTCAGGATTCTATTTAGAGTATTACAATACAGACTCCTTAAGCCTAGGATATTGGAAAACACCTGTAGCTGCTGGAAGTGGTTCTGGAGGATTACAATATGTGATCAAGCCAGGTTCAGCAGATGAATCCATTTTATTGTTTCGAATGATATCGGATGAAGTAGACGAGCGCATGCCTGAGATAGGAAGATCTCTTTCCCATGATGCTGGAATCCAACTCATTCGAGATTGGATCGATAGTCAATAAGATTAAGGGTTGAATCCTTTATCGTGTCTAAGCAAAGTCTCTCGTTTGAGAACTATTTAAAATATGGCCCTTACTTGCATTCTGCCACCATGAACTAGTGGCGATTCTCCCACCTTTCTCCCATCATACTGTATAGAGAGTTGTAAGAGCTTAGCAAAGGTTTTATCTATGCCTAAATTCCAGACAAAATTATTGCCCTCTTGCAGGCCTTGTAACATATCAAATTGGAGTTGCTGGTTTTGAAAAAGCTCATCGTTGTAGCCAACTGTAGTAAAGCTGATTTGGCCCGTAATACTGAAGTTATTTGCCTTGGCATATTTAAAATTTGTATTTATCTCATTGCTCACAGCAAACTGACCTCCGGTAGTTGCCAATGGATTAGATTTAAAACCATATTCATAGGCTAACTCCACCCGAAAAGTGTTTTTATACAACCACGTTATATTTCCACCAGCCTCATTGATGATATATTCATAGGTTCTATCGAAAAAGAAATCGGAGTTGTTCTGTTTGAACCCAGTCGCGTAATTAGCATTGATAGTCAAATTTTTTGCAAAGTTCCACCTGGAATTGAAGGTATTCAGAATAAATTTCCTGTTTTCAAATCCGCTGGTAAGTAGTGTTTTGCTATTACTAAACAAGTAAGTGTAGTCAAAACCATACTTTGTGTCCGTTCGATTAAAAAAGATGACATTACGAATACTTGTTGCACTAGAAACCAATAAGCTGTCATTTAAGTTTAACTGGAATGGACTTACGACATTGCCAAAATTGATTTCCTTGGATGCAAATACTTTTTTATTAAACTGTAAGCTCGTATTGGAAGAAAATCTTGCTATGAATGCTTTAAATCCTTTTTCATTAAACCATACAGCTTTTGGATTTAGACTTAAGTTCTGATTGAATCGCGTGGAGTTTACGGGCTGAAACTCTAATGAGTTCGTGTAAATACGAATAAATCGATTTTCATTTTGAAATGCAGATACATAAAACTCATTAATTTCTTGCACACCATTTTCATTGATATCCTCCCATGCAAAACTACCTTGACCATTCGGGTCTTCGATGTAGTTGTACTGAACTTTTTGCTCTCTTCCTGCACCTATTTCGTATAAAGTATTACTTCTAATAGCTCCTTTTGAAGCAGAAACACCATAATCGAACCTGCCCAAATAGAAATGTTCTAAATCACTATCTGCATTAAACAGGGTGTCTTGTTGTAGGTTTCTATAAATTAAATTCCAATTTAAAGTATGACTTTTCTTGGCTATATATCTCCCCTTTAATTCAACGTTCTGTGCTTTTAAATAGGCATCGTCAAATTTTTCACCATCAGATAAATGCTGGTATCTCAGTTTATAGCTAAGGGCATATTGATTTCTAGAGGAATCGGCATTTTGAATATAAGCACCATATTCTTGCCAAAGGAATGAACTACTCATCAGGCTGTCAGAAACAACTGACGTCGCTTTATTTATTTCATGATTGATATGAATGCCTAATTTCCAATTATCTAGCTTAGGCATTTCTTTAGCTAACATTAGATTAGGCCTGATAAAGTGAGTTTCTACTTCTTGGTTTTTAGCGTACAAATACCTAATATTATTGCTGCTTTGCCAATGATTCGCATTAAAGTGGCTAGAGACGATATTTTCTATCCCCTGATAAATGGTGTCACGTTTAAGGTAATTGAGCCTATAATCTATGGTTCCCTTATTACTTTTACTTAGCTTAAATCCTATATTCGCAAGATGTTCATCTAGGTTTAAGGTATCGGTAAAACTAAAATTCCTACTAAATTCCACGGCTCTATATCTTTCGAGCGGTACAAATTTACTTTGCTTGAATTCATAATTGCCGGTGAGTAAAATTGTTTTTAGGGTATCCTTTTTCAAACGAATATCCTGATTTATAAATAGATTCATGCCCAGTCCTATATTGTCTCTAGCATCAAGATCAGAAAAAGTATTTAAATCTTGATTACTTAAAGCCAATTCAAACCCTAAAGCTGTTTGCTTGTTTGGCGTGTAAGTAAACCTAGAGCTAAGCAATTGTTGTTTTTGCGGAGCAACTAATTGAATGACAGGAAGGTATCCTCCATTTCCCGGACCAAGGTATTCAAAAACTCGACCATTTGCGACTGCATTTATTGGATTGTAAGACCCTAAGCCTTCTCCAACCAATGAGAAGCTTAAACTGTATAACTGAATATTTTCATTAGTGGAGTAAACATAAAACGTATCGATGGCTCCATTGATTAGGGTGTCTTTTTTTTCATAAAGTACTCTGCTTTCATCAAATTCTACTGCATTTACACCGGAAGCAAGCGCATTTAGTAAATTGTCTCCTGCATTTTCTAAAACTTGAGTGCGATCGTTATTTAGGTCTTGATTGATTGCTTGACTTTTGGCGTCTTGTTGAGAAAAGAAGTTGATTTCTGTTTTAAATTTATCATGTTCAAATCCTCCGTTAACGTGATATAAAGATCGCAGAAAGTACCGATCAGCATATTCAAATTCAACCCTGATTCTCATATCTTGCGTAACCATTTTGTTTGGAGTAAAAGTGATTTCTCCGACATTATAGTCGATTGTATAATCACTATTGTCTCCTCTATCTTGTAATACGCCATTTATAAATACGCGTTCTGAGCCGCCCAAAACGATAATGAATGTTTCACCATTTGGCCCAGACAGTCGATATGGACCTTGGTTACCTTCTTGTGCACTTATATTATTGATGACAAATTTGCCTCTGGAAATGGCAAAACTTGCCATTCCGCTAGCTATACCAAATTCGTTAATTGCTTGTGATCCTTGATAGGAAGCCCCTTGCAGATTCCGCTGAAACTTCATGAAATACCCCGGAGAACTTTTTAGGTCAAAATCCCCGACGGTTAAAAAGTGTTGATCCTTTCTTAGTTGAATAAAGACCTTATCAAATTCTTGTAATTGCGCTGTATTTCCTTCTGGCTGTATGGGTATATTGTTGTCTGTTATTGCCGCTTTTACTTCAATATCATCCGTAATCATTCCGGATAGTTGTATGTTGAAACTCGAATTGACATTTAAGCTTTGAGCATTTCCAAAACCAACTCCTCTGGAAAGATTCCCATTGTAGTCTAGTTCTCCAAAATCTATGAGCCCGGTAGAGCTTGAGTTAGATCGATTTACTTGAGCTGATTGTATAATAAAACCTTGTTCACTGGTTTGTTTTTTGTAGGCGGTATAATCTTTTGAGTAATACCTGCGGCTAAAAAGAAATGGGAATGTCCTGTAGGAGAAATATAATTCTTGACCAATTAAGCCTTTGGCAATAATTACATCAGTGGTGTAAGGATTTAGCACGTATAACGCGGAGGCTAGGCTTGAACCATCTTGTAATCGGATTTCAAAACTTGATTCCAATATACTCACACTATCTAAGGTGATTGTATCTGAAGTGGGGATTAATTTAAAGGCTCTAAAATTTGAAAGACTTTGAGCCGAAGCTTGAGAATAATAGCAAACAAATAATATGGCAAACAGTCTAATTAACAAATGCGATTCTTTTCGTGTCTTCTTAACGCTTAAATAAGCTTGAGATTATGAGGAAACACCCAAGTATTCTTGGACATACTTTTCAACTCCTTCCTCTAAAGATATAAAAGCTTTTTTATAGCCTGCCAAACGCAGTTTATTAACCTCGGCCTGCGTATAGTATTGGTAAGATTCTCTGATATCTTTGGGTGTAGGAATATATTCAATATTTGCGGGTTTTTTTAATGCTAAAAACACGGCATTGGTCAAATCATTGTATGTTCTTGCTTTTCCAGTACCCACATTATACAAGCCACTTTCCTTTGGATGAAGGAAAAAATAAAAGCAGATGTCGACTACATCTTGAACAGCAATAAAATCTCGCTTTTGTTCCCCATTACCAACAGATTCTTTGTGAGACATGAAAAGTTTCATTTTACCTGTTTTTTGTATTTGATCATATGCGTGAAGGATGACACTTGACATACGATGCTTATGGCCTTCATGTTTGCCGTATACATTAAAGAATTTTAATCCAGCCCAAAAGGGCGGCTGTTCATTTTGTTCTTTAACCCATAAATCAAAGTTCTGCTTACTCCACCCATAAGGGTTTAAAGGCTTTAATTGTTGAATGGGGTATTGATCATTGTATCCAAATTCTCCCTTACCATAAGTGGCTGCAGATGAGGCATAGATTATTGGGATTTGATGTTTGCTGCAAATTGAAAAAAGGGATTTAGAATAATTTAAGTTTAACTCAGTAAATATTTTTACGTTTTGTTCTGTGGTATCAGTCCTTGCTCCAAGGTGAAAAACAAATTTAACTAGGCCATAATTTTCAACAAACCAATCCAAAAAATGAGATCGGTCGATAAGTTTTTCATATCTACAGTCGGTTAGATTAATGGTTTTGTCTTTATTTTCTAGCTCATCCACTAGAATTAAATCCTCATAACCCTCTGCATTCAACTTTTCAATTAAATTACTTCCAATAAACCCTCTTGCTCCTGTAATCACTATCATTTTTGTAAAGTTGCGATTTTTACACTAAATATTTTCATTTTTTTGAAGTGCGAATTTTAACATATATCGATATTCAGACACCAGAAATAGCGAAAACTACATTAAGGAAGATTTGAATTACTTATTTTAGCAATTCAAAAATAAACTTTAAATGAAAAACTTTTACATTTTAGCGTTCATCTTTTTCTTACCGATGTTCAGCTTTTCCCAGCAAGCAAATCTTTTTACTATACCTAATCAAAGTGCTCAATTTATAAGAATGCCTTCCAGAGCTACTGCGATAGATGTAGATGCAGTTTTTTTTAACCCTGCAAATTTACCTTCTTTGGGCAATGGTTTTCACATTGACATCAATAATCAAGTTTTAAATCAATTCAGTTCTGTAGAAAGCGAGTATGAGTTGTATACAACAAATCCTAAGAAGTATGAAGGCAATGCAAAGAGTTATGTATTTCCAAGTGTATTTGTAAACTGGAACATTAATAAGATAAGCTTACATGGAGCCTTCATGATTGTGGGTGGTGCTGGTGGTGCTGACTATGCAGATTTGCCAGTTTCTGATCGAGGTATTGCAGATGTTCCTGCAGCCATAACTAATTTGCCCGGGCAGCTCAATTTAGTTGATTTTGATGCCAATAATGGAACTGGTTACAGTAATATAACTGATTATCGTTATAATTTCCAGAATAAAGGGGTAGGATTTAGCCCTGGAGTGCAGCTTGGTGTTGCTTATAAACTGAATAAATTCTTCTCTTTTGGGATGGATTTTAGGTGGAGTCAACAAATTATTTCAAGTGAAGGTGAGGTTTCTAACATTGAAATCTTAGCTGAAACTAATAATTCGGCCTTAAATGATTGGATGAGTCCAGGAGATTATTTGCGCGCTGTTGGTAACGAAATCGGACAGCCTGCTTTTAATGGAATTGCTGGCATCTATGATGATTTGGGCAGAGATCGATTTATTAATATCAGGCAAAAAGGAAGTGGTTTTAATTTTATACCCAGTGTACTCATTCAGCCAACTGAGAAATTATTTATCGCTTTAAAGTATGAACATCGCACTAAAATTGTGATGACCACTCTAGTTAGAGATGGAAAAGATGGGGGTATGCAAGGAGGCCGTCCTGTGTTTATTGACGGCGAGGAGATAAGATCGGATTTACCGGGTTTTATAAGCGGTGGTATTGGTTATCAAGTCACGGATAAATGGCGAATAAATACGGGTGGTCGATATATGTTCTTTAAAGGGGCTAATTTTAATGGAAGAGAGCAGTATTTAAAAAATGGATACTATGAGGTGGAGTTGGCAACGGAATATCAATTGTTTGATAAGTTTCTCGTTAGTGGTGGTTATACTTTTAACCGAGCAGGTGTTGAAGAAGAGTATCACAATGATGTAGATTTCTGGATACCAGGTCACGCATTTGCTTTGGGCGGTCGAGTAATTTTTAATCCGTCTGTTTGTATTGATTTTGGAGCTATGTTTACTCGAAATGTTGGTCAACAGTTTACTTATAATCATAATTATGCTGATGGTAATGCTTTAGCAGTTAGACCAGCCAATTATACTGGCACTTACACGATGGACTTTAAAAAGTACTCATATATCATTGGATTAGGGCTTAATATTAAAATCAATAATGAGAATGGGACCACTCCAAATTTGATGAATGAATAACTGGCTTGAATAATAACTAAAAAAAAAGGTCCTTCACATGAAGGACCTTTTTTTTTTAGTTATTAAGCTTAATTAGCTTTTCTGATGCTTGTGTTTTCTCACTAGAAATTCGGAGAATGTACATGCCATCACTGCCTTCAAATGATAGCTCTTTGCTCAATTCAACTCCCGGCCGTTCTTTGGAATATTTCCATGATTTCATTAGCTTACCTTCTAGGTTTACGATGCTTAAATGCAGATCACTAACTTCGTTCAATGTATAGTTAACAATAAAGTTTCCATCGTTTACAGTGGGGTAAAGCGAAAATTCATTGATATCCTCACCGAGATCACTGACAAAAGTAGGTGCATTAACATACGCAAAAAGAGTATCTTGATTGATAAACACAAAAGAGGTCAGTGGATTATAATCTGCTAAAACTTGCGTATTAAGTTCCCATCGATTGAAACTGTTGCCCGAATTAGGAATTGCCTCAATAGCTAAGTTTGAATTCACAGGATAGAGCCCAGTATAAGGGGAAGAGCTTACGGTATTGCCTCCAATATTTAATGTGGCAGCATTGTTTGGAAATATAATAACAACTAAAGTGTCCAATAAGTTAGAGCTAAAGTGAGCAATTATGGTATCATTTGCCGAAGAGGTGAAACTTGTAGCTGCGTTATTTATGTTAGCTATAGCATTGTTATTTGCCTCCCAGTAAGAAAATATGAAGTTGGCATTGGCATTACCTTGAATATTTATATTGCTGCCCGAAGGATTTATTGCAGTGAAAGGCAAGGGTGCTATTGGTGAGGAATTAAGATCAATTGTACCACTTCCAACAGGTTCAACCAAATATACAATCGTATCCAGAATGATTGCATCAAAATTGACAAATACCGTATCATTTGCACCCAAAGTGAAACTGATATTTTGGGATTGGTTATTAGGTGTACCTGCATGCATGCTCATCGCCCAACTATTAAAAGTATACCCGCCATTTGGACTAGCGCTTAAATTCATGGTGCCTCCACTGTTATAGATTCCTGTGAATGGGAAAGTACTTTGAGCTATCCCATTAATAGTTAGATTACCAGCTCCTAAAGGATTGACAATAAACACGAGAGTATCCACAGGTATTGGATCAAAAAATGCGTAGATGGTATCATTCCCATTTAGGTTGACGGCAATGTTGGTAGACGTATTGTTTGGATTTGCAACATTATTTGTCATACTCCAATTAGAAAATAAGAAACCAGGATTTGCATTCGCTGCCAAAGTTAATAGAGAGCCACTATTGAAGTAGTCTGTTAATGGAAATGCAGATTGATTGGTTCCGTTAATATCAATTGTTCCAGACCCAGCACCCAAAACAATAAAAGTAATGGTGTCTTGCGGAACAACTACATCAGGCACAAAGTGCGCGACAATGGAATCATTTCCACTAAGATCAAACAATGCATTTTCAGATAAGGTATCCGGCAACAAGGTGTCATTTGCAATGGTCCAATAATCAAATACCCATCCTGGAAGAGCATCTGCATCGATATCAATATTAACCCCACCAAAATAGGTAGAGGTGTAGGGATAAGTAGCAGGAGTAATTGAGCTTAGCTCTATTTCACCAGATAAGGGTGGGTCTACATTAAACACCACTTCATAAGGCCCAGAAATCTCTGGATTACAGTTGACCAATCCAGCAGGCACATCTACACAGCGCGTATCGATGAAGTCATGAATATCTTGAACATTAGATAGCCAAGTATTATAATTCCCATTCCATCTAATAGCATGTCTTTGCATTTCTGGTTGTATTTCGGCAACCATTCTATCTAAAAGATTATGCATGCTGTCGCAAGTAAAGACCGTGCTAGTTAATTCTGCATAGCGATTGATGTAGTCAGCGAAGAAATCATCGTTGGTCTGCAGCTTATTCCATATCGGTACATGACCCTGTCCTCCGGGATCTCCAAGCGATTCAGGGTCACAAGGGTCTGCGTTTGCAGATTGACTAGGTACATTAGTATAATTGATGTAATGCCCAAACGAGGCATCCATATCCCAAAGGGTATATCTCCATTTTTTCTTATCTCCTGCTGGATCCATACCTCTCCACCAACCTGTATTCCAATTCAACCAATCCGCACATACCACAAATCCGTTTAAAATAAAATAATCGATTAGACTTCCCGTATTGTAAACAGAATCAACATAATCATAGTTAGCTGGAACTGTCATGTTATTGTTATCAATAAAATCAACCAAATCATCCCAATCATCCTGCGAATTAGGTGCACCATATTCTTCCCAGGTTTGCCCCCATGTTTTGAGGTATTGAATATTAGGGACATCTTGATCATAATAGTAATCGGTAAAATCACTATCATCCGTCTTTTCCCGAATATCATAAACTCCCCAATATTGCCCGTTTAAATATAAAACGGCAAATTCATTAGACCGTTCATCCATCCGTAAGTCTCCAAGTTGAGACATTTCATTAATGTAAGAATCCCTGATGTGCGCTCCTCCCGGCTCAAATGGAAAATTATCACTAGCTCCGCACTTTAATATAACTCGCTGAAACTCGTCTCGATCTTTCGTATCAAAAATTTCATCTTCCAAGGCATGGTTAATGCCGAATTGATCTCGAGCAACAAAGTCAACACCTCTTTGGTTGTAAGCCCAGGAATCATTGCCATGTTTGTTGAATTCTCCTGTTGCTTCTGTTAGAAAACTCCCATCAACTTCAAATAATTCAAGTGAGCCTTCAGGTTCTATTTGTGTTCCTCCAAATAATGTACCTACACTATTGCCACTTACTGATAAAATTTTAACGGTATGATTTTCATTGATGAAGTAAGAATTGGTCTCAGTATGACTCGGCAAAACTTGCGGGTCCGATGAAAATGCTTTCGCACGTATAACTGTGGTACTAGTTATATTTAATGGAACACTGTATAGGTTTGAAGCACCAGTAGGGTCACTGCCATTAGTTGTGTATCTTATGCTTGAAGTGGGTTCAGTCGAACTAATCGTCACCGTTTGAGCATTAGGATAGGCCCCTGGAGCCACATCAAACAAGACTTCATCTGCATACTTAGTAAATGAATTAGAATTTGAAGCACCTTCGCTTGGATCAGTAAATACTCCCCAAACTGCATTCCCATCGCTTATGCGACCTCTCGAATCATTCTTTTGATTGGCATAATTCAGTCGAATGCTATCCACTATTATACCCGAGGTATTAGCTAGTATGACATATTCATTACCATCGGTTTGTGTCAGCTTAAAATTAGTATTTTGATAACCATAGTTTAAGCCGTTTCTACTAGAAGCTAAAATTACTAAATGACCATTCCCTGGAATTGTTACTCCGGCTGGAAATGACCATTTTTGAATATTGTTGAGTTTGTCACTTAAAAAGTAGCCGCCTAAATCAACTGTGGTTCCAGAAGTATTGTATAACTCAATCCAATCTTCGTATGCACTTCCAGGTCCTGTTTGAAAATCAATATCCGAATAGTTTGCGGCGGAATATTCATTGATGACAACTTGTGCAGAAGCCAAAAAACCGAGGCAGACGAAGAACGATAAAAATATTTCTTTTTTCATATTGCAATCTATATTTATTAGGTATTCCACTCAAAGATAAGCTTTCTTCTCTAAATTTTTTCGACATTTTCTTGATATTGTAGGGCAGTTTATGTTGTATTATGGACTATCATTCCTTAACTTTGCAACCAGATAAAATGACTTATGGATTTTAATTTAACAGAGAATCAGCAGATGATTCTAGAGATGACAAGAGACTTTGCAAAAAAAGAAGTGCTGCCTTACCGAAATGAATGGGATGAAAAAGAACATTTTCCTGTAGATGTTTTAAAAAAAGCAGGAGAGCTTGGATTGTTGGGTGTTCTTGTCCCTGTGGAATATGGAGGAAGTGGAATGGGATATCTCGAGTATGTAAGTGTTTTAACAGAATTAGGTAAAGTTTGTGGAGGATTTGGATTGTCTGTAGCAGCGCACAACAGCCTGTGTATAGGCCATATTTTGCAACATGGAAATGAGGCGCAAAAAAACAAATATTTACCAACATTAGCATCTGGCGAGCATATAGGTGCTTGGGGTTTAACAGAGCCTAATACAGGTAGTGATGCTATGCGCATGCAATGTGTTGCTAAAAAAGAGGGTAATGAATGGGTGATAAATGGTTTAAAAACATGGATTACGCATGCATTAAGTGCAGATGTTTATGTAATACTTGTGCGAACAGGAGAATTGTTAGACTCGAATGGTATTTCTGCATTTATTATTGAAAAAGGTACGCCGGGCCTGAGTGCCAACAAAATCACTCAAAAAGTTGGAGTGCGTGCAAGTGAGACTGCTGAGTTATATTTTGACAATGTTCGAGTTCCTGCTGAAAACTTGATTGGAGAGGAAGGTAAAGGATTTAAACAGGCCATGAAAGTTCTAGATGGAGGTCGCATTTCCATTGCAGCATTGTCTTTAGGCGTCGCAAAAGGAGCCTATGAAGCTTCTGTCGCATATGCCAAAGAAAGAGAGCAGTTTGGGAAGCCAATAGCTCAGTTTCAGGCGATTGCATTTAAATTGGCTGATATGGCAACTGAATGTGAAGCGGCTGAATTGTTGTGCATGCAAGCGGCTGATATGAAAAATAGAGGAATGAACATTACAAAGCAGGGCGCTTTTGCTAAATATTATGCTTCTGAAGTAGCGGTTAAGAATGGTAATGAGGCTATGCAGATAATGGGGGGGAATGGCTATACAAAGGAATATCCTGCAGAAAAATTCTTAAGAGATGCTCGATTGATGGTTATTGGCGAAGGTACTTCTGAGATCCAGAAATTGGTTATATCGAGGGAGTTATTAAAGTAATTTTATCCGCTGAATAAAAAATATAGAGCGAAAGTTGTAATAAATCAAACGAAGTTGTTTAATGTTAAAAAAATATTTTTATCTTCGCATTTCAAATTTTTAAACAAAACAAAAAGAGGTATTTAATATGCTTATTATAGATGCAAGAGATAGCGACTCAATTGACAAGGCGCTTAGAAAGTACAAAAAGAAGTACGAAAAAGCTGGAGTAATCAAGGAATTGAGAAAACGTCAGCAATTTACTAAGCCGTCAGTAGTAAAAAGAGAGCAAAGAATCAAAGCAGCTTATAGCGTAAAGATTAGAAGAGAACAAGGGTTAGATTAATTCTTGCATATTTAGAAATAAATGGAAGGTGTTGTTTTTACAATGCCTTTTTTTATGCCTATTGCCAAAGTTTGTATACCTTTAAAATATGCCGTTTGAAGATTTTTTATCTTATGTTAAGTTTGAAAAGAGGTATTCCAATCACACATTAGCTTCCTATGAAACTGATTTGAATCAGTTTGCAAGTTTTATTGACTCCATGAGTAAACAAATGCAAAACGCAGGACCACGAGATATCCGATTATGGATAGCTGGGCTTAGTGATAATCATGCACCAAGTACAGTAAATAGGAAATTGTCTACAATAAAATCGTTTTATAAGTTCCTTCTTAAAACCGAAAGAATAAAATCTAATCCAGCTAAGGATTTAACGAACTTGAAAGCACCCCAACGTACTCCTCAATTTATTGATGAAAAGGAGCTTCTGCAATTGTTTGAGCTTCTGCCAATTGCGGATGATTTCAAAAGTGCACGGAATTTGTTAATATTTGATTTGTTCTATGCAACCGGAATGAGGAAATCGGAATTAATTGCTTTAAAACATGCAGATTTGGATGAATCTTCAAAATCTGTTAAGGTTTTAGGGAAAGGAAAAAAAGAACGAAAAATTCCCGTTGATAGGTTGGTGTTTTCAAAAATAAACAAGTATCTTAAGTTTCGAAATGAACAGTTTCCAAATGAACAGTTCAAAATACTTTTTGTAAATGATAAAGGTCGTAAGATGGATCCCAAAACAGTTTATAATATAATTAATCAAATACTGTCTTCGTGTTGGTCAACTGAAAAAAAGAGCCCTCATGTGCTTCGGCATTCTTTCGCTACTCATTTATTAAATAAAGGAGCTGATTTAAATGCAATTAAAGAGTTGTTGGGTCACAGCAGCTTGGCGGCTACTCAAGTATATACGCACAATTCTATTGAGCGCTTGAAAGAGGTGCACAAGCAAGCCCATCCGAAAGCCTAAACTATGTAAAATTATGAATGTACAATTTCACCCATCAGGATTTACTGCTGCAGAGCAGTTAAAAGATTTTATCGAGAAGAAATTAGATAAGTTAGAGACCTTCTTTGATAAAATTATCGACGCAGATGTTTATTTAAAATTAGAAAGTCATCATCAGGTAAAAGATAAGGCCGCAGAGATTAAGCTAAATGTACCTGGTGTGACCTTGTTTTCTTCTGAGACGTCAAAAACTTTTGAAGCTGCTACCGACTTAGCGGTGGAGTCTCTTCGCAGGCAACTTAAAAAGTATAAGGAAAAACATAAAATAAATTACTGATAATCAGTGATTTATAAACGCCTTTAATGCCTTTCCAAAAAAAAACAAAATTATTTTCAAAAGAAGTTTTTAAGATATGGAAATTATCCTTATTTTTGCACTCCGTTTTGCTAGTTTAGCGAATGGATTGTTCATTGAAAATAAGAGATTTGAGCTGAAACTCATTGGGTTTCCGATGTGTTTTACTCAGTATCCTTTCAAGTATATTAAGGTACGCCGATGTAGCTCAGTTGGCCAGAGCAGCTGATTTGTAATCAGCGGGTCGGGGGTTCGAATCCCTCCATCGGCTCCATTCAATGGGAGTGTCGCATAGTGGCTATTGCAGCAGACTGTAAATCTGTCACCTCACGGTAACGGTGGTTCGAGTCCATCCACTCCCACTTGATATGAAGGGTCATAAAAGCGGGAGTAGCTCAGTTGGTAGAGCATCAGCCTTCCAAGCTGAGGGTCGCGAGTTCGAGTCTCGTCTCCCGCTCCAGATTAACTGGTAAGAAGTTTATTTATGTTAAAATGAACTTCTTATGGTTTTACCTATCAAGCCGATGTAGCTCAGGGGTAGAGCGTTTCCTTGGTAAGGAAGAGGTCATGGGTTCAATTCCCATCATTGGCTCGAAGTGAAAGTGTCTTATTTTAATGAGTGTATGGGTTAAAATGAATTAATATTACTTAATTATAAATAAAAATAAAAATCAAAAAAGATGGCTAAAGAAAAATTCGAAAGAACCAAGCCGCACGTTAATGTGGGAACGATTGGTCACGTAGATCATGGAAAAACTACTTTAACTGCCGCTATCACAACTGTATTGTCTGAAAAAGGATTTGCAGAGAAAAGAGATTATGACGCAATTGATGGTGCTCCTGAAGAAAAGGAAAGAGGTATCACAATTAACACTGCTCACGTAGAGTATGAAACTGAATCTAGACATTATGCTCACGTAGATTGTCCAGGTCACGCGGATTATATTAAGAACATGGTAACAGGTGCTGCCCAAATGGATGGTGCTATTTTAGTTGTAGCTGCGACTGATGGTCCTATGCCTCAAACAAGAGAGCACATCTTATTAGCTCGCCAGGTAGGTGTTCCTAAAATCGTTGTTTTTATGAACAAAGTTGATTTGGTTGACGATCCTGAATTCTTGGAATTAGGTGAAATGGAGATCAGAGATTTATTAAGTTTCTACGAATTTGATGGTGATGAAACACCAGTTATTTTTGGTTCAGCATTAAAAGCCTTGAATGGTGAAGCTGAAGGTGTTGACGCTGTAAATCAATTGATGGAAGCTGTAGATACTTGGATTCCAACTCCAGAAAGAGATACAGATAAGCCTTTCCTATTGCCGGTAGAGGATGTATTCTCTATTACTGGTAGAGGAACAGTAGCAACAGGTAAAATCGAAAGAGGTGTAATTAACTCTGGTGAGGCTGTAGAAATAGTAGGTTTAGGAGCTGAAAAAATGACTTCAACTGTAACAGGTGTGGAAATGTTCCGTAAAATCTTAGATAGAGGTGAAGCAGGAGAAAATGTTGGTTTGCTTTTAAGAGGTGTTGAGAAAGACGACATTAAAAGAGGTATGGTAATCGTTAAGCCAGGCTCTATTAAGCCTCATACTAAATTCAAATGTGAAGTTTACGTTTTGAGTAAAGATGAAGGTGGACGTCACACTCCATTCTTTAACAAGTATCGTCCTCAGTTCTACATGAGAACAACAGACGTTACAGGTGAAGTAACTTTACCAGAAGGTGTAGAAATGGTTATGCCAGGTGATAACATCACATTAACTGTTGAGTTGATTTATCCAGTGGCAATGGACAAGGGTTTACGTTTTGCAATCCGTGAAGGTGGTAGAACTGTAGGTGCTGGTCAGGTTACTGAAATCATCGAGTAGGAAATATTGAAATAGGCTTGAGCAGTCTCGATTTTATCGGGACTGCTTCGTCTGTTTTTAAAAACGGGTGTAGCTCAGCTGGTAGAGCAGTGGTCTCCAAAACCAAAGGTCGTGAGTTCGATTCTTACCTCCCGTGCAAAGTAGAAGAAATGGAAAGTTTAAAATCATATATAGTAGGTGCATACCAAGAATTATTGCATAAAGTAACTTGGCCATCATGGGCTGAGCTGCAAAGTAGTGGTGTTATTGTTTTTGTAGCTTCTGCGATTATTGGAATAATTATTTTATTAATGGATTTGGCTTCCAAGAATGTTACGGATGTTATTTATAAATTTTTAATGTCATTGTAATGTCAGACGATAAAAAGTGGTACGTACTCCGTGTTGTTAGCGGCAAGGAGCGAAAAATAAAAGAATATTTGGATGTAGATCTAGCAAGAATGGGTTTCGATAAAGTAGTAACTCATATTCTAGTTCCAACTGAAAAGGTATATAAAATAAGGAATGGAAAAAAGGTGATTAAGGAAAGAAATCTTTTTCCAGGATACATCTATATAGAGGTAGTTGAAAAGAAATTTAGTGGAGAAATTATCCAACATATTTCTGGGACAACAAATGTAATTAGCTTTCTCGGTGGTAAAAGAGGAAGCCGGAAGCCGGAGCCAATTCGTCAATCCGAAGTTTTTAAGTTGCTTGGGAAGGTGGATGATATGGCCGATTCTGATGAGGTGATAACGGAACCTTATTTGATTAATGAAACGGTTAAAATTGTAGATGGTCCTTTCAATGATTTCTTAGGTACTATTGAAGAGATATTTGACGAGAAAAAGAAATTGAAAGTAATTGTAAAGATTTTTGGAAGAAGAACACCTGTTGAGGTGAATTTTACACAAGTAGAAAAAGTATCATAAAATGGCTAAAGAAATAGATGGCTTTATAAAGCTGCAAATTAGAGGTGGACAAGCAAATCCAGCTCCTCCAGTAGGACCTGCTTTGGGTGCGAAAGGAGTAAATATTATGGAGTTTTGTAAAGCATTTAATGCTAGAACTCAAGATAAACCTGGTCAAGTATTACCTGTAGAAATTACAGTTTTCAAAGACAAGTCTTTTCAGTTTATCATCAAAACACCTCCAGCGGCAATATTGTTACTGGAAACTGCGAAAATGAAAAAAGGATCTGCTGAACCAAATCGGGATAAAGTAGCAAAAGTTACTTGGGATCAATGTAAAGCAATTGCTGAAATAAAAATGCAAGATTTAAACGCATTTAACATTGAATCAGGCATGCGTATGATCGCTGGTACAGCAAGAAGTATGGGTTTTACCGTGACAGGTAAAGCACCATGGGAACAAAATTAATTTAAACCAGAGGAAGTCTGCATTTAGAGTGTAGATGATTGACCTCAAAAAATCAATATTATGACAAAACTTTCTAAGAAAAGAAAAGTGTCTGAGTCTAAGATAGACGCAGAAAAAGTATACTCTCTAGCGGAAGCTTCTAATTTGGTAAAAGAAGTTA
Source organism: Chitinophagales bacterium (assembly GCA_037624485.1). Lineage (GTDB taxonomy): Bacteria > Bacteroidota > Bacteroidia > Chitinophagales > UBA8649 > JAFMKE01. The sequence goes on from JASJJC010000016.1 coordinate 64,641, forward strand.
ACACCGCTAAGTTTGATGCTTCAATTGACTTACATATCCGCCTAGGGGTTGATCCTCGTAAAGCAGATCAGGCTATTCGTGGTACAGTAAGTTTACCTCACGGTACAGGAAAATCTAAAACAGTTTTAGTTTTCTGTACGCCGGATTTAGAGGAAGAAGCAAAAGCTGCCGGGGCCGACTATGTTGGACTGGATGAGTTTATTACTAAAGTTGAGCAAGGTTGGACTGACATTGACGTAATTATTGCTACGCCAAGTGTTATGCCTAAAATTGCTCGTTTGGGTAGAGTATTAGGTCCAAGAAACTTAATGCCCAATCCAAAATCAGGTACAGTTACAACAGACTTGACAAAAGCTATCTCTGAGGTGAAAAAGGGAAAAATAGCGTTTAAAATTGACAAGTTTGGAATTATACACGCTTCCGTAGGTCGAGTTTCTTTTTCTGGTGAGCAATTAAAAGACAACGCGGCTGAATTGATAGTAACCCTATCAAAAATGAAACCATCTACTGCAAAAGGAATTTATTTCAAGAGCATTACGATGGCGAGTACAATGAGCCCGGGTATTCCGGTTGATTCTAAATCTATAAGTGGTATTTAATTATGACAAGAGAAGAAAAAAATCAAGAGCTCCAAAGTTTAACAGAAAAGATTTCTGGATTAAGTAGTTTTTACCTTACGGATTCATCAACACTCAATGTTGCTAAAATCACTAAGTTTAGAGGACTATGTTATGAGAAAGACGTTCAGTTTAGAGTGGTAAAAAACACTCTATTAAAAAAGGCCTTGGAAGCAAGCGAAACAGACTTCGAAAGTATTTATGAACTTTTATCTGGTCCTACCGCTTTAATGTACAGTGCAGAAGCAAAGAATTCTGCTGTGGTTCTTAAGGAATTCAGAGAAGATAATGAGAAGCCTGTATTGAAAGGTGCATATATCGATGGTAGTTTCTATATCGGTGATGACCAGATTAATGAGCTTGCTAGTTTGAAATCGAAAGAAGAATTAATTGGTGAAGTAATTACATTGTTGCAGTCACCTGCCACAAATGTGATTTCAGCACTTTCTTCAGGAAGTTCAACAATTGCAGGTGTATTACAAACACTTTCAGAAAAAGAGTAACAAACAAATTTTTAAAAAATCAATTAAACATTTATCAAAATGGCAAATATTAGTGAAATCGCAGAACAATTAGTAAACCTAACTGTAAAAGAAGTAAAGGAATTAGCAGACATTTTAAAAGACCAGTACGGTATTGAGCCTGCTGCTGCAGCTGTCGCTGTTGCTGCCGGACCAGCTGATGGTGGTGGAGACGCTGCTGCTCAAACTGAGTTCAACGTTGTGTTGAATGCTGCAGGTGGTCAAAAATTAAACGTAGTAAAAGTGGTGAAAAATATCACTGGCCTAGGTTTAAAAGAAGCCAAAGATATGGTTGATGGCGCACCTACCAACATCAAAGAAGGAGTTTCTAAAGAAGAAGCTGAATCTATCAAAGCACAGCTTGATGAAGCAGGTGCTGATGTAGAGATCAAGTAATTTCTTTTGAAGTTATGATTAAAGGCTTGTCCCATAGTGGGACAAGCCTTAACCTATTTTAAACATAAACTAATATTTAATGGCTGGTAAAACAATTGCCTCTCCTAAAAGAATTAATTTCGGATCGATTAACTTGAATGTTAAATCTCCAAATTTATTAGACATACAGGTAGCGTCTTTTCAAGAATTTTTACAACTTGAAACTACCCCAGAAAATAGAGCTAACGAAGGTATCTTTAAAGTGTTTCAGGAAAATTTTCCAATTTCTGACGCTAGAAGCATCTTCGTTTTAGAGTTCTTGGACTACTTTGTAGATCCTCCTCGCTACTCTATTCAAGAATGTGGGGAAAGAGGTCTAACCTATAGCGTACCTTTAAAAGCAAAGCTTAGATTGTCTTGTAATGACGAGGAGCATATTGACTTCCAAACTATTGTACAGGATGTATTCTTAGGAAACATTCCATACATGACTCCAAAGGGTACTTTTATTATTAATGGAGCAGAGAGAGTTATCGTTTCTCAGTTACACCGTTCACCTGGTGTATTTTTTGCTCAAAGTTTCCACCCTAATGGAACAAAAATATACTCTGCAAGAGTAATCCCATTCAAGGGAGCTTGGATGGAATTCGCAACAGACATTAATAATGTTATGTATGCGTATATTGATAGAAAGAAAAAATTCCCTGTAACTATGCTCTTAAGAGCTATTGGTTACGATAATGATAAAGAAATCTTAAAGATTTTTGATCTTGCTGACGAAATAAGCTTAAAGAAAAAAGCGCAACACAAAAAAGTACTTGGAAGAAAATTAGCGGCTCGTGTATTAAAAACATGGTTTGAAGATTTTGTCGATGAGGATACTGGTGAAGTGGTTTCTGTTGAAAGAAACGAAATAATTCTTGAAAGAGATGTAATAGTTGATGAAGCTAATTTGGCTTTAATTGTTGAAAATGAGATTGAAACTGTAATTCTACAGAAAGAAGAAGCTTCAGCAGATTATGCAATTATCTATAATACATTGCAAAAAGATACTTCCAATTCTGAACCAGAAGCTTTAGCACATATATATAGACAATTAAGAGGGACTGATCCACCAGATAATGATACCGCACGTGGAATAATTGATAAATTATTCTTTTCGGATAGACGGTATGATTTAGGTGACGTAGGTCGTTACAAAATCAATAAAAAGTTAGGCTTAGATATTCCGGTGGAAATTAAGGTTTTAACGAAAGATGACATTATTTCAATAGTAAAGTATTTGGTTAATTTAAGCAATCAAAAGGCAGATATTGATGATATTGATCACTTAAGTAATAGAAGAGTAAGAACAGTAGGTGAGCAGTTGTATGCTCAATTCGGTGTGGGACTTGCAAGAATGGCTAGAACCATTCGTGAGCGTATGAATGTTCGTGACAACGAGGTTTTTACGCCAATGGATTTAATTAATGCACGAACGTTATCTTCAGTTATTAACTCTTTTTTCGGAACAAGTCAGTTGTCGCAATTTTTGGATCAAACGAATCCTTTAGCTGAGATTACAAATAAGCGAAGAGTTTCAGCATTAGGCCCCGGAGGACTTTCGAGAGAAAGAGCCGGATTTGAGGTTCGAGATGTTCATTATTCTCACTACGGTCGTTTATGTACTATTGAAACTCCAGAGGGACCAAATATTGGTTTGATTTCAACATTATGCGTTCATGCGAAAATCTCACACATGGGATTCATAGAAACGCCTTATCACGTGGTTGAAAATGGGAAGGTAAATTTAAAAGATCATATTTACTTAACTGCTTCTGAAGAGGATACAAGAAAAATTGCTCAGGCAAATGCTGAGTTGAAGAAAGATGGAACTTTCTTAAATGAAAGAGTGAAATCTCGTCACCAAGGTGACTTCCCAATATTGGCACCTAAGGATGTTGAATATATGGATGTAGCACCTAACCAGATTGTTGGTGTGTCTGCTTCATTGATTCCTTTCTTGGAGCACGATGATGCTAACCGTGCCTTGATGGGGTCAAACATGCAACGTCAAGCAGTTCCTTTGATGCGTCCTGAATCTCCGATTGTAGGTACAGGTATAGAAGGTAAGGTTGCTACTGATTCAATGAACTTGATTAACGCTGAAGGCGATGGTGTAATTGAATATGTAGACGCTACTGAAATAATCATTAAATATGATCGCACAGATGACGAGCGATTAATCAGTTTTAATGATGATAAAAAGGCATACAAATTATCAAAGTTCAAAAGAACCAATCAAGGAACTTGTATAAATTTAAAACCGATCGTTCGAAAAGGCGATAGAGTTGTTAAAGGTCAAATACTTTGTGAAGGTTTTGCTACGCAAACAGCCGAATTAGCGCTAGGAAGAAACCTTATGGTTGCCTTCATGCCTTGGAAGGGATATAATTTTGAGGATGCAATAGTAATCTCAGAAAGAGTAGTAAAAGAAGATGTGTTCACCTCTATTCATATTTCTGAATATGAATTGGAAGTTAGAGACACGAAATTGGGAGAGGAGGAATTAACTTCTGATATACCTAATGTAAGTGAAGAGGCTACTAAAGACTTAGATGAGCATGGTGTTATCCGTGTTGGAGCTTCTATTAAGGAAGGGGATATCTTAATTGGTAAAATTACACCGAAGGGTGAAACTGACCCAACGCCAGAAGAAAAGCTACTTAGAGCAATTTTTGGAGACAAAGCGGGTGATGTAAAGGATGCATCTTTAAAAGCTTCTCCATCTGCAAAGGGTGTGGTGATGTATTCTAATTTGTTTGCAAGAGCAAAAAAGGATAAGAATTCAAAAGCTAAAGAGAAAGCGATTATTCAACGCTTAGATGCCGATTTTGCTAAAACTGAAGCTGAGTTACGTACTGTGCTTGTAGATAAATTGTATAAGCTTATTGGTGGGAAAACTTCAGGTGGTGTAACGAATCATTATAAGGAAGATGTAATTCCAAAAGGAACCAAATTCACGCAGAAGAGCTTGAATGAGATTGACTTTAAAATGGTTAATCCTGCAGGATGGTCAAGTAATGAAGAGCTAAATACTGCTGTTAAAAAAATGATGCATAATTATGACATCAAGGTTAACGAAGAAGCAGGTAAGTTAAGAAGAGAAAAATTTAACTTGACAATTGGTGATGAATTACCAACAGGTGTGCTGAAGCTTGCTAAAGTTTATGTTGCGCAAAAACGTAAATTGAAAGTAGGTGATAAGATGGCTGGTCGTCACGGTAATAAGGGAATTGTTTCTCGTATTGTTCGTGAGGAAGATATGCCATTCTTAGAAGATGGAACACCGGTAGATATCGTATTGAATCCATTAGGAGTGCCTTCTCGTATGAACTTAGGACAGATTTATGAAACTGTACTAGGATGGGCTGGTAAGAAACTAGGACAAAAATATGCTACACCAATATTTGATGGTGCGTCGGTTGCTGAAATTCAAACAGAAGTTGACAAAGCTGGTTTGCCTGAATTAGGTCAAACTTACTTATTCGATGGTGAAACTGGAGAACGATTTGACCAAACAACTACAGTAGGAGTAATTTATATGCTGAAATTGAGTCACATGATTGACGATAAGATGCATGCTCGTTCTACTGGACCTTACTCATTGATTACACAGCAACCTTTGGGTGGTAAAGCCCAATTTGGGGGTCAGCGTTTTGGTGAGATGGAAGTTTGGGCATTAGAAGCCTTCGGTGCAGCTAATATTCTTAGAGAGTTACTTACGGTAAAATCTGATGATATAGTAGGTAGAGCAAAAACCTACGAAGCCATTGTAAAAGGTGAAAACTTGCCTGAGCCTAATATTCCTGAATCGTTCAATGTATTAATACATGAGCTCAGAGGTTTGGCACTAGATTTAAAATTTGATTAATTAATACTCATTAATAACACGGAGGTTAACATGTCCTTAAAAAAGGAAAGACTTACAAATAGCGATTTTAAGCAAATAACAATTTGTTTATCATCTCCGGACTCAATTCTGGAAAGATCATATGGTGAAGTAAAGAAGCCTGAAACGATCAATTACCGAACATACAAACCTGAGATGGATGGTTTGTTTTGTGAAAGGATTTTTGGTCCAACAAAGGATTTTGAATGCTATTGTGGGAAGTATAAGCGTATTCGCTATAAGGGAATCGTTTGTGACAGATGCGGAGTAGAAGTAACTGAGAAAAAAGTACGTCGTGAAAGAATGGGCCACATTAAGTTGGTTGTGCCTGTTGTTCATATTTGGTACTTTAAATCTTTGCCAAATAAAATTGGATACCTTTTGGGTGTATCTTCCAAAACACTAGAATCTATAGTATACTACGAAAGATATTGTGTGATTCAACCTGGTCTTACTGAAAATGGCGTCGCCATTATCAACGAAAAGGACGAAGAAGAGACCTTGACCTTAAATAAAATGGATCTAATAACGGAAGAAGAATATCTTGCAATATTAGGCCACGAAGATTACAAGAATAATGCTCAATTGGGCAACGATGACCCGAACAAATTTATCGCCTTAATGGGTGCTGATGCTGTTAAGGAGTTGTTAGCGCGTATTGACCTAGATGAATTGTCATACAATTTAAGAACCCAAGCTGCCAACGAGACTTCTCGTCAACGTAAAGCAGAAGCTTTAAAACGTTTGAAGGTTGTCGAAGCATTTAGAGCTGGAAATGAGCATATCGAAAACCGACCTGAATGGATGTGTATCGATTACTTGCCAGTAATTCCACCAGAGTTAAGACCTCTTGTGCCTTTAGATGGTGGTCGTTTTGCGAGTTCTGATTTGAATGATTTATATAGAAGAGTTATTATCAGAAACAATCGTTTGAAAAGATTGATTGAAATCAAAGCTCCAGAGGTAATATTACGTAACGAGAAACGTATGCTTCAGGAAGCTGTTGATTCTTTATTTGACAATTCAAGAAAATCAAATGCGGTGAAAGCAGAAGGTGGACGTGCTTTGAAATCTTTGAGTGACGTACTTAAAGGTAAGCAAGGTCGTTTCCGTCAAAATTTATTGGGAAAAAGGGTAGATTACTCTGGTCGTTCTGTAATTGTAGTAGGACCTACATTAAAATTACATGAGTGTGGTATTCCTAAGGATATGGCAGCTGAATTGTTTAAGCCTTTTGTAATTAGAAAATTAATTGAAAGAGGGATTGTAAAAACTGTAAAATCAGCTAAAAAACTAGTTGACAAAAAAGAACCTGTTATTTGGGATATCCTGGAGAATATATTGAAAGGTCATCCTGTTTTATTAAACAGAGCTCCAACATTACACCGTTTATCTATTCAGGCCTTCTTGCCAAAATTGATTGAGGGAAAAGCGATTCAATTGCACCCCTTAGTTTGTACATCTTTTAATGCGGATTTTGATGGTGATCAGATGGCTGTTCACGTTCCTTTGAGTAATGCTGCAATTTTGGAAGCACAAATGTTAATGTTGTCTTCACACAATATTCTGAATCCACAGAATGGTACTCCAATTACTCTTCCTTCTCAGGATATGGTATTAGGTCTTTACTACTATACTAACGTTCGTCGTACTACGAAAGATGAAAAAGTGAAGGGTGAAGGAACTGCTTTCTACAGTGCTGAAGAAGCGATAATTGCCTATAATGAAGGTAAAGCTGATTTGCATGCATGGGTGAAAGTGAAAACTAAAGTTCGTGAAGGGGATGAATTGGTATATAAAATTATTGAAACCACTGTCGGACGAATCATGTTCAATCAGGTAGTTCCGGAGAATGTTGGTTTTATCAATAAATTGTTGACCAAGCGTGCCTTAAAAGACGTGATTGGTGAAATTATTGATTTGACGGATGTACCAACTACAGTCAAGTTTTTAGATAAAATCAAGGATATTGGATTTAATTCAGCTTTCAAAGGTGGCTTATCTTTCAATATTGGAGATGTAATTATACCAGTAGAAAAAGATGGTATAATTAATAAAGCACAAGGAGACGTAGATAATGTTCAAGATCAATATGGTATGGGATTCATTACCAATCGTGAGCGTTACAATCAAGTAATTGATATTTGGACAAGAGCCGATAATAAATTAACAACTACGCTGATGGATCAATTGGCTAGTCATAAGCAAGGATTCAATTCTATATTTATGATGTTGGATTCTGGCGCAAGGGGTTCAAAACAGCAGATTAAGCAGTTAGGAGGCTTAAGAGGATTAATGGCTAAGCCAAGAAAATCTGGAGCTAGTGAAGGTGGTGATGTAATTGAAAACCCAATTTTAGCAAACTTTAAGGAAGGTTTGTCTGTATTGGAGTACTTTATATCCACTCACGGTGCGCGTAAAGGTTTGGCAGATACAGCACTTAAAACAGCAGATGCAGGTTACTTGACTAGACGTTTGGTTGATGTTGCTCAAGATGTTGTAATCTCTGAAGAAGATTGTGGAACTTTAAGAGGAATTGAAACTTTCGATTTGAAAGACAATGATGAAGTTGTAGAGTCATTAGAAGAAAGAATAGCAGGTAGAACAAGTTTACATGATGTTTATAATCCTGAAACTGATGAGTTAATCATCAAGGCAGGACAAGGTATAACAAGAACATTAGCTAAAGCAGTTACAAAAGCAGGTCTAGAAAGCGTAGAAATTCGCTCGGTACTTACCTGTGAGTCAACCAAAGGAGTATGTGTGAAATGTTATGGTATAAACTTAGCAAACAACAGATTAGCTGAAACAGGTGATGTAGTGGGAATTATTGCTGCGCAATCAATTGGTGAACCAGGTACACAGTTGACACTTCGTACTTTCCACGTAGGTGGTATTGCTGCAACTTCTGCTACTGAATCACAAGTCAACACCAAGTTTGATGGTGTGGTTAAGTTTGACGGAATCAGAACAGTAGAATACATTAACAAAGACGGTGATAAAGAACAAGTTGTCATAGGTCGTACAGGCGAGGTAGGGATTCATAAGAAAGGTTCGAATAAGTTGTTAATTAGTACGCACATACCTTATGGTTCTATCTTGAATGTGGCTGAAGGTCAGCAAGTTGCAAAGGGTGATTTGATTTGTAAATGGGATCCATTTAACAATGTAATTATTTCAACTGTGACAGGCAAGGCAGAGTTTATTAATATAATCAATAATATTACTGCTAAGGAAGAAACTGATGAACAAACAGGATATAAAGAAAAAGTAATTATTCAATCTAAGGATAAGAAAAAGATTCCTTCAGTTCAGATTGTACCTAAGGGTAAAAAATCTGAGCCGATGAATTATAACTTACCAGTAGGTGCGCACATTACTGTTCAAGATGGTGATGAAGTAATCACGGGTCAGGTTCTAGTAAAGATTCCTCGTCAGTTGGGTAAATTGAAGGATATTACGGGTGGTCTTCCACGAGTAACTGAGCTTTTCGAAGCAAGAAATCCTTCAAATCCTGCAGTGGTTTCTGAGATTGATGGTGTAGTTTCTTTTGGTGGAATCAAGCGGGGTAATCAAGAGGTGATTGTTGAATCTAAGGAAGGAATTAAAAAGAAATACTTGATCAAATTATCGAATCATATTTTGGTTCAGAACAATGATTTTGTGAAAGCAGGGATGTCTCTTTCTGATGGAGCAGTTACTCCTCTAGATATTCTTAAAATTAAAGGCCCACAAGCTGTCCAACAATATCTTGTTAATGAAGTACAGGAAGTATACCGTATGCAAGGTATCAAGATAAATGATAAGCACATTGAGGTTATCGTTCGTCAGATGATGAGCAAGGTTACTATTTTGGATCAAGGAGATACGAGCTTATTAGAAAATGAGAATGTAGAGAAAAAGCAGTTTATTGCTGAAAACGATAAAATCTATGACAAGAAAGTAATCGAAGATTCAGGAGATTCAGAACATTTGAAGGCTGGACAAATCGTTACACTAAGAAAAGTGAGAGAGGAGAATTCTTCTTTGAAGCGAAATGATATGAAGATAGCAACATATAGAGATGCTATTCCTGCCACTGCTCGTCCTTTATTGCAAGGAATTACTAAATCATCATTAAGTACTTACAGTTGGATTTCGGCTGCATCTTTCCAAGAAACTACTAAAGTATTGAGTACCGCTTCTATCGAGGCCAAACGAGATTACTTAGAAGGATTGAAGGAGAATGTAATTGTTGGACATAAGATTCCAGCAGGAACGGGTATGGAGCGATTTAATTCTGTAATAGTTGGTTCTCAAGATGACTATGATGCAATGAAAAGTAAGGCGATAACACCAGAAATGGAAGCCTAAGAGATTTTTATTATAATTAAGTAAAAAAGCCCTTGTAGTGAAAACTGCAGGGGCTTTTTGTTTGAATAATAGTTATTTTTGGGGCAATATTTGTTGAGCAATTAATCGGTCATAACATCTTTATTTAGGTAAATAAAGAAACAGTCAAGCAAACCAAAAATTTACTTTGCCATTGACTGATATACTTTATATATAAACAAGCGTTTTAAACGAGAACGCTAAAATTTCTTATTGTAAATTTTGCTCGGTTTTGGATGATTCTTGCGTAAGTTGGTTGATGGCTTTTAACTCTTTCTTACTTAGATGTCTCCATTTTCCATCAGCCAAGTCTAAAGAGATATTCATAATCCGTACACGCTTCAATTTTTCTACGCGATAATACAAATGCTCGCACATTCGCCTAATTTGTCTGTTTAAGCCCTGTGTAAGAATAATCTTGAACTCATATTTGTTCATTTGTTTAACTATACATTTACTGGTGATGGTGTCTAAAATAGGAACACCGCCGCTCATCGCATTTATAAAATCTCTTGTAATCGGTTTATTGACTTTAACAATGTATTCTTTTTGATGATTGTTTCTGGCTCTTAATATCTTATTGACGATATCTCCATCACTAGTTAAGAAAATTAGGCCTTCGCTAGCCTTATCTAGCCGCCCAATTGGGAAAATGCGCTTAGGGTAGCCAATGAAATCAATAATATTATCTTTTTCTACTCCAGTATCTGTTGTGCAAACAATACCGACAGGTTTATTAAAGGCTAAGTAAACATGATCTTCCTTCGGTCTAGAAACTTCCTTATCATCAACACTAACGATATCATCAGCAGATATTTTAGTGCCCATTTCGGGGACTTTGCCATTAATCTTTACCCTTCCTTGTTCAATAAGTTTGTCCGCGGCTCTACGTGAACAATATCCAATCTCACTGAGGTACTTATTAATTCGGGTTAGATTTATTTCATCCATTAGTACTTAAAATTACAAATATTCATTGGTAAAACTAGCTTATTAAAAAATACATAGAAATGAAATTGGCGATGCTGCCGGCCATTACGAACAGGTGCCAAATAAAGTGATTTTGTTTCAAATTTTTCCAGAGATAGAATACAATGCCTGAAGAATAAAAAGCACCACCAATTTTTATCCAAAGCATTGAATCTTGCGGTATTGATTTTTCTAATGGCTCAAAGATGAAAATAGCCATCCAGCCCATAACCAAATAGGCTAGGGTAGAAGCTAATTTAAATTTATGCGTTAGGAATAACTTAAATATACTTCCAATTAAGGTCATTGCCCATAATATAGCTAATATGGCATACCCTTTATCTGTCCTTAAGTACATTAAAATATAGGGTGTGTAACTTCCTGCTATCAAAAAATAAATACTAATGTGGTCAAAAATGCGCAGTTTTTTTCGCACGCTTATTCGATATGTACTGTGGTATAGGGTGCTGCTGGTATAGACCATGAAAAGAGAAAAGCAATAAATGAATAGGCTAATAAATGCATATTTAATGTCACTTTTCGCAGCTAAATAAAGTAAAAAGGGACTAGCGATTAGTACCATTATCCAACCGATACCATGGCTTATCTGATTCGCCATTTCCTCAGGGATACTTTTGATATCATTCTTGACATTGTGAGGAATTGACCTTGGTGTTTTAAACAAATTCATCATTTATTTAAATAATTAAATTGAGTAAAAAAAGTGTCTATGTTTCGTTTGTTTTTGCCGAAGTCTAAAAATTGTGCAGGAAAAAGACAAGTACTTTTCACTAATATTTCTGTTTCTCCCACATAGATTATAATCCTTTCAGCAAAAGTCAACATTGTTCCTTGCGTTCTATAATCAAAAGCATCTTTCATATATCCTATTTCTATCCATGGCAAACTAGCTAAAGCATCCTTAACGATTAATTCGCAGTCTGTCTTCAACATTCCATGTTTTTTACGAACTTCATGATATGCGGGTAAACCAATAGCCATTATACGACGAAATTAACGTTTGATTTAAATATCTTGATCGCTATTGCTAATAGAATTACTCCAAAAATCCTTCTTAGAATTTCAAGTGTACTTGGCCCCATTTTCATTTTCAAAAACTTACTTGTTTTCAAAACGACATAGACGAATACCAAATTACCGACAATTGCTGAAAAGATAACTAATGTATCAAACTCTGCTTTTAAAGAAAGAATTGTAGTAAGCGTTCCCGCACCTGCTATAATTGGGAAAGCAATAGGCATTATGCTGTGGTCGCCGGCGTCTTCATTTCCAGCCTTGAAAATATTTATACCTAAAATCATTTCCAATCCAATAATAAAGATTACAATACTGCCTGCTAAAGCAAAACTTTGAACATCGATACCTAACATTTTCAAAAGGGCATTGCCAAAGAACAAGAATGCGAACATAAGTATTCCTGCAAAAAGAGTTGCTTTTGCAGATTGAATTTCACCTCGTTTTTCTCTTAAGTCTAGTATAATCGGGATAGATCCAAGTATATCTATAACTGCAAACAAGGTTAAAAAAGAGGTGAGAAAAGCGCCAAAAGTCATAATTAAAATTTTTGCAAATATCTGATAAACTTCTGCTAATATGGAATAAATATTGTTTTTGTTGAAGTTAAAGTCGTAATTTTATTTGTAAAACCAATTGAATATGGCACGTTATCATAAATTAGGAAAAATACCTCAAAAAAGACACGTTCAATTTAGAAATTCGGAAGGTAAATTGTACTCGGAAGAACTTATCTCTACTATTGGATTTGACAGTGTTTATTCATTGGTTTATCATTGCAATATACCCACTGCGGTGAGGGAAATTGAAGAGCCATATTCAGTCGCTCCTGAAATAGCACACCCTGAAAATATTAAATCAAGAAAATACTTTGGATTTGAAGTCAAAGCAGAAGATGACTACTTAGATAGTCGAAAAACGCTAATGGTTAACAGCGATTGCCAAATTTCTTTGGCGGCTCCTAGAAAAAGCATGAAAGATTACTTTTATAAAAACGCTACTGCGGATGAGGTAATATTTGTGCATAAAGGAGGAGGTGTAATGCATTCTTTATATGGTGATTTACCTTTTGCAACAGGCGATTATGTCGTTATACCAAGGGGCACCATTTATCAATTGGAATTTAAAAGTGAAAATAATAGACTATTTATTGTCGAGTCTTCAAGCCCGGTGGTAACTCCCAAACGATATCGAAATGATTTCGGGCAATTACTTGAGCATTCTCCATTTTGCGAACGGGATATAAATCCACCTACCGATTTAAAGACCTACAATGAGGAAGGTGATTTTAAGGTTATGATTAAAAAGAATGACTATATGTATCCAACAACATACGCATATCATCCATTTGGTGCGATTGGTTGGGATGGTTATTTGTTTCCATATACTTTCTCCATTCATAATTTTGAACCAATTACAGGCAGAGTGCATCAACCACCCCCTGTTCATCAAACTTTTGCTGCTGCAGGATTTGTGCTTTGCTCATTTGTTCCGAGGAAGTATGACTATCACCCAGATTCGATCCCTGCTCCTTATAACCATAGTAATGTTGACAGCGATGAGGTTCTTTACTACGTTGAGCCTAAGTTTATGAGTCGAACAGACGTGGTAGAAGGTATGATAAGTTTACATCCGCTAGGTATTCCCCATGGCCCCCACGGTGAAGCGGTAGAAAAAAGCATCGGAAAGGAAGAAACAGAGGAGTTGGCGGTAATGGTCGATACGTTTAAACCTTTACAATTAACTAAATTCGCAGCTTCAATAGAGGATGAAAGTTACTATAAATCCTGGGTGCATTAATGATAAAAAATACGCTTTTATTTTTTTTTGTATTTACAAATAGTCTTCTGTTTGCTCAAAGAGTAGAAGATGAACGTAGTTTGATAAATAGCTTAAATTAAACAAGATTACTAGCAAATAGACTCTATTGTGTATGTGCGCTTATTGAAATTTATTTGATCTCCTACAGTTTTATTTAAGAAAAGCCTACCCAAAGGAGAGCCAATGGACATCACCAGGTAGTCACCCATTGGAGAATTTATTTCGCCTAGTCCAATGCTAAGATAGATGACTTCATGATTGCTATAAATCATTGCTCCAGCTGATACTTGCTGTTTTATTCGTACGTTTTGAAAGCGCTTTAATTGACCCAATAAATTGTTTTGTTGCATGAGTTGGGCTTCCAATTGTTGTTGCGCAATTTGCATCATTGCTCGACCTGTTTCATATTTATCGCCTGCAGAACTCTTGGATTCAGCATCCCGCGAGATAATGATATCATTAAGTTCGTTTTTTAAGCGAGCTATTCTTTCTTGAATTAAATTTTCAAGATAATTATACAGCGCTATTTTTTCTTCGAGTTGTGCGATGGTTAGAAATTATTTAAACTTAGCTATTGCTTGAATTCTAAATTGGAATTATTGATTTTATCAAGTTTTAAAGAAATTGTATCTTTTATATAATTTTGATGCACTTTCCATGGCTTTTTAGACCCTTGCTTAGGAAGATGTTCTAGGGCCCGTTTTACATATCCTGCCTCAAAATCCAACAATGGTTCAGAACCATATTTGTCAATGTCAAATTTTGGGGTCACAATCGAAGTTTGACTTTTCTTCATATGATTTAATAATCGGGTCACAAATTGACAGTTTAAATCACTTTTTAAGGTCCATGAAGCGTTGGTGTAACCCACAGCAAATGCAAAATTTGGAATATCACTAAACATTACCCCCTTATAGCTGTGTAAGGTGCTCGGGTCTATCTTTTTGTCATTCACGGTGATACTCATTCCTCCGAGTAACTGTAGTTTAAGCCCGGTGGCACTAACTATAATGTCAGCCTCAATGAATTTGCCCGAATTAGTTTGAATTCCTTGACTGGTGAATTCTTTAATTTGATCGGTAACAACTTCCGCTTTACCTCCTCGAAGAGCTTTGAAAAAATCGCCATCAGGGACAAAACAAAGTCGCTGATTCCAAGGATTATAATTGGGTTTAAAGTGGCCATCTAGCTTATCTGTTTTTAACCCTCGATGAACCCCCTTCATAATAAAAGCCTTCATGGATTCAGGCCTTTTCTGGCTATACTGATACAAAAACATTGCAAGTAGTACATTTTTCCATTTAATGAGGGAATAGGCAAAGTTGGCTGGTAACCACTTATTTAGAAAATTAGCAAACGCATCTTCACTTGGTAAAGACATAATGTAAGAAGGCGAGCGCTGAAGCATAGTCACTTTCTTTGCCTTCTTAGCCAATTCTGGTACAAGTGTAACAGCTGTTGCCCCGCTCCCAATCACAATAATGTTTTTATCGGTGTAGATAAGATTCTCATCCCACTGTTGAGGGTGTATGATAGGCCCCTCGAATAGGTCACTTCCTGGAAAGCTTGGCGCATAGCCTTGCTCATAGTTGTAATACCCACTGGTCAT
The DNA here is from genome assembly GCA_037624485.1 of Chitinophagales bacterium. Lineage (GTDB taxonomy): Bacteria > Bacteroidota > Bacteroidia > Chitinophagales > UBA8649 > JAFMKE01. The sequence continues at coordinate 79,890 of JASJJC010000016.1, forward strand.
GAATAAAAATTTACACTGATATTCGATGAGTTCTCCGTGAGTATTAATATTAATTGTCCATAGTTTATCCTTATCAGACCATGAGGCTTTTTCGACACGTTTATTGAACTGGATCTTTTGATCAATTCCAAAATGAGCAGCCGTTTCTTTGATATATTTAAGAATTGAAGGACCATCGGCAATCGCTTTCGGATTTTTCCATGGATAAAAAGGGAATCCTAAGGTATACATGTCTGAATCAGAACGAATACCTGGATATTTGAATAAATCCCAAGTCCCCCCAATAGCTTCCCGTGCTTCAATAATGGTGTACGATAAATCAGGGCAATCTGTTTGAATTCTATAAGCAGCATCTATTCCTGATAAGCCTGCTCCTACTAAGATGACATCATATAATTTGGACATAATTCTATACTACATTAAAAGCTTTTAGCAACATTAAACATCCAAGGACAATTGGAAGAAAACCATAGAAAACAAAGTGAATCATTTTTCCTTTATCCTCGCCCCATTGCTTTATCATGGCATTAAGTTTGGTTGAATCTGCAGACCTTGCTCTAATAAATATGGCATAAAGCCCAAAAATAATCGCTAAAATTCCAACTACTAATCTAAACCAATCTATTTCCATGTAGCTTTTGTTTTGTATAGTGTGAAGTTAGAGAATACTTTTATTATTTTTTAAAAGAGATGTCCTTAAAAATAAAAGAGGCTGCCTTATTTAAGACAGCCTCTTAAAAGTTTAATTTAATTACAAACGGAAATCTCCTTGTTTAAATCCTTTGCATGTATCAAGCGTGTTGTAAAAAAATAAATCATAGTACAAGGTATCTTCAATAACAGATCCATGCATATATAAAGGTTTAGTATTAGTTCCAGTGTCTTCTGGCTGGCAGCGTGCGAGAGGGTAAATATTTGCATAAAAATTATGTATGGAAGGCGTGCCTTGAATGTTTGAATCGAAATAGAGTGGTTGATCGGTACCATTAGTAATATACCATCCAATCAAGGTGGATGTTTCAATGCTGAAGTTGAAAATAAAAGCCTCGTCTTGAACACAACCGCAATTTAATCTCTCAAACATGATATTATCTATCTGACTCAGTAGGGGGTCATTTGAGTCAAAACAATTGTTGTCGAATTCAACAAATCCATCGGGGCAATCACATACGTCATTGCTATTTATCATGTTATTTGCGCAATATTCACCTGTACTTAGTGGACATAGTGGACCTTCACACGAATCATTTCCTTCTAGGTCTTTACATGCACTAATTGATAAAATGAGTATGAATAAAAAAATGCTGAAATTTTTCATGTCATTTAGATTTTGAAAAAATTATTTATTAATTTCTAAGGGTGAACTATGCACAATTCTACCGTCTTGCTTAATTACTACAAAATATACACCTGAGTCCATTTGATTATGTTCATCTAGCCATTGGATGCTAATTTTGTCTTGTTGTACTCTTTCGTTAATTATTTCTACTATTTCTTGACCCAGAGAATTATAAATACTTATCGCTAGATGAGAATTTTTACAATTGGCAACATTTAGGTTTACGAAATCATGGCCAGGGTTTGGATAAATATTAACCAGCAAAGCTGAATGAGGATTTGAGTGGCTCAATAAATCTTCTGATGTGATTGTTTCCGTTTCTTTTGCTTCAATTGGTTCCTTAAGCACTTTTAGACCTTCTGCATCAGTGAAGTCAGGGATTTCGGGTGAGGTTGGAAAACAATTTCTCTCTGGATCATTATGGATAAAGTATCCGCGATTGCTTCTGTGGTCTATAAGCGGGAAGTCACCAACTTGCATAAATTTATCCCATGGGGCATATAATTTAACCCAAGATTCAATCCAGTTAATCAAGTCTGTTTCGCTTTTAGGTCCATTTACGGAGGCTTGGACAAAACGAGTGACCTTATCTGAACAGCAGTGGTTGCTGCCTTCTAGACTTCCTGCATCTACAAAACCTTGCAGCCAGAAATCACTTCCTGTTCGCGCATAGTTATCCCATTTCCTTTTTCCATAAGTACCTAGAAAGGTAAAAGAACTTAAGGTTATAACTACGGGATCATTTGCTTTCATTTCGATGATTTTCCCTCCTGCCATCAAATTTTCTTCTCCATACTTCGGTGTGCAGTCTCCGGAAACTTCAATGGGAGAGGTCGTTGCAATTGCCTCTAAAGTATTTACTATATCACCTAAATTGCTAGAGATGTCTTGAGGGATAGATCCGTTCGTACTATCTTGAACATCAATTATTAATCCTAAAACGGCCTCTCCTAGATCGAACCAGTTTTTGATGAAATCAAAATTAAAACTTCCATTACATTCCGTTTCATATTTTGCCATACCAGCATCCAATAGTTCAATGTTTCCAGAACTAGAAGCATAACTTATAGTACTTATTTCTTGTGCAATACTATGCACCTTAGACAGGGGCTTTAGCTTGGAAGCAATTACGCTAAATTTTGTATCATATCGATAAAGAATTGTAAGCTTTTTGGTACAGTTGCAGTCATCAGGAAGTTCTTCTCCAATTTCAGTACAGAAGAAGTTGAAAAGAATACTCGCATTGTTTAGACTTGGTGAATAACCTCCTGAATTGTCGTGACTAAAGGAAGACCATTCATAACTAAATCTTCCACCCTGATCATATTGTCTTAGGAAATTATCATGCGCAGGTCCTTTTTCATTGGTATACCATCTGTGCCATTTTGGAGAACTACTATTAAAATAGGTCGTATTGTTAATGCCTTGTGAAAATTGTCCGCTAGCATCAAGGTAATTGTATCCATTGAGATAGTTGCCTGAGTTAGGCTTTAAAGGTGTAATTTCTGCATCATGATTTAACTGAATACATTGACAACCACTTATCATTTTTTTAGAATGCTTAAATTCCGTAAAAGCATTCTTGATATTTTTGGATAGAACTATATCTCGGTTAAATTGTGGAATACCATCAAGGTAAGTCTGTACAAAGTACAAAATCTCCTCGTCGAGTATGTTGTTTTTGTTTTGCATACTAATTAGCAAATCACTTAATGATTGATCTTGGTTTTCTTCAATTGCCCACTGAGATAATACCTTATAGATAGGTAAGTCTAGTTGAAGCATTTCCGTTTGTTTTTCATCAAAGATTATTTTGGTGAGTATGGAGTCGTTTTCGATCGATTTTATGAGAATTGTCAAGGTTTCACCTTCGCTAAGATTTTCTATAAGGAAATTCCCTTCTTCTAGTGAGCGTATACTGGAATCTTCTTCAAGCGCTAGGTAATACTGCTCAGACGAAAATGGAGTTTTTATTAATATATCTTTCGAGTTTAAATATTTTACTGGATAAATAAAAACTCCGTTTTGTGCATTGATATTTAGGGCGATTAGGGCATTTATACATAGAATTAATATATTTTTCATGGTTTTGTTTTTGAGGAAGTAGGGGCTTAGCATTATACATGCTACTCTTCCATGTTTAAAAAAAAATTTGTACTCACTTTCGCTTTTCCAAGACTCGGCAATTTTTTTAGTTTGTTTAGCATTTAAATTTTTACTTATAAGGGTGATCAGTCCGATATAATCGCTTGTTGTTTTATGTGTTGAGGAATATGTTCTTGTTTGGTTCTGAACAGATAGTTAAAGACCAGTCCAGCTTGTAAGTAGCTTCTTTGTGTGGAGTACACATAGCGGTCAACTTGGCTATTGTTTTCAAGCGGCTTAATATTTATGGCTTCGAATAAAAAACTTTCATGTTGGTTTAAGCCTTGATTGTATCCTAAACTTACGGCAAGGGTAAATCTTGATTTAAGCTTAAAGGTCATTTTAGTCAGTACATATAGGGATGCCATGTGATTGTTTTGATGGTTGCCAAACTCCCTTAAATGTTGTTCGTAAACAACTTCGCCATTTGGATTGAATACTTGACTCGTACTTTCTAAATTGAACGGAGCGCCTAGTCGATTGAGGCTGTACTTTATTCCATAGGCACTTGAAAATCCAATAAAGGCATTCGTCCATTGATTTTCAATTCCGAAAGGAATCTCCCAAATATATGCCTGCCCTTTGCTACCTCCTCCATTTCCTTGATCAATTCGATAGCGGTATTGGTACTTGTATGCTGAGCTACCTATCCCTGTATGTAACATTGTATTTTCATGGATTAGATATTTAAAAAGTAGCGACCACCAGCCACCTGGTCGGATGGTGTTTGACATATTTTCTTTATTCCCTTGTAAGCATTTCATCTGATTAAGGGATAGATTGAATCCTGTATTTATGTCCATTTGCCAATTTCCTTCCTGTGCTGAAGTGATTAAGGGAATAAACATTAAAAGTAGTGCTCGGTAGGCCATCGTTTAGAAATTGTTAAGTTGGGTGTTAATGGATTGTGCAGGTTCGGGTGGACTTGTGATGTAGCTTGTATTTACAGTCATATTAACCACGGATTTATTTTGCTCTAATGGTTTTTTATTGGAGCGCAGGGTATAGTTTGTTTGACTAAATTGACCAGAAGGGAGAATCCGTGTGCCGTAATAGGTTATCCCACAACGTTCATCAAAATGATAATGTATAGTTCCACTAAGGAGGCTAGAGTTTGTATATTGATTATTTGATTGACCGTAAACACTAAAGAAATTGGTGTAGTAAAAGGCCTTTACGGTTTCCCAGATGCCGAATTTGTTATATCTAACCGATATAGTGGTATTTTGCCAATAATAAGGGGTGCACTTACAAATACTCGTCGTTGTGTATACTTGTTTGTTTTTTGCTTTAGCCTCTCTGCAACGTTTAATATTCGAACCAGTCTGCATATTTTCCTCACCTTCTTCTAAAAGCTGCCAAACGTCATCCATGAAAGTAAAAACTTGAATATTAGAGTTGCTTATGCGCTTTTCCTTAAGGTCATCAATTTGACTGATATGCGTGATGGGGAGAACATAGACCAATCGTTTTTCAAAGTCTAGTTTAAAAACCCAGGGATTGATTTGTATAAGTCCATCTGGACTTAGCACTTTTTTAATATCGATAATATCTTGCTTCCGGGGTTTTGGATCCATTAAGGATTCAAAACCAATTTCATTTTCAAACTTTGATATATCTTCACCTGCTAAGGACCACATTAGAATCGAAAAGTCATTCGAATTTTCTAGGACTATACGATGGTCTAACAGGTGAAAATTGACCGTTGTCCCAATGGGTACTGTGGGGTGCGTATAAGGCGATTTTTGTGTAATACTTTTTGAGTATTTGACTGGTGACGAAAGTGAAAAATCGTCATTTTCTTTATCACAACTTTGAAACAAAAAGATTGCAATGAACAAGTAGAGTAGGGGGTGATTCATTTTTATAAGTTTAAATTAGCAATACTCGAATGTCTATTGAATATTCTAATTATAACTTATGAATGATTTACTTGTATGTTTTATTTAGTAAGAGTATTGAGTTTATAAGGCAAAAAAAGACCCAAGCTAATTTAGCTTAGGTCTTTTTTTATCTGAAGGAATAACTTACATTCCTAATAATATATCTACAGGATCTGCCCCTAATAACATGGTTTCTGGATTTTCCAGATAATCTTTTACTGATACTAAAAAGCTTACTGATTCTTTTCCATCAATGATTCTATGGTCATAACTTAAAGCTAAATACATCATGTTTTTAATGACTACTTGTCCATTCTCCGCCACAGGTCTTTCTTCAATTTTATGCATACCTAAGATGGCACTTTGTGGAGGGTTGATAATAGGAGTGGAAAGTAAAGACCCGAAAACACCGCCATTGGTAATTGTAAATGTTCCACCGCTCATTTCATCCATCGTTAATTGCCCATCTCTTCCTCGCACGGCCAATCGTTTAACTTCTTTTTCAATTCCATCCATACTCAATGATTCTACATTACGTATAACCGGAACAACTAACCCTTTTGGTGTAGAGACAGCTATTGAAATATCGACGTAGTCATGATAGATTACATTTCCATTGTCAACATCAAGTTGAGCATTTACCGCTGGAAATTTATTTAAGGATAAGGCTACGGCTTTACTGAAGAAGGACATAAACCCAATTCCTACTCCATATTTCTTATAAAACGGGTCTCTATATTTCTTTCTTATTGCCAAAATAGGTTCCATGTTTACTTCGTTAAACGTAGTCAGCATAGCTGTTGAATTCTTGGCAAATACTAATCGTTCGGATATAGTTTTACGTAAACGCGACATTCTTTCTGATCGCTCTTCTCTTGAAAAAGATTTACCTGACCCTAATAAAGCAGCAGCACCTTGTTGGATAGTTGCTGTTCCGTTCTCTATAGCTTTTACCACATCTTCTTTAGTAATTCTTCCACCAGGACCTGATCCAATAATGTTGCCCGTATTTAAATCATGCTCAGCGGCCATCTTTGTAGCAGCAGGAGACGCATGACCAGATGCATGACTTGGCGCCGCTGTCTCTGTCACTGTGGCTTTCTTTTCTTCTTTTGGAACAGTAGGCGCAGCTTCTTCTTTTTCCTCGGCAGGAGCAGCTTCTTTCTGGCCTTCTGGTGCTTGAACAGAAGTATCAATTTTGCAGATAAGTGCACCAATGGCTAGGTCTTCTCCTTCTTCAGCTTCAAACTTAACTTGCCCACTTTTAACAGCAAATAGTTCTTGAGAAGCTTTGTCAGTTTCCATTTCAACAATAGCTTGATCAATTTCAACATAATCACCATCTTCAACTAACCATTGAGCAAGGGTGACTTCAGTTATTGATTCTGCCAAGTTAGGCACGTGCATTTCGATAATTTTTGACATAGTGTTTAGTTTATCCGTTAAAGGCTCTATTTAATATTTCTTCTTGTTCTTTGAGGTGTTGTTTCTTATATCCAGTAGCGGTAGAAGCACTTACTTTTCTTGCTACACATTCTATAGTTCTTGTCTTGTAGAATCTGTTAAGTATATACTGCCATGCTCCCATATTCTCCGGTTCTTCTTGGACCCAAACTGCATCAGCTTGCTTATACTTACTAAAAATGCGGTCCAAGAACATATCATTAATCGGGTATAATTGTTCTAATCGAACAATAGCAACGTCATCTCGATTTTCATTCTCCTTCTTTTCAATCAAGTCAAAGGCTACTTTTCCCGAACAGAGTAATAGTCGTTTTACCTTGCTGGCATCCTTAACTAAAGAATCATCTATGATTTCCTTAAATGTTCCTTTGAACAAATCTTCAATCGGTGAAGATGTCCTAGGATGTCGGAGTAAAGATTTCGGTGACATGTTAATTAAAGGTTTTCTGAAATCCCATTTTTGTTGTCTACGAATCCCGTGAAACAAATTAGCACTGTCTGTAATATTTGTAATCACCATGTTGTGTTCAGCTGCCATTTGAAGAAAACGCTCTAAACGGGCGCTAGAATGCTCTGGTCCTTGTCCTTCATAACCATGGGGGAGAAGCATCACCAAGCCACTGCATCTGCTCCATTTACTCTCACCTGAGGCAATGAATTGATCAATAATACATTGTGCGGTATTTGAAAAATCGCCGAATTGAGCTTCCCAAATGACTAAAGAATCTGGGCTCGCCAAAGAGTAGCCGTATTCAAAACCAAGTACAGCATATTCAGAGAGGTGTGAATTGTAAATTCTAAATTCACCTTGATCCTTATTAATAAGACCTAGTCGATTAAATTCTTCGCCAGTGTTTTCATCAGAAATAACTGCATGACGATGAGAGAATGTACCTCTTTTCACATCTTGTCCGCTCATTCGCACATCATTCCCTTCTTGGAGGATAGATCCATAAGCTAAGAGCTCTGCAGCAGCCCAATCAACAGATTTTTCCTCTTGCATAATCTGCCTTCTGTTGTCTAGGTATTTTGCAACTTTTCTTAGCGGGGTGAAATTGTCAGGCGATGTAGTTAAGGCCTTTATTATTTGAGTTGCTTTTGACCTGGTGATGGATGTTTTTGGTGAAATATGAAAATCTTCAACAGTTGAAGACCTTAATTTCTTCCAAGCCAACTCTGGTGGTTGTGGTTTGTAAACTACGGCGTTTTCTTTCACTCGGTCTAAACGATCTTGTAACTCCGCCCAAAACTCTTTATCCATTTTTTTAGCCAATTCTTTTCCTATATCTCCTTGCTCGGCTAGCTTTGCTGAATAAATGTCTCTCGTGTTTTTATGTTTGCTGATTTTTGCGTACAAACGGGGTTGCGTATACTTTGGATCATCACTCTCGTTATGCCCATGCTTTCTATAGCAAACCATATCAATGAAAATATCTTTCTTAAATAATTGTCTATATTCTGCAGCGAGTTCAGCTACAAAAATTACCGCTTCAACATCATCTCCGTTGACTTGAATAACAGGTGCTTCGATAGTTTTAGCGATGCTATCACAATAATCAGAAGAACGAGCATCATCAAAATCTGTAGTGAAGCCAATTTGATTATTAATCACATAGTGAATAGTTCCACCGGTTAGATATCCATGCAACTTACTCATTTGTAAGGTTTCGTAAACGACTCCTTGCCCTGCAACTGCAGCATCTCCATGTATAATTATGGGTAAGATTCGCTTGTACTCTGAATTATATATGATATCTGCTTTTGCTCGAGTAAATCCTTCAAGTACAGGGTATACCGCTTCCAAATGAGAGGGATTTGGCATAAGTTCAAGATGCACTTCTTTTCCATTCTGAGCTACATGGGTAGATCGAAAACCAAGGTGGTATTTAACATCACCATCGCCCATGGTTTTTAAGGGTTCATTTCCTTCAAATTCATTAAAAATTTCTTCGTATGTTTTTCCTAATATATTTGTAAGCACATTCAATCTTCCACGATGGGCCATCCCAATAACAACTTCGTCAACTGGAGTTTCAGAACGCGCAGCGGCTTCAATTATGGACAATAAAGCAGGTATTGTAGTTTCACCTCCTTCTAAGGAGAATCGCTTTTCACCAATATATTTTTTACCCAAAAACTGCTCAAAAACTACGGCATGATTAAGTTCTCTTAAGATGGACTCTTTCTTTGCAATATCAAATTGTTTGAAGTTCGGGTTGTTTTCAATTTTATTCCTCAGCCATTTTAACTCCTCTACATCTCTTACATAATTATATTGCCAACCAATCGTTGAACAATAACCCTGCTTTAAATGGGCAATTATATTTTCTAAACTTGTTTTTCCTAAACCGGCAATTTCTCCTGCAAAGAATTCCTTCTTGAGGTCTTTCTCAGTCAAGCCGAAGAAAGCAATATCTAAATTGGCTTTTCTATCTTTCCTTGTTCGAATCGGATTGGTATCTGCCAATAAATGTCCCTGATTTCTATAAGCTTCTATCAGTTGAAATACTTTGAACTCATCTACGGACAATCCTGCGCCAGATGAGGGTGAACTTGGGAGGTAGTTTTGTTGAGCAAAATCGAAACCTTCAAAGAATTTTTTATACTCTGGATCAACTGAGTTTACATCATCCTTAAACGAGGCATAAAGATTTTCAATATACTCTGGGTGGGCATTACTTAAATAAGAGAATTTACTCATGCTAAATGTTTAATCAATTTTGCTTGTAAATATCATATTTTTTCCAATAATATCGTGATTAAAACAATCTTTATTAGGAATTAGTTTGCTATAGTGTCAAACCGGTTTTGGCGATAATCGGTGAGATAAAAAAACAAGAATTATTTACTTTGATATAAGCAGAATTAGTTTTACCTTTGCATTCCGTTTCTAAAATTAAATAAACAGATGGCACATACTAAATCGGCTAAAAAAAGAATCAGACAGAATGCTACACGTAGATTAGCAAATAGATATTATGCTAAAACCATGCGAAATGCAGTTAGGAAGATAAGAGCAACTAAGGAAAAGAAATCTGCAGAGAAGGACTTACCTGTTGTAGTTTCTCTAATTGATAAAATAGCTAAAAGAAAGCAAATTCACAAGAATAATGCATCAAACTTGAAGTCGAAACTTACCAAAATGGTAAATAGTCTTTAAAGATTTCGAAAATCTAAGGAATAAGCCATTCATTAATTTGAGTGGCTTTTTTGTTTATACACTCTTACATAGTCTATAATAAAGTAATCTGGCAGATCTGCTTTGTCAATGCCTGGAACTTGCGAAATAGAAACAAGTCCAAAAAGAAGCGACGTGAGAAGCATTTTGAGCTTAATCAAACTAGAATGCTTTTAATATATCGACAAATCGCCAAGCATCTTGAAAACTGTTGTAAAGTGGGACGGGTGCAATTCGGATAACATTTGGTTCTCTCCAATCAGCTATGACCCCATTTTTTTGCAAGTGATCAAACAATTCTTTTCCATTATTACCGGTGAGCAAGGATAGTTGACAACCTCGTTCATCTTTATTTTCCGGAGTAATTATTTTAAATCCAATTGGATTATTTATAAGGAGAAATTCTAAATATGCAGTCAGTTTTATACTTTTCTCTCTTAGATTCTGCATGCCAGCCTTGTCAAAAATCTCTAAACTTGCCCAATGTGCTGCCATAGGTAAAATTTGTGCATTACTCATTTGCCATCCCGAAGCATTCTGCATGGGTACAAAACTCTTATCCATTTTAAAACGAGTTTTTTCATCATGTCCCCACCATCCAGCAAATCGAGGGATATCTTGATCTTTATGATGCTTTTCGTGAATAAATACGCCACTGACTCCTCCAGGACCGGAATTTAAGTATTTATACGAACACCATGTTGCAAAGTCCACATTCCATTTATTTAACTCCAACAATACATTGCCAGCAGCATGTGCTAAATCAAATCCAACTTGAGCGCCCACTGCATGACCAGCAGACGTAATAGTGGCTAAATCAAAAAATTGACCCGTATAATAATTAACTCCTCCTAGCATAACTAGGGCTAAAGAATCTCCATGTTTGTTTATTTCAGCAATAATATCCTCTGTTCGAAGGGTATATTCTCCCTTTCTAGGGTATAACTGAACAATCGCTTCATCGGGTTTGAAACCATGAAACTTAGCTTGCTGTTGCACTGCATAATGATCGGATGGAAAAGCATCTGCCTCTATCATTATCTTAAATCTAGACTTAGTGGGTCTGTAAAAAGAAACCATTAGCAGGTTTAGATTTACAGAGAGCGTATTCATTACAACCACTTCTTCTTTCGAGGCACCTACAATTTTTGCAGCTTGTTTTTCTACAAAATGGTGATAGTGCATCCATGGATTTTTCCCATCAAAATGGCCTTCAACACCAAACTTTTTCCAATCGTCTAATTCTTGTTGTATGTATTTTTCTACCGATTTAGCTTGCAGTCCTAAGGAATTGCCACAAAAGTATATACAGTCTTCTCCTTGGTGTTGCGGGATATAAAATTTGCTGCGGTATTCTTTTAAGGGATCTTGTTTGTCTATGGCTTGCGCAAATGATAGACTATCTTCAAAATGCATAATCTTTCTCTTTGAATTAAATTAATGATTAAACGAATCGCTTATCGATTTCCATAACTTTGGAGCATTTGGAGCAAGTGCGCATGTCTTCAGAAGAATAGAACGTATTAAACCTTGTTAGGAAGTCTTGTTCTATATTTCTTAGTTGAAAATAAGATTCATGAAGCTTATTATTGCATTCATCGCAAAACCATAACAATCCATCTGTCAGGTGTTCCGTTCTTTTTATCTCAATGACCAATCCGACACTTCCTTCTGGACGAATGGGCGAATGTGGTATTTTAGCTGGAAGCAGGAACATCTCTCCTTGCTTTATAGGCACATCTACCGATTTACCATCGACTTGTATTTTAACAAGAATATCTCCTTCTAATTGATAAAACAACTCTTCGGTCTCATTGTAATGATAGTCTTTACGGGCATTAGGCCCGCCAACAATCATAACGATATAGTCACCAGCCTCCTTATAGAGGTTTTTATTTCCTATTGGAGGTTTTAATAGATCTCTATTTTCTTCTATCCATTTATTTAGGTTGAACGGCGGTGCAATCTTCATTTGAGTATAATTTGATGGTAAATATAAAAAATACTAAAGGCAGTCAATAGAATAATGCCTAAATAACTTAAAATTTTCATTCCATTTTTTGGTTGGTCCTCAATTTTTAAGTCATTTCCTGTCACAAGTTTGAAGTTGATTACGGCAATAAAGGGGGCTATTAGAAAGGAAAGAGTGGTAGCAAAATTAATTAATGCACTGAAGTTGTTATTAAAGAAATAGATAACCAACATACTACCTATGCCAGTTACAGCTAACCAGCACGTATACATTTGGGGACTTTCTTCTTCTCCTTTGAAGAGTTCCATGATTCTACTTAAGGTGCGGGCGTAGCCGTCTAGAACTCCAATGGTTGTTCCAAACATAATAGCAAAGGAGGCGATGGCAATCAAATAAAAACTCCAATTCCCAAAAGATAAGGTGAAAAGGCTTATAACTTTCCCCGTAAATGATAAGTTATCTGTTGGCATAGATTCCCCTGAGCTAAAAACTAAAAAGGCGCCTAAAGTGACAAAGCAAATAGACAAGCCAGCAGAAATCCAATATCCAAGATTGAACTCTCTTAAAGTTTCTTTTAAACTGGGTTTGTATCCACTATCTTTTATTCTTTCTAAGGTCCACAAACTGTTCCAAGTAGAAAGGTCAACAGCAGTCGGCATCCAACCCATCAGCGCTATAATAAAGGGCAAGGAGCTCTGATTGATTAAATTAAGCTGAATGAACTTCGTATCTGGATTAGCAGGTCCTTTCCACAAGCTCAAACCAAAAGCAATTAATGTGGTGATTAATAAACATAATGCAATTACTTTAATTATTCCATCTAAGGTGTGGTATTTGCCAGTACTTAAAATACCAAAGCAAACTATTATAAGTAGAAAACTACTTAGATAAAATAAATTTGGAGGACTTTGAATTCCCAATAAATTTTCAAAAAATCCTGCTGCTACAAAAGAAACAGCTGCGCAAACAAAGAACATCGAACTAAGGGTAATCAATAGATATAAGAGCAATATACCCCAATGCATTTTTCGATAACCATCGAGCAAACTTGTTCCTGTAGCAGAGGCATATCTTGAACCAAATTCAAAAAATGGAAATTTGAAGATGTTGGCTGCAAGAATAAATAGGATTAATGTGAAGCCGTAATTGGCGCCAGCTTTAGTACTTTGTACAAGATGTGATACACCAATGGCTGTGCTAGCAAAGAGTATTCCTGGTCCAAGTGTTTGTAGAAATTTATTACTTTTGATTTGAATTGACATTCAATTACAATTTAATCACAAAATAAACATTTTAGATGAATTTAGATTTATTAGGTAAACGAGCTTATGTTGGAGGCGGAAGCAAAGGGATTGGATTAGCAAGTGCGAAGGAATTGGCCTTATTAGGTGCTCATGTAACCATTGCTTCTAGATCTGAAGATGATCTTAAAGGTGCATTACTTGAATTGGATCAGTCTAAGGGGCAAGTGCATGATTTTTTAGTTGTGGACTATGCTCATCTGGATGACTTACAAGTTAAAGTTGAAAATTTGATTCGCAAAAATGGTGCTTATGGTATTTTGGTCAACAACACCGGAGGTCCTGCAGGTGGACCAATCAAAAATGCAGACTTAAATGAATTTAAACAAGCATTTAACAATCATTTGTTAGCTAATCATCTACTCGCGCAACTTTTCATTCCGGGTATGCAAGAACGCAAATATGGGCGGATTATTAATATTATTTCTACTTCAGTTAAAATTCCACTTAATGGTCTAGGGGTAAGTAATACGATTAGAGGTTCTGTAGCTAGCTGGGCAAAAACCATGGCTAACGAACTTGGCGCGGATGGTATTACCGTCAATAATGTGCTGCCAGGTGCTACCGCAACGGGACGACTTGATTCCATTATTCAAAATAAAGCAAAAAAGTTAGATAAGCAGGAAGAACAAGTTGAGGAGCAAATGAAAAGTATTATCCCATTGAAGCGATTTGCTGAACCAAGCGAAATTGGTGCATTTGTCGCATTTCTAGCTAGTCCTTCTGCAGCTTATATAACAGGAACAAGCACGCCGATTGATGGAGGCAGAACAGGAAGTATTTAAATAAAATCATCCAAACTTTATTTTTGGTGTTTTTTGTTTTTTAAGGTTGATGATATTTCTCTCCTTTCATTGACAGGTATTCCTTTATCTTAGTACGCTGATGGAAGATCAAAACAAACAAGTACCCCGGGATATCTTGCTTAATGCTAAGTCGAGTGATGAGGTATTAAATTACATCAAGGATAATAAGTCCAAAAATTTATTGTTTAAAAAAGTGCTTGTTAATCATGAATATAAAAAAGAGCTAAAAGAGTTACAAACCCAATTGGTGAATCTGCAGAAATGGGTAGCTGAAAACAATAAAAAGCTTGCTATCATATTTGAAGGTCGGGATGCTTCAGGCAAAGGAGGCACCATACGTAGGTTTATTGAACACCTTAATCCTCGCTTCGTGCGAGTAGTTTCCATGGATAAGCCAACGGAAATAGAAAAGGGCCAGTGGTTTTTTCGTCGTTACATCAAGCAGTTGCCTAATCCTGGAGAAATTGTTTTCTTTGATCGAAGTTGGTATAATCGAGCAGTTGTTGAGCCAATAATGGATTTCTGTACTCCCGAGCAATATGAAACTTTCATGGTTCAAGTACCAGAGTTTGAGCATATGCTTTATGAAGAAAATGTTCAAGTTATCAAGATTTGGTTCTCTGTTTCTAAAGAAGAACAATTAAAAAGATTTGGTTCTCGACTTACAAACCCGCTAAAAAGATGGAAATATAGTGCAGTCGATGAAAAAGGTCAAGAGTTTTGGGATAGATATACCTATTTTAAAGATCAAATGTTTAGCAGAACTCATACTTCTTTTTGTCCATGGATTATTGTTAAATCAGACAATAAGAAAAAAGCACGATTAGAAAGTATGCGTTATGTGCTGTCTAGGTTTGAATATTTGGAAAAAGAAAACTCAGCCACGAATCTCTTAGCTGATCCAAATATAGTTCATCGTTATTTTAGAATGTTAAAGCAAATTGACTCTTAAATAAATAGGATGAAAAAATTAAGCGCAAAAGATTTTAAAAATCTAAATAGTAAAAATGGCTTGTTACATATTTTATCTAATGAGGAAATGAACCTAGACAAAACTTTAAGGTATGTAAGGTATGAAGAACGATTAGCTGATTTACAAGTTGAATTAATTAAACTTCAACAATGGGTTTCTGCATCTAATGAAAAAGTAGTTATTGTTTTTGAGGGTCGTGATGCGGCAGGAAAAGGTGGCGCTATAAGAAGGATGACAGAGTTTTTAAACCCAAGAGAATATCGCGTTATAGCATTGCCTAAGCCAGATGAGATTGAAAAAACTCAATGGTATTTTCAGCGTTACATATCATTACTTCCAAAAGCTGGAGAAATTTTATTTTTTGATAGAAGCTGGTACAACCGAGCGGTGGTCGAACCTGTAAATGGTTTTTGTTCAGATGAAGAGTACGAGGTTTTTATGAATCAGGTAAACGATGTGGAACGGATAATTGTTGATTCTGGGGTGAGAATAATCAAACTTTACTTCTCTATCTCTAAAGATGAGCAAGCAAGAAGGTTTAAGGATATTATTGAAAGTCCTCTAAAAAAATGGAAGTATAGTGCTGTCGATCACCGTGCAATAGAACTTTGGGATGAATATACGAGCTATAAACAAAAAATGTTTGACAGAACTGATACGGAGATTGCCCCATGGAAAATAATTAAAGCTAATCGGAAAACAAAAGCACGTATTGATGCCATAGAACATGTTTTAAATGTGCTGCCTTATAGGGTTGAAGATGAGGAGCTATTAAAAAACAAAGAATTAGAGCAAGACTAATACTTACTTAAACATTGCTAGTTTTAAGATACCCCACTTATTTAATCTAAACTGGATCGATACTAGCATGCAGCCCAAACCATAAACAGCACTTCGTTTAAAGTTTATAGAGCTAGCCTCTTCAAAGTATTTGGTTGGACACGTTACTTCTGCTATTTCAAAATCCTTGTATACCAGCTGCGCAAGCATTTGGTTGTCGAAAATGAAGTCGTCCGAATTATCATTGAAGTTGATGGCTTTAAGTGCACCTTTACTGAATGCCCTATAACCGGTATGATATTCACTTAATTTTTGATCTATTAATACGTTTTGGATAAAGGTAAGTAGTCTATTCGCTAAATACTTGTACCATGGCATTCCGCCACGAAGCGCTCCTTTACCTAATATACGACTCCCCAAAACTACAGGGTAGAGGTCTTGTGCAATTAGGTTGACCATGCTTGGTATAAGCTTAGGTGTGTATTGATAGTCTGGATGCAACATTATAATGATATCTCCTTCGAGCGCTAATGCTTTATTATAGCAGGTTTTTTGGTTGCCGCCATAGCCTTTATTTTGATCGTGCTTAAGAATATGTTGTATACCTAGTTTTTGAGCAACAGCTATAGTATTGTCCGTACTAGCATCATCAGTTAAGATGACCTCGTCTACCCATTCTGGAATTTCATTAACTGTTTTTTCTAAAGTTAGCGCTGCATTGAAGGCAGGCATTACAACAATTACTTTTTTATTATGATACACTACGACGATTTATTTGTCAAAGATATTAAATAAAATAGCGATGCCATCCACTTTAAGGCAGATGGCATCGCTGGTATAAGTTTATCCATTAAATGGATGCCTCTATCTTGGCTAAATATTTTGCAGCATCACTTGCCTCAGAAGAATTTGGATATTCATCTTCTAAAGTCTTTAAAAATTTAATAGCATCTTCACTTTTTCCAGCATAATCATATGCTAAGCCCGCTTTTAACAACAAGAATGGGCTTGACGCTTCATTGGCTGAAAAGTTTGCAGCTTTCTTATAGTTTTTAAGTGCCGCGTCTTGATTTCCATTTTCCATTTGAGCATCAGCTAAAGTACCTAGAGCCAATCCGCCCAATACTTCATCATGATTCACATTAAACTTAGCTAAATGTTTTTCGGCATTTGGATAATCGCCCAATTGAAAATAGGATAGTCCTGCATAATATTTAGCGAGGTTACCTGCCTGGGTATTCCCAAAATTATTAGCTATCTCAAGAAATCCATTTCCTGGATCGTTAAGTGCTTTTGCAATTGAGTCTTGTTCAAACCAATATTGCGCTTTAAAGATAGCATCTTGCGCTGCAGCTTCTTTTTTTGGTTTGTATATATTGGTATAAGCAATCAACAATAGTATTATTGCAAGAATAGAAAGAACAGCAGAATTTACCATTTTTCCATTCTCTTCATACCAGTTTTGCATCTTATCAAGTTGAGACAATTCACTTGATGCATTTAGGTTTTTTTCTGCGGCCATTTTACTTTTATTTTTTAATCAGTTAAAAAAGGATAATCCTTCTGAACATAAATATCTTCATACACAGCACTGTCATCTGGATACGATGAATTTTCGGCAAAGGTAACACAATCATCAATTTCTTCTTTCACTTTTGTGTTAATTTCTTTAATTTGTTCTTCACTTGCCCATTTATTGTCTTGAATTTTCTTTAAAACTATCTGAATAGGGTCTTTTTCTTTGTATGATTCAACCTCATCTTTTGTTCTATATTTCTGTGGATCACTCATCGAATGTCCTTTATACCGGTAGGTTCTAATCTCAAGGAATACTGGCCCGTTTCCACTTCTACATAGCTCTGTCGCATCGCTAATGGCATCATGAACAGCTGCTGGATCCATGCCATCAACTGGCATGCTAGGTATGTCAAATGCTTCACCTAGCTTGTAGATATCCTTAGAGGCGGCGCTTCTTTTGACGGAGGTTCCCATAGCATATCCATTATTTTCACAAATAAAAATGACTGGTAAATTCCATAGTTTACTCATATTCATGGTTTCATGTAAGATACCTTGCCAAACTGCACCATCACCAAACATAGCAAGAACCACATTGTCAGTTTCTTTATATTTTTCAGCAAAAGCAAGTCCCGCGCCTAAACCTATTTGAGCTCCTACAATTCCATGTCCACCAAAAAAATATTTTTCTTTACTGAAAAAGTGCATGGATCCACCTTTTCCTTTGCTACAACCTGTCACCTTGCCCATCAACTCAGCCATACATTCTCTGGCGCTCATACCTTTTCCTATAGCAAGTGCATGGTCCCTGTATGCCGTTATTACCGGGTCTTCCTGCCTAGTCGCAGATGCAATACCCGCTCCAACGGCTTCCTGCCCAATATATAGGTGACAAAACCCTCTAATTTTCTGTTGACCGTATAACATTCCTGCGCGTTCTTCAAATTTTCGCATACGAACCATCAACTCATACCACTTGAGGTAAGTTTCTTTTGTTATTTTTGTCTTTGACATTTTGTTTAATTTGGTTTGAATCCTCGAAATTAATGTTTATTCGCAAACTTCATATTACTAATTACAAGAATCATGAAAAAAAAGTATTTTCATTCAACGAAGATACTTGTGCTTTCATTGGATTAAACGGCGTAGGAAAAACTAATATTCTCGATGCCATATATATGCTGTGTATTGGGAAAAGTTTTTTTAGCTCTTCAGATAAAAACTGTATTAAGCAAGGGGAAAGTTTTTTTCGTCTACAGATATACATGGATCAAAGTGAGCATAAAGAATTGGTCGTCACTGCTGAATCGAGTAAGAGAAAAAAAATTGTCTTAGATGGTATTCAGCATGTAAAAAATGCTAATCATCTGGGGATCTTCCCAGTTGTGGTAGTGTCACCAAATGACCATGTTCTGATTACAGGGAGCGCTGAAGAACGTCGAAAATTTATAGATCAAACCTTATCTCAGCTTAGTCGTGATTATTTGAATGCGCTCCTACAATATAATGCGAGCTTAAAACAACGGAATGCGCTATTGAAGCAGGCCGAAGAAAAAGGACTTGATAAAAACCTACTATCCATATATAATGATTCTCTGCATAAGAACGGTGTATTTATTTATCAATCAAGGCATCGATTTTTTGAGAATATTAAATCTTTTTTTAAAGAAAGTTTTATTGCCTTATCTGCTAAAGATGAAGGGTTTACTTTAAGTTATACGAGCCATTTGGCTGAAAAAAGCTTGAATCAATTGCTGGATGAAACTCTGAAGAAAGACATCATACTGAGGCGAACTACAAAAGGGATTCATCGGGATGATGTTAAATTTGAAATGAGTGGTGAATCGTTAAAAGATTTCGGCTCACAAGGTCAACAAAAGACCGTGCTCTTGGCCCTAAAGTTGGCTCAGTTTAATTTTTTAAAAGCTCAATTAAATAAAGTACCTTTATTTATTATTGACGATATATTTGATAAACTCGATATGAAACGCAGTCAAAACCTAATGAACTTTTTGATAAATCAACAAGGACAGGTTTTTATAAGTCATACCGATAAAGATATGTTTCAAAACATAAGCAGTGCGCCTGTTCAAGTAATAGACATCGAATAATGAGTAATAACATGAAATCCATAGGGGATTTGTTGGGAGACTTTAGCCAACAAAAAAAGTTAAAAAAACCTTTACTTGAGGCTAGAGTTGTAAATTTGTGGCAACCCCTGATGGGAGACTTAATAAACAAGTATACTGAGAAGATCTTTGTGAAAAATAGAGTTCTTTTTGTGAAAGTTAATCAGGCGGCCTTAAAAAATGAATTGTTGTATTTGCAAGAGCAAATTATTCTAAAAATAAATAATGAAGTTGGCGAAGATGCGGTTGTTAAAATGGTTTTGCTCTAAGTATTGTCTCATTCCTTTTTTCTTGACATTAATATTAAGCTGTACATTGATTCAGACCAGTGCACAGTATAGTGTCATTGAACATCAAGTAGCTGAAAAGGAAACATTGTATAAGATATCCATGCTCTACAGCACCAAAATTGATTCAATAGTAGCCTGGAATCAACTATCTAGCAATCTTATCAGTTATGGTCAAATCCTTGTAATTAAGGATTATTATGATTTGAGAGAGGAAGAATTAGAAGTTAATCGTTTGTCTTATGCTATTGGATATGAAGAAGCAAAGGGTATTGAGCAGCAAAAATATTTCCTAGCAAAAATCGATAGTATCGATGAAGAACGTGCAAATGTAAGTGAATCATTTACTTCTACTTTACAAATATTTCTTGACTTAGCAAGACAACGGAAATTTTACGATGATTCTCTCGAGAGTGCCCAAGAGCGAGTGCTGAATAAAATAGAGAAATTGAATACTAAGTTAGCTGAAACAAAGGAATTGGTCCTGCGGAAATATAAAAAGAAGTATGACAAACAAGGGAATATGCTCAAACGTCAATTCGTCTTTGATGTTGAGCTTGAGTTGCAAGAAGAAGTAGATCCGCTAGAAATCATTAAGCAGAATGAGATACTTGCAGAAGAGGAGGCATTTGCCAAACAGATAGCAGAGAAAGAAGCCCTGGAATTAGAGAAAAAGGAAAAAGCAGAAAAAAAGGCCGCGGAGGAATTGCAAAAACAATATGATTTAGCTGCAAAGAAGCAATTGAAAGAGGCTGATAAGGAAGAGGAGAAATTGCTTAAGATGGCTGAGGAAAAGTTGCAAAGATTAAAAGACCAAGAGAAAAAAGATAACGCCGCAGCAATCGATAAATTGAAGAAGGAGATAGCGGAGAAACAAAAAGAAGAAGAAATTGCAGCTCAATTGAAACTGGAAGAGAAAAAAAAGAAAGTAGAGGCGGAGGCAAAACAAAAGAAAGCTTTAGAGGAAAATATGACCGCACAAGAAAAGGAACTGGCTGCTATGAAAAAAGCAAAGAAAGATGCCTTGGAAAAGAAAAAGAAGCTGGTTGAGGAAAAACAATTGAAAGCCGAGAAGAAAATTGAAGAAAGGGAAAAATCAAAAGCAATAAAGAAAATTGAAGAAAAGGAAGATGATGTGTTAATTTTTGATGTAAACTTTGAATCTGAAAAGGATGCCAACTCAAAAAAATATAAAAAGCAACAATTGGCTTTAGCGAGGGAGTTGGCTGAAATTGAGGATAATATAGAAGATATGACTACCGTAAAGGTGGATCAGGTAGAAATCAAATCCTCTAAAAAAAGTAAGAAAATAAAAATGGGTGACGATGTTGATGCGGTTAGGATGGAGAAAAGTCGATTTTTCCTAAGTAGAGCAATGTTTGAAATTGACAAAAACAATTATAAAAAGGCAGTTGAATATGCGGATAAAAGTATAACGCTAAACCCTAATTATACTGAGGCATATATGCTGAAAGCAGATGTTTATGCTAGTTTCGGCTATTACGACAAAGCCTACAATAGCTATAAGAATGCTAATTTGACAGACAATCAAATTCCGCAACTGCATTACAATATGGGTAATTGTTTAATTTACCTAAATAAGTTAGAGCAAGCCATTGAAGAGATGACTGAGGCTATACGAATTGATTCTGCTTATATTTTGGCTTATTCAGGTCGATCAGCGCTTTACGTTGGAATGAAGAAATACCGATCAGCATTAACCGATTACAATACTATTTTAACAATAAACAAGTACTTTTACCCTGCCCTAAAGGGAAGGGGATTGGCCCATTTAAATTTGGGTAATTATAATGAAGCTGTTCGCGATTTTAATGAGCTATTGGAGTATGAAACAGAAGATCCAAGCATATACTACCACAGAGGAATGGCTAAAATGTATCAAGCAGAAATTTATGGTGCTTGTATGGATTTTTTAAGTGCTTCAGAAAATGGATTTATTGAAGCAAGTAAAGCGATTAATAAGTATTGCGATTAAAAATTAGGCAGTTTAAAGATGATCTATTTTTTTTAACTTTGTGAGGAATGAAAAAATTATGTTTAATTGGTGCGGATGGTCAGTTAGGAACGGAAATATCTATGGCACTGAGTGACGATGCTAGGTTTCATTGTACCTTGCTAACTACTAAAGAATTAGATCTCCTTAATACCGGCAAGGTAGTGGAGTATTTTTCGAATAACTCCTTCGATTTTGTTGTTAACTGTGCCGCATATACCGCCGTGGATAAGGCTGAAGTAGAGTTGGAACTTAATGACAGACTGAATAATTTAGTAGTTGAAACGCTAGCGGACCTATGTAGAAAGCAAGATGCTTTTTTTATTCATATATCTACTGATTTTGTGTTTGACGGTACTAAATGCTCTCCTTTGATTGAATCAGATATTACCAATCCTTTGCAGGCATACGGTCGAGCTAAGTTACAAGGGGAAGCATCGGTGACAGCAGGGATTGTACTTCGTACTTCTTGGCTGTATTCACCCTATGGCAATAATTTCGTGAAAACAATGTTGCGATTGGGGAGTGAACGGGAACAGTTAAATGTGGTCAATAACCAAATAGGAACACCTACTTATGCGTATGATTTAGCTCGAGTAATAGTCGCCATTTGTTTAGACAAAAAATATAAGGAAAAAAACGGCGTTTATCACATGAGCAATGAAGGAGTTGCCTCATGGTACGACTTTGCTTGTAGTATTATGGAATATGGAAAAAAAGACTGTGTGGTGAAACCGATATCCGATTCGGCCTACCCAACTCCTGCAAAGCGTCCAAATTATAGTGTATTAGATAAAACGAAGATTAAGGAACAATTTGGTATTGAAATACCTTATTGGAGAGATAGCCTTAAGCAATGTATCAAAATTTTAAAAGAACATGAAAGTTGAAATTAAGAAGATAATCAATATTGCCAGAGAGGCTGGAGATGCTATTTTAGAGATATATCAAAAAGATTTTGAAGTATATACTAAAAAAGATGAATCTCCATTAACGGAGGCTGACCAAGCAGCCAATAAGATTATTTTGGAAAAACTCCTCGCTAACTATCCGGATATACCTTATATTTCTGAAGAAGTAAAGCAAAATGATTATTCCGAGAGAAAAGATTGGGAATACTGCTGGCAGATTGACCCATTGGATGGCACCAAAGAGTTTATCAAGAAGAACGGAGAATTTACAGTCAATATAGCTTTGATTCATAACGGTGAGCCTATCCTAGGTGTTGTGCATGTTCCTGTGCAAAACAAAACCTATTATGCAGAAAAAGATCAAGGTGCATTTGTTATTGAAAATAATAGAGTACCCAAGCAAATAGAAAATAGAACACATTACAGTGAGTTGGATGAAATCATTGTGGTAGCTAGTCGCTCTCATCTTAGTCAAGAAGTGATTGACTTTGTGGATGATTTAAAAGCAAAAGGAAAGCAAGTCGAATTTCTTTCTTCAGGCAGCTCTCTTAAGTTTTGTTTGGTTGCAGAAGGTAAAGCGCATGTATACCCACGTTTAGCTCCAACGATGGAGTGGGATACCGGAGCCGCTCATGCAGTTTGCTTAGAAGCGGGGAAGAATGTGCTAGTTTATGAGACCAAGGAAGCCCTCACCTACAATCGGGAGGATTTGTTAAATCCATGGTTTATTGTGGAATAAAAATAGCCAGGTAACAAACAACTTATTCATTGTGTTCTACCCAGATTAATTCATCGGTTTTAAAACCGATGTCTTTAGCTTTCATCAAATAGTCATTTTTTATTTGCTCGGGCATGCTAGGTTTTCTGGATAATATCCATAAAAAATCTAAATCTTTACCTGCAACTAAAGCATATTGATAGTTTTCGTCTAAAGCAATCACATTATAGCCTGCGAAAAATGGGCCAAAGAAACTTACTTTGAGCATAGCTGTACTTTCTTCTTTAACAAACTTTGCTCTTCCTGTGGCTTCTGTCCATTCTTGTTTTACATAGTTGTAGCCTCGATTTGTGACACTGATCATACCATCATTTCTTATTCCGTATTCTGCAGTGGTATTGTTTAGGTCTTTTTCAAATTTAAAATCCATTCTTGCTATTTCGTACCATTTTCCTAGATATTGTTCTTTAATAAACGGGCTTACCGCGGATGCACCTGAAGGGATACTCGAGCATGACTTTAGGGAAAATAAGAAAGAGATTAATAGAATAGTTTGGGATAAATGTCTCATGTCAAAGGTTTCTTAAGTATAACAATCATTCATCTAGCCAATCTTTAAAACTTCTTGATTTTTCAGCACTAATCACAAGTTCACTTACTTGATTAGGGTCTAAATTAAGTTTTACTCTTCCTTTAAAGTAAGGATGTATCTCTGCTATGGAGTCAATGTTAATCATGAATTGTCGATTGGCTCTAAAAAACACCTCAGGATCCAACAGCTCTTCTACTTCATCTAAACTATTATCGATAGGAAACTTTTTTCCATTAAACTTAACCAGGTAATTGATTCGATCATGAGAAAAGAAATAGGCAATATCTTGTACGTTTACAGATCGGATAACATTTCCAATCTTGACCATAAATCGTTTCTTATATTCCTTATCTTTCTCAGTTAAAAGGTGGGTTAATTTTTGCAGATCTTTGACATAGCTGACTTCACTTTTTTCTTTAAAATAAGTGCGGTATTTATCAAAACAAAACTTGACATCTTCAATAGATGCTTCCTCTGTAAAAAAGTATAAGGTGTTAAACAAGAAGGAACTAGCCATATGCCGATCATTTCCTGCAAAAAATACTAATGCAGAGGAAACTTGCCTTTTTGAGTATATGGAAAATAAATCTTCCACTTTATCATCACAAACATTAAAAATTAACTCAGGATCTTCATTGTTGTCTAGGTAGTTTAAAAATTCGTCCCGCCCCACTACAATCTCTATATTATCCGGTTGCTGACTGAGCCGCTGAATAGTTTTAATAAGCAGTTTTGCTGCATTTTTTGAAACAGATACGATGAGTACATTCATGAAACTCTAAAATAAGAAAACTTAAGAACTAATTTTTAAGGAATAAGTCGAATAAATGTTCTGTTTGATTAATTAAAAAAAAGAGGACTATTTCTTGTAGAATTTTAGGAAGTGTATATTTGTGAGGTGTTAAAAATTAAAAGCCCTGCCGAAGCAGGACTTTTTCCAAACCAAACCAACAATATGACTTATTGATACATCTAATTTATACATACAATGTAAATTGTCGAACACATTTTTTCTGAAACGGGATAATATCATTCTGAAACGGGAAATAATGAAACCAAATGGAAACTATGAAAATAAAACCTGCTTTACCAAAAGGAATGAGAGATTTTTTGCCAGCGGATGTGCGCAAAAGGCAATACATCATTCAGACGATTAAGGAATCTTTTGAATTATTTGGTTTTCAAGCTATAGAAACTCCCGTAATGGAGAATCTAAATACGCTTGTAGGTAAGTATGGAGATGAAGGAGATAAGCTTTTGTTTAAAGTACTAAACTCAGGAGATTACTTAAAAAAGGTTGCCATCACTGAATTGGGAGATGCGGATTCAAGAAAGTTAACTCCTAAAATAGCCGATAAAGGATTACGATACGATTTAACGGTGCCACTTGCTCGCTACGTAGTTCAACATCAGAATGAAATTAGTTTTCCATTTAAGCGATACCATATTGCTCCGGTATGGCGAGCAGATCGACCACAGAAAGGTCGTTATCGAGAATTTTTTCAATGTGACGCGGATATTATAGGCAGTAAAAGCTTATATAATGAAGTGGAATTGATTCAAATCTATTCAAGTGTTTTTGAAAAGCTAAATTTAGCTGTTACAATAAAATATAACAACAGAAAAATCCTTATAGGTTTGATGCAAGCACTTGGTTTATCTGGTAGGGAACAGGATGGTATTGTATTATTAGATAAATTGGATAAAATTGGCTTAGATAGAGTGCTCGAAGAGTTTAAAACGCTTGGATTAAGTCAAGATCAGTTGACCCTCTTTAAAACAGTTGTAAGCGAAAATGATATACATTCCTTACCTCATTCTGAATTGATCCAACAAGGGATCGAAGAACTAGAGTTTGTAAAGAAGTTTAATATTCCTTCTTCAGCATTTGATATTACTTTAGCGCGAGGGCTTGACTATTATACTGGATGTATTTTTGAAGTAGTAAGTAATGAATATGAAATTGGAAGTGTTGGTGGAGGTGGTCGATATGATAATTTAACGGAGATGTTTGGTAAGTCGGATTTAACTGGTGTAGGTATTTCTTTTGGATTAGATCGTATATATGATGTTTTGGAGGGGTTAGGTCGTTTCCCTGAAACGCTTAATGCAAGCTCTAGCTTAATGTTTGCTCATTATGATGATGCGAATCAGTCCTATGCATTTGAGGCCTTGGGCAAGCTTAGAGCAGCTGGAATTTCGGCTGAGTTATATCCAGATAAAGCTAAATTTCAGAAACAAATAAAATATGCTAACGATAAAGGAATTTCGTTTGTAGCTATAGTAGGTGATAATGAAATGAAGAACGAAACTTTGATGTTAAAGAACATGGAAACAGGCGAACAAGAGGAGATGTCAATTAAAGCACTTATTAATTATTTAAATTCCATTAAATAAAGTTTATGGAAATATCAAACAATCCAATAAGTATAGCTGATATAGCAAGCGTACTAGGCATTAATGGCAAGTTAAGCCTCGCAAAGGATGCCAAGGCCAATATTCTGAAGTGTCGAAGTTACTTGGATGAAAAAATGAAAGAAGAAGGGGCGAAGTATTACGGGATAAATACTGGTTTCGGTTCCTTGTGTGATGTTGAAATTTCTAAAACCGAAATTAATCAACTACAAGAAAATCTAGTCATGTCTCATGCGTGTGGAATGGGAGAGACTGTTCCTGTGGAGATTGTTCGGATAATGTTAATTCTAAAAATCCAATCCTTGGCCTATGGTCATTCTGGAATTGCTCTGAAAACGGTTGAAAGGCTTATGGATATGTATAATGCGAATGTTATTCCTGTTATATATACGCAAGGATCTTTAGGCGCAAGCGGAGATTTAGCTCCCTTGGCACATTTAAGTTTACCCATTTTGGGTAAAGGAGAAGTATGGTATAATGCTGAAAAAATATCTGGTGAATCATTAAAAGAACTGCTTGGATGGAAACCTTTAAAGTTGCAATCTAAAGAGGGTCTGGCCTTGTTAAACGGCACACAGTTTATGTCCGCTTACGGCACCTTTCTAGTGATTGAAAGTGAGAAAATACTCAATCGAGCGAATACTATAGCAGCGGCTTCAATTGACGCTTACGATTGCCGAATAGAACCATTTAATAATCTCGTTCATAAAATAAGACCGCATCAAGGTCAAATCGATACCGCAGCGTTTATTTTAGCAAATCTTCAGGGAAGTGAAATTGCCGGTCAAGAAAAGAGCCAGGTTCAGGACCCATATTCTTTTAGATGTATCCCTCAAGTGCATGGGGCTAGTGCCGATACCTTGGGATATGTAAAGCGAGTCATTACTACGGAGATTAATAGTGTGACTGATAATCCTAATGTTTTCCCTGATGAAGACGAGATTATTTCAGCGGGTAATTTTCATGGTCAACCCTTGGCATTGGTTTTAGATTTTTTAAAACTTGCCTTAGCCGAATTAGGAAGCATCAGTGAAAGAAGAACTTATTTATTATTGTCAGGGAATAGAGGCTTACCGGTTTATTTAAGTCGGAAACCTGGATTGAATTCAGGCATGATGATTCCTCAGTATACAGCAGCTTCTATTGTATCTAAAAATAAGCAGTTGTGCACGCCAGCCTCTTCGGATAGTATACCTAGTAGCAATGGACAAGAAGATCATGTAAGTATGGGTGCTAATGCTGCAGTTCAGTGCGCAGACATAATGGATAATGTTAAAAGTATCTTAGCGATTGAGTGGATGACTGCTGCTCAAGCTTTAAGCTTGAGAAAGCCATTAAAAAGCTCACCTAGGATTGATCATTTATTAGCCAGTTATAGAACTATTGTTCCATCCTTGGAAGAAGATCGGGAATTATTTAAGGATATGCAAAAGACTAAATTATTTTTAAGTCAGCAACTCCAGTAAAAGCTGGATGAAAGATGGGTAAGGCATCAACTTATTTGGAATAATCTCAATAAAATATATCAAACAAATCTTTAGTTAATGTCTTTTAAGCGTAATGTGAAACGAATAGTGGTCTGTTTATATTTAACAAAAAAGGCTTCCAATTTGGAAGCCTTTTTTTATTTAAAATTAATAAGAATTACTTCTTACCACCTTTACCTATAGAACCTCTCATATCTGTATCAGCTTTAATATTCTCGAATTTGTAATAATCCATGATACCCATGTTGCCACTTCTGAAAGCTTCAGCCATAGCTTTAGGTATTTCTGCTTCAGCTAAAATCACCTTAGCCCTTGCTTCTTGAGCTTTGGCTTTCATTTCTTGCTCCTCAGCAATAGCCATTGCTCTTCTTTCTTCTGCTCTTGCTTGTGCTACATTCTTATCAGCATTCGCTTGATCAATTTGGAGCTCAGCACCAATATTCTTTCCTACATCAACATCGGCAATATCAATAGATAAGATTTCAAATGCAGTTCCCGCATCTAATCCTTTGCCTAATACCGTTTTTGAAATGGAATCAGGATTTTCAAGCACTTGTTTGTGTGAATCTGCAGAACCAATAGAACTTACAATCCCTTCACCTACTCGCGCTAAGATAGTTTCTTCACCTGCACCACCCACTAGTTGTTTGATGTTTGCTCGAACAGTTACTCTTGCTTTTGCTATCAATTGAATACCATCTTTAGCTACTGCCGCAACAGGAGGAGACTCAATAACTCTTGGATTAACACTTAATTGAACGGCTTCTAATACATCTCTACCAGCTAAATCAATTGCAGTGGCGTCTTTGAACGATAAGTCAATATTCGCTTTATCAGCAGAAATTAAAGCGTTAACCACTTTAATTACATTACCACCAGCTAAATAGTGAGCTTCTAGAAAGTCCTTCTCTACAGGGATACCCGCTTTTTGAGCAGTAATCATAGCATTAACAATTATCGAGGGTGGAACTTTTCTTAAACGCATCGCAATCAAGCCAGGGATCTTTATAGGCACTCCGGATGCTATAGCAGCAATCCACAATCCAACGGGGACGAAGTAAAGAATAAAAAAGAGAAAAAAGATAGCCAAAAATATGGCCATTATTGGTAGTGCAAACATTATACTTTATTTAAGGGTTTAACAATAATTTTATTTTGATTGATTTTAATCACTTCAATATCTTGATCTTTGACGATGTAGATTCCATTCGAGTATACTTCCATTTTCTCATCGTTGAAGAAAGCCTTCCCATTAGGTTTAATATCGGTAAAGCTCTTACCTAGATCGCCAACTTTTACATTAGCTTCAAATTCATTAACCTTCCCGGTTAATTCTTTCTGTAGTGAAAATTCACTTTCATCCATAAGTTTTCTGCCGGCATAGAAAAAGACCATAAAAACGACAAAACCAATGATGATGCTTAAATGTCCATAATTGGAGCCCAATAATCGATAACAAAAGATGATGGCAACAATAACCCCAATAACTCCCACAATCCCAAACACTGTTGTTCCTGGAATGACGAATATTTCTAAGAAAATAAACACAATTCCAAGGAATAGAACAAAAGAAATAAGGGCTAATGTCATGAAGTAATATTTATTTCTCTAAATATAGCCTTTAATTAACTCTTTTTAAAATTACATTGGTCATGGTTTCACCTTCTCCTGCAGAATAATGAAAAATCGTTTCCTCTGCCTGAATAATACTAAGCACAGTTACTTTGTCAGGAGTCTCATTATTAGTGAGTAATAATTTTCCATCTTCTTGTTTCCAAGTTCCATACTGGTACATTCCCGTTACTTCAATAGAGTAGGTGTGGTTAGAATTATATGAATAAACAGGGTTGCTAAACTCTTTGCCAGTGATTTTATCATCCGCTAAATTGAGGCTGACCAATTCCCAAGAACCTATAAAGGCAGGATCATTTTGGCAGGCAAGCATTAGCATGAAGAAACAGATAAAAATAAGTTTTTTTACAATTGTCATAGGACTACTTTTATAGCATTCAAAATTATAGAAGTATGTTTGCAATTAAAAGTAAATACCTCGAATTATTTAGAACCTATGAAAATAAGCTTCATTACGATTGGTAAAACCTCCTTTGACTTTGTGAAAGATGCTTGTAAGCTTTACTTTACACGATTGAAATTTTACACTAAATTAGAAGAGTTACTTATTGATGATGTTAAAAAAGCAGGAAATTTAAGCGCTCATCAATTAAAGACCCTTGAAGGGAAGAAAATTTTAGCTAAAATTAGCAAACAGGATTTCTTGGTTTTACTCGATGAAAAAGGGAAGGCATTTAATTCTGTAGAATTTGCAAACTGGATAGAACAAAAGCAGGTGCAAGGGATTTCAAATTTGGTATTTGTAGTAGGGGGGGCTTTTGGTTTTTCAGATGAGGTATATCAGCGGGCGAATCTGCAATTGCAACTTTCTAAAATGACCTTTTCGCATCAAATTATACGCGCAATATTTGCCGAGCAATTATATCGTGCGTTTACCATAATTAAAGGAGACCCTTACCATAATAACTAAACATGGGTAAACAACTTGATCATACGAGCCATGATATTAAGGGCAAGTTTTCATTGAGCATTCTAGCCCATCAGCTAAAATCCCCCTATAACCTGGGCGTCATTTTTAGATTAACGGATGCGCTTGGGGTAAAAAAATTATACCTTTCGGGAGATACTATTCTTCCTCCAAATCGCAAAATTTCTAAAACATCTCGATCCACTGAAAAGTCCGTGTATTATGAACAAGTGGACAACATACAGGAATTTATTCAAAACTTGAAAAATGATGGCGTGCTGATTGTAGCATTGGAGCTTTGTGATAACAGTATTCCTATTGAAGAAATTATCCTCCCTGATAATGCGGAGGTTTGCTTAATTTTAGGCGAAGAAAATTACGGAGTTAATCCGGAACTTTTAAGTGCAGCAGACATGATTGGGCATATTCCTATGCAAGGACATAACTCATCAATGAATGTAGCAAGTGCTTGTGCAATTGCGGCCTATTCATTAATAAATAAATTAAAGAAATGATAGATTTAAGAAGTGATACTGTTACCAAGCCAAGTCAAGCTATGTTAGCATCAATGATGAAGGCAAAACTTGGTGATGATGTGTTTGGTGAAGACCCAACGGTTCAAATTTTACAAAATCAATTGGCTGATCAGTTTGGTATGGAAGCTGGATTGTTTTGCCCAAGTGGCACTATGTGCAATCAAATAGCTATGAATGTTCACACTCGGCCATTGGATGAAATTATTTGTGATAAGTTATCTCACGTGTATTACTATGAAACGGCTGGTTATGCTTTTAACTCCGGTTGCGGCGTGCGTTTGATCGACGGTGATCAAGGGCGTATTACGGCCAAGCAAGTAGAGGAAAGCATTCAAGCAGATTTTGATTGGTTGCCGGTAAGTAAATTAGTTGTTGTAGAAAATACGTGCAACAAAGGAGGAGGCGCTGTTTACGATATTGAGGAGCTAAGAAAGATTGCACAAATGTGTAAATCAAAAGGATTAAAGCTTCACTTAGATGGTGCACGATTTTTTAATGCACTCGTAGCAAGTCAAACGAATATTGAAGAGTATTGGGGTTTGTTTGATAGTATTTCTATCTGCTTAAGCAAAGGATTGGGTGCACCTATTGGCTCTGTTTTATTAGGTGACCAAGCTTTTATTAAACGTGCCAAGAAAGTGCGTAAAGCTTTCGGTGGTGGTATGCGTCAAGTTGGTATTTTGGCTGCAGCTGGTTTATACGCGCTAGAACATAATGTTTCGCTTCTTCAAACCGATCACAAACATGCAACACTGCTCGCTGAAGAATTGTCTCGTCAAAAGTATATTTTGAAAGTTATTAAACCCCAAACCAATATTGTAATTTTTGATTTAGAGAAAGATATTGAGCCTGCTAGATTCATCGAATATATGAAAAGCAACGGGGTGATGGTCGTTCAATTTGGACCGCAAACCATACGAATGGTGACCCATTTAGATATTAGTGAAGAGGATGTGAATGCTGTAGTTAATCTAGTTGAGCATTTTAGATAAATACACTATTTAAGCGCAAAGAGGCGTTAAAAAAATGGATTGGATAAGCAATAAAAATAGGTCAATCCTAAAGTGAATTTTTTTATAGATTTAAACGAGCATCATAATTGGGTTCTCCAAATTATTCTTTAGGTCGAGTAGGAAGTGAGTCCCTACCGCTCCATCAACAACTCGGTGGTCACAAGAGAGTGTAAGCTTCATTATATTATTTTCGATCACTTCTTTCTGCGCATTAAATGCGAGCTCTTTCTTAATGCCACCTACAGCCAAAATGCAAGCATCTGGAGGATTGATAACAGCTGTGAACTCGGATATACCAAATCCTCCTAAATTGGATATGCTGAAGGTGTTTCCTTGCATTTCCTCCGGACTGATTTTTTTAGTCTTAGCTTTTTCTGCCAATTGCTTAGCTTCTGCAGCAATGTGACTCAATGATTTGTTGTCAGCAAATTTAATTACTGGAACCATTAAACCTTCAGCAACGGCGACAGCCATACCAATGTGAATGTGATTATTATAACGAATCTTATCGCCTAACCAAGAAGCATTGACCGCTGGATTTTTTCTTAAAGCGGCTGCAGTGGCCTTAATGACAATGTCGTTAAAGGAAACTTTACTTGGAGCTAGTTCGTTGATTTTTTTCCTTGCAGCAATGGTATTGTTCATGTTTACCTCAATAGTTAGGTAAAAATGAGGCGCTTGAAATTTACTCTCACTCAATCGACGAGCAATGGTTTTACGCATTTGACTTACACGTTCTTCCGTATATGATTCTTCAGCAACAATTGTAGGTAGCTGTATAGGCGATATATCCGACTTAATCGCTTGGATTTCAGGAGCATATTCTTGAATAGGTACACTAGTATTTGCATAAGATTCAATATCTTTCTTGACAATACGTCCCTCTTCTCCACTTCCAGTGACCGTGTTGATATTAATTCCTTTGTCTTCAGCCATTTTTTTGGCTAGGGGACTTGCTTTAACTCGCCCCTCCTCATTAAGTGCATTGTTCTCAGCGCTTACATCAAATTCAATGATATTGCTGTTGGTCTCTTCTTCTTGAGTGGCTTCAGGGGTTGATTCAACTTCAGGGATAGTTTCTTCCACTAAAAGGTGCTCAAATTCCTCTCCTTCTTCTCCTAGAATGGCTACAACGCCATTAATTGCTACAGTCTCTCCGCTTTCAACGGCAACATGCAAAACCTTACCTTCTTGGAAAGATTCCCATTCCATTGTTGCTTTGTCTGTTTCAACTTCCGCAATGACATCTCCGGTTTCAATGGTGTCGCCTACTTTAATCAATATTTCTGCAATGACACCTTCTTCCATTGTGTCGCTCATGCGAGGTAATCTTAATGCTTCTGCCATTATTTTTTCGTTTGGTCCAACAAAGTTAATCCATTCGTTGAATGTAAGCAAGGAATCAATCTTCAATATTAATTAATCTTGAAGGAAACTAACTAAATTATTTTTATAAGTTAGTATTCCACCTATTTTTTCGCTACAAAAGCATGTAAAATAGGCCCTCTCCAGCTTTTATGCGCCTTAATTTGGATGGATTTGAATTGTGCTTGAATCATTTTTTCTTCTACCTCTTTCGGCGTTAGAAAGGTTAAAACGCTTTTAGCCAAATAGGTGTAAATTTTGGAACTTCCTGATAAGATTGTACAAAATGGAACGATAAATCCATAACTCAAAATACCCCAATAGTATTTCGCCCAACTCTTATTGGCTAAAGAATAATCATGGATACAAATTTTTCCGCCCGGCTTCAATAGTTTGTATAGTTGATTTAGGCACTTATCGTAGTCTGGCATGTTGCGCAAACCATAAGCCATGAAGATGGCATCAAAACTTTCCTCTGGAAAATCTAAGGCCATCGCATCTTGCAACTCAAAAGACATTTTACCTGCTTTTATCTCTTCGGCAAACTTTTCATTGGCCACCTTAAGCATTCCTTCTGAATTATCAATACCCGTTATTGTTCCAGTTTTGATATAAGGCAGGCATGCTGAGGATGATTTCCCAGTCCCGCAACATAGGTCCAGAACTTTTTCATCGCCTTCAAGTTCCAGCCATTTAGCGCTGTTATCTAAATCTTCTTGATAGCCTTGACTCAGATAAGTAGCGAAGTCGTACTTAGACGCCACATTATTAAATTCTTTTGGAACAAGTACTTTATTTTCGATTAAGTTTATTTTGGTCATTTTATGGTTTTTAGCTAATAATTCTTATTGATTTACGGCTTCTTTATAGGTTTTTAATGCGCGCGCTCGACTTATTTTCCTATCAACAATAACTTCAGGGTATTTAGTTTCATCTAAATATTCAGGCACCCACTTTTGAATGTAGATAAAATCAGGATCGAATTTTTTCTGTTGACTATCTGGATTGAAAATTCTAAAATAGGGCGCTGCATCACACCCACTGCCGGCGGCCCACTGCCAACCACCATTATTAGCCGATAAATCAAAGTCTAAAAGTTTTTGTGCAAAATAAGCTTCTCCCCATCTCCAATCTATTAATAGATCTTTGACTAAGAAGCTCGCGACAATCATCCGAACTCTGTTATGCATAAATCCAGTTTTGTTGAGTTCTCTCATCCCCGCATCAATAATTGGAAATCCTGTATTTCCTTCACACCAGGCTTTAAATTCCGCTTCATTATTTCTCC
The DNA here is from genome assembly GCA_037624485.1 of Chitinophagales bacterium. GTDB lineage: Bacteria > Bacteroidota > Bacteroidia > Chitinophagales > UBA8649 > JAFMKE01. Next base: position 114,543 of record JASJJC010000016.1, read on the forward strand.
ATTCAATTTTATCGTATTTGGCTCTAAAAGCCTTGCCAACAACATGCGGATAGTGCCAAAGAATCATCATGTAAAATTCTCGCCAAATTAACTCATTGAGATAGGTCTCATTGCTTTTTTTTGCTAGACGAGCCAATTCTCGTATTGATATGGTACCAAATCGAAGGTGAACAGATAAACGGGTTGTACCGAGCTTTGAAGGGAAATTTCTGGTCAGTTCGTATTTCTTTATGATGGATAATTGTGGATCTCTGTCGGGAAAATCAATAGTAGTCTCAAGGAATCCTAAGTCTTCTAAAGAAGGCATTTCACCAGCCTTGTTCTGCCAAAAATTATCGCCCAATTTCTCGCTAGGAAAAGACTTGAAGGATTCAGTGTCCAATGCAGCTTTCCATTTTTTTGAATAGGGTGTAAAAACGTTATATGGTTTGCCATCATCTTTCGTCACTTCGTTGGTTTCAAAAATAACTTGATCCTTGAAATCCTTAAATTCGCTTTGATGGTCCTTACACAAGGTATTAATCTTTTGATCCCGCTGGAGGGCATAGGGCTCATAGTCACGATTGCAGTAAACAGTTTGGATATTAAAATCGCTAAATAGTTGCTTGAAAATTTCTTCTGGTTTACCATGAAGCACTTTCAAAGAGCTTCCAGAAGCAATTAAGGTTGCATTTATTTTTTGCAATTCTTCGTAAATAAACTCAACGCGGGCATCATGCTTATCTTCAAGTTTCTCTAATATTTCCGTATCAAAAATAAAAATTGGAAGCACAGGAAGGCCTCTACTTAAAGCTTGGAACAAGGCATGATTGTCGTGAAGTCTTAAGTCTCTTCTAAACCAAAATATTGAAATCATATGTTCAAAACGTTTATTTTTAATAGTTGTTTATCTACTTTTTAATTTAAATTGATGAAAGGTATAAGTTTATCTATTTGATTTCTTTGCTTTCCACTTTACAAATGTATAAAAACATACTTGACTCTTCCTTTTGTCTTTTGTTATTATTTGAAAGCAGAGACCTTTCTCTATTTTTTAAATAACCCACAAAGGAATAATCAATTAGGCATAGGCGCTAATTTACTCTCATCCTATTGAGTTGAAAACTTTAGCAATATTGCCAAAACATTCTGAACGATTCTTATCATTTAAGCTTATAGTTCTGTCACCAATATGCTGTGACTAACTTGAAAGTGCGAAAAGCATGCTTAGACTAAGAATAAATAAGTAGATTTTTTTCATGTTTCTTAGGAGGTTTTTGCTAAATTTATAAGCTAATCCACACAAGTTATGAAAAAAATATACTTCGGTTTTTTGTTCACAATACTTTTCATTTTAGGTCATACCCAATCAGGTAATCAAATTGATGTGCAAGCCCATCAATTTGTTAATCTATTCGCGCAGAATAGAATTGTAGAGTATGCTAATTTCCCAGATGAATCAATTTCCTATCAAAATGTGAATATGATTGTTACTATGGGTTGCATGAATGGTGATTCTTGCAGTCATTGGGATTACGATTTGGATGTCTACGTAGGTGACTCTACCGGAGTCATGGATTCTACCTTAGTTTCAATTGATTCAACAGACATGAATCCTGCTTTATGGGATACTACTTGGAACGTATTTGAAGTGATTGAATGGCATGAATTGGGGAGATACGTGACCCCATATGGAAATTACATGAATTGGAATCAAGAGGGATTTGATGGTGCTTGGGAGCATTATTTATCTTACGATGTGACCGATTTTTCTACAATGTTAAGAGGCAATACACCAATACGGGTTTACTTTCACGGATGGCAAGAAGGGTTCAGAATCAGTGTTGATTTTGAGATAACGGAAGGAAACCCAACAAGAGATGTTGTAAGTATTGAAAACATATATAGAGGCGGAGGATACTCTTCCTTTGCTCAGTTTGATACTGAAAGGACTCCAGCAAAACAAGTGAGTATTCCAGCAGCAGCAGATGAGGCTAAGTTAAGGGTCATTGTTACTGGGCATGGTCAGTCTGGTGAGTTCACGCCAATTACCTATACAGTAAAAGCAAATGGAACAACCGTTAAGGTTGAAGATATTTGGAGAGACGATTGTGACAAATTAGCAATATCACCTCAAGGAGGAACATGGTTACTCGGTCGGGCAAATTGGTGTCCAGGGGATGCAGTTGAGGTGCATGAGTTTGAGCTCAGTGAATATATTCAAGGAAGTGGCGCTAATCAATACATTGACTTAGATATCGACTTTGAAAATTACAGCCCACCGGCAGCAGCATCTTACTCTTTGTCTGCACAAATGATTACTTATGATTCGTATCGCAGGGATTATGATGTTTTAATTGATGAGATTATTGCTCCAACAGCGAATGATAATTTTACGAGATTCAATCCGGTTTGTGATAAGCCCATGGTCCGTATTAAGAATTATGGCATACAAGAATTAACGTATTGTGAGATTGCATATTGGGTTGATCATACCACTAAATATTATTTTGACTGGAATGGAAGTCTAAAGTCAGGAGAAACAGCAGATGTTGAATTGCCGAGCATGAACTGGGCTAATTTAGATGTCAGTAATTTAGAATTCTTCGCAAGTGTAAATTGGCCGAATAATTTTCCAGATCAGTTTGTTCACAATAATGAAAAAAGCACCTTGTTTGAAATTCCAGCGGTTTATAATACCAATGCATTAAGAGTGCGTTTCAGAACAAATAATAAACCGGAGGAAAATGCTTTCACATTAGTTGCTTCCGATGGTACAATAGTGGCCGATGAAACAACATTTAACGCAAGTACCTTTAATACCTATGACTATAATTTAACCGATGGTTGCTACACTTTCGAAATGACGGACTATGGAAATGATTGGGAAGCTGGAGATGGTTTAAGTTGGTGGTTTAACACCCAAAATAATATTGAAACTTCTGGATATGTTGAATTTAGAAATGGAGCGAATAATCAAATTATTCAATCTTTTACTCGAGATTTTGGTGCTAGCTTGCGTTGGTCATTCTTGATTAATTCGGATCTTCAAATGCTTACTGGAAGTAGTACCTCGACACAGAGTTTTCATCCAGAAACGACCCCCTTCACTTCACCAAGCGGGGAAGAATTTTTACAAGTTTATGATACCATATGGATTTCTGAGGATAAGATAGTGATAGGGGACAATGCCCCTGTGGGAATAGAAGAATCAATAGATGAATATGGTATAGAAGTATTTCCAAATCCTACAAACGGAAAAGTTTCATTGTTGGTGGTTTCTTCTGATAATAAAGATATTCCGGTTCAATTATTTGATCTAATGGGACAACAAATTGATGCCATCACCTTAAAATCAAATAATCCTCAATCATATGATCTCGGAGAATTAAGTGAGGGATTCTATTTATTTAGTTTTACTATAGATGGCACCAAGATTTCAAAGAAGATAAGTATATTTAAATAATGGCTAGCGAATTAAGAAATTTATCAACCGTATCCACTGAGCTACCTAATGCAAGTGATTATAAATTTGGTATAGTTGTATCAGAATATTATCCAGAGATAACTGAGCGCCTATTGGATGCTTGTCTGGTGACATTGGCGAAGCAAAATGTGAAGCAAGAAAATGTTTTCATTGAATATGCGCCTGGGACATATGAGTTACCTATAGCGTGTCAACGTTTAAATCGTTGGAAAAAAGTAGATGCGCTTATCGCATTTGGTTGCGTAGTCAAAGGAGAAACCGACCATGATAAGTACATTAATCATTCAGTTGCTCAAGCTTTACAAAATCTATCAATAAAATATGGTAAGCCCTTTTTGTTTGGTGTTTTAACGCCTAATACTTATCAAGAAGCATTGGATAGAGCGGGAGGGAAGCATGGAAATAAAGGTGTGGAAGTTGCGGTCGCTGCTTTAAAAATGGTAGCCTTAGAAAAGAAAATGCAATATGATGCTGAGTAGCACTATTGGCATCCTGCTTTTGATTTTCTGCTTTCAAATCAGCTATACACAGCAAACAAAATCAGCTTTATTTCTGTGGAATAGTTATACTTGTTACAATAATATACTCAAGTTAGTTGATAACCTTGCACAGGCAGTTGTTAATGCGTTGATTTACGATAGTAATACTCTAGAGGGGTATCAATTATATCAGTACGAAGTATTAGGTGAAAAAATAATCCAAAAGTATTAATTATGAAATTGCATGTTATTGATACCGGCTTGTTTAAGTTAGACGGGGGCGCTATGTTTGGCGTGGTTCCCAAATCACTTTGGAGTAAATACCAGAAACCAGATGAAAATAATCTGTGTACTTGGGCAATGCGTTGCTTGCTCATTGAAACGGAAGATAAGCGAATCTTAATCGATACTGGGATGGGTGATAAGCAAAGCGAGAAATTTTTTGGTCATTATCATCCTCATGGTGATGCTACATTACTAACAAGTTTAAAAAATAAAGGATTTAGCGCCGAAGACATAACAGATGTAGTTCTTACCCATTTGCACTTTGATCATTGTGGTGGTGCAGTTTCTAAAGATGTGAATGGCGATTTATTTACAACTTTTCGAAATGCTACTTATTGGAGTGATCAGGAACATTGGGAATGGGCGATTAATCCTAATGCTCGTGAGAAAGCTTCGTTTTTAAAAGAAAACATCTTGCCGATTCAAGAATCTGGGCAATTGCAATTTATCAATGAATACACCAAGATTATTCCTGAATTGACTTTTGCTTTGGCTAATGGACATACGGAGGGCATGCTAATCCCTCACATACAACATGGAGACAAGACTATTGTTTTTATGGCGGATTTACTTCCTTCTCCAACACATATACCAATTGCGTGGGTAATGGGCTATGATGTTCGTCCGCTGGTGACGGTAAGAGAAAAAGAAACCTTTTTACAAGAAGCAGTAAATAAAGAATACATCTTATTTTACGAGCATGATTCACAAACACAAGCCTCCAAAGTTATCGCCACAGATAGGGGGAATTTTAAAGCAGGAGAGCAAGGTGATTTAGCTTTGTTTCTCTAAGAGAAATGCCAAAGTTAATATGCTGTTAAAAGTTAGTAAGATTGAATTCGGAACTAAATTCTGTATATTTTTGTAATTCATAAAAAAGAAAAAAATGGAAGCATTCGGTCCGGTATTTAAAATATTTGGAAGTTCATTCTTAGCAGGAATTGTTATTGCTTACTTGAAATCATTTGTAAAGAAGCCCTCGAATTGGTCGATTGAAATCTTAACTAACTTTCTTGGTGCTTTGTTTATATTTTCAGGATTTGTGAAAGGAATCGATCCGCTCGGCACTTCATATAAAATGAAAGATTACTTCGATGCTTTTTCTCAGTTTACTGGTTTTAGTTTTGAATGGTTGGCGAATATGAGTACTTTCTTTGCAGTCTCGATGATTGTCATAGAGATTGTCCTAGGCATAGCTTTGATTATAGGTTTTAAGAAAAAAATAACCTTAGGTATTTCTGCCGCAATGATGATTTTCTTTACGGTGCTGACCGGCTTTACTTATTTGACCGGCTTCATTAATCCAGATTATTACGATATCACCACTAGGCAGGAATTGCAGGCGGCTGGTGAGCATATTCAGGTCTTTGTAAAGTATGATAAGTTACAAATGAAGGTTACCGATTGCGGATGTTTTGGAGACTTTCTAAAACTGGAACCAAGAGTTACTTTTCTAAAAGACGTTTTCTTAATGTTCGTTTTGTTAGCCTTGTTTTTGGGGATTAGGCATATTAAGCCGTTTCTTGGTAATACTTTTTCTTGGATGAAAATATTAGGATCCACATTATTCTTTTTGCTTTTCTGTTTTAGTAATTATATCTGGGGTTTGCCATTGGTTGATTTCAGGCCTTATAAAATTGGTAATAATATCGTGGAGCAGCGGGTAGAGGTTCCGGATAAGTTGAACTACGGATTTACCTTTGAAAATATGGAAACAGGCGAAACTAAACGTGTAGCGATGGCTGATTATACCGCAGCTAAGACGGACCCAATGTGGGAGTTCACAGGGGATCAAGATAATATTGTGTTAGAGAAAGGAATTCCAGCCAAGATCGCTAATTTTGGAGCATATAATGAAGATGGGTTCGATGTAACAGATGACATTCTATATAATGAATCCTATAGTTTTTGGGTGTTAAGTAAAAGCTTATCTAAGTCTAATGTAGAGGCATGGACTGATCTAAATGCTGTGTCTGCTTATGCAATTGAGAACGATTTTGCCATGTTTGCTTTTATGACCACAAACTTTGAGGATGCTGAAATTTTTAGGCATGAGCATCAATGTACTTATCCATTCTATCAGGCGGATGAGACCTTCATTAAGACTGTAATCCGTTCGAATCCTGGATTAGTTTTATTAAAAAATGGGGTAGTAATGGGCAAGTGGCATCATAGTGATATTCCAAACAAGGAAGAGATTGATTCTTACATACAAAGTTTGAACTAAGTGTTTAAATTTTTACTTCAAAGAATTCTTTCAGGAGGTTTGGTGCTTCTAGGTGTTATCGTTGTTATATTTATATTACTTAATATTATTCCGGTTAATGCTGAACAAATGAGCTTAGGACAAAATGCTGATGAAGCGACTGTTTTGGCGACTAAGAAAAAGCTCCGTTTGAACCATTCACCAGGCATGCGTCTTTGGTATTATCTTTCGGACGTATCCCCTTTAAGTATTCAAAGCCATAGCGATAATGAAGCACCTCTTTTTTTAGGTAGTGGAGATTATAAATATGCAACTTTGTTTAAGTTCTCGTCAAAGAGTTTCGTATTCAAACAACCTTATTTTGGTCGATCCTTTCAATCTGATAAGCCAGTATGGCAAATACTCACTAGAAAAATGCTTCCGACAGCTATTTTAGCTCTTACCGCGATAAGCTTGGCAAGTATCATTGGCATAGCTTTAGGTTTGGTGGCAGCTTTGAATTACGGTAAATTTTTGGATAGAGGATTAATTGCATTTTCAGTTCTAGGAATTTCTATCCCTAGTTATTTTTCTGCTTTGCTCTTGGCTATTATTTTCGGCTATTACTTATCGAATTATACTCACTTGAATATTACGGGTCCCCTCATCGATGTTTCTGATTTAGGAGAATATTTCATCAATTGGAAGAATTTAATTTTACCGACTATTGCCTTAGGTATTCGTCCTGTAGCAATTATTTTACAACTCACTCGAAACAGTATGTTGGATGTACTAAGCGCGGATTATGTGCGCACTGCAAAATCAAAAGGCTTGACAAATAGGGTAGTGATTTTAAAGCATGCATTACGTAATGCCTTGAACCCTGTAGTTACCTCCATAACGGGATGGTTTGCAGCCTTGTTAGCCGGAGCTTTTTTCGTGGAGTACATCTTTGATTTTAAGGGCTTAGGGCATGAAACGGTTCATGCATTGACCATGTTTGATTTTCCTGTGGTCATGGGCTCTGTATTAATTATTGCGGCTAGTTTTGTTTTCGTCAATTTAATCGTTGATGTTTTGTATTCATATTTAGACCCTAGAATTAAGATAGATGGCTAGAACACTTTTTTTAATTGGTTTTATGGCCTCAGGCAAAAGTTCTTTAGGAAAGAAATTGGCCAAGCATTTTGAGATGGATTTTATTGACTTAGATGAGGAGATAGAGCAAGCCGAATCGAAGTCTATCAATGAGCTTTTCGAAGACCAGAATGAAGACTACTTTAGAGAAGTTGAATCTAAGGTTTTGAGAAGTATGAACCTGGATAATAAGGTCATTGCTACAGGTGGAGGAACTCCCATCTTTCATCATAACATGGCCTTCATGAAAGAGAAAGGAGCTGTAGCATATATGGTTGTTCCTACTGAAATTATCATTGGCCGACTAAGACAAAACAAAGAGGAAAGACCGCTTGTAAGAAAGCTAAGTGATGAGGACATGTCAGCTTATGTTGAAAAAACGCTTGAGCAACGTAAAATCATATACTCAAAGGCGGATATTCTTATACCACATACAAAATCCTTCTCTTTGTTAAAAATGGAGTTGAGTTTTTTATTAAATTAAAAAAGGAGAAGCTAACTTTTTTTTAATTTAACTCCTATCTAATTAAATTTTAAAACGATTAATTAAGTGAGGCCAAAATCTTTTAAAACATCAGGAATCCAAACATCTAATCGTTCCTCTGTAAGCTCATCTTGATTATCTACGTCTATGCACAATCCACAGAATTGACCATCCTTTTCTGCTTTGGAATAGTCGTGTTCATAACCTTCAGATTTGGTATGTCCAATGACTTTGCCACCTAATTTTTCAACCATTTCTGCAAATACTCCCAATGAATCGCAAAAATAGGAAGCATATCCGTATTGATCACCTAGCCCAAAGAAAGCTACTTTTTTATTCGTAAAATCAACAGCGTTCATTTCAGGAATAAACTCTTCCCAATCTCCTTGAAGTTCACCATCATACCATGTCGGTTGTCCCATTATTATTAAATCATAGGCAGCCATATCTAAAGACTTCTTTTGATAAATTTCGTGTAAATCAATACTGTTTGCACCAAGAACAGCTTCTATTTTTTCAATAGCCATTTTGGCAACCATTTCAGTGTTGCCTGTATCTGTACCGTAAAAGAGGCCTATTTTTTTGTCCATGTAACATTATATTTTTTAAACCAATTATTTTCAATTGCTTCAACTGCGGTAATAAAGGATTGGTTCATTTCCTTATTAACTACATAGTAATATGCCTCACCACTAAATAAGTTCCTTGCAATTAATCCTTTTAATTGAAGCCCTAGGACTTTAGCGGATTTAGCAACCTGATCTTTATCAATATCTATTTCTTCCTCAGCGCAATATTCTAGAAATTCGGCTAAAAATTCCTCATCAGCCATGAATTTTTGATCAAAAGTTTCAATATCAGGATAATATTCTGTTAAAGCTTTTCTGTTTTTATTGGCATAGCTTAAGGTGAATTTATTAATCAATCCTTTTCGCAAGGCCTGCGCATAAAATTCGGTATTGAAAGAGGTATCCAGTGGAACATAAATATCAGGTGTTATTCCGCCGCCACCATAGACAATTCTTCCATTTTTTGTTTCAAATTTAAGCGAGTCAGGGAATTCTTGGATTAAACTATCTGTTAGTTCACCTGAAGAAAATCTATTAGCTAAATCCATTCGATAGCTATCCACTCCATCAGCATATGGTTTTTGAATAAAACGTCCACTGGGGGTGTAGTAGTTGGCTATAGTTAGTCTTATTTGTCCTCCATCAGGCAGGGGGAGCGGTCGTTGGACAAGTCCTTTGCCAAAACTTCTTCTTCCTATTATCAAACCCCTATCCCAATCTTGGATGGCTCCTGACATGATTTCGCTAGCGGATGCTGAATATTGGTCTATTAAGACCACTATATTTCCATCTTCATAATGACCATAAGCAGTCGCTTTCATTTCATTTCTAGGACTGCTTTTACCTTCTGTATAAACAATCAATTTGTTGTCTCCTAAAATTTCATCCGTCATTTTAAAGGCTGCATTTAAGTATCCTCCGGAATTACCTTGTAAATCTAGAATCAAATTAGTCATTCCTCGCTTGTCTAATTTATCTAAGGCCTCAATGAATTCTTGGGGTGTTTTAGCAGCGAAACGATTGACTTTAATATAGCCAATGTGATCGTTTACCATATAAGCAGCATCTATTGAAAAAATTGGAATTTTATCTCTTACTATTTTAAAATCTAATATTTTTTTAACATCGATTCGCTTAATTTCCACTTCTACTTCAGTACCCTTTGCACCCCTTAATCGATCGACTACACCTTTGTTTGTGATTCCAATTCCAGCAACTATTTCTCCATCAATCATAACGATACGATCACCTGCAAGTACACCCACTTTTTCACTTGGACCTCCAGCAATTGTTGCAACCACCAGAATGGAATCATTAAGGATGTTAAACTGAATTCCTACTCCTTCAAAATTGCCCAATAAGGGCTCATTCATTTCTGCTACCTCTTCCTTCGAAATGTATACGGAGTGAGGGTCTAGGTCTTTTAAGACGCTTTTTATTGCTATCTCAGCAAGTTTATCTTTGTCTACATCCTGTACATAGAATTGGTCAACATAGTCTAAAACCGTGGTTATTTGCTTGTGAGCCATGTCTTCTTGGCCATTTGCCGTTAGGCATAATGTGACAAGGAAGATTAAAATTAAATTTCTCATAAATTATTCTTAGACAGCCACTTGATGCTCGCGTAATGCGTCATTAAGTGAGGTTTTTTTATTGGTAGATTCTTTTCTTTGACCAATGATTAAAGCACAGGGCACTTGATATTGACCTGCAGCAAACTTTTTAGTATAGGTGCCAGGTATCACTACGGATCGAGCAGGAACCCTTCCTTTGTATTCTATTGGACTGGCTTGAGTCACATCGATTATCTTTGTGGATGCAGTGAGTACAACGTTTGCGCCTAACACAGCTTCTTCTTCTACTAACACCCCTTCAACAACAATACATCTAGAGCCAATAAAGCAGTTATTTTCAATAATTACTGGGCTTGCTTGAATAGGTTCAAGAACGCCACCTATTCCAACGCCGCCACTGAGGTGCACATTTTCTCCAATTTGAGCACATGAACCTACAGTCGCCCATGTGTCTACCATGGTCCCGGTCCCTACATAGGCACCAATATTTACATAACTAGGCATTAAGATGGTTCCTTTTTCTATAAAGGAACCATATCTTGCTATGGCATGAGGAACTACTCGGACACCTCTGTTTGCATAATCCTTCTTTAGCGGTATTTTATCGTGAAACTCAAATGGACCTATTTCTATAGTCGTCATTTTCCTTATGGGGAAATACAAAACAACTGCTTTTTTAATCCATTCATGGACAATCCATTCACCATCTATTTTTTCACATGCTCTTAGCTCACCTTTATCCAATAGCTCAACAACTTCGTTAATGGCAGCATGAGAGTCCTCTTTAGCTAGTAAATCTCGGTTTTCCCAAACTTCTAAAATTTTAGACTTTAAGTACATGAATAAGTTCATTATTTGAAACCGCAAAATAACAATTTTACGCTCATTAGTTGGCAAGTAAATTGATTTATTTGTTTATAAATTAGATTTAATAACTTATTTTTGATTGGAATTCACAAACATCATCACGAAAAACATATTACAGGTATTTCAATAGCTATAACGTGCATTTGCTTCTAGGATACGCGTGTAAAGTACTAAAGTAGGTATTTGGTAGTTTTTGAGTACAGCAAAGTTCTGCGAGTGCTATATTATGGGGGCTTAGTATTCAGCCAAAGTTTGTTTAGTATTTTGAGTTTTGCGTAAGTATTAGAGAATGCTTAATTAGTAAAAAAACACTTTTATGTTTTATGATGATAAAGGGAAGTCGATGGGGAAAGAAGAGAGCCTTCAGTCGGACTTTAATTTAAGGAAGATTCTTAAGCAATATGTTAAGCTATTAATTTGAAAGCACAAGTTTGTATCGTAGGAGCAGGTCCTGCTGGAGCATCAGCCGCTTTGTTTTTAGCAAAGCAAGGAATTCCATCCGTCTTAATAGATAAGAGTAGTTTTCCTCGGGATAAAATATGTGGTGATGCATGTAGCGGCAAGGTGGCTTGGGTCCTTCGAAAACTGGATGAGGAAAAGACTGATTCAGTCATTGCAAATAAAGAAAATTTACCATCATGGGGTATCAAGTTTTTTGGTTCAAAAAACAATGAACTTAAAGTTCCATTCAAAATAAACTATAATGTTTCTAGTGACGTATCTCCTGGTTTCATAGCAAAGCGTATTGATTTTGATAATCAGTTGATTGACTGGGTGCGTGAAAGTAAACTAATTGAGTTGATCGAGGATTGTCCTATTCAGTATTATAGAAGGGTGGGTAATTGTATTGAGTTAGGGAACGAATCTAAAAGTCGTCATTTTAAGGCAAGTGTCTTGCTGGCGGGCGATGGTGCTTATTCTAAAGCAGCGAAAGACCTTATGCAAATTGGTGCAGTGGATGATAAAAATTCATTAGGCGTAAGGGCTTATTTTAAAGGAGTTAGTGATTTGGATCAAGAGGGTTTTATTGAACTTCATTTTTTAGAGGAGTTACTGCCCGGATATTTTTGGATATTCCCATTACCTAATGGGGAGGCAAATGTTGGTTTAGGAATGCGTACCGATGTCCAAAAAAATAAAAGACTTAATTTGAAGCAGGTCTTCAATCAAATTGTAAGTGAGCATCCGATCATTTCCAAAAGATTTAAAAATGCTGAGTTACAGGGGAATATTCGTTTACATGGACTTCCTTTAGGTGGGCATGAAAAAATTTCTGATGATCAGTTAATTTTGTTGGGGGATGCCGCTGCGTTAATTGATCCTTTTACAGGGGAGGGAATAGGTAATGCTATGATATCGGGTATGATAGCCGCAGATGTCGTAACACAGAACTATCATGGTAAAACCTTTGAGGGTGTTAATCTTAAAGCATATGATGAGCAGGTGTATCGAAGATTGGGCAGTGAACTAAAGCTCAGTCAGCACATGCAAAGTTTAACTAAATATCCTTGGTTATTTAATATGGTTGTCAATAAAGCTAGAAAAAATAAGGAGCTTCGTGATACAATATCCTGTATGTTTGAAAGTGTGGATATGCGAAAAAGGTTAAGGAATCCTATGTTTTATTTCCGCATTTTATTTGGCTAGAAAAAAAACAGAAAAATAATATCAAAATTGTTGTATTTCAATAAGATAGCATTTATCTTTGCAGTCCCTAAAAATCAAGATTCAGTAGCTCAGCTGGTAGAGCACAACACTTTTAATGTTGGGGTCCTGGGTTCGAGCCCCAGCTGAATCACTTCAATCCCGACTTTACGTCGGGATTTTTGTTTTACTACATTTTGAAATATTGAAGGATTACATCTTTCTCCTCCGCACTAAGTTTTGCCTCTTGATGCACCAGAGTATAAGTCGATAGCGGCATTCGATTTTCTTCTAGAACTTCTATGATTTCAAAACCAGCATACTCTTGTTCTTTTGCGGTATATGAATTCCATTCTGAAAAATTAAGTTTCTTTTTACCTCCCCCAATATGATTGGCTAAGAACCATGAAACAGGAGCTATCTTGTTATACCAGGGATAATTCGTTTGATTTGAATGACAATCATAACAGCTGGACTCCAATATTGAGTTGATTTCCAATACCTTGTTATTCATGGCTTCTTTCGTCTCAAATACAGGAAATGTATTTGTTTCATCGGTCTGATTCTTCTTAATCGGTATAAATTGGATTAGAATGAAGACAAGTAAAACACTTAAACCTATTTTAATTTTCATAATTTTTTTCTTTTGTTCCAAGCAGGAATACAAGACCGATAATACAAACAAATCCTATTACATATAATAAATACCATGGTATGCCTATTGCGAAAAGTACGCCACCACAAAATAAGCTAACCAAGCCTACAATAAAGGCATAGGGCATTTGTGTTTTCACATGGTCGATGTGATTGCAATCTGTCGCTAATGAACTTAAAATAGTCGTATCAGAAATAGGGGAGCAATGGTCACCAAAAACGGATGCGGCTAATATTACCGAAACTGTATTGAGCAGCACGGGCATTAAATAATTTAAATCTACCTCCGATCCATTATTCACACTTACACCTATCACGATAGGTATGCAAATTGGGTACATAACAGCCATAGTATTCCAACTAGAGCCAGTAGCAAAGGAGATTAAAGCTGAAAGCACAAAAAATATCCCTGGAAGCCAATAAGGGTTGAAATTTTCAGGTACTAAGGAAGCAAGAAAGGAAGCCGTGTGAAGATTCTCAATCACTCCTGCTAATGCCCAAGCTAAAACTAATATAGCTATAGCAGGAACCATAGTCTTAAATCCTTCAATAAGGCTTTCTATACTTTTTTTAATGCCTAATGAATTACTAATTTTGGATACAATTACAGCTACTACACAAGCTAAAAAAGATGCCCAAATCAATGCGATATATGAATCTGCATTCGATAGTGTTGACCTTAACTTAAACATTAAAGTCTCCGAGCTACTCCATACTTCGGTTGAATAACCGGTTAAAATCAGGCCTGCTATTACCATTACGATTAAAGTTAAAACAGGCAATGCTGCATTGGCCCAATGACTTGTCTTTTGCTTATGCGCATCCATCGTGATTGTTTCTTTCGCTTTTCGTGCCTTTATTTCTGCTTTCCGCATTGAACCAAAGTCTCTTTTAAAGACTATAAGAAGTAACATAAAGAATAAAGTGAAAACAGGGTAATAGGCATACTTTAAAGAACCTAAAAAAATGGAATAGGCACCTTCCTCAATGACAATAAAATTTTGAAGGGCAAGTCCTTTCTCAATTTCTGAAAGTTGATAGCCAATCCAGGTGGTTACGAATGCTACTGATGCAATTGGTGCAGCTGTGCTATCAACAATATAGGCTAATTTCTCCCTTGAAATTTTAAATTTATCCGTAAGTGGCCGCATCGTATTACCCACGACTAAAGAGTTTGCATAATCGTCAAAAAATATCAAGCAACCCATAAGCATAGTTGCCAATTGGGTTCTTCTGGCAGATGTGGCAAGTTTAGATACTTTTGAAACCACACCATTCATTCCTCCATTGGATGAAATAATATGCACCATTCCTCCAATTAATACAGAGAACAAAATGATTGATAAATGTCCAGTTTGTAATTCTCCCCCATCCGTCCATGCAATAGCCTGGATGATATAGGTGTCAGCAATTTGCAAAAAACTTGAAAATAGTTGGGATAACTGAAATCCATTGAGGCTGAAAACGCCAAAAAATATCCCCAAAATAAGGGCAATATGTACCTCCTTAAACAACAAGGCCATCAGGATAGCAATAAGCGGGGGAACTACAGAAAACCAGGCTGAAAAACGTTTACTTACGCCATTGTTCTGATAAATTAGTTCTTGGTTCTCTTTATCATATTGCAATGTTGGACTTGTTTCGTTTTCAAGCGCAAGATCTTGTAATTGCTGCTCGTCAAAATATCTTTCAGTGGAATCTTTATCCATTGTAAAATTAATAGCCTGTGCATCAAGGCCTAAACAACTATAAAAAACTGCAAAAAATAATAAAAAAACTCTCAATAGAAGTATTGTTGTTCCGAGTAAATATAGCGTATATTTTATCAATTGAAAAATATAGTGGATACATTTCTTTGTGAGTTATGATTAAACTATCTTGCGCCAAAATAACCCTTTTATGCTGCCCTTACACAATGATTTTAAACGTCCATCGGATTGGCCGATAGGTGATATCATTGACCTAGATATTCATGACTTGCCTCATGATAGTTCGACTACAGAATGGTGGTACATCAATTCACATATTACGTCAAATACAGGTAAGAAATACTCAGTTTTTGCCTCTTTTTTTAGGAGACTTTTAAAGTATAATGAAGAAACTCAAAAACTCGAGTATGCGCATTCCATAACTTGGGCAATCATCGATGTTGAAAATCAAAAATATTATAATAATTCACTGATTGATCAACGATCACCCGAAATAGGATTGGAAAGACTAAGAAAGGGCGAAATTGTAAAGGATGAGCGTATTCGGAAATCAGCTATCGAAATGCTAGAAAAGGGCAATGTTCCCTATCCGGATAGATTATTTGATAGGGAAGTACGAGTATCTAGAGATAAACTTGATTTAAAATTTGATCGAAATTCATACCGTAAATTAGATAATGGCAACTATGAATTGATTCTTGAAGATGAAGAGCATAAAGTTGCTTGTAAGATGGTTTTAGAACCGCAAAAACCTGTCACTCGTCATGGTGATAATGGCGTTGTATTCGGTGTGTCAGCCGAGGATATGTTTTATTATTTCATTCCAAGAAACAAAGCAAATGGATTTATCGAAATAGAAGGTGAACGAATACCATTTGAAAACTCTACAGCTTGGTACGACCACGAGTTTGGGAGACATCGCAAAGCCAAAAATGATAAGGATATCGTGAGTAAAGATGTCGCTTGGAATTGGATTTCGTCGCAGTTAAGTAATGGATATGAGTTTACAGCTTATGATTTGATTGATAATGATACCAAGCAGGGCTGTGGCTCATATTTAATATTAATTGATCCTCAAGGTAATAGAACTCAGGTTAACGAATTTAGTTTAAGATCTAAAGGCAATGATTGGACAAGTACAAGAACGTTCAGAGATTACCCATTGGAATGGGTGTTAGAGGCGCCTAGTATAGGTTTACATGTTGAAGCAAAGGCATGTTTTCCTCATCAAGAATTTGCTACGGTCATTTCAAAACCTGCATTTTGGGAAGGTAGAGTAGAGGTAAAGGGACGATTAGGAAAGGAAGAAATAGAGGGACCTGGTTTTGTGGAAAGAAGTGGATTTGATTCTGTAACTAACTTGGAAGAATTCTTTAAGGTGGTTAGTCGTGAAACTATCCGGTCTGTTAAGAAAATTTTACCCAAGAATCCAACGGCTGAAAAATTAGCTGAATTAGTTTCTAAAAAAGATCAAACGAATTATACACATGGTATTGATAATGTCCAGTTTTCCAAGGCATTGGTTGAACCAATTCGCAGTATAATTGATCGTGGGGGTAAGTCCTGGAGGAGTTATGCTGCTTTAGCTTGTTGTGATATTGTAGGAGGAAATTCCCAAAAGGCAAAAGATTGGTTGGCCTTACCAGAAATGATGCACGTAGGTTCACTAATCGTGGATGATGTGGAAGATCAATCGGATGTGCGAAGAGGTGGGCCAAGTTGCCATAAGTTGTATTCTGAAGCGCTTGCTATAAATGCTGGTTCTGCTTGCTATTTCTTAGGTCAGATTGTTATCTATCAAGCAGATGAATTAGAGGATTCAAAAAAACTGAGAATCTATAATTTGTATTTTGAAGCTTTACGTGCAGCGCATTCTGGACAAGCTTTGGATATACACGGTTTAGATTATATGATGAAGGAGGTAGTTGAAGAGGGCGCTGGAAGGTTGTTAGAGGAACGAATTTTAGCAATCCATAGACTAAAGTCAGCAGCTCCTGCATCTTACCTCGCTCAGATTGGTGTGATACTTGGCGGGGGCTCAGAAATTCAGGTCAAAGGCTTGGGTGACTACTATGAAGCGCTAGGAATATCTTTTCAAATTATTGATGATACACTTAATTTAAGAGGATTTAAAGATGGCTTAAAAACTAAAGGAGAAGATATAACTTCAGGTAAAATAACCTATCCCGTTGCAAAAGCGATGATCCGATTGGATAAGTTGGATAGGGCTAGGTTGTGGGAGATAGTTGCGTCAAAAACTGATGATGTAGGCTTGATAAAAGAAGCTGTTGATTTGTTAGATAAAGTGAGTGCTTTAGATGATTGTGTGCAAGAAGCTAAAGATATACTCAATGATGCCTGGAAAGTATTAGATCCTATCGTAAGAGACTCTATGGTGAAATTGAACCTTCGAGCATTTAGTTGGTATGTATTAGATAGACATTATTAAATGCAGTGATTCGTTAATTTCGCTTATTTTTACACTTCATTAAGCAGTCACTATGAAGTCTAAATTTAAGTATTACGTTTTTAACAAACCATTTAATGTGTTAAGCCAATTTACCCGTGAGGCTAATCAAGAATCTATAGCGGATTACTTTTATCTTGACATTAAAGATGTTTATCCTATCGGGAGATTAGATAAGGATAGTGAAGGCCTGCTAATTTTAACCAACGATAAAAGGTTAAATGCACTTCTTTTAGGTCCAAAACAAAAAAAAACCAAAACATATCTTGCGCAGGTGGAAGGAAAGTTTTCTAAAGAGGCAGCTAAAAAGCTTAAGGAAGGGGTTGATATAACAGTAGACAAAAAAGTCTATGAGACATTGCCCGCAAATGCAAAG
The DNA here is from genome assembly GCA_037624485.1 of Chitinophagales bacterium. Lineage (GTDB taxonomy): Bacteria > Bacteroidota > Bacteroidia > Chitinophagales > UBA8649 > JAFMKE01. The sequence goes on from JASJJC010000016.1 coordinate 132,439, forward strand.
TTTATTGAAAGGCCTAAATATTTATGGAATCGAATCCCACCTATCCGGGTCAGGAAGGATATACCGATTTCTTGGGTGGAAATTAAGCTTGTAGAAGGCAAGAATAGACAAGTAAGGAAAATGTTAGCTGCGGTGGGTTTTCCAGTATTAAGACTCATTAGAATGCGTGTTGAAGATTTGGATTTAAATCAGATTTCTCCTGGGGACATTCAAGAATATCACCAACAAGAATTTTATAGAAAACTGGGCTTATAGTGGATTTTAAATTGAAAAAAGCGGGGGTGAAAGTCCTGCACCTCGACAAAAATTATATTGTTGTTTCTAAGCCGAGCGGATTACTAACTATTCAGGATAGGTATAAAGCAGAAGTGCCTAACCTAAAGCAAATGCTTAATGATGCATATGGCGAAGTTTTAACCGTACATCGATTAGATAAGGAAACCAGTGGTGTGATTTGTTTTGCAAGAAATACGGCGGCACATAAACACCTAAACACTCAATTTGCCAATGGCTTAGTTAAGAAAATATATTGGGCTTTTGTACAAGGTCGGCCGGCTGTAGATGAAGGTCAGGTGGACATGCCCATTCTAAATGATATGAAGAATAGTGGTCGTATGCTTATTCACAAAGAAGGAAAAGAAGCACTGACTTATTTCCGAACCTTAGCAACATTTGGCAACATTGCCTTGCTTGAATGTTTTCCGAAAACAGGGAGAACCCATCAGATTCGTGTTCATTGTTATTATTTAGGGTGTCCGCTATTAGTCGATGCCTTGTATCATCAAAAAGCTGCATTTTATTTGAGTAAAATAAAACGCAGCTACAGATATACAAAATTTGAAGAGGAGAGACCCTTGATTACTCGTTTAACCCTTCATGCAAAGTCGATTCAATTTAAAACCATCGATGGCGAAATGATGGAAGTAGGAAGTGACTTACCCAAAGATTTAAAAGCCCTACTCAATCAACTAGAGAAATCATGAACGATGTGAATATGAAAATAGACGTGTCGATTATTACACCAAGTTACAATACGTCCAAGTTTATTGAAGCAACTATTAAATCTGTACTTGATCAGGATTTTGAATCTTGGGAGATGGTCATTGTAGATGATAACTCCAGCGATCGAAGTCCTGAAATTATAAAGCGTTATGCTGCCGAAGATTCTAGAATAATTCTCATTGAAAATAAGGAAAATGCAGGTGCTGCAATTTCTAGAAATTTGGCAATTCAGCAATCAAAAGGAAGGTTTATTGCTTTTTTGGATAGCGACGATTTATGGTTGCCAAACAAGTTGTCCATGCAAGTTAATTTCATGCTTGAAAATAATTTCGGGTTCACTTATTCAGCGTATGATAAAATTAATGAATCGGATGAACGAATAGGCCAAATTCAAGTTCCCAGTAAAGTAAGCTACAATGATCTGCTCAAAACTTGTTCTATTGGGTGTCTTACAGCTATTTACGATACGACTGTTTTGGGCAAAGTTTATATGCCCATTATTGATAAAAGACAAGACTACGGTCTCTGGTTAAACTTGCTTAAGAAGGTTCGCTATGCATACGGTATCCAAGAGGTATTGGCTATATATCGGGTAAGAAACAATTCAATTTCGAGTAATAAATTCATTGCAGCAAAATATCAATGGAAAATTTATCGCGAAATAGAGGAGTTATCGCTCCTCTCATCCATTAAATACATGATGAGTTATACCTTGTATGGGATTCTTAAATCCTATTTTAAATAGGCGCTTTTTTTGAACTCAAGATAAAATAGCTCAAGAAAAAACCTATAGCTACAATACCCATTTGAGATTCAAGTAAAGATTCTACGAGTAAATAGGCTATCAAAACAAATAAAAAGTTTCCCAACCATCGATCGCGGTTCATCATACTTATATAAATGCAATATCCGATTAGGCATATCCACCAAAGAAAGCCTGTAATTCCCAGTTGAAGTGAGGATTCTATAAATTGGTTGTGCGCGTTAAACTTATTTCTAATTCCTTTGGTAAAGTTTATGGCTGTATATCTTTGCTTAAGCACTTCAAAACTTTTCCCAAATCCATATCCCCGCAAAGGCTCTTCCTTGATCAGTTGCACTGCTTCAGACCAAATCACTGTTCGTGGCAGCCTGTTTTCTAAAGTAATTTTTTCATGACGACTTATCTGCCATTTAAATCCTTCAATTTTTTTATGGATATATGGGACATTAAGGTAAAAAGTGTAAAATAAAAAGGGAACTCCAAGGATAAAAACAGCTTTTAACGCTTTCGACGTTATTAAGCTAAATCCAATGAAAATCATGCTGAAGAATGCTGTGATATAGCCGGTCTTCGAACCAAAGAGAAAAATCATTCCAAAGAAGCTTATCATCATCAAAATATAAATGCTGCCTTCTTTTTTATTTTTACAGATACTCAAAAATTTTGCACAAAGTATTATGGCAATATTATAATATAATGAATGGGTGATTGGATTGCCTTTAACATGACCAAGTAGCTGAGTATAATAAAAGCTATTCCATGATAAATCAACAGCATTCACTGCGGCAAGTATCAGAATAAGTGGAATGAAAAGTAAAGCTCCAAGTAAATAAAAATAAGCAATGTGTATGAGATTTTCTTTGTTTAGTTCTTTCGCTACAATTAATGCAAAGAAATAAATGAGTAAAAGAAAATTAAGCTGAACTTTAATGAAATCGCCTTGAAAAAGTAAGCTATGCAATACAATAAAAACCAGATAAATGGAAATGATCTTGAAGTAGATAGAGGAGTCCACTTGAATGAAGGCTTTCACTCGTTTCCAATTGCCGGCATACCATAAATAGATGAGCAGGCTTAGCACAAGTAAAACACTAGGAATACTTGTAGAAACACGAAAATAGGGAATCACAAATGCAAGCAGGGCAATCGGAATTAGTATCCACTTTTCTTGAATGAGCACTTTTGATTGCTCATTCACTCGGTTAAATAAAAGATGAGTGAAGTGATTTTTGAGCAGAAAGCTATCTATTCCTTTAAAAAAAGCAATAGCCAGTAATACAGAGTAAGCAAAAACAAATGGACTCATAGAAAAAATTAACCCTATTCCAAACAAAAATAATAAATATGTTTGTTATAGCTAGAAAACACGATAATATGCTAATTTTACTTTAATATCTAATATTTAAGCGAATTTGAAGAAACTATATTACAGCTGTATCTTGACAAGCGACTTCTTAATCCTAGGATTTTATTTTCTTATTTTCATCTTCCTATTGATTTTTTCCATGCAGTTATTTAAGCTTCAGGATAGAAAATCAAAACTTATAATATTGGGGTTTTTCGCATTGTATAATGCCTTAATTTATTTAGATTTCAAGTTAAACTTCATTCCATATTTACCTGACTCAGGTCAATATAACATCCTGTTTAAAACGGGAAGGCCATTTGTAGATATGAGTAAAAGTTTAAACGGATTTTTATACGTCATCAAAGGGTTACGAGTACTTTTTGCTAAGAATATCTTAGTTTATATCTCCTTTCAAATATTCCTTTATTTTATTTCCGTAATCATTTTTTACCGCTCATGGTTTGTGCTTTATCAGGCAACTCGGCCAAAAGCATTTGAACAATTATATTTCCTACTAGCATTGTCACTACCATCAGCTTTTCTTTATCATTTAGTACCACTTCGCGAATGCTTTACTACACTCGGTTTTAGTATAGCCTTGTATTTTTTGTTGAAGGCTTTCAAAAATAGGGCAAATTTTAACTTAGGTTTTGTGAGTGGATTATTTATCATCATAATGACTAGAATCCAAATGGCATTTTATTTTATTGTGGGTTTAATGGGACTTAAGTTTAGTTTGGATAAAAGTGTACTTAGAAAAGTTTCAGGGCTTCTTTTTGGCCTCTTTTTGTTTGCTGGCGTGCTAAGTCTTACCCATTATAAAATAAGTCCAGAACAGTTATCTTCTGCAAGAAATTATCGCGTTGCAAAGTATAGTGGATCATATGGTAAGGTTGCGTGGAGCTCTTATACTGATATTGTAAAAAGTAGTCCTCAGCTTGTTGGGCAGTTTTTATTTTCTCCTCTACCAATTCTACATAATCAGAATGCCTTGGATATGAAACTTATTTTCTTAGATGCTCTTTTTATGTTCGTGATTTGGTTCGTGATTTTAATTAATGCTAAAAAATGGGTTTTAAATTATCGTGTTTGGTTTTTATTGATGCTTATTTATCTTGCTTTGTTTGGAATTTATGAGTTTAATATTGGCGGTGCAGTAAGGCATCGATTACCGTTAAGCCTAATGGCCATATTAATGGCCAGCCAGTTTTTATCTCAAGGAATCTATTCTTTTAACAATAAAATGAACGGATGAAAAAGATAAGTCTCTTAGTTTCAACGGTTGATTCTAATTTTAATAAAAACATAAATTTTGCCAAGCATATCGATTTTTCAATCTGTGAAGTAATTGTTGTTCAACAAATGATTCAGTATGATGAACGTTTAAAATTAGATTTCGATGCAAAGATTGTTTCAGTAAAAGAAAGAGGTTTAGCGAAGAGTAGAAATTTGGCTTTATCTCTTGCTACATGTTCCATTGCTCTAATATGTGATGATGATGTCCAATTTGTTAAAGGCTTTGAGCAAATTATTTTGGCAGCCTATGAAAGTCATCCGGAGGCTGCACTTATCAGTTTTCGTATTGAAGATGCATGGGGTAAGCCGTATAAGGACTATCCTGCCAGTAGCCATAAACATAGCTTCAGAAGTATACTTCGGGTGAATTCTATTGAAACTTCCATTCAATTAAATAAAATCCAACAAAAGAAACCTTATGATGAGCGATTTGGATTAGGGGCTGCTTGCCCTTCAGGAGAAGATACCATATTTGCAGTCGATACATACAAGGCTGGTGTTAGCTGCTACTTTGTTTCTAAACCTATTGTAATCCATCCATTGGAATCTTCTGGTAAAACTTTTAATAAAGATTACCCCATATACAGGGGGCAAGTCTATCGCAGAGCTTTTAGCGCATTAGGTATTCCTCTTGGCGTATTGTTTGCTTTTAAAAAACATAGGCTTTACAAGAAAGAATTAGGAATAGTATCTTTTATTGTGAAATTTTTCAAAGGCTATTTTAGCAGGATGTCTTAGGCGCTGTTCTTTAATAATGTGCGAAGGGCTCGAATAGGATAGATCACTGTAATTGCTTTGAAAAATGCACTAATTTGAAGGTAAAATAATTCGCGTGATGCAGAAAAGAAGAAGGGCATAATAAGGAAGGTAAGTGCCTGAGAAATAAGTGTTACATATGCAGCTCCGGATATCCCCATTTTTGGAATCAAAAGCCAATTTAAGAGAATATTTACAATTGCTCCTGCACTCATGTTGATTAGGGCAATCGTTTGGAGATTCTTAGCAATTAACCATTTCGAACCGGCATAACCTATAAAAACAAAAATACTTGACCAAATATGAATCTGAAGTATTAAGCCTGCCTGATTATACTTTCCTCCGTATAAGAAGTCGATCAGCCAATCTGCCATTAGTGTGATGGGCAGTACCGCCGCCAAAGCCATTAGATAGAGTCCTTGACAAAGTAATGAAAATCGTTCATTAAACAGCTTGTTGTTCTTTTTTAGTGCATTCAGCAGTGCAGGAAATACAGAACCCGTAATTAACCAAGGGATAGTATACCATGCTGAGGATAACTTAACTGCTGCAGAATAGTGTCCAAGCTCACTAGCATTTAACAAGTCCTTAATCATGACTTGGTCAATCTTCAAATAAAAAACATAAATGATACTGGTAAACATTAAAGGCCAGGATTGCTTGAAAAGAGATTGAGCGATTTCCGTACTTCTTTTCCAATGTTTGAAAGTGGTCTGCCCAAATCGCTGATAACTGAAGTAAAGGAGTGTTACAAAAACGCTGGCATCAATAATCAATGAAAAATAAATCCAAATGATATCGAGATGAAAAATCACAACAGCTAATTTCAACATGTTACTAGCAACTATACTCGCTGTTTTTGCGAAGACATTATATTTCGAGAGGACCTTAGCGTCAAAATAGAAGGATACAACATCTACCGATTTTATCAGAATAGGTATGGTCGCTATTAATATAAAAAGCAGATTGGTTTTTGAATTACCAAGTAAATAGGCGAAAAGTAGCGCACTAATCACAGCCACTGCAGCACCAATTAATTTTAAGAAAACTGCCGAACCTAAAATAAGTCCATCATCTGAAGCTTTATTAACTAAATCTTTGGTCACAATATTGGCTAGTCCAAGATTAGAAAGTACAGCAAAAATAGTAGCTATACTTAAGGCGTAGTTGTATATTCCATAATCTGCTTCAGTCATATATCGGGCTACAAGTATACCGATCACCATAGTGAGCATCATTTCAAACGCCTTCCCCACTAACATCCACAAGGTGTTGGAAGCATATTTGTTCTTGATGTATTTAGTGAAATGTTTGAGACCCAAGGCGAATATTCTAATTTATTAGTAAAATTAACTTAATTTTGTGTGAGTTTATATGACTATGGAAAATAATGACTTTGATATTTTTGAAATAATAAAGCTACTTCTAGTTCAGAAATGGAAATTACTTGGGCTAACCTTGATGTTTTTCATTGCTTTGTTTGCCTTCCAATATTCACTCCCCTCTAAATACAATGTGAAATTCACAATTAGTTCTACGGTGCTTAATCAAAATGAGATTCTACTGAAGCTTGGCCAAATTCAAAATTTCTTGAATAACAAGGCCCGTCTAAACTTAGCTGAAGTGCTAGATGTCTCCATGAGCCAAGCAGAAAGTATTGCTTTTCTTGACTTTACACCTGTAAAAAATTCAAGTGAGTTAGTTGAAATAGAGATGCAAGCCTCGGATAAAATATTACTTGCAAGTTTTCCTGAAAAATTAGAGACATTTATTAAAAGAGATCAAGAATGGTCAAGTCGTGAAGCGTTGAAGAAATCACAACTAAAGTATAACTTAGATCAACTGAATAGTGCATTGGATAGTTTAAATAGTATCCAAAATTTCGACGGAATTTATATTGACAATAATGAGCAGGACTTGGTTAATCTCTTAAATAAAAAGAGTAGTTACGAAACTGACTTGACCTTTTTTAAGCTACTATATGTTTATGGAGGATATGAAGTAATAGCTATGAAGACAGGTGCGTTAATGGTATTACTTAGCTCACTATTAGGTGGATTCACATTAGCAGTCGCTTTACTCTTGCTCATTCATTTTCTAAAAATCTTGGACGAGAAATTCACCGAAGTTTAAGTTTCGATAAATGCCTTTACTTTAGCTTTAAGTTTTTCGATAATTTCTTTTGATTCAGATGGATTTGCAGGTAGATTCTGCCAAGGAATAGCTAGTTCGTTTTTATACTGCACACTGCTTAGGGGAGATTTTAAATTCGAGTAATCAAAATAATAATGATTAAAGAAATTAGAGATTCCGTTTAATCTATTCGCGTCATGACTTGCTTTTAACCCCCCCTCAATAAATACTACTGGTGTGCCTATTCCTACACTAGGTAAAGCGCAATGAATTCTTGAGGTTACAACCATTTTGGCTTGGGCGTATGCTTTCAAAAGCTCATCTGCCATTTTAAATTTCTCCTCTTCATTAAGCTCCTTTTGATCTTGTATTACGTACTTTGAATCTTCGTATAAATTAGGAGGTACTATACGCTGAATAGTACCTAATTCTCGTCTTTTATTTAGTGGGTTGAACCGCCTTAGGGGCCCATAACTTCTCAATCTATAGAGTACATCTACCAAATATACATCATCACTTGGCGTGTCTGCACGTTTATAGGTCTCACCTAAAGTTAGCGTAAGACAACCGGAGAAATAGGCATCTACACCTTTTCCAATCAATAAATCCCGCGTATAATAGTCTCGACAGCCAATCGGCTCGTGTTTTTTAAGATATTTGATAGATTCAGGGGAGGTCAGGAAATCTACACTTTTATTTCTTGTTGTGATATGAAATGAAATGAATAAGGGCTTTATATTGTCTGGTGGCGGCCAATTTTCAGGCTTTGACATAAACCATCCATTCATGATGAGTTTTACTTCTTCCCCGATTTTAGCTGCGTCTTGTAAGTTATCCCTATCGATGTAGTAATCTACTCTTGGGAGAAATTGTTTAGCAGCAAGACTTTGAACTTGGTCTCCTACATTATAACTTTCTGAATAATTTAATAGGCCAAATTTCATAGTTTAACCCAATACCTCAGCTAATTTTTCTTCGAGTGCATTTCCTCTTAGGTCTCTGCCAATAATAACGCCGTTTTCATCGATTAGAAAAGCTGCAGGAATGCTACTTACTCCATATTCTCTGGCAGCTGCATTATTCCAAAACTGTAAGTCGCTTGCGTGATTAGGCCAAATTAATCCATCCTGTGCAATGGCATTCATCCATGCATTTCTTTCTTTATCCAAGGAAACACTTAAGACGGTAAAGCCTTTAGATTTATACTTGTTATATGCAGCTACAATTGCAGGGTTTTCTAATCTGCAAGGTTTACACCAGCTTGCCCAAAAATCAAGTAATACCACTTGACCTTGTAAAGAGGATAAACTTAAATCAGCACCTTGAGGTGTTTTTTGTGTAAAATCAGGTGCAATGGTGCCAATATCAATTTTTTTACTAGCGGCTTCCATAGCAGCTTGCTGCGCAATTGCATCTTCATTAGCTTTGATTTTTTCGCGCATCTCAACGATGTAGGTGGAGTTAGGCATTATTATACTGTAATCATTCAACTTGCCTTTGACAAACTCAACATCTTCAGCAGAATTGATGCCACTTAATAAATAGATTCCGGCGATTGGATCATCGGTAAGTTTCGCTTTCTCTTTAAGCTCTTCCTTCATAGAAGCCTCAGCAGCAAGATAACTATTTTCTATTCCCTTTAATTCTTCCATGCTTGCTCCGGCCATTTGCTTATTCTGAAATTCTTGACCATAAACAGCTAGCTCATTTTGTTTATCAATAAAAAAGCGAATGACTTCTTGAAAATAAATTGCTTTTTCACTTCCTATGATTTCCATTTCCTCCAGGAGGTCATCGTCAAACTTTGCATTCATCTTCATTTTTTCATTATCCATCCGAATCATCCAATATTTCCCGTTTCCTGAGATTCGATAAAATCCTGGCTCTTTTACTTTCCCCTTAAAGGAGTAACTTCCATTCTCGCCAGAAGTAGTGGTATCAATATCTGTAATTTGATTGAATGTGATAAATTGTAGGATTAACTCTTCATTATTAAGCCCTTCAATTTGACCTGACAATTGATACATGTCTTTCTCTTCGTTACAAGCGCTAAGACTAAAACCTATAATAAATAGTAGAAACAAATATTTTTTCATGATTATTTTTTTGATTTATTTTAATTTTTCCGTTAGTAATTGATTAGCAATTTTAGGATCTGCTTTTCCGCCTGATTTTTTCATTATCTGCCCCATGAACATACCCATGAGTCCTTTTTTTCCATCTTTATATTCTTGAACCTTAGTAAGGTTTTCAGCTAAAACTTCGTCTACAATTTTTTCAATTTCTCCTAAGTCTGAATTCTGAATGATATTAAGTCTGGTAGCTAAATCCAAAACATTTGCTGCAGGATCTTCCAATAAGGCAGGAAACAGTTTACTTGAAGCACTTGCGAAATTCAGTTTACCTTCTTCTATCAACTTGATAATTTCAGCAATTTGAGTCGATTTTATTGGAAAAGCTTTGATATCAATAGCTTGCTCGTTCAAAAATGACTTTACGGGTCCAATCAACCAATTAGCTGCCGCTTTTGCATCGCTGGTGTTTTTCAGGATGTCTTGAAAGTAATTGGCAAAGTATTTATCCTCAGAAATGATGTTTGCATCATAGACTGAAAGACCAAGCTCTTTTGTAAATAGGCCAAACAACTCCTTTGATAGTTTAGGCATTTCTTCTTGAATGGACTTAACTTTTTCTTTATTTACAACAAATGGAGGAAGATCTGGTTCAGGAAAAAATCGATAATCATGTGCATTCTCTTTACTTCTCAAAGTAAATGTACTGCCATCTGCTGCATTAAAACTTCTAGTCTGCTGTTCTATCCTTTGCCCATCTTCAATAAGATCAATTTGTCTTCTTGCTTCAAACTCAATAGCGCGCATTACATTCTTCATAGAGTTCATGTTTTTCACTTCACATCGCTCCCCTAATTCCTTAATTCCCTTTATTCGAACAGAAATATTCGCATCGCAGCGCATACTCCCTTCTTCCATATTCCCATCACAAATCTCTAGATATCTTAATAATTTACGTACTTCTACTAAGTAAGCATAAGCTTCTTCAGCACTTCTAAGATCAGGTTCAGAAACGATTTCAATCAAAGGAACACCTGCACGATTTAAATCGATTAATGAATTATATGGATCTAAATCGTGTGTACTTTTCCCAGCATCCTCTTCCAAGTGAATCCTGGTAATTCCAATTCGTTTCACCTTATTATCATTTTCAATGTCAATGTACCCGGTGGTGCAAATTGGAGTTTTGTCCTGTGTTATTTGATAACCTTTAGGTAAATCAGCATAGAAGTAATTCTTTCTTGCAAATCTATTATTCTCCGTTATGTCGCAATCTGTGGCCAATCCCATCTTTATTGCAGAGTCAATCGCTTCAAAGTTAACGTATGGCAAAGTGCCAGGGTGACCTAAAGTTAAGGGACTAATGTTCGAATTAGGGCTAGCACCGAAAGCGGCGCTGTCCGAAGTGTACATTTTACTATCTGTAGAAAGTTGGGCGTGAACCTCTAATCCTACAACGATTTCATATTTATCGTATTTCGACATGAATAACAGCTGTTTTTTAAACTGAGCGTAAATTTAACTATTAAAATAGACTCTTAAGTTTCTTTAAAGAAAATCTTCAAATTAATTAACTAAAATTTCAGCATTTTGATGCTATCGCTTGGAGTTAAGTTTGATTTCATCGACCAAAACAGTGCGTGCTTCCCAAGGATTCCTAATTTGAATAAATTGACCCTCTCCGTTATTGGCTAATTTTTGCATTAATTTCTTGCCTTCTTCATCTTGCCCAAAACCAATAACAGACAATTTAATTCCTTTGTTGTTCGCTTGTTTTCTCACTTCTTTGTTTAACTCATTTTCCGTCATGCTTGCATTGGCACTAGAAAATAGACCATCTGTAGCAAGAATGATTTGATTATTCCCTTCCCCAATGTAGAAATATTGCAGCAGTTCATAGGCCGTTTGCAAACCATTTACTCCATAGGTTAAACCTGAAGTTTCTAGGCTGTCAATCGCTTCTAAGATACTTGACTTATTGTCACCACTTATACTCTGTAAAATGACCTTTGTTTTTTGATTATACGCAATAATTGCAACCCGGTCGATATCCCGAAGTGCCGCAGTCAAACTTTTTAAGGACGCTTTTAACAATTCTATTTTATTTTCTTTGGCCATAGAAGAAGAGACATCAATTAAAAAGAGCACATTGTTTGCCGCATAATCATCGATAGGTAAGATCTCATCATCCCTTTCTATTTCAATGGCAGACTCCTTGGCCAAGAACAAAGTTTCTTCATGATTCTCTAAGTCCTTCCTTGCTTTATCGAGTTCTTTCGCTTGCTCAATCAGATCCTCATCTTTTGAAGCTAATTCAATTTGGTTTTTGGCAATTTTATCTTCCTTTTCTGAGAGCTCAATAGCAGCTTTGGAAAGTGAAAGCTCTAAGGCTTTTTTCTCAAGCTCTAATACGGCTAAATAAGTTTGAATGGAATCTATATTCAAATGTGGAGTATAGGGAGAAGTTTCTATAAGCGCTATACTTGGCCCTTCTTGAATGGGGAATCCTTCGACGGAGCTTTTCCCCATTGCTTCAGAAGGCACCCTTGTTCCCAGGGTTGTTTTGGTGGATGATTCTTCTGCAAACTCAAATTTTGTTGTGCCAAAAGATAAGTCATTTAGGATGCCAGTATTGAGCAATTCTTCTTTTTTTGCGGTATACAATTCTTCAAATAAATCGGAAACGGGTCTAAGGTAAACTCTTATGATATCCTCATCTTGCTCAGCTTTGATAGCGGCCTCTCCTGAAATATAATTATCTGCATTTACCACAATCTTATAATCTTCTTTCTCTAATTGAATGCTAGCAAATCCTTCTTGGTTGGTTTCTGTTTTACTGGTGTTTTTCTTATTTGAAATGAGGTTAACAAAAATTTCAGCTTCGCTCACAGGTTCTAAGCCGAGTTCATCAATTACCCGAATAGTGTATTCTTTTAATGTTAATTGCTCATTTACTATAGGCTCATCTGCTCGAACAATATTAGCTGATGGTGCAGTTCTTTCATAGATATCCACTTCTAAAATATTTACATCTTCTACCGGTATGGGCTTGTTGTTGTTCTTGTTGTTATGCGCAGGGATTACCTCTTCTGAGTTGTTTGATGAAATAGTTGTTGAAATGGTTTTTTCTCCTGTCGCTAACGAATTTAATGGAGGAGCTTCAACAGCAGATTCAGACACCTGGGGTTCTTGTTTAATCGGGTTATCTATTTCAGCATCTTTTCTACTTATTTTTTCTTCATCCATTTGTTTAGGTAAGGAAGCTGTTAATTGCTCTTCTTCCATCGGTGTAAGACGAATCTTTAAATATCCCGATTTTTGTCCTAGATAAAATATACTTTGGTGGTTTAGGTACCTTGGATGATCGACCACAATTTCATAATTCCCAATCGGCAGTTTGGAACCAAAATCTCCAAATTTATCCGCATAAAACGTTAGATCTATTTTATTGGTAATTCCTGTGATATGAACGGAAGAACCACTTAATGGAATTTCACTTTCAATTTCAGCAACATTACCAAATAATTCCACTTTTGGCTTACTATGTTCTGGCTTTGCCATAGGGCATTGGATGTATGCTGTTGGTGAGAGGGATTTGATATTTCCTGTAATTTTCAAAGAATAAGCTTCTGGACTAGTATTCAAATAAATAGGGAATTTCCGCATAAATGAACCCAAACCGGAGGTGTAATAGATGGCCTTAATGATTGCTTGTTCTCCAGGAAGAATTGCTCGTTCGGGATAAATTATTTCTAAATCATACTCGGAGAATAAAGGGAGAATGCTGATAGGATATTTGCTATTATTGGTCAATGTAAAAATGGCGGGTTGATTTTCCCACATTTGGATATCGCCGAAATCATAACTCATGTCGGTAAACTCAATGCCCAGCTTTTTGGTCTTTTGACCTGAGGCACTCTGAATTATCAAACATGTTATCAATAGATATAAAAACTTTTTCAATGTATTTTTGTTTTAAGACTTATGTTTGAAACGCTTTAATGTACGTAAATATGATATTTGTGAAGAATATAATTCAAAAATCGCTCCTTTTTTTAATTTTGTTAGTACTAGGGAGTTTTTCATTGAAGGGACAAACAGCCATTATCAAGGGTAGTGTTGTTGATGCTAAGAATAATGAGGGTATCTCTTTTGTCAATGTGTTTATTCAAAACACGACCATTGGAACAACCACAGATTTAGAGGGAAACTTTATACTTAGCGCGCTTGAACCAGGCTTATATAACCTTGAAGCTTCGTTTATAGGATACAGCTCTTCAACTATTTTTGAAGTTGAAGTTTTTATAAACCGACCGACGACCATAAAATTTGAATTGGATGAAAATACAGCGCAGCTCAACGAAGTCGTAGTTAAGGCAAACCCATTTCGGAAAGTAGAAGAAACTCCTCTATCAATTCGGACTATTGGAGTGAATGAGATTCAACGTTATCCTGGAGGCAATAGAGATATTTCAAAGGTAATTCAATCTCTACCAGGTGTAGCTTCTTCTGTTTCCTTTAGAAATGACATTATCATAAGGGGTGGTTCACCTGCTGAAAATAGGTTTTATCTAGAGGATATAGAAATTCCTACGATTAATCACTTTAGCACGCAAGGTGCCACAGGAGGTCCTGTAGGAATGATAAACGTAGACTTTATTCGAGAAGTAGATTTTATCAGTGGAGCTTTCCCTGCCAACAGGGGCAACTCCTTGAGCTCGGTAATGAATATTAAATTAATCGACGGTAGAGACGATAGACCGGGTGTGACTTTTACAGTGGGAGCTAGTGAGGTAGCGGCTGCGTTCGAAACACCTTTAAAGGATAAGGGCAATCTAATTTTTGCAGTAAGAACATCTTATTTACAGTTGCTTTTCAAAGCGCTTCAACTTCCATTTTTACCCACTTACAATGACTTTCAGTTCAAGACCAAGTTGAAATTGAATGCGCGCAACGAGTTAACTATTTTGGGACTTGGAGCGATTGACAATTTTGAGTTAAACTTAGCTGCAAATACCTCTGAAGAACAACAGTTCATTTTAGGTTCATTGCCCGATAATGATCAATGGAATTATACGCTTGGAGTTAGACATAAACTCTACTTAGAAAATTCATATTGGACATTTGTCGCAAGTCGAAGTATGTTGAATAATCGTGCTGTTAAATATCAAAATAATGATGATAGTACGGAGGATAACTTAAGCTTAAAATTTATTTCACAAGAAATTGATAATAAGTTTAGGCTGGAGAATACGGCAAGAATAAAGGGCTGGAAGTATACGTTCGGGTTGGGTTCAGAAATTTCAAAGTTTACTAATAGCACATTTAACAAAGTGTTTATTCCGAACATAGGAGAACAAACTATCGACTTTAATGCTAAACTAATTTTTGCCAAGTACAGTGCATTTGGTCAACTAAGTAAAAGTATTTTCAATAATCGATTAGACGTCTCAATCGGTATGCGCTTGGATGGTGCAAGTTATAATACCAATATGTCAAATCCATTCAAACAATTTTCACCTAGGCTCTCATTAAATTTAGGTATTACTGAACAATTGAGCTTAAATTTTAATACAGGAATATACTATCAATTACCTGCATATACTTTGCTGGGATATCAAAATAGCAATGGTGATTTGTTAAACAAAGGCGCATTGGAGTATATTAATAACAAGCAAGTCGTGCTTGGTTTGCAATATGGGACTCGGAAAAACTCTAAATTGAGTGTCGAAGGATTTTTGAAATTATACGATAACTATCCTTTCTTGTTAAATGATTCGATATCCTTTGCTAATCTTGGAGGAGATTTTGGTGTTATAGGCAATGATATTGCAGATGCTAGTTCAGCGGGAAGGTCTTATGGTGTTGAGTTCTTGTTTCAACAGAAATTATTTAAGGGTTGGTATGGGATCATGGCTTACACTTTGTACTGGAGTGAGTTTAAGGACAAAAATGGAGATTTTGTTCCTTCGGCATGGGATTCTAGACACATTATAAGTTTGACAGGAGGAAAGAAGTTTAACAAGAATTGGGAGATTGGAGCCAGGTGGGGAATACAAGGGGGGAGCCCTTACACGCCTTACGATTTATTCGAATCGGCAAGACCTGAAAATTTTGATAATAGTGGACGAGGAATTAAGGATTTTGATCAATTGAATGCGCTGCGAACTAAATGGTTTCACCAACTTAATGTCCGTGTAGATAAGAAATGGTTTTTCGAAAAATGGAGTTTAAACCTATATTTAGATGTTCAAAACATTTATAATTTTCAAGGAGAAGGTGCACCAGAGTTTACGGTTTTAAGAGATGAAAGCGGTGTCCCAATTTTGAACAATAACGGATCTTATGATGGATATACGTATACCTCTGCTACGGGCACTTTGGTTCCTTCTATCGGTATCGTTGTAAAATTGTAGGTGATTGTGAAACAGAATTGAAAAGACTTCGTTATTTTTATAGAGAAATATGAAAAAGGTATTATTTGTTTTATTAATTGTTCTTGATTCCAGTTTAGGACTGCAAGCCCAAAAAAGGTCTAAGGGATTAATAACACTTGATCAGGAAAATGCGGTTTATAAAAATGAATGGAGTCTTGGTGCACGGGTCCATACCAATGGTTTCAGTGCAAATTTTGAAAGGGTCTGGATAAAAAGTATTTGGAAAAAGAAAGTGATTCAAACCAATTTCTTTTACTACAATGATTTCAAACAAAAAAAAGTGAAATCCCCATACGCTGAAGTTTATAATACTAAAGGATATTTCTATGGAAAGCAAAACAATTTTTGGAATGTTAATGTTCTTTATGGAAACAAGAAGATTCTTGCAGACAAAGCTGATAAAAATGGGGTAAGAATTTCAATGATCTACTTAGGAGGAGTTTCATTAGGAATTTTAAAACCTTACGCTTTAGATATTGTTGGGCAAGAAAATTTTAGTGATGCACCTCCTGAAACAACTGTCGAATTGTATAATGAAAATAATGCGGCTACGTTTTTGGAGCCTTTTAATAACAACACAAGGATTTTTGGTCCAGCAGGTATGCGCTATGGTTGGAATAAGATACAGCCAATACCGGGTATTCATGCCAAGTTTGGTTTTAATTTCGATTGGGCTGGAAAGGAAAATGTGGTAAAAAGTATAGAATTAGGAACACAAGTAGATATTTATTACAAGAATTTACCAACCATGATTTCTTCGCGGAATCGTCCCTTTATCCTCAACTTATATTTGGGATTTCAAATCGGTAAGCGGTGGTGATGGGGAAATCTGAATTTTTGATATTATTTTGACAAAAATAATTCTTGTTTAAAGTCGGCCTTGTTGTATATTTGGAATGTTTAAGAAATTTAAAAAATTACCTTATGAAAAGAAATGTATTTATAACTGTGTGCATTGCGCTAGCTGTTTCAACTGGAATCTTTTTCTCTCAAGGAGAAGACAAATCGGTAGAAGGGCCAGTAAACAATAAATTACCTAAAGCTCAGCGTATTGACAAAGCCTTGGAATGGCGAAAGGAATTATTAGCTGATCCAGCAACTGGTGAATTTGATGTGAATCTATTATATACTGCCCTAGCCAAGGCGGATGAGTTAAAATCTCAAGCAAATAAAAGTGGGGTTTTGGGCTTAAATTGGGAATTAGTTGGTCCAGACAATCAAGGTGGAAGAACAAGAGCACTTATTTTCGACAGAATAGTACCTAACAAGTTATGGGCAGGTAGTGTCGGGGGAGGTTTATTCAAATCCTTAGATGGCGGAAATAACTGGACAAGGGTAGTAACTTATGATGGTTTTTTCCCGATTGGTTCAATAACTCAAGCTAGTGATGGATCGCTGTATGTCGGAACTGGCGAAGGATTAGGTAATTCATTAAGTGGAGCTGGAAATAGTTTTAACTCGCAGTCTCCAGGGAATGGTGTTTACAAATCTTCTGATGATGGAATAACTTGGACTTTATTGCCTGGTACAGATGCAGGAAACAGTCCTAACATAACTACGGGTGGATGTATATGGTGTGGTGTGAATGACATTACGGTAAG
This sequence comes from Chitinophagales bacterium, assembly GCA_037624485.1. Classification (GTDB taxonomy): domain Bacteria; phylum Bacteroidota; class Bacteroidia; order Chitinophagales; family UBA8649; genus JAFMKE01. Next base: position 149,847 of record JASJJC010000016.1, read on the forward strand.
TCCTGTAGATGATAACGTAATTCTCGCAGCGACTCAAAATGGTCTCTTTGTTTCAACGCAAGCAGGTACTGAAGCATCTTGGACGCAGGCAAACGGCTTAAGTGGTGAAGGTCAAGCGATTGAAATCACTTCCGATGGTCAAACAGCGTTCGCGGCTTTCAATGGCAGAGTATATAGAAGTATAGACGTCTCAAGTAATTTTACTACTGGATGGGCTCTAATGCCAGTCACTGGTGGTCAACGTGCAGATGTTGCTATTGCTCCCTCTAACGAAAATTATGTTTATGCCTCCGTTTCGGCTAATAACAATTGTTTGAGTGGAATATGGCAATCTCAGGATGGCGGTGATAATTGGACAAAAGTACAGGATGGTGGTGCACCTTATGTATTGGATCCTTTCAATCAACCAACTTCAGATTTCGGGACTTGTGAAGGTCAAGGGTGGTATGATCATACCATTGCAGTGAATCCAGCCGACGAAACTAAAGTTTATATTGGTGGTATTACTTTTTACACTTGGGGTGAAGGTGTAGGTTTTAAAAGAGCAGATGTTATCGATACAGAGGGTGGAGATCCTTTTAATAGTCAGTATATTCACGCGGACAAGCACGAAATCATTTTTAATCCTTTAGATCTTTCAGGAAACACCATGTTGGTGGGTAGTGATGGTGGAGTGACCTTGTGTAATAATGCTACATCAGGTTTTCCTGATAATTTAAACTTTATCCAAAAAAATAAAGGTTACGCTACATTGCAGGTTTATGGAATGGGTGCTGGTTCAGCAGGGGAAGTTCTTTCTGGCAACCAAGATAACGGATCACAGTATATAGATGGTTTGGGAAGTTCACCTCAAGCTGCTCAGGAAGTTACTGGCGGTGATGGTGTTTATGCTGAAGTTTCAAATTTAGATCCTGATTTCTTATTCTCAGGGGTTTATTACGGTGATCTTCGTCGTTCTGTAAATAGAGGCGCTTCTGCCAACGCATTTTTGGATGGTAATATAGATAGAGAGTCTTGTGGTAAAATTACTTGTACTACAGGTGGAAGTGCATGTCAAACCAACTATGCTTCTTTTATCTATCCTTTCTACTTAATGGAAACATCTAATGCAGGACAGCAAGATACCACGGCTTCCTTAACAGCTAGAAACGATACTTTATTATTGGCTTCAGGCGCTACACAATTTATAATAGATACTTTGTTTCCAACATATTCTGTTACTGTGAGAACAACGGTGGGAGAATCTGAAACAACAGTGGAAAGAGAGGAAACTCCAAGATCAACTTACACTTTTTCTAGTAGAGTTTCTGATAAAATCACATTCGAACAAGCAATAACTTCAGTTGTTTTGCCAGGGGAGACCTTGTTTGTAAATGATCCTTACGACGCGAAGTACTTTGTGCCTTCAACAAGTTGTGGTTTGTGGATGTGTTTAAATCCTTTACAAGCTAGCCAAGAGCCAGTTTTCTACAGAATTTCAAATTTTTCAAATGCAAGAGCTTTTGACAACTCATACGATGGTGACATTCTTTTCTTTAGTGTAGCTAATCGAGTATATAGAATTTCTGGATTAAATCTGATTCACCAAACCTTAGATCCAAATGGATGTTTCAATACATCATGTGCTCCGAATTTAAATGTAACCCTAGTCGCTACTATTTCTGGTGTTGGAAGTATCCAAGGTATAGGGGTTGATAAGTCTAATGCAGACAATGTCCTAGTGACAGCCTCAGGATTCAGTCAAAATGGTAAAGTTTACCGAATTGAGAATGCTACAACGAATTCTCCAAATGTAGTTAACCTGCATCAAACAGATGCTACATTGCCAAGAATGCCTATTTATGATTGTATAATTGACTTTGATAATCCTAGTCGCTATGTAGTAGCTTCTGAATTGGGTATCTGGACATCTGATGATGCTGGTGCAACTTGGTCAGAAGATAATGATGGAATGTTTGGTAGAATGCCAGTATACAGATTACGTCAAGAGTGGATGTATGAGGAAGATTGTATGATTCTTTATGCAGGTACTCATGGTGGCGGAATGTTTAGATGTGCTACGCTAACTTCAGGTGGTTGTGATATTGTGCCTTTCCAATGGGAAAAGATTGATGGTGTTTCTGGAATCAAAGAGGTATCTACTGTTGCATCTAATATTAGTTTATACCCAAATCCAGTAAGCTCAATAGCGAATATATCTTTTGATTTAAATCAAACAAGTAATATTGAGTTAAAGGTTATCGATCTTACGGGAAGAGTGGTAATAAGCACCAATTTTGGTACTGCGGCTTCTGGAGAGCATACCATTGAAATGAATACCAGTGATCTTACAACGAATACTTATTATGCAGTGTTAAGTGCTAATGGAAAAGTATTAGGAAGTAAGTTGTTCATTAAGAAATAAATAGTTTATCTAAAATAAATATAGAAGCCATTTCGAAAATTCGGAATGGCTTTTTTATTTAAAACACCTAGTCAAGTAATAGGAAGCAAGTATCATTTACGCTGTATCAGTTTCCCTCTTTAGTGGTAAAAATGCTTCTAAATCTTCTCTTTTTGTTACCTTGAATTGTAAATTTTCTGGGAATAGTAAACGAATGCTTAACAAGTAATGAGAAGCTTATAATTGGCGCTTTTCATTTTTATTTTGTGTTCATCACGCAATAACTACTGCTTTGTATTAGGATGTAAAATCTGATTAGAGAAGTTCAAATTCAAAGGATGGATATCCTTTGTTTCCTGTTATGGAATCATAGAAGCTTAGAAAACGAAGTTTGAAATATCGACCATCTCTGTCTTTTATAATATAGCTCTTGTTATCCAGTATAAAATACTGTTCACTAAATTGCTTCCATGTATGACCAATTGTATTTTTTTTACTGCTGAATAGGTCTAATCGAATATCACTAGCGTTAAAGTCATCGTAGACAATGCTTTCTTCTAAATAGGCCTCCACACCATTTTCATTTAAGTAGGCTCCTGTAACTGCGTAACCAGGAAGGAATTCTGCGCCATCTATTGTATAAACGGTGTCAGTATATCTTGAAAAAAGTATATCCCACTGCACTTTTGGTGGCTCAATGTTTACAATACTATTTTTACTAAAGGAGAAGCTGACAAAGTTAATATTTTCATTTTTTGGGATAGCCCGTCTTTGTTCATTGCTCCCATCTAGGTTGGCATAACGTATTAAATATGAGTCCAAGTATATCCCTTCGAAAACAAACTTTTTGTAATTCCCCAATTCATTACCGTTTGCATCAATCCCTGGATGAATTAAATATACTTCACCTTGAGTAAACAAAGTGTCGGCGGAGAATCCTGGTGTTGTGATATCTAAGGCTAGATTGTTGGTTCGACCAAACGAGCCATCAAAACGTTTTTCATCTTGGTTATAAACTGATCCATATGAATCATTAAAGTTGCTTGAATTAGGTTTAATTACCCACATGTTGGCAGCTGCATTTAATCGGATATAGCTTAGGTCAGTTCCACTATAGAAAGCTAGGTTCCATTCCGTATAGCTATTGTTTGATACTTCACTATTGTCATATAAGCTATAGAAGATTTGTCGGTCGTAGTCATCTTCTAACGCAATGGTTTCATAATTAATAAAGGCAGCCCTTGGATCTTCTTCCTTAAAGCATGCACTTAAGAGAAACAAACTTATAAATATGTACACTAAATTTCGCATTAGTTACTTCCGATTTTAAGTCCAATAAAGTAGGTCCTACCTGCTGCAATTTGAGTTGCACCTTCACCTCCATTGTGAGGGCCAGTAGAACTAGAACCGTTTACATTGGATACATTTAATAAATTCTTGATCCCAGCATTAACTCGAATTCGATTTCCCACAAATCCTTTCTGTATGGTGAAATCCATTAAGTTATATGACTCAATTAAAACTTCTTCAACGCCATCATTTATACCCGTTAAAAGAAAATCTTTCCGACTACCATTCCATTTATTAAACAAGCATAAACTTAAATTAGCTTTTCTAAAAGTATAGTTTAGGTTGCTTTGGAGCTGAGGATAAAAGAAAAAAGAATTGCCATTGGATGCGCTTGTAAATAAATTGTTGGATAATCCGGTATAGGAAAAACCAAGGTTGGTGGTAAAGTTTTTGAAAGTATATTTTCCGCTTATCTGCGCACCTAAGGAGGTGTAATCTGCAATGTTTATATATTGAAATACATTGTTTTCATCTGGTGTTAGCGCAATAGCGTTGTACTTATAATTATAGAATACTTTTCCGTTTAACTGATACTTGTGCAGTTTTTTGCTAGTCTTATAAATGATGGAAGAACTTAAGTTTTGAGATTGCTCTGGAATCAAATTCTTGTTTCCAAATATGTTGTGGTTAGCATCATTAAAAACGAGATACATTTCTTTTAAGCTAGGTGCTCGAAATCCCATCCCATAATTAAAACGAAAAGTTAACTGATCGTTTATATCATATTTATATTGTAATGATGGAGTAGGCAATACTTTGAATTGTGAATTGTAAGCATATCGTAATGCTGGCTGTATATTCATTTTTTCATTGATTCTGATTTTCATGCTAATAAAAGGAGCTAGATCCGCAATTAGTGCAGATGATCCTTTCTCTCCCTTAAATCTACCGCCCTTGCCATTTTCAATGTTAATGTCAATTCCTGCTTGTATACTTACTCTTTGTGCTGGATTATCCCATGAGATATATGCTCGAGTCATCCACTGATTAGCTTGGGTGGTATCCTGATTGTCCTCACTATCAGTATCTTGTATTAAGTTACTTTCTAAAGTGCTAAGGTCTTTTTGATAACGGTTTTTCACTCTATTATAGTGGTTGTAAGAACTGGTATTGTTAAAAGTGAGATACTCATTAATTTCGCCCATTACAGCATAATTGGCATCGATTCTTTGCGTAATATACCAATCATCAAATGCAGAAGGAATAGAACCCGCTGGGTCATATCTATTTAATATTCTGTCTTGAAAAAAGTTGCCTTTAAATTTATGGAACCAATCATTTTTTGAACGATATACATAATTGATTGTTCCAAAGAATTGCTCTTTAGGGTTCCACTGCACATCCCTATCAAAAGTTGTTGGATTCCAACCATCAAAAAAATATCTCCCCCCGCTGATCTGAACGAAATGTTTATCTTTTTTAAATCCTAGAAGAGCATCAATATTGTATGTGCCGGTACTTTCATAATAGGTGTTTACAAAGCCTTCTACCTTATCTTGTTGACTCTGTTTGGTAATCAGATTAATCACTCCAGCAATTGCATTTGAGCCATAGATAGCGGACAAAGGCCCTTCGACAACCTCAATACGTTCTATATTATTCATATTGATTTGGCTTAAATCAATATTGCCATCAAGGCGACCAATGATAGGCACTCCATCTATCATGATTTTAACATTGTTTCCGCCTAAACCTTGCAGATTAACTTGAGATCCAAGAACCCCATCTCTGCTAATTTGAAAATTAAGTTGGTTAATTAAGGCATCTGATAAGTTGACCGCTGCTCGCTGCTCGAGTTCTTCTTGAGCTATTATATGCACATCGTACATGCTTTCATCGGCATTGCGTTCTTTAGGACTGCCTGTTATCGCCACTTCATCAATTGTAGTTTCAAAAGAAAAGGCATGAATAATAATATTCCTTCTTGGTTTAATAATTTTTGAAATGGGTTCATACCCAATATGACTAAGTTCAAAGTTTGTTTCACCTGCGAAGGGTAATTCAAGTCTACCATCAATGTCAGTAATAGTTTTAATAAATTGCTTAGAACTTAACTCTGTTAGAGTTATATGTGCATAGGGAAGGGGTTCTAATGATTCTGCATCAAATACTTGTACAAAGTTTTGTGCCTCGACATTTTTGGCGAGGCACAAAACTAAACAAAATATGATTGGAAGAATCCGCTTCATGTGCTTACTTTAGTTATTAATAACTAGCTTTTGAGTTTTGACAAAAAATCCATTACCTATTTGAACAAGGTAAACTCCGTTTTCAACAAAATCTAAATTGATTCGAAAGCTGTTTAAGCCGTTGTAAGAATATGCATTAGCCTGGTAGACCAAATTGCCAACTAGGTTGAATACCCGAATATCAATATTCTCGTTTCTTGTGTTTGAGAAAACAATGTCTGCGCTACCACTACTTGGGTTGGGGTAAATTGAATGTAAACTCAGTGCTTCGTTTGATGACTGAACACCTGTAGGCCCTGTTGATACTAGCTCTTTATTAAATTTAATTTTTCCGGTAGAGCTACCTTCAAAAGTGGTAAAATCAAGTTTATATACGTCTCCGTTTTCAATCCGAACGAAATAGGTTAAGGTGTCTTGCAGTAAATATGAGAATGTATTTTGGTCAAAAGTTTTCCAATCACTACCTATAACAGTTTTTGAAGCGTTGAAATCTTGCGCTGTATAACTTGCATTGTTGGGTAGTTCTTTTATTTCCGCTACTTCTACACCTTCATTTGATACAACTCCAGTTACTGGGTAATATGCAAAGCCTAAATCTGTTGAATATTTTGTAAAAAGTAAGTCCCATTCGCTGTGATTAGGCTCTCTATCTTGTAAGATGTGATTATCCATATTGAGGTAGGCGTAGGACTTATTTGAGTAGTCTGGGACATTGACCACTATGGTCGTATCGAAGCTATTATCTAGGCTAGCATATCGATAGTGGAAAACACCATAATCCTTTTTTTCAACAAGAACTTTAAAATAATTTTGTTCAATTGATTTTAAAACAAAAATTCTTGAACCTCTTATAATATGTGTACTTATATCGTAATCGCCCCAACCATAATTCCATTGGCTATTTAGCGCGTCCCCTTCGAACGCTGAGTGTGCATTCCATATCGTATCCGTATCGTATAGTTGCGTCCAAGAACTTATTCCTACAGTATCGATAATATTGGCAAACTGGGATGTGTCATCACTGGCATTCCATAACTCCACTCCATGTCCACCGTTTAGCATTATCGCTCCAGATTGTGACTTGTTGTAAAAAGCAACTGTCCAGGATGCTCCACTGTATGAATCCACTTCGCCATTATCAAAACTGTAAAAGATGTCATTGGTGTAACTAGGCCCCATAACCACACTGTCCGCCAATAATTGAGCGGAAGAAATGCTTACAGTTAAAAGAAGTAATAAAGTAAATACTTGTTTCATTTTGAATGTTTTAAATTAAAATTTTATCTCGATGACACAAAGGTCTTTCAAAAGTACTTTGTAAGCAATTTTAAGGTGAACAATAGTGTCATCGAATTGTCAAAATAGGATGACAAAACTATTGCAAAAATCAATGAACAAAATGCCTAGTAAACCTTTAAAAATATCATGAATGGATGGTGACAACTAAGGTTCGAGATGACGCATTATTTCGAAACTCACAAAGATATATACCTTGCCATATACCTAGATTTAGATGATGATTAGTAATGGGAATAGAGAGTGAGGATCCTAAAAGGGAGGATTTTATATGAGCGGGCATATCATCACTTCCTTCATCGTTATGCGTGTAGTAATTTTGATTTTCTTTCACCAAATCATTTAAGCTACTTTCAAAATCAATTCTAACACTTGGGTCAGCATTTTCATTAATTGTCAGCGCAGCTGAAGTATGTTTGATAAACAAATGAAAGATGCCATTTTCAGGAAGTTCTGGAAAGCTGGCTAAAATATCCTTGCTAACAAGATGGAAACCCCTAGAGTAGGGGTTTAGTGTTATACTTTTTTGCAAGATAGCCACAGGCTTATTCTTGGTAGGCAGCAATTGGCGCGCAGGTGCAGATAAGGTTACGATCTCCATGCGAGTTATTAACTCTTGCAACGCTCGGCCAAAATTTGTTGGTTTTACTAAAACTAGAAGGAAATGCAGCTAATTCTCTAGAATAGGGGTGATTCCATTCTGAGGCACAAACCTCAAGCATGGTGTGCGGCGCATTTTTTAATGGATTGTCTTCAGTTTGAAGATCTCCCTTGGCGATCTGGTCGATTTCTTCTTTAATAGCGAGCATGGCATCACAAAATCTGTCTAGCTCTATCTTACTTTCACTTTCAGTAGGTTCGATCATCAAGGTTCCTGCAACTGGAAAGGAGACTGTTGGTGCATGAAATCCGAAATCAATTAGTCGTTTAGCAACATCTTCGACTTCAATTTTCAAGGAATGTTTAAAGGGTCTAAAATCTAAAATTAACTCGTGAGCAACCTTTCCATGTTCCTTTCCTGTGTACAAGATGTCATAAGCTGACTCCAAGCGCGATTTGATGTAATTGGCACTTAAAATAGCATATTTGGTAGATTGTGTCAAACCCTCTGCACCTAACATTTTAATGTAGGCATAAGAAATTAACAAGATGGAAGCACTTCCCCATGGAGCAGCAGAAATTCCTGTAATTCCTTTTTCCCCACCCATATTTACTTGCGCATTCTTAGGTAAAAATGGAGCCAAGTCTTCGGTTACACAAATTGGTCCCATTCCGGGGCCACCACCTCCATGTGGTATAGCAAAAGTTTTATGAAGGTTTAAATGGCATACATCAGCACCAATCGCTCCCGGACTAGTTAGTCCAACCTGCGCATTCATATTTGCTCCATCCATATACACCAAACCACCATTTTCATGAACTATCTGGATAATTTCTTTGATATGATGTTCAAACACTCCATGCGTGCTTGGGTAGGTTATCATCAGTGAGGAAAGATTGTCTTTGTGAAGTATGGCTTTTTCCTGAAGGTCAGTTTTGTCAATATTGCCGTAATCATCGCATTTAACAACGACTACCTTGCATCCGGCCATCACTGCTGATGCAGGATTGGTACCATGAGCTGAAGATGGAATTAAAACGATATCTCGATGATTATCTCCTCGGTTATGATGATAAGCTTGAATGACCATTAATCCAGAAAATTCACCTTGCGCTCCACTGTTGGGTTGTAAGGAAGTAGCGTGAAAACCTGTTATCTCATTAAGTTGAGATTCTAATTCTTGGATGAGTTGCATATAACCTTTCACTTGATTAGAAGGCGCAAATGGATGAATATTTGCAAATTCATTCCAAGATAGTGGCTCTAGCTCTACAGCTGCATTTAACTTCATGGTGCAAGACCCAAGTGGGATCATTGCATGCATAAGTGAAAGATCTTTATTTTCTAATTTTTTAATGTATCGCATCAACTCAGTTTCACTTCTGTATAAGTTGAAAACATCATGTTGAAGAAATTTGCTGCTTCGATGTAATTCTGAAGGAATAACAAACTCATGGTTTTCTGAAGTTTGTATAGTTGTGCCATATTCTTTGAATACAGAAACAATGAGAGCTAGATCTTCTAAGCTGCTTGTCTCATCAATTGAAATTTGTATGCTATTATCATTGTAGTAAAAGTTCATTGAGGCATTCTCTGCTATGGTCTTTAGCTTTTCTGTATCTTTTAATGAAATGAACAAGGTATCAAAAAAGGCAGAGTGCTTGATTTCAAAACCTAGATTTTCTAAGTTTTTGGCCAAAGTATTTGCCATTCTATGGATGGTGGTTGCAATTTCTTTAATCCCCTCATAACCATGATAGACCGCATACATCCCAGCTATATTAGCCAACAAGGCTTGAGCTGTACAGATATTTGAAGTAGCTTTTTCCCTTCGGATATGTTGCTCTCTAGTTTGAAGAGCCATCCGCAAGGCTTTATCACCGAGTCGATCTTTGGAAACACCAATTATTCGTCCTGGAATAATTCGTTTAAACTCTTCTCGCGTGGCAAAATAAGCTGCGTGAGGTCCTCCAAAACCCATAGGAACTCCAAAACGTTGCGTATTTCCTACAACGCAGTCTGCACCCCATGCGCCAGGCTCTATTATTACTGCTAGACTCATTAGATCGGCTACGACGCCTACATAAGCATTTAGCTCATGCACTTTTTCTGTAAAAGCACGGTAATCTTCAATACTTCCTTCTGCATTTGGATACTGAACAAGTGCGCCAAAATAGTTCTCATCTAATTTTATATCTCTATAGTCATCAATGACCAATTCTATATTAATAGGAGTAGCTCGCGTTTTGAGTACATCAATTATTTGGGGAAAACAATGTTTATCTACAAAAAATTTACGAGCTGTTATCGTTCGTTTATTGAAGGTGTTATAAAACATTGACATAGCCTCGGCTGCTGCAGTTGCATCATCCAATAATGAGGCGTTGGCTATTGGTAAACCAGTCAAGTCAGCAACCATGGTTTGAAAATTAAGCAAAGACTCTAATCTTCCTTGAGCAATCTCAGCTTGATAAGGGGTATACTGGGTATACCATCCTGGATTTTCAAAAATGTTTCTTCGTATCACAGCAGGGGTAATAGTGTTGTAATAACCCATGCCAATGTAAGATGAATAAACCTTATTTTTTTGAGCAACTTCTTTGACTTCCTTCAAAAATTCATACTCGGTCAAGGGAGCGGCTAATCGAAGACCATTCGTTCTTATGTTTTTTGGAATTGTTTTATCAATCAAGGTGTCTAGACTTTGTTCACCAATGACCTTTAGCATCTCTTCCTTGCTCGTTTGGTCAATTCCTATATGTCGATACTCAAAGGAGTTAAGCTTAAATTGATTCATTTTTGAAATTTTGCATAAAGTTAAGCTTACTTGCTATTTTTTTTTTGGATAAACTCATAATTTCTCCACGTCGTTTAAACAGATGTGAATAACTGTTAACAGAACATAAATGTTGTTTATTTTGTTTTAAATTTACTTCAATAATTATGCTTAAATATTTGAAAATTTTACTCTTCTTGATGCTAGGCCTTATCTCTAATTCTTTCGCACAAGAAAATCAAAAAAAAGTTATTCAGTTTTCTGGATATGTTTTAACACCAGATACCTTGATGGGTATTCCCTTTGTTACTGTACAAATTAATAATAGTTCAAGAGGAACGATTTCCAATCGAGAGGGATTTTTCTCTTTCGCTGCCAGCGTTGGAGATACAGTTAACTTTAGTAGTATAGGTTTTGAGGATAGTTATTATTATTTACCTACGAGTTTACAAACCAATAAATACTCAATTGTCAAACTGTTATCTACAGACACTTATTATATTGATACAGTCACTGTGTATCCTTGGCCTTCCAAGGAAATGTTTAAGCAAGCATTCTTATCATTAGAAATAGAAGAGAACGATGTTGATCGGGCATTGAAAAATTTGGAGAGAGAATATTTGAAGGAAATGGGAGAAAACATGGCTATGGATGCTAGTGAAAACGCCAATTACTACTTGCGATCAGAAGCTCAGAAGTATTATTATGCTGGGCAGGCACCACCTCAAAATATCTTCAATGTTTTTGCTTGGGCTCAGTTTATTGAAGCGTGGAAAAGAGGTGACTTTAGGAGGAAGAAGTAAGTTTCAACAATCAATATATTAATAAAAAGTAAAATTTTTGTTTATCTTTAAAAGAACCAATCCTTTATACCCCATGAAGACTGTTTATACCCTGCTATTTTTGTTTGGAACACTTATACTTTTTGCTCAAAATACTATTGAAGAAGATATTACAAAATTAAAAGCCTACGTTGAAGCTGAAGATTATAGGTCTGCGATGTCTCTTGCCGATAAGTTGATTGGAGATGGTGTTAAAGAGGGCTATGAAGATCATGCAGGCGATGTGTATCTATACAGAGGAATTGCCAAATTTAATTTTGAAATTTTTGATGATGCAATAGTTGATTTTAAACATGCTATTACCTTTAATAGAAATTTAACTCAATCTTATCTTTACATAGCTGAGATTTATTATGATTTAAATCAATATTCATCTGCATTAGAAAATATAATTTACTTCAATGAAAATCATCCCAAAGATGTTCATGGATTAGCAGTAAAAAGTAAGTGTCTTTTGCAAATAGGTGAGCCTATGGCTGCTAAAATAATTATTCAAAAAGCTATTGCTCTGGTTTCATCAGAGCCTGAGTTGTATTACGTTCGGTCTGCAATAAATAGTGCTTTAGGTGAGGATGCTAAGGCTTGCACGGATGCCCGGATAGCTGTTCGTTTTGGGTATGAAGCTGCCAATGATTTGGTTACAGCATTTTGTATCGATCAAGAAGCAGAGAAATAGATTACCATGAAGACGAATTTTTTGTTTTCACTAATCATCCTGATTCCCTTCTCACTTTTTTCTCAGCAAAAGAAATATATGGCTTTTGATGATGAATGGCGAGTTGCTACATCTCCGGATAACACATTCTTTAGTTGTAACTGTTTCGTCAATGAAGCGGATAAGTTTATTGGTAAATTTCGCTGCTATAATTTAAAGTTAGAGGTTTTGGTTAAAGAGTATTCCTTTGAGAATGATATTCTACATGGAGTAGTAAAAGAATACTTTGAAAATGGTCAAGTCAAGTTGGAAGCCGAATATGTGGATGGTTTGCCCATCAGCGATTGGAAAGAATACGATGAAAAAGGGGCATTAGTTCTTCACAGAACATTTAATGAGCAGAGCCAACTCGTTAGAGATTACTTTCAAGATCTAACACCCTATAGTCAAGGGATGGCTTTTAGCCATAAAAAGGAGGAACTCCCCATATACACCACGGATTGTATTCAAGTTAAAATTGAAAGTCAAAAGTATTCTTGCAGTGATCAAGCGATTGCAGATTATTTATCAAATTCACCAACGCCTGAAGCATTGAAAAAAGACCCTGTATATAGTGGTAAAAAGTTTGAATGTATACTCATGTATACGATTAGCGAGAAAGGTGTTGTTGAGACAGCTGAAGTGCTCAAATCTACAGGAGATGAGTTTTTGGATATGCTTGCTCAAGCTCATGTTTTAAATATGGTTCCTTTTGAATCAGCCAAGCAATACGGTGTCCCAATACCTTACAATAAGGATGCGCGTATAATTTTCCAATTCTAGAAAAAATAGCTAAAAAGTCGCTAAAATATCTCGATTATTCAAGTAAATTTGTCATCCAATAAATGGAATTTATAATGTCTAGAGTTTTGATTATCGGGGCAGGTGGAGTAGGCACTGTTACCGCATTTAAATGTGCTGAGGTTAAGGCAGTTTTTTCGGATATCATGCTTGCCAGCCGAACCAAATCTAAATGTGATAGAATTGCTGCGGATGTAGCCGCTAAATATCCGGACAGAACGAAAATACAAACCGCTCAAGTGGATGCAGATAATGTTTCTGAATTAGTCGAGCTAATTCGTTCATTTCAACCTAAGGTTTTAATCAATGTTGCCTTGCCATATCAGGACTTAAACATTATGGATGCTTGCTTGGAAACGGGTGTACATTATGTAGATACAGCAAATTATGAGCCAAGAGATGTGGCTAAATTTGAATACAAGTGGCAATGGGCCTATCAAGATAAATTTAAAGAAGCAGGTTTAATGGCGTTGTTGGGCTGTGGCTTTGATCCAGGTCAGACACAAATTTATACAGCTCATGCAGCGAAACATCATTTCGATGAGATTCATTATTTGGATATTGTGGATTGTAATGGAGGTGATCACGGTAAAGCTTTTGCCACGAATTTCAACCCAGAAATAAATATTCGGGAAATAACTGCAAAAGGGAAGTACTGGGAAGAAGGGGCTTGGCATGAAATCGATGCCATGAGTATCCATCAGCCGATTACTTATCATAATATTGGAGAAAGAGAGAGTTATTTATTATACCATGAAGAGTTGGAGAGTCTAGTAAAAAATTTCCCAACCATCAAAAGAGCAAGATTTTGGATGACTTTTGGACAGGAGTATTTAACGCACCTTAGGGTTATGGAGAATATTGGCATAACGGGTATAAAGCCTGTTAAATTTAAAGGAGTGGACATTGTGCCATTAGAGTTTCTCAAAGAGATATTACCTGCTCCGGAATCATTAGGTGAAAACTATGTGGGTGAGACATCTATTGGATGTTATATGAAAGGAATAAAAGATGGAAAAGAGCGTACTTGTTTTGTTTGGAATAACTGCCAACATCAAAAAGCATATGCAGACACTTTAAGTCAGGGGGTTAGCTACACGACAGGTGTTCCGGCTATGTTAGGAACGAAATTAATGATGACAGGAGAATGGATGAAAGCGGGTGTTTATAACGTGGAGGAAATGAATCCTGACCCGTTTATGGCGCAAGTAGGGGGATACGGTTTGCCTTGGAATGAAATTATTGATATAGACGTTCCTTTTGTTGATTATTAGCGAACTATGCTTATAAAACCATTCAAAATTTTCAATTTATTTGGTGCTTAAGTCAAGCTTCTTTTCATACTCATGATATATCCTAAATGAAGCGCTTCGTGTAAATTATTAAACTGTATAGCGTCTTCTATAGAGTTGATTTCATAGCCATATGAAGTAGGGTAGGTGGTGTATGTAGAGAATTTATTTCCAAAGTAATCACGTTCTAATTCCTCTGCTAGACTAGGAAGTAGTTTTAAGCAAGTCTCCCATTCTTCTTTTGACAAACTGTTTGATGAAGCTTTGGTGCCTTTTCGAAAACGATCGACAAATACATCATCTAAAAGTAAATCTTTACCACTTAATTTATAGTGCAATAATTGCTGTGTGACAAGAATGTGCGCAATGTTCCAAGCGATCGAATTATTAAAGCCATCAGGAATTATATTGAGCTGAGTAATATTCAATGTTGCTACGGATTTCACCAATAACTTTCTAGTTGCATGTAATAAATCAAAGGCTGCTTTCACTTAACTCTCTTTTCTTAAACGCCAGACGCCTAAAACGGCTTCTTTAATTATATTTTTGCTCATCTTACTTTCTCCTAAAACCCTATCTGTAAAAATTATAGGAACTTCTTTAAGGGTGAATCCTTTGAGTTTTGCCTTGTATTTCATTTCAATTTGAAAAGCATAGCCAATAAACTTAATTTGGTCTAAATCAATAACGCTTAAAACCTTAGCCTTATAGCAAACAAATCCTGCCGTGCTATCTTTCACCCCAGTACCTAAAATAAACTCTACGTAGTAAGAGGCGAACTTAGATAGAAAAACTCGAAATAAGGGCCAATTATGGAAGCCACCATTACTAACATATCTACTTCCTACTGCTACATCATAACCGTCTTTCGCGCAAGTAGCATGAAGTTTCAATAAATCGTCTGGATTATGAGAAAAGTCGCAGTCCATTTCAAAAATATACTGATAATCTCTCTCAAGTGCATATTTAAAACCTGTTATATATGCAGTACCTAAGCCTAGTTTGCCTTTGCGCTCGAGCAGATATAGTTTATTAGGAAATTTAGCTTGAAGTTCCTTTACTTTTTCAGCAGTTTTATCTGGCGAATTATCATCAACCACAAGAATGTCAAAATCCAAGGTTAAATCAAAAACTGTGTGAATCATCTTCTCAATGTTCTCAATCTCATTATATGTTGGTATGATTACAAGATTTGGACTCACAATTGCAAACTTAATTTAATTTCTTTTAATTTTTGTTTGGTGTGTAGGTTAAAATCACTTCGGATTATCCAATTGTAATAACCTGGATCTTTTTTTAACACATCCTCCACCAGGTGACCCTTATATTTACCAAAATTAATAGCAGGTTTACCATCGATTAAGCTTAACCGGTTAGCAGTATCAATCTGGTTTAAATCATTTCTTGTTGATATATTAAGCTCATCAATATCTTTTGGCAATGCATCATATTTATCCAACTGCGCTTCAAAAACTTCTTGAGTGGCTATAACATCTGCTAGAGCAGAGTGCGCATTTTCTAGATCTTTACCACAGAAAAATTTATAGGCCGAAGTGAGATTACGCTTTTCCATCATAACGAAAATATTCCTTACATCAATCAAATTCCGATCGTTAAAAGTAAAGTTTTTATTTACCCGCAAGAATTCTTCAATCAATAACGGAACATCAAATCTATTGGAGTTAAATCCTCCTAAATCACATGGATTTAATAATTCGAAAAGCTCGTCGGCCAATTCTTTGAATGTGGGGCTATTCGCAACATCTTTGTCATAGATGCCATGAATCATGCTCGTTTCAATAGGTATATGGATTGTTGGATTAACTAAATACCTATGCTGAGTTTTACTGCCATCTATGTTCATTATGACAATACCTATTTCTACAATCCTATCTGACGCGATATTCACTCCAGTGGTTTCCAAATCAAAAAATGCTAAAGGTTTTATGAGTTTTAATTCCATCTTACAAAAATAGAAATATTCTAGGTAAAGGGGGCAGTTAAACTTGTTTAAGTTTTTGATACATCGTTAAGCTCTTTAAAACTATATCTATAAAGAATGCCAGTATCAATTAGGCCTATTCAAGTATTCAAGTTTTATATAAATTGCAAATAGCTAGGGCTTATATTCTCGAATCAAAATACTCTGTCCAGTCGATTTCATCAAAATTTCCAGAACTCATAAGCAAGAAAATAGCTTGTGGATCATATATTTTGTCTAACACATGCATCAGCTGGTGTGGTGTTCGACATACAGATATGTCGTATTGATTGAATGCCTCAAAGATGTCCTTGTCACTAATTGATGCTTTGTCTTTGATAGAGAAAGCCTTCTCACTCATGTATACTAAAGCATGTTCAGCATCTTGCATACTATTTTTATATTCAGATAGGAAGGCAGGATCTGTGCTGCTAAAAGTATGCAGTTCCATGCACGCAATTAATGTTTTTCCAAGATATTGCTCGTGAACGCTTTTTAAGGTAGCCTCTAGTTTAGAAGGTGAATGTGCAAAATCTCTATATGCAATGATGTTATTTGAAGTGAGAACTTTTTCTAATCGTTTGGCCGTACCTGAGAAGCTACTAATTGCTTGATAAAAATCATGCTTGGATATTCCGACAGATTCACAAGCTAATTTTGCGGCTTCCATGTTTTCTAAATTGTGCTTACCAAAGAAAGAAAGTGGATAGTTGCGATTATCATAGGATATAATGGTGCGTTCATTTTCAATAATATACTCCGGACAGGTATATGATTCAATTGCACAATCTGCAAACCGGATAATTTCTTGAATGGTTTTATCAGCTTGAAATACAATTGCTTTACTGGATTTACGCATATTAGTTAAAAACTCTTCGAAGGTTTTTACATAGCTTTCCCAGGTGGGGAAAACATTCACGTGATCCCAAGCAATACCTGTTATAATGGCAATGTCAGGATCGTAATAGTGAAATTTTGACCGTTTATCAATAGGAGAGGATAAATACTCATCCCCTTCGAGAATGACATATTCCGCATCACTCAGCTGTACACTTAAATCAAAGCCTTCCAGTGAAGAGCCTACTAAATAATCAAATGAATAATCTAGCGCTTTCATGACGTGCATGATCATAGCGGTAGTTGTCGTCTTTCCATGACTTCCTGCTACAACAATCCGTTTTTTGGTTTTTGTTTGCTCAAATATGAATTCTGGGAAAGAATAAATTCTTATTCCTAGCGCTTGAGATTTCAAGAGTTCTACATTGTTTTTTTTGGCATGCATCCCTAGAATTACTGCATCTAATTCGGAATGGATATTTTGCTCAAAAAAGCCAATTTCCTTTGGCAATAGTCCTTCTCGACTTAAATTACCCCTAGCAGGGTCGAATATGATATCATCAGACCCGCTTACAGTATGCCCTATATTTTGCAAACAAATAGCGAGGTTATGCATAATTGCTCCTCCTATTGCAATAAAATGTACATTCATAGGCCTATAGAATAATTAAATTAAGTATTTTAGCGTTTCAAAAATAGATAAATTAAACGAAGTGTTATGAAATCAAGAAAATTAATGATAGCTCTTGCTGCAGTGTTCTTTACGATTACTTTATTAAGCGCGTGTCACCGCAGTACTTGTCCAACTTTTGGCAAAGATCAAACAGATGTTACAACGGATGTTAAAGCCTAATAAATTGTGCGTTATTATTACATCACATTACTTGCATTAATTCTATTTAGCTCTTGTAAGGATGATTCCTTTATATCCGATAGTGATTTTGGGTTTAATTATCAACCGAAGACCGCTGGTCATTGGGTGGAATATGCGGTGGACTCAACAAATTATAACGACATCACTATTCCTCCCATTATCACAATCAGCTCTTATTTTATAAGAGAGGAAATAGATACTACATTTATTGATGCTTCAGGAGATGTTAATCTAGTTATTGACCAGTTCCGCAAGAATACTTTAGGCGCTCCTTGGGATTTATATCAAGTGGGCAGTTTTAAAATTACCGAGGATAATTTTCAGCGATATTTCAATGATTTGAGATTTATTAATTTAATTTTTCCGGTAAGAGACAGCAGAGAATGGCAAGGGCACAGTTTTTTGGATGTGGAAAATGAGCCTACCTTGGATTATTTAGATGATACAAGATATGAGTGGAACTATGTTTATTCCAATGTTGATCAAACACTATCACTTGATTCATTCCTATTTGATTCTAGTTTGGTAGTTACGCAGATTGATGAAGAAAATCTATTTGAAAAGAAGTTTAGTCAAGAGAAATATGTCCGAAATGTAGGTTTGGTTAGTAAACAGCTACTCGTGTTAAATACGCAAGCCGCTCCTTCTGGCGCAAGCTTTATCGACAGGGCCGAAAGCGGTTTTGTTATAAATTGGCGCTTAATTGGATTTAAAAATTGAAAATACTATTTCTCCTCATATCATCATTCTCCTGGGTTAACCTCACTTGGAGTCAAGGTAATTACTGGGTTGAGTTTACAGACAAAGGTTTGAATGCCTCTTCAAGTTTTGCTAAAGAGCAGTTCCTTTCTCCCAATGCGCTAAACAGACGTTTGTTCTTTAATTTACCTATTACAAATAGTGATTTACCTATTGATACTAACTATATAGCCGCAATATATTCATTAGAAGCACAGCTTAAATACCAATCAAAATGGCTGAATGGTATAGTGGTAGAAACATCCAACTCAAATTTCAAGAATCTTACCTTAAATCTGCCTTTTGTAAAGCGGGTTGTCTTTTTACCGAGTGGAAAAAGTCAATCATTGAATAAGTTTAGTCTAATGGAATCTTCCGTTGAAGATCTTCCAGACCCGGGATATGGCTTTGCTCGGTCCAACATACAAATGTTGAATGGAGAATTTTTACACAGCAATGGATTTAAAGGACAGACCATTGACATAGGTGTTATGGATAATGGCTTTCAATTGGTAAATACCAACCGATTTTTTGACACACTAAATTTGTTAAACCGAATTCATGGTGTTTACAATTTTGTAGAAAATACTACGAATGTATTTTCGAATGGCGATCATGGGGCGTATGTGATGTCGACCCTAGCAGCAAACATTAAGGATACTTTGGTGGGTACAGCTCCTATGGGTAATTATTACCTGTTTTCTACAGAAGACAATAATGCTGAAGGCCTTGCTGAAGAAATTAATTGGGCACTTGCGGCTGAATGGGCAGATTCAGCGCTGGGTACTTGGGTTGTACTAACAACATCACTTGGTTATTCGCAAGGATTCAATGATGCTTCTACTAACCATACCTATTCGGATATGGACGGAAATACAACATTAATAACAAAAGCAGCTGATTTAGCTGCTCAAAAAGGCTTACTTGTTGTCAATAGTGCGGGTAATGAAGGGAGTAGTTCATGGAAATACATCACTGCTCCAGCAGATGGGGATAGTGTTCTTGCCGTTGGAGCGGTCGATATGGCCATAGAAGCTGCTGAGTTTACATCTTTTGGGCCAAGTGCTGATGGGCGCGTAAAACCTAACGTGAGCGCATTAGGATTAAGAGTTGTTGCCGCAAAATATGATGGTACACTCCAATCAATAAATGGCACATCATTTTCATGCCCTATTGCAGCTGGTTTGGTAGCATGTCTCTGGCAGGCATTTCCAGATAGAACCAATATGGAGATTATTCAAGCTGTTGAGCAAAGCGCTCATCTCTATTTTGCTCCAGATGAGCAATTGGGATTTGGAGTTCCAAATTTTAAAGTTGCATATGATATTCTGGAGCTAAGAGCATTTAATCAAGAGAATGGCTTAATCCTATACCCCAATCCTACTTACAATTACTTGTACCTTACATTTATTGAAGAAACAGAAGGGACATATGATTTACTGATTGCTGATAAATCGGGAAAAGTTTGGAAAAGTCAACGGGATATAGCTGCAACAACAATTGTTAAGCTTAATTTGCTTGATTTGCCTGTTGGTGCGTACCATGTTTTTGTGAAACAAGGAAAAAATAAGTTCAGTCAGCAATTCGTAAAACGCTAGGCTAAGCCCAAATTCTTTTCTTTTAACTTTTTTAGTTCTTTTCCCATCATCCAAAACCATAAAGGAGGGATAAGGGAAATGACCATCATACCGGGATAGCCTGTTGGCATTTGAGGGCTCTCGTTGAAATGTCGCAGCACTTGATAAGGTCTGTTGGCGATGTAGTGGTGGTCTGAGTGTCGAGTTAGCTCAAACAACAATATTCGGCCAAAGGGATGATTGGAGTTCCAAGAGTGCACAGGTAGAGTTTTCTCCCAAGCGCCATGCTCGTTTTTCTTTCGACTTAACCCATAATGCTCAATGTAGTTTACTGTTTCCAGGGTCAGGAATCCAAAAATAGCTGAGGCGATAAAACACAACATTGGGATTAATCCAAAAACTGAATATATCAGACCCAGAAATCCCAATTGAATGACTTGATAACCGATCATTTGATTAGATAAGGAAAATGAGGACTTCCCTTGTTTTTTTAGCCGGTTATTTTCTAGCTTCCAAGCACCTATAAACCCACCAATAACTGATCTAAAAAAGAAAAAATAGATAATCTCTCCTTCTTTTGAGGACGCTGGGTCATCCGTGGTGCTTACATTTTTGTGATGACCTTGGTTATGTTCTATAAAAAAGTGCAGGTACAAGGAGGTAAGTAACAATGCCTTGGAAAAAAAATGCTCATATTTTTTGTTTCGATGGCCTAACTCATGCGCTACGTTAATCCCAAACACTCCACAAGCAAGCCCTAAAGCAGAAATATACCCTACGTATTCTACCCAAGTATGACCACCTAGGCTTATTCGATACATAGTGAAGAAAACTAAAAAATACTGAATGGGAACAATTGAGTAAATCAAGTAATCATAAATTCTATTCTTTTTGGCGATATCCTCTTCAATTTTTGTCATATTCTCGGTAGAGGAGGGAATGACAGCATCAAGTATTGGTACCATGACAAATGCATAAATTAAGCCACCCCAAGTGAACCAACCACCTAAGTTTAAACAAATGAAAATAACTATAGGACTAACAAAAACGCCCAGGTATTTTAAGAATTTTAATTGCATATCTTTTAAATTAATCATCCAAATGTAAGGTAATTATTTTAAAAAGTAAACTAAAATATTAAAAATAGTTTACTTTTGTTTAATGGGACGTAATTCTATTGTAAAGGAAAGGAAGCAAAATCCAAAAAAGAGATTGGAGATTATTGATGGACTTATTGTGTTTTTTAAATCCCATAGTCTTGCTCAAAGTAATATGGATGAAATCGCGGAAGGGCTTAAGAAAAGCAAGGCAACATTATATAAATATTTCAAGTCCAAAGAGGAAATGGTTGATGCACTTATTAATCATAAGATTGAAAAAATAGTGGGCTTTGTACCCATACTTATCGATGATGAAATCCCCTTTTTTGATAGGTACGAGCAAAGTTTTTCTTTGCTTCATAACCATATCAGCGACATCACTATTGATTTTATGGATGATTTAAAAACGGTATACCCATTGATTTATAAAAATATTGAGCTATTGATTGATTTAGCTGTTCGAGAATTGGCCGCATATTATAACGAAGGAATGGAAAGAGGTGTTTTTAATGTTTTAAATGCAAAGATGTTATCGCAAATAGATTTTATCTTATTTCAAACATTAACAGATCCTATTTATCTTAAAGCAAACGGTCTTACCGTAGGAGAGGCTTTTCAAGATTTCTACAATATTAGGTGTCAAGGATTATTAGTTAAATAATAGTTCTTTTGTCAATAGTTATTTATCTTTGCACCTTAAATAGAAACAAGCATTTATGCAAACAAATACTATGAACTATAAAGTAAAAGATATTTCCTTAGCAGACTGGGGAAGAAAAGAAATGACGCTAGCTGAAGCAGAGATGCCAGGTTTAATGTCTTTGAGAAAAGAGTTTGGCGAAGCTAAACCCTTAAAAGGAGCTAGAGTTGCTGGTTGTCTTCACATGACTATACAAACGGCTGTATTGATTGAGACCTTAGTTGAATTGGGAGCTGATGTAACTTGGTCTTCATGCAATATTTTTTCAACGCAAGATCATGCTGCTGCTGCAATTGCTGCTGCGGGTGTTCCAGTATTTGCTTGGAAGGGAATGAATGAAGAAGAGTTTGATTGGTGTATCGAACAAACTTTGCACGCTTTCAAAGGTGGAGAGCCTTTGAATATGATTTTAGATGATGGTGGTGATTTAACCAATATGGTTCTAGATAGATTTCCTGAATTAGTTGATGCAATTCAAGGGATTTCAGAAGAGACTACCACAGGCGTTCATCGTTTGTATGAAAGAGAAAAAAATGGTACTCTAGCGTTACCTGCTATTAATATTAACGATTCAGTTACAAAATCTAAATTTGATAATAAGTATGGTTGTCAAGAGTCTTTAGTAGATGCTATTAGAAGAGCAACAGATATTATGTTAGCTGGTAAGACTGCTGTAGTGGCAGGTTACGGTGATGTTGGAAAAGGTTCTGCAGCTTCATTAAGAAACGCTGGTGTAAGAGTTACGGTAACTGAATGCGATCCAATTTGTGCTTTACAAGCCGCAATGGATGGTTTTGCTGTTAAGAAAATGGAAACTGTAATAAATGAAGTTGATATTGTGGTTACGGCTACAGGAAATAAAGATATTATTACTGGAAAACATTTCGAAGCAATGAAAGATAAAGCTATCGTTTGTAATATTGGACATTTTGATAATGAAATCGATATGGCTTGGTTAAATAATAAATACGGTGCATCAAAGGATGAAATTAAGCCTCAGGTGGATATGTATAATGTTAATGGTAATGATATCATTGTTTTAGCTGAAGGTCGTTTGGTGAATTTAGGTTGCGGAACAGGTCACCCTAGTTTTGTAATGAGTAATTCATTTACCAATCAAGTTTTAGCTCAGTTAGAGCTTTGGGAACGTCCGGAAAACTACGAAAATAAAGTATACGTTCTTCCTAAGCATTTAGATGAAAAGGTAGCTGCATTGCACTTATCTAAAATCGGTGTTGAGCTAGAGTCATTAAGTAATGATCAAGCGGATTATATCGGTGTTCAACCAGAAGGTCCATTTAAGCCTGATTACTATAGGTACTAAAATTAATAATTCTATTTCAGAAAGCCTCTCGATTTATCGAGAGGCTTTCTGTTTTAAATGAGCGCTGAGTTTCTAAACTTTACTATCTTTAAAATGAAATTTGATTTATGGGTAAGAGACTTAAGGTAAGCCTTCTGATGTTTTTCGTTTTAGGTATTTGGATGGTTTCTTGTGATAAACAAGATAACGAAACCAATATTAGCAGTCATAGCGAGGATGAAAGCCATTATACTGGAGATAATTGTATGAACTGCCATTATCAAGCGGGTCCTGGTGAGGGTTGGTATTCTATTGCTGGCAGTGTGTTTGGGAATTATCAAAATGATGATTATACAGTAAGAGTGTTTGATGCGCTTACGCAAGACCAATTAGCTTCAGTAGAGATAGACCAACTGGGTAATCTTTTTACGACAGCGCCTATTGATTTTAATAATGGCATAACAGTTGATATTATAAACTCGTCAGGTAGTGTTGTAAAGGTCATGTCCACCATTGTGACGAATGGTCAATGTAATTTATGCCATGATGGGCAATTTGAAGAAGTCATCGAATTTTTTTAAAGAAGTAATTAAATATTATGAAGAAGTTATACCCTTTAATTCTAGCCTTTTGTTTTGGAATCGTTTTGCAAGCTCAAACTGAGGCGGACTGGTTGGTAAATATGGATGATGCAAAAACGCTTGCTACTGATGAAGGGTATCCTATCTTGATATCATTTTCAGGTTCTGATTGGTGTGGAAACTGCATGCGTTTGAGTAAAGAGCTTTTTGAAACGGAAGATTTTTTAGAATATGCCAATGAAAATTTAGTTTTGTTAAATCTTGATTTTCCTGCAAAAAAAGCAAACAAACTTAGTGAGGAGTTGAGCGTGCAGAATGATAAATTCGCAGAAATTTATAATAAACAAGGCGTCTTTCCGCTGACAATCGTCGTGAATGCAGAAGGGGAGTTGATGGGTAAAGTTAAATACCCCTCTAGTTCTGTTCAAGGCTATCTTGATAGTATAAATGATATTATACACTAAACTAAACAATGCGCAATCTATTTATTGTCTTATGGTGTCCATTTTTTAGCTTTTCACAAGTATACCACAGTACATCCTTGGATACCCTTTTGATGGGATCTGCCTTCAGCTTTACCGCAGTGCATGAAGATGAAGAAATCTGCAAGCAGGCTGTTTTTTCTGCTGTTAAAGAAGTCAGTAGAATTGAAGGCCTGATTTCGTCTTGGATGGAAGATTCCCAAACTTCTCTAATCAATAATCATGCAGGTAAGCAAGCTATTCAGGTTGACTATGAATTGTTTCAGTTAATAGAGCGAAGTCTGAAAATTTCACAAATTACTAATGGATATTTTGATCTCTCTTTTGCTTCTATTGATAAAATATGGCAATTCAATGGGCAAGATGAAAGTATGCCATCTCAAAAAGAACTTGATGCCTCTGTAGCCTTAATCAATTATCTAGATATTGCTTTAGAGTATAGTGATACTTCAGTCTTTTTAAAGCAAGAAAATATGAAAATTGGTTTCGGGGCTATAGGGAAGGGATATGCAGCGGATAAAGCGAAAGATATTATGCTAGACTATGGAGTGATTGATGGTGTGGTTAATGCTGGTGGGGATTTATTAGCTTGGGGAGGTAAAATTGATGGGAGTCCATGGAATGTTGGAATTGCCAATCCAATGGATAAAAATGAAATATTTACAACAATATTCGTCAATAATAAAGCACTTGTAACTTCTGGGGATTATGAAAAATTCTTAAATATCAACGGCGAGCGTTATGGACACATTATTAATCCAAAGACAGGTATGCCGGTAAGAGGGCTTATTAGCGTAAGTATTGTGGCCGAAACTGCAGAGTTGGCAGATGCTTTAGCCACAGCAGTTTTTGTTTTGGGAGAGAAAGAGGGTATGGACTTAATCAATCATTTGAACGGGGTGGAAGGTATTGTTGTTACGGACAAAAATAAAATATTATATTCGAAGAATATTACACTGAATGACGTCTATGAAACAACAGATTAGGTTTATTTTTTTTGGTCTTTTACTATTGTTGTTCAATGCCTGTACAAGCGTTAAAGGATATCAAAAGATGTACATTAATGACCCTGATATGCAACTGTCTCTTACTCCACTAGAAAATTTTGAAAATGGTTTTCAAAGTTACAGAGAGGGGGTATCTGGTGCAAGTGGAGGTAAAACCGGAGGAGGATGCGGATGCAACTAAAACTAATTCTTTTTGTGGCATGTATTTTTCTTGGTTTGGTTCCATCAGCTCAAATTTTGTCGGATACGAGCAAGGTGCATTTAGAAGATGTAAGCATCGATTTTTTATTTAATTACTATGAACAGGACGGTATACATTCTCCGGTAACTGGAGGCTTGGGCACTGAAAAGTTAAATAATATTGCACCTTCTGTTATAGTTAATATTCCGATCGACACGCTGCGATCAATATCTTATAGTGGAGGGGTGGATTATTATTCGTCAGCTTCATCAGATAATATTAATAATCCTTATTTACAGGCTGATCACATATCATCAGCTTCGGCTAGTGATTTTAGGGTCTATTCCAAACTTGGGTTCAAGCAAAAAAATAAAAAGAAAAAAACGGCTTATACTGGTGATTTAGGAATGTCTTTTGAATTTGACGTAGCATCAGTTTCGGTCGGAGGAGGATTTTCCAAGATATCTAAAGATGAAAACAAGGAGTTTAGTCTTAAAGGTGCCTATTTCTTTGATAATTGGAAGTTAATATATCCCATCGAACATAGGAATGGAGGCTTGGATTATCTTGCAACAGATAAACGACATTCATTCAATTTATCCATGGTGGAATCATGGGTCATGAATAAGAAAATGAACGCATCTATTAATGTTGACTTAGTTTTCCAACAAGGGCTTTTGTCTACTCCTTTTCACCGAGTGTATTTTTCAGATTACGATATGGATCAATTTGGCAATCAAGCAGATCCAACGGCTAGTCTGTTAAACTCTCGTGTGGAGCAGCTTCCTGATTTTAGATTTAAAGTGCCTGTAGGATTTCGCTATAACTTCTATTTAGCTGATTTTTTATTGGTCAAAGCATATTATCGATTTTATTACGATACTTGGAATGTAATTGGGAATACGGCCCAAATAGAATTGCCTTTTATTTTGACTAAATTCCTTCGTGTTTATCCTTTTTATCGCTACCATCATCAAAGTTCAGCTAAATATTTTGCGCCTTTTGCTACTCACCAATCAAGCGCTACTTATTTCACTTCTGATTACGATTTATCTGGATTTGATAGTCATCGTTTCGGAGTGGGCTTAAAAATTGCACCGCTGTTTGGTGTCTTTAATTTCAAAAGTAAAGCGAATAATAGAGCAAATGTTTTGAAAAGCATTGATTTGAGGTATTCTCATTATCGACGAAGTGATGGATTGGTCGCAAATTTTTATAGTATAGGTTTAAATTATGTAATTAAGCGCTAAAAAAATATGAGTAGCGTCCAAAATGGACTGTTATTAACCAGGAGATAAGTACAAGATTGCAAATGAAGACTAAATTATCCGTTAACATAAATAAAATAGCATTGCTTAGGAATGCTCGTGGAATGCAAACTCCAAATGTCCTTCAGTTTGCGAAGGATTGCATGCGCTATGGGGCTGATGGCATAACCGTTCATCCGCGACCGGATGAAAGACATATTACCCGAAAAGACGTCCAAGAATTAGCTGCTCATTTCCCAGTTCTGGAATGTGAATATAATATTGAAGGCTATCCCAGTGAAGATTTTGTTCAAATGGTTATTAAATCTCATCCTAGTCAAGTTACGCTTGTCCCGGATCTACCGGGTCAACTCACATCTGACCATGGGTGGGATGTATTAGCTAATTTTAATTTATTGAAAGATGTTCTGCTGGAATTTCGAAGAGAGGGGATAAGAACTTCCTTATTCATTGATCCTATTCCTAAACAATTGGAAATGGCTAAAAAAGTGGGTGCCGACCGGATAGAATTATACACCGGTCCTTATGCGCACGACTATAGTCATGCTAATACAGAGATTGAACGGGAAAGGCTGGTGAAAAGCTTTAAATCGGTACTTCCTTTATTGAATGATCTTGAGATTGGAATTAATGCAGGGCATGATTTAAATCTAGAAAACTTAGCTTTTCTCAAAGCTAATATTCCGAATTTATTGGAAGTCTCTATTGGCCAAGCCTTGGTAAGGGATTGTCTTTACTTTGGATTGGAGAATACAATCAATATGTACAAACGTCTCTTGGAATGAGCAAATTAGTCCGTATTTTCTTTAGTTCTTGGGCAGCATTTTTTTTTATGTTTTGGATTATTGTTGCCTTTTTTGCTCTTGTCCTAACCCGACTATTTTTTGGAAAAGACAAGGATCGGCAATTCATTATATTTTTATACCGAGTGATAGGAAAAGTAATCGCTTTTTCCACATTCTTCAGAGTTGAAAGAAAAATACATGCAAAATATGATCCCAAAGAAAGTTATGTGGTGGTAAGCAACCATCAAACTATGATGGATATTCCCGCAAATGTGCTCGGCTCACCTGAAAGCATTGTCTTTAAATTTTTAGGTAAGCAAGAAGCAGATAGAGTTCCTTTTTTCGGCTATTTAATTCAACATTTATTCATCTTAGTTGATCGTAAAAGTGAAGCTTCACGAAAAAATTCCTTTCAAAAAATGAAGGCAGAAATGAAAAAAGGTTTCTCTATTCTTATTTATGTAGAAGGTACAAGGAATCGAACCAATGAGCATCTTAAAGATTTTTACGATGGCGCATTTAGATTGGCAATTGAGACTCAAAAACCAATAGTAGTCAACACACTGGTGGGAATTAAGGCATTGAATCCCCCTACTGGATTTTTCACCTACCGACCAGGAACAATGCAAGCACATTGGGAAGAAGCTATTCCCACAGAAGGATTAAGCTTGAAAGATATAGATCTTTTGAAGGAAAAGGTGGCTAGTCTAATGGTCCATCGATTAACTCAGGGACAAAATAGGGCACCAAAGAAGCTTGTTAAAAATTAGTCAAGCGATAATTTACTGAACAAAGTTTGCTCATTTGCATAAAGCACTCCAGATATATCCATGGGTAATACCAACAAAATTCGCTGATCTGTAAATCGATAAACCTTATAGTTATAACCCGCATTATCTAAAATACTTTGCAGGTGCTCATCAACCTTTCCCTGATATCTTTCTATACCTGCTTGAATATGCTTCTGCTGAACAATCATTATGTCTTTTCCTGCCATGGGGTCAAATTTACACAATTACACTTACATGCTCATCTTTTAATAAGGAATCTCCTTTCCATTTTTGAACTAGTCTAGCCAAAGTTAGCACGTCTTTTTGACAGTACTCAATTATACGACTCAAGTCTTTATCTTCCCAAAAAACCTTCCCAACTTGGCTTCCGTCAATATCATCTTTGGGGCTTGGAATATCGAATATATTAGCTAATAAATTAAGACTAGTGTAGTGTTTAAAGTCGCCAAATTTCCATAACTGTAGCGTGTCGATATAATCTACCTCCCAAGGTTTCTTTCCTGCGATATCTAAAACAGGAGGAAGTTTCAAGCCATTGATTAGCAATCGACGACAAACATAAGGAACATCAAATTCTTTAATGTTATGACCACATAATGTAAAGTGATTATCTAGTAGTAAGGCTGAAAAATCTTGAAGGATCTTGGCTTCATTTACATTAGCAAAAGATTTTATTCGCAACTCATTGTTGACTAAGAATCCACAAGATATACAAACAATTTTTCCATACTCTGAATATATTGCGGCTCTGTTTGAATAACTGCTAGCAAACTCTTCTTCTTGCTTGGCTATATATTGATGCTTGTGCTGCCAGAGTTCCTGCATGGATGGACTTAGCTCAGAATAGCTCGCTTTATTGCTGACCGTCTCTATGTCGAAGAAAAGTAGTTTTTCAAGATTTAGATTTTTGAGCATATTACTAGTTTACTTTTAAATATAGTAAATATAAACGATGTGTTTTCAATTGAATTATTGGATGGCACTTGTGCTTATTTAGTTGTTCAGTTTAAATTCAAGGTAAAATCAACCGCTAAACCGTGATAATTTCTAGT
The DNA here is from genome assembly GCA_037624485.1 of Chitinophagales bacterium. Taxonomy (GTDB): domain Bacteria; phylum Bacteroidota; class Bacteroidia; order Chitinophagales; family UBA8649; genus JAFMKE01. The sequence continues at coordinate 179,328 of JASJJC010000016.1, forward strand.
TGAATGCAAACTCAGTCTAGCAAGCTTGAATAAATCTATAATTTCACAATCTTCCGTTTCACACAAACACTACCCTCAACAATGCTAAGAAGGTAGACGCCCTCAGAATAAGCAGATAAATCAATAGCAACTTCTTTATCTCTCGAGCTGTATTTATGGATTAAAACTCCTTTAAAATCGATAAGACTAATGGTCCTTTCGTATATCGATGGATCTTGAAATACTAGATTTATCAAATTTTCTGTTGGGTTAGGATAAATATTGACTTCAAATCCATTGACTAAATCTTGGATGGATACTGCCGAATCAATTGGAAACGAAACAATAAATGAATCTATAGGTGTAAAGTTGATATCAATGTCGACCAAGTTCGAATCGATTGGTTCTATATAAAATGTATCTTCTGGTTCAGGTGCAACATAAATGCAGTTTCCTGGCATATTATCATCCAACCAGATCATCCGTTCGCCAATCCATGTTTTTAAATAACTCATCTCATTGGCATAGCTTGAACCCACATAATTATTTGGCCAAACATAGGTATCTAAAACAGGCCACTTTGAAAAATTTCTTTGCTGTGACTCGTCCAAATTAAGTGTTAAATCATCAATGTTTTCAAAAATTGAATCCGTATGAAACTGATGCACTCTTAAGGAATCCCATCTACATTTTAACTCATTAGTATAGGTGGTATCAGTCATCAGTTTATTCCACCAAAATGGAATAACGTATTGATCTGCACAATAGGTGTTAAAATCGGATCCCCAACCAGCGGAAGAACCTCCTTGACAATAATCTGCATTCCCAAAAGCTAAGTTGAAATCCCAAAGCGGACCTAAGGTCAATTTCCCTCCTTTACTGTCTTTGTCCTTATACATATAGGTACTCAATCTGAATCCATCGACATTCTTGCTTACCTCGTTCATGATAAAGAAATCAATAAAAGAACTCACATCGATATAGTTGCGATATCCGGTAAGCGTATCCAAATAATTTACTCCATTAAGCGCATTTTCGAATGTCGTGACATAGTTTTGGATGTAAGCAGCTTGGACAGGGAGTTCTTGATTCTCTTTGGGATAGTGAAGCTTGTAATTGATCACTTCATTAGAAACAAATGGGGGTAATATGGGTGAATCCCAATTGTATCCTGTCCCATTAGTCGTTTTATCTATTTTGAGAATATACCCCCCAGTTAAATCATCTCCAATAGTGTCATTAACAGTAAGCTTGGCGATATCTACTCTATCATTATCTCGTTTAATTTTTTCTGTTAAAACATAAACTCCCTGATATTCATTGTTGATCATCACTTCACATAATTGCGTTCTTGGGGCATATCTATCTAATGAGTTTCCCAAACTATATGTTAGCACATTTCTTATGAGTGTTTTGTCCGAATAGGGGGCATATAAAACCCAATCATTTTCGACAGGTAAGTCTATCAAAGAAACGTTATTGTTTTCTCCTAATACATCTTGAGTTTCAAGGCTAAATGATTTTTTTGGAAAGTTTTGAGATGAGGACCCTCTTCGTTCAATGCTAATTTTACCATTATATTCATTAAACGGATCTGTAATGTAATTTCTTAAAGCCACACCATTATAAATTATACCCATATCAGCTACAATTCTATTGTTATCAGGGATATTTTGCCCATTGGTGTTGATGTTTACAATTGGAAGGTTAGAAGAGTTGAATACTAAAATTGAAAACCAACTTGGGTTGGGGAAGTAATAGGCAGATGAGTCTACAATACCAAATGATAGAAATGCTCTAGCTGTTAAGTCTGAGGAGAAGGCACTTTCGTTATGGACTTGTATGGATAGCACATTATTTCCTGGTAAAATATTATTTTTAAATGTTGTTACGTCAATTATGAACTGACTTGGATTTCCACCCTGATACATTTGGGCTTCATGCAAGCCATTTGAAGTTTGGTTGTATGTAGGATGATCACCAATTGCTCCTACGTTTGCTCTTGCTATTTCAACGTTATTTAGATAGGCTACAAATGCATCATCATAATCCATATTTAAAACGGCCATACTTAACTTAGAGGTATCTGTAATATTGAAGGTCTTTCTTAAGTATAAAGAGACCGTACTTGAAATGGTGGTATTATCGTCACCATCACCATAACCTATTCCCCCTTGGCCTGTATTCCAGGAAGAATCATCAAAGTTTATTTTTCTCCAATTAGAGTTTGGTTCAAAGTTCGGGGTCAAGTACTTCCAGTTATCATCATCAAATATTGCGGTTTCCCAATGATCTATATTTTGAGCAGAAACCAAGCTTAACTTCATGATTAATAGTAGTATTAGAGGAGAGATCTTATGCATGCCGTGAATATAAGTAAAAATGGACAGAAGACTTTGAAAAAAAATACAGAATACTCGAATCAGCAATAGCAGGATTCATTCGAGAAAGTGCAGGCAACTTTGGCGTATAGAAAGTATTAAAATGGCTGTAAATATCCATGAAACCTTAGCTGCAATTTCTTTTTTACTTAAGCGCTTAAACAATCTACCTGATAATATCCCCAGAGATTCTTTCATTTTAAACAAACGAAATCTGTAAAATCTAAGTTCCAATTATAGTTTTTACAAGTCAAAATTTTGGAACATTTTATAGATTAATCGATAATTAGAAGTTTAGTTATTATCTTCAAATTTCGCTGTTTAATTATTTTAAGTGCATCTCCTTTTACTTCTGTTTTTTTTACGCTAATCGCTCAGCATTACTATTATTGACTCAAATGAAAAAAAAAGAAATTGAAATTAAGACAGTTAAAAAGCCTTGGCCAACTGAGGCTGTGATGGATCAGATTTATTCAATGAAACTTTGGGGTGACAACAAAACAGATTTCTATTCAGGAATTGGTTCTCACAATTCTGAGCTAAAAAATCCATACATTACCTCGCTTGTTTCGTTTTTAACTTCGTTTACTCTTCCTCCTGTAGTTTGTGATTTAGGTTGTGGTGATTTTAATGTCGGGAAAGATTTAGTGAAATATACGCAGCGATATATCGCCATTGATATTGTCGCCGATCTTATTGCTTTTAACAAGAAAAAATTTAGAGATGAACAATTAGAATTCCATTGTTTGGATATTGCCTTAGATAAATTGCCTAAAGGGGATGTGGCTATTATAAGACAGGTGTTGCAACATCTTTCAAATACTGAAGTCCTTGGGGTGGTGGGAAAGTTAAAGGAATACAAATATATCATACTAACAGAACATCTGCCAGAGGGAGATTTCGAAGCAAACAAAGAGATTATTTCTGGACAGGGAACAAGACTGAAAAAACAAAGTGGACTAAATTTGTTGCTTCCTCCATTTAATCTAAGGGTGAAAGAAAAAACACAATTATTATCTCTGGCATCAAAACACTACCCTGGTCGCATAGTTACAATCCTTTATGAAATGCACTCGTAAAGACTTAGCAAGTCTTTGAGACCCTCTAGATCTATCTAATCTACCAAAAGCTTTCTTACGCTATTTTAGTGCTAGTCAACATATAAACAAAAAACCCCTTCGCAGCTAGCGAAGGGGTTTTTGTCTAATAGTCTTATTCTTATATCTGACTATTTATCAATCTGTAAGAATTACTCTTTTTCTTCTTCAACTTCCTCGAATTCAACATCTTCAGCATCATCAGCACCTTCTCCTGAAGTTTCAGCACCTTCCGGAGCTTCACCACCTGGAGCTGCGCCTTCGGCGCCACCTTCTGCTTGCTGTGCTGCGTAGATATCTTGACTAGCTGCTTGGAATACTGTATTCAATTTTTCCATGGAAGTGTCAATAGCGGCGATATCCTTCGCTTCATGTGCGGCTTTCAATTCAGCTAAAGCTTCTTCAATTGGTGCTTTTTTGTCAGCAGGGATTTTATCACCATACTCTTTGATTTGCTTCTCCGTTTGAAAAATTAAGCTATCTGCTTGATTCATTTTTTCAATTTCCTCTTTAGCTGATTTATCTGCATCTTCATTAGCTTTAGCTTCAGCTTTCATCTTATCGATTTCTTCTTGGCTTAAACCTGTAGATGCTTCGATTCGGATACTTTGCTCTTTACCAGTTCCTTTATCCTTTGCGCTTACGCTTAAGATACCATTGCTATCAATATCAAAAGTAACTTCAATCTGAGGAATTCCTCTCATCGCTGGGGGGATATCACCTAAGTGAAAACGGCCAATTGTCCGGTTATCTTTCGCCATTGAACGTTCACCCTGAAGAACGTGAATCTCAACTGTTGGCTGATTGTCAACAGCAGTCGTAAAAACTTGTGATTTTTTAGTTGGAATTGTTGCATTGGATTCGATTAACTTAGTTGTTACTCCGCCCATAGTTTCTAATCCCAGAGAAAGAGGAGTTACGTCTACTAAAACGATATCGTCAGTAACATCTCCACTCAAGATACCACCTTGTATAGCTGCTCCTAAGGCAACAACCTCATCCGGATTTACTCCTTTAGAAGGTTTTTTGCCGAAGAACTTTTCTACAGTCTCTTGAATTTTAGGGATTCTTGTTGAACCACCAACTAAGATTACTTCATCAATATCATCTTTTGCGTATCCGGCATCTTTCAATGCAGCTTCCATTGGCTTTAAAGTTCTTGATACTAGCTTATCACTTAGTTGCTCAAACTTAGCGCGAGTTAATTTTTTCACTAAGTGCTTAGGAACACCATCAATAGCCGTAACATATGGCAAATTAATTTCTGTTTCAGAAGAACTTGACAATTCAATTTTTGCCTTCTCAGCTGATTCTTTCAAACGTTGAAGTGCCATAGGGTCTTTCTTCAAGTCTACGTTTTCTTCTTTTTTGAATTCATCTGCTAACCAGTCGATAATCATATTGTCAAAATCATCACCACCCAGATTTACATCTCCATTTGTAGATTTCACTTCAAAAACACCATCACCTAATTCAAGAATAGAAACATCAAAAGTTCCTCCACCTAAATCGTAAACAGCAATTTTTAAATCTTGGTTTTTCTTATCCAAGCCATAAGCTAATGCCGCAGCTGTTGGTTCGTTAATAATTCTTCTTACCGTTAAACCTGCAATCTCTCCAGCTTCCTTTGTTGCTTGACGCTCAGAATCATTAAAGTATGCAGGGACAGTAATAACTGCTTCCGTTATGTCAGAACCCAAATAATCCTCAGCTGTTTTCTTCATTTTTTGAAGAATCATTGCCGAAATTTCTTGAGGTGTATACAATCTATCGTCAATCTTTACACGTACCGTATCATTATCTCCTTTAGCAACTTTATATGCTACTCTGTCTGTTGAAACACTTTCGCTAAAGCGTTTGCCCATAAATCTTTTTACAGATGCTACAGTTCTTGTTGGATTTGTTACTGCTTGTCTTTTTGCAGGATCACCAATCTTACGCTCACCGTTATCCATGAAAGCTACTACCGACGGTGTAGTTCTTCTTCCTTCATCATTCTGAATTACTACTGGGTCGCTACCTTCCATAACCGCTACGCACGAGTTAGTGGTACCTAAGTCAATTCCTATAATTTTACCCATTGATATTTATTTTTTGGTTGTTTAATTATTTTTTACATAAAACTCTTTTCAATATCTGTTCCAATGGCTGTATTGAGCGTATTGCGTGAAATTTTGTCATACATCATGTGGAAATTAAGAGAAAAAGTGTCATTTAGGCATATTGTTTTGACAAAAAGGAAACGCTATATTTGCCTTAGATAGATAAACCACTAAAACATTTCCCATGTCAGTACATAAGAACGTGAAAAGAGTAACTACGCATACCTTGCAAGCTATGAAGAATGATAATGAGAAAATTTCTATGTTGACAAGCTATGATTTTTCCTTAGCTAAAATTGTTGATGCGGCAGGAATTGATATTATTCTAGTAGGAGATAGTGCCAGTAATGTTATGGCAGGACATGAAACGACCTTGCCAATTACTTTGGATCAAATGATCTATCACGGATCTTCTGTTGTTCGAGCTATTGATAGATGTCTAGTTGTCGTAGATCTACCTTTTGGGTCATATCAAGGGAACAGTAGAGCGGCATTAGATGCAAGTATAAGAATTATGAAGGAGACAGGTGCTCATGCTGTGAAGTTAGAGGGTGGAGCAGAAATTAGAGAATCGGTAACTCGAATACTTACGGCAGGAATACCGGTAATGGGGCATTTAGGTCTTACTCCACAAAGTATTTATAAATTTGGAACCTATACGGTTCGTGCCAAAGAAGAAGAGGAAGCTGCCAAATTAGTAGAGGATGCTAAAATGCTTGAAGAAATCGGCTGTTTTGCTGTAGTGCTTGAAAAAATACCTTCTAAATTGGCTAAGCAAGTAGCTGAATCAATTTCAATTCCGGTTATTGGAATCGGTGCAGGCCATGATGTCGATGGACAAGTATTAGTCTTGCACGATATGTTAGGAATCACCTCGGAATTTAGCCCGAGATTCTTGCGTCGCTATGCCAATCTTTATAACGATATCAAAGGGGCTGTTGAATCATACATCCAAGATGTCCGTTCAGTAGACTTTCCTAATGAAAATGAACAGTATTAAATTTTCTTCTTTTTCAAGAGCTTGTAATCTTTCATCTAAGTTTTTTTATTGAATGTGTTGACTTTTTTTGCTGAACATATCAAACGATAAGAATCTTCTAATGCATCTCATGCTGACTTAAAATCTAAAGGGCTTTCTACCGGACATTAGTACTTCTTTTAATAAAAATGTATTTTTGCAGCCGAATGGAGAGATTGATAGGGAGATATGGGAAGTATGGAGCGGCAAAGACCTTTTTGATTTTTGCAGGGGTTCATGGTAATGAAAAACTCGGCATCCAGGCTCTCGAGGAGTTGTTTAGGGAGTTTGAAGAGAAACAAGTTGATTTTGATGGCACAATCATAGGAATTGCTTGCAACTTGGCAGCACTAAAACAAGACATACGATACATCCATAAGGATTTGAATAGGCAATGGTATCTTTCAAAAATTCGCAAGCTGGCCGCCTTACCCTATGGTATGCTTAACACTTCGGAAGATATTGAACAAAAGCATATATTAGAGTTAATCCTAGATGTAGTTTATGATAAGGGCAAAGAGTTAATGCTCATAGACTTGCATACCACTTCTGCCATTGGAGGTTGTTTTTGTATTACCAATTCTCATCCTAGAAGCAAGGAATTGGCTCTTGATATTCCGGTACCACTGATTAATGGAATGGTCGGAAAAATTAAAGGAACAACCTTAGAATATTTTGATGAATTAGGTTTGCCAGCAGTCGCTTATGAGGCTGGTCAACATACAGAAATTGAGGCCGTCGATCGCATGAAGGCAGGTTTAGTATCTATTTTCACAAAAACATCTTGTTTAAATGAGAGGGATTTGGAACCCTATCAGTATATCCTTGATAAAATGACTCAGGATTTCAATCATTTACCACAAAATGTCGAAGTTGTTCATCTTCATAAGATTACAGAGGAAGACGAGTTCATGATGAATCCTGGTTACATCAATTTTCAAGAAGTAAAAAAAGGAGAACATTTGGCTGACGATAGAAACGGAAAGATATTAGCTCCTTCAGATGGTTTGATTCTTATGCCTTTGTATCAAAAGAAGGGGAGTGATGGTTTCTTTATTGTGAGGGAACTGGACTAAGGCTTTTTTTTAAAAGCTAAACTTAAAGAATTTACACAATACCTCGAGCCTGTGGGCCCGTCATTGAATACATGCCCCAAGTGGCTTTCACAATTTTTACATAATATTTCAGTTCGTTCTTTATTATTGCTCAAATCTTTCTGAGTCTTGATTTTGTCATTGTCAATTGGACTATGAAAACTTGGCCAACCGCAGCCCGCGTCATATTTTCCTTCAGAACTGAAAAGGGATATTCCGCAAGCTCCGCACTGATAATTGCCTTTTTCAAAATGCAGGTTGTATTTTCCAGAAAAGGGTGCTTCTGTCGCTTTTTCTCTTAATACCTTGTATTGAGCATCGCTTAATGCATTTTTGTATTCCTCTTCAGGTTTCATATTGAGGGTTTCGCTAGTGCTTGATTATGATTTTACTGATATCAATTTGAGATTGACTACCCAGCTTTATTAAATAGACACCATCTGCCATTTGAGGCAATATGACATAGGGATTGTAGATTTTAGTTTTTATTATTGGTTTACCATCAATAGAAAATAACTCAAATTCAAGCCCATACTCCAAGTTTATTCCATTAATCGAGACTTCATTTTTAGCAGGGTTTGGAACTATTTGTACATTATCGAGCGCGATTGTTGAAATCGACGAATTTAAATCTACATGGACTTGCTTAATGATGGTGTCTGCACAAGATGATGCCGTTGTCGTAATTAATCTGACGGCATAAATACCCGGTTGGCTATACGTATGCGTTGGGTTTGGGAGTGCTGAACTATTCCCATCACCAAAATCCCAAGCGTAGAAGAATGCATTAAATGCTTGTTCTGTAAAGTCCACAGATAACTGATTACTTTGGGAGGAATAATCTGCTAAACTGCAAAAGTTGATGGGTACTATTTGGGTGAGTGTATCGCTGCAGTAGTTGTTTGCTGAAATTAAGCCAATGCTGTAGCTGCCTTCTTGACTGAAAGACAGGGATAGGGTGTCGCCATATGCTAAGCTTCCATCTTCGAGTATCCAGGTATTGGAATCACCAAAATCTGAAGTATTTAAAAATAACAAACTACTATCATTTTGAATGACTTGAATTTCTGCCACAGGACATAATGTAGATGCTATCAAGCTGTCTTTAGAGTTTGAGCAAAAATCATCCTCAATCATCAAACTAAGTAAAAATAAACCTGTATCAGTATACTGCTCGGTAATTGGATTGCCAATTCCTTGATTCCCATTGCCAAAATTCCAGGAGAAGGTATTGGCTGCGCTGGTGGATGAAAATGTGAATAATCCATCAAGACTAAAGAATTCTATAAAAGGAATGGGAGGGGTATTGACTTGAACAGACAATGTAGCCTCTTTGGAAATTTCTCTTTTGTCTAACTCATACCCGCGAAGCACGTGGCTGCCCAATGTGTTCCAAACAATGCTAATATAATTGGAATCCAGCTGAACCATTGTTCCACCAGAAAAATCCCAACAATATTGGCTTCCTTCCATAGGTGGTAAGAAATAGTTAAGCGTATCATTGAGGCATACCGTATTATCTCCTGTTATTTGAATGGAGTCACCGTACATAATTTCATAAAGAAATTTACTTCCTTGTCTAATAATAGTATCCGTTACCCATGTTTGCAATTGAAGGAGTTGCGGCTCGTGACCTAATCCTTGTAATGGGAATAAACGATTCTTTATCCCTTGATTATCCAATCGCTGATGGATTAGTAAGCTGCCTTGAACGCTTGGAAAAATAGGCAATGAAAAAGGACTGCCTTGTGCATAAGGGACGATAATGTCATTGGTGCCATGAAATGATATAACAGGCACGTTATCTGCAGGATCTGAAGCAATATCGATATATGAAGTGTCGAGCATAGCCCCCCAGTTGTTAATGATTCCGTGGACTCGGACTTCCTGATTATTGAAATTATTGTTGCCTGAACAATCTATACAACCCAAATCTGCGGGCTCCAAAGTATAGCCGTAGGTTGAAGGGATATCCGCGCGGTCACTTTCATTCATAAAAGCAGAAACGAATGAGGCTAGACACCCAGCACTGGTTCCGGTTATGAAAATTGCAGAAGTATCAATCCCATACAGATCGGCATTATCCACAAGGAATCTTAGTGAAGCACGTAAATCTTGAGTGGCACGGTAAACGGCTCTTTCAGCGCTTTGCCCACTTAAAGGGTTGAATCCTAGTCTATAATCAATAGTGGCAAATACAAATCCTCGCTTAGCATACATTGCTGCCATTTGAGGTATTACAGGTTCTGTTCGCCAACCAATTAAAAAACCACCACCAAACTGATGCAAGATCAATGGACGTTTACTTAAGGTATCTCCAACCGGCTCAATGATATCTAAATATAAATCTTGGGTACTAAATAATCCATAAGGGTCAGCTTCGCCAAACTTGATACCTGAGGTGCTTTGGGTGTTGGGGAAAACCTCAGAATAGTATCTGCCAGAGCTACAAGGATTTTGAGCTAAGGCGGAAAAACCAAGAACTCCAAAGAGAAGGGATAAATATTTCTTCATTTAGTGATAAAGATAAAAAAGAATAGCTTATCTCGTAATATTGGTTTGAAAGAGAGCCTTTATTATTTTCTTAAAATATTTACAAATACGTTATTTTTTTATCGTATTCCTTATCGAGTATACTCAAAAGTTCTTTGAAGTCGTTTTCACTTTCAACAAAATCGAGTTGTGAAGTGTCTACAATAAGTACTTTCGACTTGTCCTGTTGCTTGAAAAAATCTAAATAGGTCGAATTTAGTTTTTCGAGATAATCAGGGCTGATGTCAGCTTCATAGCTTCTTCCACGTTTTTTTATGTTTCGAATGAGAAGGTCAATCGGTTTATGTAAGTATAATATTATCTCGGGTGATTTAATATTGGGGTTAATAATATGAAAGAGCATTTTAAAAAGCTGTAATTCATCTTCTTTCAATGTGATGTTGGCAAAAACTAATGATTTAAAAAATGCATAATCCGTAATAACTTTTTCTCCAAACAAATTCATTTCTTCCAACAATTGTTTTTGTTGCTGATAGCGTTCCGCCATGAAGAATAACTCAAGGGAGAAGGCATGCTTTTCTGGGTCCGAATAAAAATTTTGGAGATATGGGTTGTCTTCGAAATTTTCAAATATCCCTTTACAGGAGTAATGTGTACTTAGCATTTTATTCAAGGTAGTTTTACCCGCCCCAATACATCCTTCTATGGTTATAAAATTATACACCTTTTTTTTTGTATTCTTTTGGGCACTCATTATCAGCGCAGTTAATCATCATTTCCTTAGTAGTTTTTTTAAGTATTGGATGAACGAAATTTGCTTGAATTTCAGCTAAAGGTACAAGAGTAAATGCTCTATTTTGGAGCTCAGGATGAGGAACCTTTAAGCTAGGCTCATTAATTATTTTATCTTCAAGATAAAGAATGTCGATGTCTAGGGTTCGATTACTCCATTTTAATGTTCTTTTTCTTCCTGCCATTTCTTCAATGAGTAATACCGCCTCGAGCAATTCTTGAGGTGATAAGCTGGTTTTAATTTCAATTACCTGGTTGAGGAAAGGTTTGTCTGCAACTTTGCCCCAAGCACCACTTTCATATACTTTGCTCATTTGTAAGACTTTTCCTACAATTTTTTTTAGCTGAAACAAAGCAAAACGCAAGTTAGCGTCTCTGTTTCCTAAATTCCCTCCAAGCAGAAGTATGGCGATCATTTAAATGAATTAATTTGTACTTTTGTTTTCTCATGTAAACATAAGCAATAATGAATTTTTTTAAGCAAGTTTTGGCAACAATAGTCGGCCTAACAATTTTTCAAGTCATCAGTTTTCTTATGCTAATCATTTTTATCGGTGTAGTCGCTGGCTCGCTGGGCGATGATGGTGGTTCTTCTCGCGGGGCAAAGACTATTGCAGACAACTCATTATTGGTTTTAAAACTAGACTATGACATTCAAGAAAGAGATGGCTATTCGCCATTTGATTTGAATAATTTGGAAAACATATCTCAAGAAAAAGCAGGACTTCAAAGTATGTTAGAAGCGATTGAGCACGCTCAAAGTAATGATAAGATAAAAGGAATCTATATGGATCTTTCTTTTACACCAAATGCATATGCTAGTCTAGATGTATTGAGACAAGCTTTGAATGAATTTAAAACAAGCGGAAAGTTTATTATCGCCTACGGGGAAATGATTGACCAAAAATCCTACTATCTAGCATCTGTTGCAGGTCGATTATACGCTAATCCTGAGGGATATATTGAATTGCGCGGAATAGGTGCGCGTCTGACCTTTTATAAAAAACTACTCGAAGAAAAGCTTGATGCGGAAGTACAAGTCTTTAAAGTAGGAGATTATAAAAGTGCAGTAGAACCATTTATTCAAGAAGGCATGAGTGAGGCTAATCGTGAACAGATGACTTATTTGCTGCAAGGGATTAAAGAGGATTTTGTGAACAACATCGCTAATGAGCGAAATATTGCTCCAGAAGATTTTGACTCAATCTTAGATTCTTTATTGGCGCTTGACCCTAAAGATGCGGCAAAATTAAACATTATAGATGGCACGCGCTATTTCGATGAAGTTTTAGTAGAGCTTAAAGAAAATTTAGGAATAAGCCCAAATGATGATATCGAATCGATAAGTTTAAATGATTATGCAATTGCAACTGCATCTGTCAATAAATCAAGTCATCAAATTGCGGTTGTATATGCTGAAGGGAGTATCGTTGACGGCAAGGGAGATGAAGGGAGTATTGGAGGTGAAAAATTTGCCAAACAAATTAGAGCAATTAGAACAGACGAGAATATCGAAGCCATTGTCCTTCGGGTAAATTCGCCAGGTGGATCTGCATTGGCCTCTGAAGTCATTTGGAGAGAATTGGAGTTGGCTAAAGCCGTTAAACCAGTGGTTGTTTCAATGGGCGAATTAGCAGCTTCAGGCGGGTATTATATTTCTTGTAATGCAGCGAAAATATTTGCTGAAGAAAATACAATTACAGGTTCAATAGGTGTCTTTGGTTTGGTTCCAAATTTAGAGAAAATGCTCAATAATAAATTGGGAATTACTTTTGATGATGTAGTTTTAAATGATCACGCAACTTCTAATGGGATAACCGAAAAATTTACCGATTACGAGGCGACCGTAATTCAGAAGAATGTCAATAAAATTTATGAAACATTTACTTCAAGGGTAGCTGAAGGCAGAGGTTTACCTTTGGAAGATGTATTGGCTGTGGCTAGTGGAAGGGTTTGGACAGGCGAGCAAGCTTTAGAAAGAGGCTTGGTAGATGAAATTGGAAGCTTGGATGATGCCATAGCTTATGCAGCTGAGTTGGCTGAACTGGAGGATTATAGATTAAAGGAATACCCTGAGGTTCAATCTCCATTTGAACAAATTTTTGAAGAAATGGGAATGTCTGCAAAACAACAAGTTATGCATGAGAACTTAGGCCCATTGGCGCCTTTTGTGCAAGATATTCATGAGCTATATAATATGAATGGCAAAGTTCAAGCACGTATGCCAGTTTCAATAGAAATATTCTAAATCGGAGAGTATATTTTTTAAAGTCGAATAATTATTCTCTATTAAACAAATCAAATAAATACTATATTAGATTTAAAGTAAAACTCACAACATGAAATTAAAACTTCCCTTAGTATTCTTAATTATCATATGTAGCGTTATGATTGGGTTTTCCCAAGATAACAAGCTCGAAGGAAATTGGATACTAGATGCCATTGAGTTAAGAGAATTTAATGATTCAGATTTGTCTTTCGCCAAAGAAGAATCATTTTTTGGATATTATTTAAATCGGAGCGAAATATTAGCTATCCAAGACCAAAGATTCCCGGTTGTGATAGGTGGCGATTTAATTAATTATAGCTATGAACTTAGAGGATCAAATTTGATTTTAAATAATTCCAATACTGTCATTATTTTAAAAGATGGTCAAGAAGAAACAATAAGTAAATCAGGTGAAAGTGAGTTTAAAATTAAAGTCACTAAAAAAACGATGATTATTTCGAGGAGAAATCAAACATTTTTTGAGAGTTACACTTTCTCTAGAATTAACTAACCTATATACCTTAAGCTTTCTATATGAAAAAATTATACATACTATTTGTATTTAGCATTTTTTATGTTTCATTATTTGCACAGTTAGTGAATTATGAGGTTGAAATTATTGCTGTTGAGAGAACCAATTACGGGGATTGTAACGCTTGTGGGTCACCCGATCCTACTTGGATTATTGATCTTCAAGATAATGTAAGCCCTGCATTATCTAATGTAGGAATTCATGTGCCGGGAAATTCAACGGTTTTTACTAATGTCAGTTACACCTTGGCAAATAGGATTAATTCCGGTGCGAATAGTTTTTCTCTTGCATTAGATGCGTGGGAAGATAATTGCAATAATGATGTCTTTAATTTTAATTCTTACAACTTTTTTAACTGCTTCCCAAGTGTCTATGGGGATAGCAGAAGATGTAATTCTAGCAATGTAGCATCAGTCAATTTTAGGACGTTTTCTCCATGCACTTGGCATTCAGGAGTTTCTTCTTGGTGTGGAGATTACCGTTTCACCTATCGCTTTCGATGGTCTTTTAACGAATCACCCGTAATTGCTATACAGCCTAGTCCAAGTGACAATAATTTATGTTTAGGTACAGCGCTTAATTTGACAGCTAGCACTACCTTAGATGCTAATGGCTGGCCGAGTGGCGCCAACTATCAATGGCAAGTTTCAACTTTTACAGATTGTGCTTCCGTACTTGCAAGTTCATGGACCAATGTAGGGGGGGCAAATTCTTCAAACTTCACTCCACCTCAATCTCCTGGTACTCGTTTGTATCGAGTTTTAATAACTGCAAATTGCTCTTCAAATTTTATAAGTAATACAGTTGCATCAAATTGTATCAGAGTTTCATACAACCCTTATGGCGTGCCTGGTGATTTACCACCAGATATTCAATCAGGAATTTGTGGGTCAATTGTTTTGCCAGGCTCAACTCATCCTTTAAGTGCCTTATTGCCTCCTGCTGTTGGCGCAGCCAATGGTGTCACCTACGCTTGGACGGCTTCAGGTGGTAGTTTTTCTCAAAGTTCTGCTGCTGCTACAAATTGGACAGCTCCAATTACAGCAGGTAATTATATCATAACCCTAACTTATGAAGATGCTTGTGGTCAATCGGATGCAAACTCAACTTGTGTAGTTGACGTGGGAAGTCCTAATTGTGATTTTGCCTATGTTGCGACAACAGGAGTTGATGATTTGTTTGCTGGCGGACCAAATAATCCTTATCAAACACTTTCCTACGCAATTTCGCAATTGGCAGGCAGGAAATATATTCGAATGGCTGGCGGTGTTTATAATGAGACCAGCATTATACAATTAGAAAACGATTTGGTTATTGAGGGTGGATATCAGTTTCAAGCAGGAATTTGGACTAAAACATCATCTCAAAATACAGATTTGGTATTATCAGGATTTCAAAATAGTCTTGCAACAGGAAGCTCGAGCATTGAGCATCGAGTAGGAATACTTGGCAATAATGATGATGGATTTACACTCCAAGACCTAACAATTACAAGCACAGCCGTATTTGGTCTTACGCCAGATAATCGAGGAAGGTCAAATTATGCGATATTACTAATTAATGGTTGCGAAAATTATAACGTAATTCGTTGTGAAGTAAATTCTGGTAATGCCAGTGCTGGTTCAAGTGGAACCACACCTTCCAATGGTGGCGGTTCTTTGGGTGGGAGTGGTCTTGGATCTGGAGGTTCAGGTGCTAATGGGAATGGTAATCCTGGAGGAGGAGCATCAGGAGACGGTGGCGATAATGCAGCGTTTAATGCTTCGATTCATCCACCATATGTTAACCCAGCCGGCTCAACTGGTTCAGGTGGTTTTAGTGGTGTTGGAACGGATAATTGTGGAGGAAGTGGTGGTGGATGTCCTTTTAGCAGTAATGGTTGCAGTGGTAACTCAGGAAATAATGGTAATAGTGGATTAAATGGTCGATCATGGCAAGTCAATGATAGGCCGACTGCAGGTATTCCTAATGCTACATATTATGTGCCAGGGGGTCAAGCCGGTATTGGCCAAGATGGCGGGGGTGGTGGCCAAGGTGCCGGTGGTAATGGTTCTAGAGGAGGAAGAGTAGGGTGTGTAAGTTGTGATGGCTTTAATGGAGGTACAGGCGGCAACGGCGGACCTGGCGGTAGAGGCGGAACTGGTGGCTATGGCTCAGGTGGGTCATTTGCTATCTATACAGATAACTCCAACATCGGAGTAAATTTTTCGAATATTCTTTTAAATACACCCCTTAATCAAGTTTCGGGAGGTAATGGAGCTAATGGAAGTTCAGGATTAAATGGTGGTAATGGGTCAGGAGGTAATTGTAACGGATGTGTGAATGGTAGTAAATGCTCTGGCAGTGGTGGTCAAGGTGGAGCAGGAGGTAATGGAGGTCGAGGTAGAGACGGTGCCAATGGTGTGAACGCTCATCTTGTAGTTGACGGAGTAAGCTCAAATCCAAGTACTTCGATTCCAAATTCTCCAATTGTGTCTATTAATTATAATAATGCGAAAGCTTGTATTTATAGTGAAATCAGCTTGAGTAAAGATGGGCCGAATAGTTGGAATATTCCTTTACCTTATGTCAATGATTTAAGTGATAGTCCAGCGCCATTAGTTACCTCATCTTTCTCAAATGGAGATAATGATGTGTTGGTGTACAGCACAACTCCAGGTCAAGTTGTCAATCTTCAAATCGGTGGAGCAACATTTAACAGCTACTTAAGAATTGCAGATGTTCAAAGAGCCTTGCCATCTTTGACGGTATCTCCGGCAAATATGACTTGTATAAACACTTCGATAAATTTAAGTGCAACGTCATGGGGGACAGAAGTTGAATATGATTGGAGAATTTATCAAGGTACAGACGTCGATAATCCTTCCTTGTCTCCTTCAACTATATCAGCACCAACCTTCAATTTAAATGGATTGTCCTCAGGTTTATATACTGTTCGTTATAAAGTTCGTGAAATTTGTTGTGGATGGTCTATACCCGTTTATGATACCATTCGTATTATTGACGAGCCTATAATTTATCAAGTTCAAGGTGGTGGTGGCTATTGTCAAGGATCCTCCGGAGCACTTGTGACTTTATCTGGATCTCAGAATGGAGTAAGTTATACTTTGGTGGTAAATGGGCAGCCTATAGAGAGCGTTTTTGGAACAGGAGCCCCAATTAGTTTCGCTGCTCAACCATTGCCTGGCAATTATGCTATAATTGCTCAGAGTTCTTCCAATTGTATCAGTAATATGCAGGGCAATGTCAATGTTTTTATTCATCCAAACCCTAATGACCAAGATGTATTGGGGGATCCATTTATTTGTAGTTCAGGGAGTATTACTGAGACTTCATTAGTATTGGATAATAGCGAAATAGGTATTAATTATCAATTAATCCTGAATGATACCATCCCTCTAGGTGTTCCTATTCCCGGAACAGGCTTTGGAGTTTCTTTTGGTAGTCAGTCCTTAAGTGGAGCTTATACCGTCTTAGCGACCTCTAATGCTTCAGGTTGCTCGCGCTATTTAACAGATACCGTTAATGTGCAATTGTTAAATGGGCCTACGGCATTCAATGTACAGGGAGGCGGCAGCTTTTGTGCGGGTTCTCAAGGGGTGAATATCGATTTGAGTAATTCAGATAATGGAATTAACTATCAATTGTTTTGGAATTATTCGGTTCCTATTGGAGCCGCTCAAATTGGCACAGGAAGTTCATTAACTTTTGGAAATCATAGTTTGGAAGGGCTCTATACGGTAGTAGCTGCAGATAATCTAGGTTGCGAAAATACAATGATTGATTCCTTGGATGTAGATGAATTAAATCCTCCTACCTTCCAAACCGTGCTAGTCAATCAATTGGATTGCTATGGTGATTCTACCGCTTCAATAACAGTAAACGCTACTTCGTTCAATGGAGGACTATCTTACGTCTTAAATAGTAATACGAATTCAACAGGTACCTTTGTAAATTTACCTGCGGGCAATTATTTGCTGACTATCCAAGATGATAGTTTATGTGCAGATATCTATCCAGTTACGCCAATAGCGATTGTTGAACCGGCTGAGTTAGTTATTGGCTTGGAAGCGATTAATGAGGTGCTCTGCTTTGGAGCTAATCAAGGTGCTATTGGAGTGAATGTTAACGGTGGCACTCCATTGTATGCCTATTCTTGGACGAGTACGAATCTTGGATTTTCTTCATCCAATGAAGACATATCCAATCTTGAGGGAGGAACTTATTACTTGGATGTCACTGATCAAAAAGGATGTACGGCATCCGATACCTTCACAGTCAACGCGCCATCCTTTGATTTGTCTGCAAGTATTACGACAACAGATGTATTATGCAATGGTTTAAATACAGGTGAAGCTGTGGTTAATGCATCAGGTGGAACACCTTCTTATGAGTATTTGTGGCATACGAATGATACTGCACAAACTATAGTTGGCTTGAACCCAGGAGCTATAAGTGCGACGATAACGGATGCAAACGGATGCTCTACTTATGTTTCTGATTCAATTAATGGTCCTGGTTCACCAGTAACAATAAATTTAATAAAACTATTTGATGTCGCTTGTTTCGGCGATAATGATGGGCGAATTGAAACTGACATTATTGGGGGAACGCCTCCATATTCAGTTACTTGGTCACCAATAGGAGATACTACACTTACGGTTTCGGATTTGCTTGCAGGGATATACACCATCACTGTTACTGATGATAATGGATGCATAGCAACAAGGGCTTTTCAAGTTCGTCAACCAAGTGAATTACAAATTGGAATTGCTCCGACACAACCGGCTTGCCAGGGTGAACAGACAGGACTAGCTTCAGTTGGTGTCAATGGAGGAGTAGCTCCATTCAGTTATTTATGGAATACTACACCTAATCAATTTGGCATTGTTGCTACCCAATTGTTCGGTGATCAATGGTATAGCGTAAATGTTACAGACAACAGCGGCTGTATTATAGAGGATTCCGTTTTCATACAGAATCCAGATACGATGGAAGTCTCCGTTTTACCGGGGAATACCAGTTGTTTAAGTGGAAACGATGGCTATGCTTATATAGAAGTCTCTGGTGGCTATGCGCCATTCAGTTATGAGTTAAATGGTAATTATCAGATAGATAGTGCATTTAATAATTTAAGCCCTGGTAACTATTTTATTGTTGTAGAAGATAATCAAGGTTGTTTTGCAAATACGCAGTTTACTATTAGTCCATCTACGACATTAGATGTATTGTTGTTTGGATCAAGTTTAAGTGATTTTAATGTATTAGAAGAGCTTACAGTTGTAAGTGGAGAGCCCATTCAGTTGCATGCAGAATTACTTAATGAAACACCAAGTTCACAGGTGATAGAATACGTATGGTATCCAGCTACCGATTTGGACCTAAGCGGATGTGCTATCGATAGTCTATGCGAGAATCCAAATACATCATTTACGCAAAATGCGCAGTTAGTGGTCGAGGTTATTGAGTTAGTAAATGGAGTAGGATGTTCCGCATTCGATACTTTAGACATTAAGGTTCGAACCGATTTTCCTGTATTCTTTCCTACGGCTTTTTCGCCATATTCAGATGACTTCAAAATCGACTGTCTTAATGATTATTTTGAGTTAAATGTTGCAGGTGCTTCAAATTTGAATGTCAAAATATTTAACAGATGGGGAGAGATGGTCTTTGAAAACCCAAATCAAACCAACGGACCAAGTAATCCAAAAATTTTGGATTGTTCAAATCCAAGAAATGCATGGGATGGAACATTTAAAGGGGAACCTGTTCCAATGGGTGCATACATATACCAAGTCGTTGCGACTATGTTTAGCGGAGAAGAAAAATCTTATAGCGGCTCGGTTACCATTCTTCGATAAATCAATTGAATGTAAATGAATTAAGGAAATTTAATTTTATGAACAATAATGCCATTTGTGACTCAACAAATGGCTTTATTAATATAAGTAATCCCGAACAAAAGTCATTTAATGATTTCTAAGCCAAAGCAATTTAATTACCTTTGTCTATTAATTAATTCTCCATGAGTAAAAAAGTATATAACCCTTCTGAAATCGAAGGAAAATGGTATCAATATTGGATGGATAATCAAATCTTTCGTTCGGTCCCAGATGATAGAGAACCCTATACGATTGTGATTCCACCGCCCAATGTCACAGGCATACTCCATATGGGGCATATTTTAAATAATACCATTCAAGACATTCTAATCCGCAGAGCCCGAATGTTAGGTAAAAATGCGTGCTGGGTTCCCGGTACGGATCATGCAGCTATTGCCACTGAGTCTAAAGTTGTAAATAAACTGAGAGAGGAGGGTATTAGTAAAGGAGATATTGGAAGAGAGGAATTTCTGAAACATTGTTTTGAATGGAAGGATAAATATGGGGGTATTATTATCGATCAATTGAAAAAGATGGGCGCATCTTGCGATTGGGAGAGGGAGCGATTTACCATGGAACCTTCTTTAAATGTGGCGGTTACCGAAATTTTCAATATTTGGTACGAGAAAGGATACATCTATCGAGATTGGAAAATTGTAAATTGGGATCCTAAAGCGCAAACAACTCTCAGCAATGAAGAAGTAATTAGAAAGGATGTTCAATCGAATCTTTACTATGTCAAGTATAATCTTGTTGATAGTGATGAGTTCGTAACAATTGCGACAACCCGTCCTGAAACCATAATGGGTGATACAGCTATCTGTGTCCATCCTGATGATAAAAGATTCGAGCATCTGCATGGAAAGAAGGTTGTCGTACCTATGGTTAATCGGGAAATCCCAATTATCTGTGATGAGTATATTGATATGGATTTTGGGACAGGTATGTTAAAAGTAACTCCAGCCCATGATACGAATGATTACGAAATTGGACAACGACATTCTTTAGAGACTATTGATGTGTTTAATGCAGATGGCACGATTAGTGAAGCCGGCAAAGTCTTTGTTGGAGAAGATCGATTTATAGTCCGTAAAAAAGTCGCCAAGTTGCTTGAAGAGACTAAGCACTTGATTAAGACTGAACAAATGACTAATAATGTTGGATATTCAGAGAGAAATGCGGATACTGTCGTAGAACCAAGATTAAGCTTGCAATGGTTTGTTAAAATGGAGCAGATCGTGAAACCTGCATTAGCGCATGTGATGAACGATGACATTAAAATAATGCCCGCCAAGTTTAAGAATGTATATAAACATTGGCTAGAAAATATCAGAGACTGGCCTATTTCTCGACAATTATGGTGGGGACATCAAATCCCTGTATGGTATTTTGGGGAGGAGTTTGTTGTAGCCAAAGATGCTCAGTCTGCACTGGATAAAGCAAGAATTAAGTTTAATAATCCACAACTAGAATTAACGGATTTAAAACAGGAGGATGATGTGTTAGATACCTGGTTTTCTTCTATGTTATGGCCTATTTCGGTGTTTGATGGGTTTGGTGAAGACAAAACAGAATTTAATTACTATTATCCGACAAATGTATTGGTTACTGGTTGGGATATTATCTTCTTTTGGGTAGCAAGGATGGTTTTTGGGGGCTATGAATTCACTCCAAAATTTGCTTTGCCTGATGGTTCTGCGAGACCAATTGAAAAGCAAAAGCCATTTGAAGATGTATATTTCACAGGTATGGTTAGAGATAGCCAGCGAAGGAAAATGTCAAAGTCGTTAGGGAATTCACCAGATCCGCTAAAGTTGATGGACGAGTACGGAGCAGATGGCGTACGTTTTGGAATGATGAGTGTAAGTGCAGCAGGAAATGACTTGTTGTTCGATGAAAAATTATGTGACCAAGGCAAGAAGTTTTCAAATAAGATTTGGAATGCATTCGGACTGGTTAAGATGTGGGAGGAAAATGCTGTTGATAAGCAAAATGATAATGCAAGTACATTCGCATGGTTTGAAAGTAAGCTAAGCAAGACTATTGAAGACGTAGATAGCTCATTAGCTAGTTATAGAATTTCTGAAGCTTTATTAAGTTTATATAATTTTATTTGGCAAGACTTCTTTAGTACTTATTTAGAGTATGTTAAGCCTAATTATGGCGATACTCAGGATCAAGAAACATTGAAGAGGACGCTGGAGTATTTCGAGCAAGTTTTACAATTATTACATCCTTTTATGCCATTCATAACCGAAGAGATTTGGCAAGCAATGGATACAAGGGCAGAGGGCGCATCTATTAATCTAACCACTTGGCCAAAATCGGGCAGTATTGATGTTGACGCCTTAGCTAAAGGAGAATACTCAAAGGAGATTATTTCCTCAATTAGGGATATTCGAAAGAAAGCTCAAATCAAGAATGCAGATAAATTAGCAGCCTTTGTATTGACTGATAACCCATCCGTATATGAAGATTTTATGAGTAAAATAGAAAAGATTGGAGGCTTAGAGTCAATTCTAGTTTCTGAGACAGAAGTAATTGGTGCACAGAGTTTTATTGTCAAAGGTCAGCAGTTCTATATTGAATTGAATCAAGTAATTGATGTAGAAACTAAACGTTTGGAAATGGAGGAAGAGTTAAAATATACTAGAGGCTTCTTAGTGTCGGTTCAAAAGAAATTGGGCAATGCTCGTTTTGTCGATAACGCTCCGGAAAAAGTGGTTGCTATGGAACGTCAAAAGCTTGCAGATGCTGAATCCAAAATTAAGTTATTAGAAGAAAGCTTGGGTAGATTATAGTTAAATTTTAAAAATTGGAGCATTCAGAATATTTCATAAAAAGTGCTGTTCTAGTTCAATGCAAACAATCATTAAGAAATTAGTTTTCGATTGATTCTATTGTACTTTCTTTTAATCTATTTCTCCATCGCTTCCCAGTAAAGTTTGAATTAATCCTACTAATTGCTAGATTTTCCACTAATTTTTTATATTTTCATTAAATACTAACTTTTGACTAATGAAGAAGAATGAAAATAATCGAGATGGAGGGAGAAGAAAAATGCACTATTCGCCCAATTTATTATCATGCATCAATAATTCGATAGACAATCGCGTAATCGTCACTATTGAATATGCTTCAAGAGAAAGTGAAAAGACTATTAGGCAGGTTGAACCGATGGCTTTGGTTTATAAAAATAGAAAGAGAAATCTGGTAGGTTGGTGTCATTTACGAGAGGATTGGCGATCATTTAGACTAGACCGTATTGACATGGTTAAATTACATGCCACAATTTTTGATAAAAGAACTGATTTTGATGTTACAGAATTCGAAGGAGATGATGAAACATTTGAAGAACAGCAGCCTTCATAATATTGCTAAATATTTAATAGCTTTTTTGTCGAAATTCGGTCGATTTTCCCATTAGCAGCATCTATAAATTGGGGAACAAAAAACACTTGTTTGGGTCGATGATATTTATCCAAATCCCTGAATATTTTTTCGTTTAATTCATACGATTCTCCTTCAATAATCAAGATGATTTGATTGTTCAGCTGTTTGTGCTTAATGGAGCTAAAGAAAAATCGTTCTTTTATAAAAGATCTTAATTTTTGTTCAATTTGTTCGGGTATAATCTTTGTTCCGCCTGATTCAATGGCAAAATCTGATCGACCAAGCCAGACGAAGGAACTTGGCGAATTTAACTCGATTAAATCTTTCGTATGAATCGCTTCATCTTGTAATTGCGGCGCATGTACGATCATACATCCTATTGAAGATTGAGTAATGCTTATATCAGGAAGGCAGGTGTAATTTTTATCTTTCCCTATTTTCCGAAGAGCAAAATGACTAATCGTTTCAGTCATGCCAAAACTACTATATATATTAAGTCGATGCGCTTCGATAGACTTTTCCAAAGCCATAGAAACTTCGCCACCTCCAATCAAAATTTGATGGATGTTCTTTATTTTATCTGCAGAATCTTTTAAGATTGTGGAAACTTGGTAGGGTACAAATGCAGCAAATTTAAATTTTTCTGGGCAATCCATTAAAGGGTTTGCGGAAGGTGCTGCGATGTGTAAATCAAGTCGAGCATAAAATGCGCGCACAATCATCATCATCCCTCCAATACGTCGCGGTGACAAACATAATAAGGCCTTGTCACCTTTTAACAAGCCGAAAAAATTGACAGTCATTTGGGCACTAACAAGCATTTTTTCTTTGGATAAGCGAATCGACTTCGGCTTTCCTGTGGAACCTGAAGTTTGGACCAGAATGTAATCATCTTTATTCAACCAGGAAGCTATAAATCCCCAATACTCATTTTCCCAGTTTTCCCTTTTACTTGAATATTGAGATTTTTCAATTAGATCTTGTTCAGAGTAAGTTTTCCCAAAGAGGATTAATGTGTTGAAATTTTCCATAGTATTTAAGCAACGAAATTACTTATATTTGAGTGAATTAAAAACTGGATGAGTTATGAAAAATTTCCTTAAAATTTTCCTGTTGATTTTTC
This sequence comes from Chitinophagales bacterium, assembly GCA_037624485.1. Taxonomy (GTDB): domain Bacteria; phylum Bacteroidota; class Bacteroidia; order Chitinophagales; family UBA8649; genus JAFMKE01. The sequence goes on from JASJJC010000016.1 coordinate 203,483, forward strand.
TGCTTATAAGTTCTTGCAAAGCTAAAAAAGCTGTGAGTGAAACAGTGAAGGGCGATGAAACAATAAAACTGATTGATTTAGGGAATAAAATGCAATCTTTTCAAATTGGGGAGATTGATGAGCTAGTTAAAGAAGACTTGATGTTTGTCATAAAAGACCTTGCCATTTTGGAAAAAAAGGTCGAAATTAATGTGCAATACGGCGGTGGATGTGTAAAACCGCATGTTTTTGAATTGTACACTGATGGTGTTTTGGATAAAATGGGGAATATGGATTTTTACTTATTGCACAAAACTCATAATGATTATTGTAAAGCACTTATCATGGAGGTCTTGGTGTTTGACCTAAAGCCTTTGTATGATTTGCAATCTCAAAAATTAAAAACAATCAGAATCAACGATTTACGAAAAAACGATATGTATTAATGCAGATAGTTATTCATACCGATGGTGCGGCCCAAGGTAATCCAGGTAAAGGTGGTTATGGCGTAGTCCTGCAGTCAGGTAAACATTATAAGGAACTTTCACAAGGCTTCAAATACACGACGAATAATCGCATGGAATTACTTGCGGTAATAGTAGCACTAGAAGCAATTAAGGATGGCGGCGCTAATGTCCTGGTTGTGTCTGATAGTAAGTATGTTGTTGACGCTGTAGAAAAGAAATGGTTGTTTGGCTGGGAGAAAAAAAACTTTGCAAAAAAGAAAAATCCTGATCTTTGGAAACGTTTTTTACCGGTTTATCGCAAACATAAGGTTGCCTTAAAATGGATAAAAGGGCATGCAGGACACCCATTAAATGAACGTTGTGATGAGTTGGCAGTTCAAGCGGCAAACAGCTCAGATTTACTGGTTGATAAATACTATGAGCAGAACGAAAAAGCCTAATTTTTCGCTTTTTCATTAAGCTGAAGTCCAAGTGCGCTTAGCTTACTTCGATTTAAAGGCCAATGCGTGTTGTTTGAATAAGTTATTCGCTTACAATTCTTAATAATGTTGTATTTTTATCGTAAATATTTAATATGATTAACAGAAGTATACTGATTCTTATTGGCTTGATATTAGGAATGAGCGCATGCAATAAAGATGAAAAAGAAGTATCCAATAATCCGAATACTTCACAGACTTCAGATTGGATGCAAGATCTGATTGCACAATATCCAAATGAGTCAATTACCTTGAGGGACATTGCTATGCCAAGGGCACATGATGCAGGCCTTTATGAGTTGAATACTTGTACGGCAGGTAATGCATGCAATACCCAAACGCAAGATCAGCTGATGGGAACAATGCTTGAGATGGGGATTCGTGTTTTCGATGTAAGACCTAGTCTTATTCAAGGAGAATATTGGACGTATCATCGCAACTCATGTGGAGGTCTCGGTTGCGAAGGTGTAAGACTGCGAACTTTTTTGGAGGAAACTAGAATGTTTTTGGCTACACATAATGAGCTTGTGATTTTTGAACTGAATAACTTGTGTAATACCAATAGTCAAGACCTCGGTTTAATTGCCTTATTTCAAGAAGTACTTGGGTCGAGCCTTTATACCATATCCACTCCATTGGCTGCTTCTTTCATCAGTACCCCGCTTGATGAAATTATTCCACTTTACAATAATGAGGGGAGAGTTATACTTTTATTTGAAGACTTAGATATTACTAATGATATTACTGAAGAAGGTATGTTCGGTTATGATTTCATTCCTATTAGTGGGTCATATTCAAATAGTCCTGATATAGACGTTGTCGTAGCTGATCAACTACAAAAAATACAAAACTTCAATCCAATGTCTAATCGACTTTTCAAGTTGAGTTATACGTTTACTCTAGATATTGGCAATCAGGTTGCGTGCCTATCCAACCCAGAATTCGCAAGCTCTATTAATGAAATTGCTCTTGATGGTCGAGCAAGAATGTCTTCGACAATCGATGCTTGGATTGCAAACGGTACAATCACCTCGGATAAGATTCCCAATATATTTTCGGTTGACTACTGCAATACCTCTGTGACCATGGAGTGCATTCGGCTTAGTGAGTTAAGCCTCAATGAATAATCGTCCTAGATACAGGGGAAGTATAACTTTATTTGGATATTATGGCTAAAAAGCTTTTCAGGAATTTATTTTTACTAGTATTCGTAAATCTTCTGGTTAAGCCGCTTTGGATTTTTGGTATAGATTTACAAGTTCAAAATACGGTAGGAGCAGAGAATTATGGATTTTACTTTGTAGTGTTTAACTTTTCTTTTCTGTTTCACATCATCCTAGATCTAGGCCTTCACCAATTCAACAATAAAGAGGTAGCTAAAAATCCTAGTTTATTGCCTTCTTTATTCGGAAAGCTATTTGCCTTAAAAGGTATGATGACTATTCTTTACTTTGCGTTTACTTTTTGTTTAGCGCTGGTATTAGGATATTCTTTTCTGCAGAAAAAAATGCTCTTTTTTCTTGCTATAAACCAGTTACTCTTATCTTTTATTCTGTTTAGTAGAAGTAATTTTACCGCCATGCAATGGTATAAATGGGATGCTTTCTTTTCTGTTTTTGACAGGGTCCTGAGTATATTTTTCTGTGCATTATTATTGTATACTTCTTGGTTTGGTTTTTTTGAAATAATTGACTTTATATATGCGCAAACCATTGCACTAACTTGCGGTGCGGTTCTGTCCTTGTCTGTGGTAGCTTGGAAAGGAGAAGTTCTTTTTCCACGCTTTGATAAGAAAGTGCTGATGCCTTTGTTAAAGCGCTCTTTACCCTATGCTGTAGTGGTATTACTCATGACAATTTACACACGAATTGATGCTATAATGTTGGAAAAACTTTTAGCGGATACAGGTAATATTCAAGCTGGCATATATGCAGCAGCGTATAGAATACTGGATGCAGTAAATATGATTCCATTTCTGTTAGCCTCTTTACTTATTCCCTTTTTTACTCGTAAGTTATCTGCTAAGGAACCTTTTGGGGAGGTATTATGGACAGCATTTTCACTAATGATATTTTTAGCAGTTCCTCTGATGTTTGTGATATGGTTCTTTCATCCAGAAATAATACATTTGTTATACCAAGAAGGTGATTCGACATGGTATATGTCATTTCAACTTTTGCTCTATACCTTTCCTATGGTATTTATAAGTTATATTTTTGGTGGATTTCTTACCGCTGCTGGGCACCTAAAATGGATCAGTATTTTTGCTTTGTTTACGATTGTATTGAATGTGGCATTAAATTATTGGCTGATTCCCACTCACGGGGCAATTGGAGCTGCTCAAGCAACATTTTTCTCACAGACCCTGATGGCTATATGCCAGATGGCTTACGTATTGAAATACTGGAATACTGGATTTGAGTTGAAACTCTTATATCGCGGGGCTGCATATATAGTTGTTCTGGGACTTTCTCTATTCCTGATTAATGACATGGAGATACTTTGGTTTTTCAAAATTACCATCTTTTTACTCTTAGCTGTAATTTTGTCCTTAATTTTACGTTTACTTAATATTCAAAAACTTAATGTCCTTTAGACCTAAATCCATTTTTATATGAATGCTGAATTTAATTTGATAAGTGTAATAAAAACATTGCTGAAGTGGAAGTGGCACATTACTGTGCTGACACTTTTAGCAGGTATTGGATCGATAATTACGAGCGTATTTATCATGAAACCTTACTATCAAAGTTTTGCTATTGTATATCCGGTCAACCAAAGCATGGGAGATAGAGGGGCATTGTTTGGAAGTGAGTCAGTTGATGCGGAGGATTATTATTATGGTTCAAAACATGATGCAAATAGAATTATTACCGTAGCTACTTCATCGACTTTGGTTCAATACGTAATCAATAAATATGATATTGTTAGCCATTATGATTATAAAGGCAAAAAGTATGAAGCAAGTAATACGACAGAAGAGTTTATGGAAAACTATCAAGTCTACAAAACCGATAAAGATGCGATTCGAATAAATTTAATCGATACAGATCCAAATTTGGCCGCTGAAATAGTAAATGATGTGGTAGCAACTATCGCAAATGAAACTACTCGTCCTATAGAAGTGAATAAGAGACAACTTGCTGAATTGTTTGATAATCAAGCTAATCAAAAGAAAATAGCTCTTGATTCTTTGTTTCAAGTATTGTTGAGTGTTAAACCTAAAGATGAGTTATACGGTCTATACAAGTTGCAGTATGACAATGCAATGGAGGATTTTAATGCGATGAGCACATTGGCTGAGCAGTATGAGTTAGCAAGCAATCAAAAAATGGCAGGTATAGAAATAATTGAAAATGCTTATCCAGCAGAGCGCAAGTTAAAACCGGTTCGATCAAAAATCTGCCTTGCTACGACTATTCTAGGTTTTATTTTAGCTTGTCTAGGGGCTTTAGGGATTGAGCAGATAAATTATATCAAAGAGGAACTAGACAAATAATAGTTTGAAACCATTTACGTCCATTAGATTGCAAGATTATATTCTTTATTATACCTACGGAATAGTAAGTGTGCTTAGTCTTTTAATGGCGTTTTATTTTGAGGAAAAAGTCCTTTTAGCTCTTCCTTTACTCATTCCTATTGGTATATGGGCTGTACTAAATTTCAAGAGATTGTACTTTTTTTTGTTAGCTCTTATTCCATTATCCATAGAATTTGATGTCACTGAAAGCCTAGCCACTGACTTACCTACAGAACCTTTAATGGCAGGATTTTTATTAATTGCACTTTTCTATTTGATTCGAAATGCACGAAAAGTAGATTTTTCCTTTTTTTGTAATCCGCTTATGCTGTTGCTTATTTTGCATCTTGTTTGGTTGCTGATAGCTAGTATTTTTTCAACAGTTCCCTTATTTTCCCTTAAATTCATGTTGGCTAAATGCTGGTATGTCACGACCTTCCTGCTAGTAACGGCGTTAGTGATTCAGGGAATAGATGATGTGAAAAAAGCCTTTTGGTTCATTTTTATTCCATTGAGTGCCACAGTTGTTCTTGCTTTAGTGCGCCACGCATTAGTTGGCTTTGACTTTACTTCAATCAATTCCGTTTTAAGACCTTTTTATCGAAATCATGTGAATTATGCAGCGATTCTAGCGGTTTTTTTGCCTTTTGTGGTGTATGCCAGAACATGGTATCCAAAGTATAGTACGAAGTATAATTTACTAGTATTCAGTGTATTGATTTACTTGGCAGCCATTTATTTTTCTTATACAAGGGCCTGTTACTTGGCTGTAATAGCTATGCTAGGTGCTTTTGTCATTTTTCGTTTTAGGAGCACAAAGCTGGCTATTGTTGTTGCTTTAATAGCAATAGTGTTTATAGGTAAGTATATCACTGATCAAAATCATTATCTCGCATACACTCCATCTACGAACACAGTTTCTCAGTATGAGTTTGGTGATTTAATAGATGCAACATTTAAGGCAGAAGATGTAAGTAGTATGGAGCGGATATATCGTTGGATTGCTGCGGTTCATATGATAGGAGATCGCCCCATTGTTGGTTTTGGACCCAATGGTTTTGTAGAAAATTATAAGAACTATACAGTTTTTGTTTTTGAAACTTGGATTAGCGACAATCAAGAAAGGAGTGGTGTACATAATTACTTTCTTATGACGGCCGTCGAGCAGGGTTTGATTGGCTTAGGAATCTTTGTATCTCTAATTCTTGCATTTTTTGTTTGGGGAGAGAAAATCTTGCACCAACAAGTTGGTAATCATAAACCCTTAGCTCAAGCTGTTCTGCTTTCGATGATAGCATTAGTGGTCAATTTACTTTTTAGCGATATGATTGAAGTAGACAAAACAGGCTCATTTTTCTTCTTTAACATGGCTTTGATAGTCTTATTGAGCAGAAACTTTAAAGGGCTTATTCCTGCAGTGAATCAAAGCGTTTAAAAGAGCGCATAAAATTCTTTCTCCTATATGACCTGACTGGCATAGCGAAGAGATAAACTTAAGATAATCGCAGCAATAAAAGTGAACTTAAACTTTTATATAACTCTAATTTAAAAAGGGTAGCCGTCCTTAGCGCATGCGTATTCCGCTATCTCACGCCTCAATGCTTTTGCATTAATGTTGTATCGTTTAGTCAATAGTCCTAATAGATATCTCATCATTTTTTTATTCATACCATCAGCGTAGGCATCAATAATTTCGTTTCCTGCTTTTCGCACAGTATCCAGTGCTTCATATAGATATACTTTAACTATATTTTCCATAATCTTTATGGATTCTGGATCAGATAGGTTTTTAGTTTTTAGTTTTTCAACCCTTAAGTAAGCCGCTTCTGCAAGGAATCCTTCTGCCAAAATATCGGCTAAATTCATTACTATTTCTTGCTCGTCCACAAGTTTTTTCCCAAGTTTTTTACCTGCAGCTCCAGATATTAACAAGAAACATGCTTTGATGTTTTCAATAATACGTGCTTCGTCGTTAGAAGAAAATGGTAAGGCTTGTTTGAAGAATAGTCCCGGCAACTTTTTACCTGCTTTTGTAAGATTAATCTCTTTACTCTTTAGGTGTCTTTTGGTTAATTCAGCAACGGATAACATTCGATTAATCTCATTAGTCCCCTCATAAATACGGGTAATTCGAGCATCTCGATAACCCATTTCAATACCGGTTTCCATGCTATAACCCATTCCTCCATGAATTTGCAAGGTTTCATCCAATACGAAATCGGCATTTTCCGACCCTTTGACTTTAAGAATAGCACATTCCACGGCAAACTCCCGTAGGGCTTTAATTTTTGCTTTACCGTCTTCCAAACCTGCAGCTTTGAATTCGGTAGTTTTAATATCAATGTTTCGACCTACCTGGTATATTGCAGAATCAGCAGCAAAGGTATGCACGACCATCTTGCCAATTTTATTTTTTATTGCTCCAAACTCAGCGATAGAGGTGTTAAATTGCTTACGTTCTTTAGCATAAGCGACAGACTTATCGATCGAGAATTTACAACCCCCGGTTGTGCCTGCAGCCAACTTAATTCTTCCTGAATTAAGTATGTTGAGTGCAATTTTGAATCCTTCTTCTCTTTTTGCTAATAGGTTTTCTACGGGAACGGGACAGTCATTAAAGAAAACCTGAACTGTAGATGAACCTTTAATTCCCATTTTTTTCTCCTCAGCACCTAATGTGATACCTCCAAAATCCTTTTCAACAATAAATGCAGATAGTTTTTTGTCTTCATCAATTTTAGCAAATACGATAAACAAGTCAGCAAAACCACCATTGGTAATCCACATTTTTTGGCCATTCAGGATGTAATGGGTTTCTGCTTCATTTAAAACAGCTCTAGTTTTTCCAGAATTGGCATCACTTCCTGCATTGGGCTCCGTAAGGCAATATGAGGCTTTAAGCTTGGCACTGGCCACACCAGGTAGATATTTGTCTTTTTGTGCTTCATTACCATAGTATACAATTGGCAATGAACCAATAGAAGTTTGACAGCCTATGGTCGTCGCAAATGAAAATCCTTGAGCTCCAGCTTCTGCAAAAATTAACCCTGTATTGAAGTCTAGATCAATTCCGCCATGCTTTTCAGCTATTGCAACACCACACAGGCCCAAATCTGCTGATTTTTCTAGTAGCTTTGCGACTTCAGCACGATCCTCATCATTGGTGGCATATAGCTCTCTTCCTCTTTTTAACATAGGTTCCTGAATCTCTGTCACACAGAAATCAACAACCATTTGCTTAATCATTTTTTGCTCTTCTGTAAACTCCTCAGGAACAAATATTTCATTTGGATTTCCTGCTTTTTCAATAAATGAACAACCTTTTACCATTTTGTTATATTTTGCCTTTCAAAGATAAGTAAAAAAATGCAATGCACGCATTGCTTTTTTTGTTTTTCATGATTAACTTATATAGCTTGATTAATTTACATAGTGGTTTCTAAGTATTATTGAGTAATTGGCTTCAAAACATACTATAACTTTTCATGGCTTGCAATCGAGCAAACTTTCTTACTTTTGTCTGACGAATTTTAATGGAGACCTAGTTAGTTCTCCAGTTCTAGTCTAAATAATAAACATTAATAAACAGAGTGATTCGATTTCTTTTTCTACTTAGTATTTATATTCCTAGCTTGGTTCAAGCACAAACCTTAACAATTGAGAATGAGGAGACGAACGAGCCCATAGAAATGGCTACGATTTCAAGTAATAATCCTTCTTTATTTGCAATCACTAATGGCAAAGGAGAGGCTGATATCAGCGACTTTTTGGATGTAGGAACTATAGAAATTAGAAGTGTAGGCTTTGGAAATTTGAGTATATCCTTCAAAGAAATTCAAAACCGTTATTTTGAGATTAAGCTTCAGCCAAGTAGTTTTTCTTTAGATGATGTCGTGGTAAGTGCTACTAAATGGAGGCAAAGCAATAAGGAGATTCCAGGTAAAATCTCTAGTATATCTTCCAAGGATGTAGTCTTGTCAAATCCACAAACTACGGCTGATTTGTTAGCGAGTTCAGGTGAGGTTTTCATGCAAAAAAGTCAGCAAGGTGGAGGGAGTCCGATGATCCGAGGTTTTTCTACTAATCGTTTATTATACACGGTTGATGGGGTGCGAATGAACACAGCAATCTTTAGAAGTGGTAATATTCAAAATGTAATTTCATTAGATGCCTTTGCTATTGAAAACACTGAAATCATGTTTGGTCCGGGTTCGGTAATTTATGGAAGCGATGCTATTGGTGGTGTAATGAGTTTCACTACCTTGACTCCTCAGTTTTCATCTACTGATAAGCTGTATGCCAAGGGAAATACATTAACTCGATTTGCCTCAGCTAACAATGAACTAAGTACGCATGTTGACGTCAACTTAGGATGGAAGAAGTTTGCCATGATAACAAGTTTTACTTATTCGAATTTTGGTGATTTGAAGATGGGAAGTCATGGTCCTGATGAATATTTACGTCCATTTTATGTTCAAAGACAAGATAGTGTGGATGCGCTTATCAAAAATGATGATCCGTTAAAGCAAATACCAACTGCCTACTCGCAGATGAATGTGATGCAAAAGCTTGCATTTAAGCCCAATAGAAACTGGGATTTCACCTATGCTTTTCATTATTCTGAAACTTCAAGCTATGGCCGTTATGATCGACATATTCAATATCGGAATGACTTGCCCAGAAGCGCGGAATGGAACTATGGTCCGCAAAAATGGCTGATGAATCAGTTAACAATTGCTTATAAGAGAACCAATATAGCTTTTGATGAAATGAATATTCGTTTGGCGCATCAGTATTTTAACGAAAGTAGAATTGATCGTGATTTTAATGAGCGGATTCGTTCTACCAAAGAAGAAAAAGTTTTCGCCTACTCTGCAAACTTTGATTTTGTAAAAAACTTTCTTGGTAAGCACAAAGTCTATTATGGAGCAGAATTCGTGAATAATGTGGTGAGTTCTGAAGGAGAAGCGAGGAATATCTATTCAGGCGCTACTTTTAATGCTGCCTCTAGATATCCAAATGCTGCTTGGGCAACTGCGGGTGTTTATACAAGCTATCAATTTAAGGCAAGTGATAATTTTAATATTCAAGCAGGTCTGCGATATGCTCATTTCTTAATAGAGGCTGACTTTAGAAATAACTTGGCTTATTATCCTTTGCCTCAATCTGAAGCTAATCTAAGTAAAGGTTCCGTAACAGGTAGTTTGGGAGCTATTTATACACCAAGTTCAAACACGACTGTTCGAGCTAATTTCTCGACTGGTTTTCGAGCGCCTAATATCGATGATATCGGCAAGATATTTGATTCAGAGCCAGGATCTGTAGTTATCCCTAACACCAATTTAGAAGCAGAGTATGTATACAACGGAGAAATTGGATTTGCGCAAATAGTAAAAAAGAATTGGAAGATTGATGCAAGTGCTTATTACACTTTTTTGCAGAATGCCATGGTTAGAAGAGACTTCACTTTTAATGGACAAGATAGTATTGTTTATCAGGGTGAATTGAGTCAAGTACAAGCCATTCAAAATGCAGCGAATGCCTATGTTTATGGAGCGCAAGTGGGTTTGGAAGCTAAGCTTCCTCATGGCTTTGGTTTAAATGCGGTCTACAATTATCAGAAAGGGAGGGAGGAGTTGGCTGATGGCACACAGAGTGCCTCAAGACACGCGGCACCAATGTTTGGGGCAGCACATGTGACTTTTAAATATAAGGGTTTGTTTATGGACTTGTATACTTTATTTAGTGGAGGGGTGAGTTTTGAAAATTTACCTGAAGAGGAAAAGGGCAAAGGATATCTTTATGCTATTGATGAGGACGGTAATCCATTCTCTCCAGCTTGGGCTACGCTTAATTTAAAGACATCTTATCGTTTAAATAAAAACTTTAGTATTAGCGCAGGCATGGAAAACATTCTAGATTTAAGGTATAAATCATACAGCAGTGGCATTGCCGCTGCTGGTAGAAATTTTATTCTTTCAGGGAAGGTAAGTTTTTAGAAAATGCTTATTCATAATTTTTACGAGCGACTAATTCGAGATTCCAAAGCTGTTTTGAGTTTACCTAATCCCATCGTGATTGATTTTTCTACCGTATCTGCATGGCAACTTACAACAATCGGCTGCATGTTTTTTGGTCTTGCTTCCATCACACACTTCTTATCTTCCGGTCCTTCTTTTGCAGCATTTTCATCAGAAAGATGAATTTCTATGCGCGTCAGATGATCAGCAAAGCGCGACATTTTATCTTTGACCAAACCATTAATGTAGAGTTCTAATCTTTCGTGCCCTTCGATATTTTTATCTGTGTTCAATTGAATATTCATCGTGAAATTTGTTTGCGTTTTTAGCCTAAGTTAAATCTCTGTATGGAGATTGCGACATATTCTAAAGATACAAGAATCTATGGATAATTGGAGGAGTCTTTTACTTTTCCGCGTATATTTATCTGATGAGTTTACAAATAAAATATGGGAAAACGGCTTTAATTGCAGGAGCATCAGAGGGTATAGGTGCCGCATTTGCAAAACACTTAGCGATGAGTGGTATGGATTTGCTTATCGTAGCTCGACGAATAGAACCCTTGGCGGCTTTAGCTAAAGAAATAAAGGAGAAGTATAAGGTAAGTGTGCAAACCGTTTCTTGTGATTTATCTAAAGTGGATGCGGCAGAAACTTTACTTCATGCCGTAGATCAATATGATATTGATGTTTTTATATATAATGCTGGCTTATCATATATAGGTGCATTTGAAAAAAATGACACTGAACACCATCTGCAAATAGCTAGAACAAACATAATGACTCCTTTAAGTATGGTTCAGGCCTTAGGAACAAAAATGCTATTGAGAAAACGAGGAGCAATTGTCTTGATGGGTTCCTTGGCGGGTCTTCAGGGTGCTGGTTACTTATCAACTTATGCCGCTACCAAAGCTTTTGATACCATTCTTGCAGAAAGTTTATGGTATGAATGGAAGAATAAGGGGGTAGATGTAATAGCCTGTGTAGCGGGTGCCACCTCCAGTCCAAATTTCTTAAATACTAAACCGAAAAAAGCAGGATTAATAGAGCCAAAAGTTCAGACTCCTGAGGAAGTTGTAGCGGAGTGTTTTGCAAAATTGGGAAAGCAACCTCGAATAATTACTGGATTTGCTAATCGTCTTGCCAGCTTCTTTCTGCATCGTATATTACCCAGAAAATTAGCCATTAAAATTATGGGTGATACGACGAGGAAGATGTACGAGTTATAATATGCTAGTTTGCTAGGATACTTAATGATTTAGTTTAGTGAAGATCTCCGGATACCTATAAAAACAAAAATAAAAACAGAATAAACGATAAAAAAGGGAATCACATACATTTCGAGATGCAGCACTAATAATAAAGCAAGGACAAGTAATTGGAAGCCAAGTCCAAAAGTTGATAGCAAGGTCATAAACCATCCCGGGAAATTTTTGCTATGCATCGCATCTTGATCCATTAGATAAATGACTTTATCGAAAGGTATATACAGGAAGTTATAAATCTTATAAAAGATGTTTACTGCTTGTTGAGTTTCACCTTTAAAAGCTGTAGGGGTGTGATCTTCGAATATTCGACTGGTTGTATCCCCATCAACGTTATTTCGTAGTATCACATAGTAATAATTGTATAAAGTTCCCTGCAACTGGATACCTATGAAGGCTAGAATCATTAAGAATAGTGAGCTGTCATTAATGTACCAAATAGCAAGTAAAAAAAGAAAATTCAATACTATGTCAGCAATTGAATCATAGTATCTCCCTACGTATGATGGCGTGTTTTTTAATCGAGAAAGCTCTCCGTCTGCGGCGTCTAAAATCGATTTTAGTATAAGAAAGCATGCTGCTAGAATAAAATAATTATTAAGTATACACAGAATTGCCAATAAACCAGAAACAATAAACCAAGTAGTTACATGAATAGGTGTGATGGATGTGTTTTTTAAAGCAGATGCAATATGCCTCGCAATGAACCGCCCATAATCAGACAGATCTGTGAATTGATATTGCTTGGGAAGTTTGGCCATTAGGGGTTCATTTGATGCACGAAGATAAAAACCTTGAACAAGTTTGTGCGCATTTGTTTAAATTACCTTCTTACCTCCAACGTTCAACTTAACAAATCTTCAATTAAATAAGCTTTGAATCGCAAGAAATACCTTAACTCTTGCGTAAAAATAAATGGTACTTAAGCACTAGCGATTAAGCTTTTAGTATTTAATAAATTTTTGGTATAATTCGATAAGGAACTTTCTTCAAATACTCATCCCAAAGCGGACCATATTTCACTGCACAACGTTTGTCATCATCCATTTGTCTTGGGAATAATAAGGCGACGTAATATAAAGGATATAACCATGGCCAAGGCAGAAATATATGTCCAACAGCGATTACAATGCCCGTCGCCATACCTATTTCACCAAGGTAATTAATGTGCCTACTCAATCCCCAAAATCCATTCACCAAGAGCGTGCGATTGCCATCTGTGATTGTTTCTGGTTGAATACCTAAAAAAGACTTTGTAGGGTCTCGTTTAAAAAAGTATTTCTGCATGTTTGCACCTCTTGATAGTCCCCAGCTACTAAAAAACACAAGAGCACCCAAAGCTATCAGCCAAGTTGGTTGATTAGGGCTAGACAGCACTGCAGTTGACCAAAATGGAATAGTGTAAAAGAAAGGGTAGAAGGCTATGCATCCCCAGCCTAATTTAAACCCTACTCTTTCCGCAAAAATATCATAGGTATAGAGATGAACCTCTTCAAATGTAAGATAGTCTACGATAAAATAAGACAACAGACCAACACCAACAAATAGTCCAATATTGGATGCTGAACCATGCAAGAGGTAGTGATGAGCCGCAAAGCTATATATATTTATAGCTAGCATGATAGCCCCAATCAAATAAAGCCACATCTTCGCATCTATTCTTCCTCCCCATAATTGCGGATTTTCTAATCTACCTAAATAGAAGTCCGATAAAAAAGAGTTTTTAACTTTAGAATAAGGGATTACAATAGCGAATGAAAAAGCTAAACCGAAAAATATGGCTCCAAACAAGGCAGGCAAGCGTACTGTATAAAACCAATCCCATGCTATAAATTCAGTATAACAAAGTCCAGCCCAAGTAGCAATTGAGATAAACAAGACGAGTAAGCCATTTAGACGGTACTTTAGCTTTTCATCAGTGCCAGTTTTGGTCACGTAGCCAATCACCCAACGTCCAGGAACAATGGCATTTAAAACGAATATATACGCATATACAATTCCAGGGGCTAGAAATCCTAAGAAATTTTCCATAAGTGTTTTATTTTTTTACTGTTAGTTCCGTCTTACTACAGAATTTTCCATAGCGGCTTTTTTCTTCTCTTCACTTGAGTTTACCTCATGGTATTGTTGCACAAGTTCTTCTGTAATTTCTTTAACCGATCGAATGGCTTTGGTGTACTCAATAGAAGGACCAGCGCACCATACGGTTTCATAAGTTGAAGTGAATGCAGCTTTTTCTACTGACTTCATACCTTTATAGAAGGTGAGCATTTTCGCATATTTCTTCAACTTCTTATTCTTACTTAATAATTTCTCAAACCAATTTTGCTTCGTTCCTACTTCTTGCACATAAGGGGTATTAATTACGGTACATGGCGAACCTGAAATTTTAGTTGTCAGGACGATGTCATCTGCACCATAATCTACGCATGCCTGCTTATATTCTTCAGATACTGGAGCCTCAGGAGTTGCAATGTAAATACTTCCCATACTCACACCAACAGCACCATCTTGATTGATTCTCTTCCAAATTCCTGCTCCATCTCCAACGCCTCCGGCTGAAATTACTGGGATGTTTACTTTTGATTTTAACAATGGAATGAGTTCTGCACTCATCATAGGGCCGGCATGCCCGCCAGCTTCCTTATTAACAGCAATAACTGCATCTGCTCCCAGCTTTTCAACTTTTTCTGCGTAGGCTACGTCGACCACGTCGCAAAATACTTTAATTCCATATGGTTTACATTGATTAATTACTTCTTCAGGTGATCCTAAAGACGTGATAATAAAATCAACTTTCATATCTACACAGGTGGCTAATTGTCGTTTGTAATGGATATTTGATTTATTTACAATCAAGTTAATTCCTATGGGACCTCCAGCTTTTTCTCTGATTTCTTTGAGACCTGAACGCATTTGCTCATCCTTTCTCCAATTTAAGGCTGGAATACAAGGTGCAATACCTGCTTTTATTGCTTCAATACTCATTTCTTCATTACTCACTAAAAACATAGGAGCAAGGATGATTGGGTACTTAATATTTAGTAACTCGGTAAGTGGTGTTTTCATTTTTCCCATAGTAGTGTAAAAGTAAGATTTTATTCACAATTGTTTAAGCTCTTTAAGGTGTTAACCCCTAAATTCATTCTATTAATTACAAGGTGTCCAGAGACAAGAATGATTCTGCTACTTTCTCGATATTTTTCAGTTTATCCTAATAAAGGCGATTTTTTTTGCACGACATCACCTTTATAATCCCTTAAATAGGCCTTGAAAGGGTCTCGAATACTAAATATCAAAGAAGTTCAGAATATCGTCAGTACACTTATCTAGTTCCTCTAGCATAGGAGCATGACCACAATTTTCGTAAGTCAAGAAAGTACAATTAGGTAGGTCTCGGTTAAATCGTTCAGCATGACTATAAGGTATGATTTCATCTTCCGTACCCCAAATTAAAAGGGTAGGAGTTTCTATTTGTTTAATAGTACTTGTGTCCATAAATTTTTTATAACCAGCTAACTGTTTGAGATACTCCAAATTTCCCACCTTATTCATCATCCCGTACTTCCTGTCGAATAGTTCAGGATCGATATGCTCATCATTATAGAAACACATTTCGACATTACTCTTGGCAATAAACCGTGCAGCGCCTTTAGCCAATAAAAAACGAATGATTGGTTGGTTAATCCATTCTGCGTTTTTCTCCGCAATTTGAACCATGTCATATCCCGCTGGAGCAAGTAAGACTAACTTTTGAATTTTTTTCATTTTATAAAGAGCGGTATTCCAAGCTATCATTCCACCCATAGAGTTTCCAATAAGGTAACAGGTGTCTTTGATGTAGTTATCTAAAATAAAACCCATAAAATCTCTGTATACTGCCTGTATATCAGTTGTATGTGAGGGGGCATCGCTTAGGCCAAATCCGGGCAAATCGAAACTTACCACATGATAATTCTTTGCCAATCGCTCTGCTAATGGTTTAAATTCGTGCATTGCGCCACCCAAACCATGAATCAATACTACACTTGTATTTCCGCTTCCTTGTTCGGTCAAATGAACTTTAATGCCTTCCCAATCTACGAATTGAGAATTAGGGTATTTATATTTCTGTATAGTGGCTTCTTTTGAAACGAAATGATTTTTTCTAAATAGAGTATATCCGCCTACCAGTATGATGAATAGTGAAACAAATAGCACTAAAAATGTAAATATTTTCATGGTTGATTAGATTAAAATACAAAGTGCTTTTCGTATCTCTCCTGCTTCTATTAATCGTTTAGCATTACTTTCACGGTCTTCAGAAAAATTGATTGCCAGTTCATTTCGAACTTCCTTTATTTCATTCTCGTTGGGTAAGCTTGTTTCCATGGCTAGCTGTGCAATTTCATTACCCGTTAGCACAGCGCTTTGCACTATGTGCTTAGGAAGTCCATCGAAGCCAAGATTGATTTTACTAAATGGATTATTGATTTCAAAAATGGAACTGCCTTGTGCACGCACATAATATTCCTTTCCCATTCTACCCACTAAGTCAATTTTTTGCGGATCTACCATTCCTTCATCGTCTAGTATATCCTCACTGAAATGCATCTGCACAATTTCGCAAATAAATAGGTTCGGGGCACCACCAATATCGCCAAATGTCACAATTTCTTTGACTTTACATTCAAACTGAACAGGACTCTCCTTTACACGCAAGGGCTTAACCAATTTGGATTTAATGCCAGTTACACCCGCTTTTTCAAATTCATTGACTTCACTTGAGTAATCTGTACTGCTAATATTCATTTGGTTAACTAATCGGTACGGAACCACATTAATAACCACTTCTTTCGTTGTTTTTATATTGTGTAGTGTGTCTTTGGTGGTATTATCTCTTCCTCTTCGGTTACTGGAGAAAACCAGGAGGGGAGGGTTAGAGCCTATCGCATTGAAAAAACTGTACGGTGCTAAATTGGATTCTCCTTTTTCATTGACTGTACTTGCCCAGCAAATAGGCCTTGGGCCTACGGATCCTGTAATAAATTGATGTCGTTTTCGAATGGGGACTTCTAGCGGGTCGTATGAAATCATCGGATTTTTGGTTTATAGACTCTAAAGATAATAAAGCTCAATAAAAGAGGAATGCCAATCCAAATAAACTCACTTTTCAAAACAGCTAGCCCCCATTCACTTAAAAATTTTTGCAAGCCAATAGGGGACACTTTTATCACGCGCCAGGGCAAGAAGTATCGACTGTTGTCAAATGGAGCAAAAAATGCTACGCCACTGCCGCCTGTGGTCATGGCATCTAAAATACTGTGAGATATGGTGGACAAGAAGAGAAATATAGAGATTGCAAAAAAACGTTGTTTGCTTTTACTAATGGTAAAACTAATCAATAGACTCAATAATAGAGCAAAAGTAATCGAGTGACTTATCCCTCTGTGTCCCCACATATTTTCGTAAGGAATGCCTAAGCTAAAACTCACGACATCTATATCAGGAATAATACTACACACGATTCCAAGAAGTATTACCTTTTTGGAAAGCTTACTTTTAAGCCTAAATATATTACTAATGGCAAGCGCACTTGCAGCATGTCCAAAGGCTGATGCCATTATGTTGCTGGGAGGATTTTAACGGCGGATTCTCCAAAGCCAATTCGAACACCCTCTTTTTCGGCATGTGCACGCATGATACAAGTATCTCCATCTTGCATAAATTTGCGTTCACTACCATCCGAAAGTTTTATTGGCTTTGTCCCTTTCCAGGATAATTCGAGCATCGAACCATATTGGTTTTCATTTGGACCACTTATCGTTCCTGATGCATACATATCACCTACATTTAAATTACATCCATTGACGGTTTGATGAGCCAATTGTTGGTTCATATTCCAATACATATACTTGTAGTTGGAAGTACAAATATTTTCGGCTTGACCATTTTCTGGTTGAAGGGCAACTTCTAAGTGAATATCGAAGTTGGCGTCTTTATTAGATTTAAGGTAAGGAAGGACTTCGGGGTCTTGTTTATACCCTTTAGTTCTAAAAGGTTCTAATGCATCCATTGTTACTACCCATGGAGAAATAACAGAGCCAAAATTTTTGGCAAGAAATGGCCCTAAGGGAACATATTCCCATTTTTGAATATCACGAGCACTTAAATCATTAAAGATTACCATACCCCAGATTGCATTTCCAGCTTCATTTACTGGAATAGATTCGCCCAATTTGGTTTTTTTACAAGTGATAAAAGCCATTTCAAGCTCAAAATCAAAAAGTCGGGTAGGACCGAAACTTGGTGCTGTGGCATCATCTGCTTTGGTTTGTCCTTTTGGACGATGTATGCTGGCTGGTGAAACAACAATTGAACTTGCTCTTCCATGATACCCAACAGGAAGGTGTTTCCAATTTGGTAAGAGTGCATTATCCGGATCTCTAAACATCGTTCCAACATTTCTGGCGTGATCTTCACTACTGTAAAAATCAGTATAGTCTCCTACTTTAACAGGCATGTACATAGTCGCCTCACTCATATTAACCATGATACTCCCTCTGTGGGTGGAATCTTTTAGTTGATCATTATCTTCGGTGAGTAAATCTTGAATTTTGTTTCTCAACTTTGTTGCAGCTGGTCTACCAAGTGCCATTAAGGCATTTAATGAATCCTGATTGAGTAGATCCTCTTCCACTTCAATGAAATTATTAAGTGCTAATTCAAGGAGGTCAACAATTTTATTTCCTATCGCTACTCCAGCTCTAGCAGATTTCTTACTTGTAGAAAAGATCCCAAAGGGTAAATTTTGAATGGGGAAATCAGAATTGTGCGCAGATTCTACCCAAGATTTCAAGCTAAAGTCAGTCATGATATTTAATATATTTTGGCGGATAACTTATTATTTGACATTGAACTCCAAATTTATCACTTTAGCATTTAAAGTTCTAACTTTAAGTAAAATATTAATACACATGAAATTAGTTGGTAACATAGTATGGTTGGTTTTTGGTGGATTCTTAACGGCTATGGAATATATTGCTGCAGGTATAATGCTTTGTGCAACTATTATAGGTATTCCCTTTGGCTTCCAATGTTTTAAATTGGCACTTTTTGAGCTAATGCCATTTGGACTTGAAGCAAAGAAGGTTGAAGATGGAAGCGGTTGTTTATATACTATCTTGAATATTGTTTGGTTTTTTGTCGGCGCAATTCCTTTGGTACTAACTCATCTGATATTGGGGATTTTGTTTGCCATTAGTATTGTGGGGTGGCCCTTTTCAAAACAGCACTTCAAATTGATGAGTTTAAGTCTTGCTCCTTTCGGACGAGATATTGTTGAGGTCGAAGGTGGCCCTTTTTCATAATACTGAGAATTCCGAACTAAGGTGGGTACAGTTGAAAAACTAAGCAAATGCAAAACCAAAATATTCGAATCGCAGTGCCTTTATTATAATTAACAATAGTGAGGTTAATCAAAAAAGACCCAGCATTGCTGAGTCTTTTTTGATTTTAATAGCACTTCTGAAAGCGAAGTGATTTTCTGAAAGCTATCGAGGCTATGGTTTAAACTGAATTTTACGCATACGTAAACTTTCAGGTGTAATCTCTAAATATTCATCTTCATTGATATACTCCATTGACTCCTCTAAAGAGAAATCAATTTTCGGTGCAAATTTTGCATTGCCATCTGTACCGGAAGAACGCATATTAGTCAATTGTTTTCCTTTAGTCGCATTCACACCTAAGTCATTAGCTCTTGAGTGCTCGCCAATTACTTGACCGATGTATACTTGGTCACCCGGCTCAACAAAGAATTTTCCTCTATCTTGCAATTTGTCTAAGGAATAAGCTAGTATTTGCCCCTTTTCAATAGAAACCAAAGAACCTTTTAAACGTGCAGGAACATCCCCTTTAAATGCTGCATACTCCCTAAAGCGGTGAGTCATTACAGCTTCACCAGCTGTAGCAGTTAGTACATTATTTCGCAATCCAATTAAACCTCTAGATGGAATATCAAATTCAAGGTGCATCAGGTCTCCTTTCGGATTCATAATTAACAAATCTCCTTTGCGTTGAGTGACTAACTCGATTACTTTACCTGATTTGGATTCTGGAACATCCACGACCAATGTTTCCATAGGCTCATGCTTTCTGCCATCAATTTCTTTTAAGATAACTTGTGGCTTGCCTACCTGCAATTCATATCCTTCTCTACGCATGGTTTCAATCAATACTGATAAATGTAGAATTCCTCTTCCATAAACCATGAACTTATCTTCCGTATCCATGTCCTCAACGCGAAGTGCTAAGTTCTTTTCTAACTCTTTATACAAACGATCTCTTAAGTGACGAGAGGTAACAAACTTACCTTCCTTTCCAAAGAAAGGAGAGGAGTTGATCGTAAACAACATGCTCATTGTTGGCTCATCTACAGCAATTCGTTCTAATAATTCTGGATTTTCTAAATCAGCGACAGTATCGCCAATTTCAAAATCATCAATACCTGTTATTGCACAGATATCTCCGCTTCGAACAGAAGAAACCTTTAATTTACCCATCCCTTCAAATGTGTGCAGCTCTTTTATTCTAATTTTTTTATTGCTATCTTTTTTACATAGCATATAATCCTTATTCTCTTGTAATGAACCTCTTAATACTCTTCCAATGGCTATTCTTCCAGTAAACGAGGAGAAATCCAATGAAGTAATTTGCATCTGTGGAGTACCTTCATATTCGGGTGCTTCAGGAATTTCCTCCAAAATGGTATCCATTAGAGCGAGGATGTCATCGGTTGGTTTTTTCCAATCCGTACTCATCCATCCTTGTTTTGCTGATCCAAAAACGGTTGCAAACTCTAACTGATCTTCGGAAGCTTCTAGATTAAACATTAATTCAAAAACGTCCTCTTGTACGATATCTGGTGTGCAGTTTTCTTTATCTACTTTATTGACTACAACGATTGGTTTTAGGCCAAGTTCAATAGCCTTCCCTAATACAAATCGAGTTTGCGGCATGGCTCCTTCAAAGGCATCTACCAGAAGAAGAACACCGTCAGCCATTTTCAATACTCGCTCTACTTCTCCTCCAAAGTCTGCGTGACCAGGAGTATCAATAATATTGATTTTAACATCTTTGTAGTTTACTGAAACGTTTTTTGAAAGAATAGTAATCCCTCTTTCTCTTTCTAAGTCATTATTGTCTAATAAAAGTTCTTGAACCTCTTTCCTGTCATCAAATACTTTACAAGCTTGAATGATTTTGTCTACTAATGTGGTTTTTCCGTGATCGACGTGGGCGATGATGGCAATGTTTCTTATTGACTGCATGGTCTATTTCATTTAAGCGTGCAAAGGTATAGATAATAAATGAGCTTATATTGTTTTAGCGGCGTTAATAGGGAAATGTGAATATTTTGTTTTTATAGCCTTTATATTAAATCTATAATGTACCTTTGACGAAATTTAAACAAATTATAATGAACAAAGGAACAGTAAAGTTCTTCAATGAGACCAAAGGATTTGGTTTTGTTAAAGACGAAGAGAACGGGCAAGAATATTTCGTGCACGTATCAGGATTAGTTGACACAATTGACAAAGATGACGAAGTAACGTTTGATTTGCAAGAAGGTCGTAAAGGATTAAATGCAGTAAACGTGAAAAAAGCGTAGTCGAACATATAATTACAATCCACCACGAAAAGGTCTTAATGAAAATTGAGACCTTTTTTTTTGTTTATTTTTTATCGGTTTTTCTGAAAGAGACTCTGCTTTTTTGTAAAAACTAGGAAGAGGAGCCCCCCCTCACTCAACGATACTTGAGAATCATACGTAGAACTTTCTTTCCCATACAGTTGTTACATATTTATTAAACCAATCAATAGAAATGAAATTTTTAGCAATTATAACAAGTGTATTAGTTTTAGTAGTCATTGTGGTTCAAGGCTTTGCTATGAAAAGTAGCCGGAATATAGAATCGTATCCTTACAAAGTGGTGAAGAAATTTGAATCATTTGAAATTAGAAATTACGAAGCCAGTCTCTTTACCTCAGTAAAATTAAATACGAATATCTATGAGGAAGCTTCAGGTAAAGGTTTTCAGAAATTGGCGGGATACATATTTGGAGGCAATGAAACGAATGAAGAAATATCTATGACAAGTCCTGTCGCAATGAGCCTAGAGGATACAATGACGATGATGTTCTTAGTTCCAAAAGGATACAACAAGGAAAATTTACCTAAACCAAACTCTTCAGAAATAGAATTTACTGAAATGCCTGCCAAAACTGTTGCTGCTATTACCTTTAGTGGCTGGGCAAATTCAGATAAAATCGAAGAGCACAAATTAAAGCTTATCAAAGCCTTAGATGCAGAAGGAATAGCTTATACTGATGTATTTTACTTCTTAGGCTATAATCCGCCATTTGAAATGGTCGGTCGTCGCAACGAGGTAATTGTGGAGTTAGATGGCAATTATTAGTCCTAAGGAGTTTGGCCTATTCTACGCTTTATTAAGAATTAGAATAGCGCTAACTCCATCTAGTAATTCTTAAACAGCGACAGGCGCTTTAATTGCTGGATGACATTGATAGTTTTCAATTTCTATATCCGCGTAAGTGAAATCAAAAATAGAAGAGATGTTAGGGTTAAGTTTTAACTGAGGTAAATCATAAAATTCTCTGCTTAGCTGCTCCTCCACTTGGTCAAAGTGATTACTGTATATGTGGGCATCACCCAAAGTGTGTACAAATTCGCCGACAGCTAACCCACATACCTGAGCTACCATTTGGGTAATAAGTGCATAAGAAGCAATATTAAAAGGAACGCCTAGAAATACATCTGCACTGCGCTGGTAGAGCTGACAGCTCAATTTCCCATCTGCAACATAGAATTGGAATAAAGTATGACACGGCGGAAGTCCTGATTTAGCCATGACAGGAATATCTTTGGGGTTCCACGCTGAAACGATTAATCGACGGCTATCTGGATTTGCCTTAATATCGTCAATGACATTTTGTAATTGGTCTACACCCTCAAAATTCCTCCATTGTTTACCGTATACAGGCCCTAATTCACCATATTGATCAGCGAAGGCATCATCTGTTTTGATTCGTTCAACAAATGCCTTTAGCTCTGCTTTCCACTGAGGAGTGTATTTAGGGAATTTATCTTCTAATCCAAGCTGTTTCAAATAGCTTTGAAAAGGCCACTCATTCCATATGCCTACACCATTTTGAACCAGGTATTGAATGTTTGTACTCCCTTTTATAAACCAAAGAACTTCATGTATAATACCTTTGGTAAATACCTTCTTAGTGGTCAATAAAGGAAAGCCATCTGCCAAGTTAAAACGCATTTGATAGCCAAAAACACTAGTTGTTCCTGTTCCCGTGCGATCAGATTTTTCAAACCCTTGGGCTTTAATATGTTTGAGTAAGTCGTGGTATTGCTGCATAGCTTATTGTTGTCCCGTAAATATAGGGCTTACACGATGAAGACTCTCTTGGAATTATACACCTTTGTGGAAATCCTAAATACTCGAACTTGCAAGGATGGACTATAGTCTTTGTAGATGTTTTTTTAACGCTGACTTTTAATCTTCTTTAGATACTGCAGAGTCCTTTTCCTTTTTGATGACAATTTCAATTTTGCCTGCTGTTTTATTATAGTCAGCCACCAAGACGTCTCCTTCCTCTGGCTTATTGTTTAATATTTCTTCCGCTAAAGGATCTTCTAAGTGCTTCTGAATTGCTCTGTGCAATGGTCTTGCACCGAATGCTGGATCATATCCTTTATCAGCGATGAAATCTTTTGCAGCTTTCGTCAACTTGATTTTAAACCCTAAGTCTTCTAACCGTTTGTAAACGCCTTTTAACACGATATCTATAATTTGATGGATATCTTCTTTATTTAATGAATTAAAGATTACTACATCATCAATACGATTGAGGAACTCAGGTGCAAAAGTTCGTTTTAATGCTTTCGCAATAACTCCACTGTTTGCATCTTGAACAGAAGCTTCTTTTGCTTTAGTTGAAAATCCAACACCTGATCCGAAATCTTTCAAGTCACGAGCACCTACATTGGAAGTCATAATAATTAAGGTGTTTTTGAAATCAATCTTTCTACCTAGGCCATCTGTCAATATTCCTTCATCTAAAACCTGCAATAACAAGTTAAATATATCTGGATGTGCTTTCTCGATTTCATCTAAAAGAACTACAGAGTATGGCTTACGTCTAACTTTCTCAGTCAACTGGCCACCTTCTTCATACCCAACATATCCCGGAGGTGCTCCAATCAATCTAGATACAGAGAATTTCTCCATGTACTCACTCATATCAATTCGAATCATCGAACCGTCACTATCAAACATTTGACGAGCGATAGCTCTAGCAAGCTCGGTTTTACCCACACCTGTAGGACCTAAAAATATAAAGGTTCCAATGGGTTTATTTGGATCTTTCAATCCAACACGATTTCGTTGAATAGCTTTTGTAATCTTAGCAACGGCATCGTCCTGTCCAATCACCATTTTCTTCAACTCATCACCCATGGCAACAAGCTTCTTATTCTCTTTTTGTGCAATTTTGTTTACTGGGATGCCTGTCATCATACCAATCACTTCAGCAATATCATCTTCAGTCACAGGATAGCGCATAGTTTTGATATCTTCTTCCCAAAGATTCTTGGCAGCCTCTAATTGCTCCAATAGCCTTTTTTCAGTGTCCCGCAGTCTGGCAGCCTCTTCATAACGTTGACTCTTTACAACTTGAGTTTTTTCTTCTTTAACCTTTTCTATTTGTCCTTCAAGGTTGAGGACATCCTTTGGCACTTGAATGTTGCGCAGATGAACACGGGCACCGACTTCGTCCATGACATCAATCGCTTTGTCCGGTAGAAATCTATCGGTAATATAACGATTACTCATCTTGACTGCTGCTTTGATTGCATCCTCGTCATAATTCACATTATGATATTCCTCATACTTACTTTTGATATTATCCAATATTATTAAAGTATCCTCGATCGATGGTGGATCAATAATAACTTTTTGAAAACGTCTATCTAAGGCGCCATCTTTCTCAATATGTTGCCGGTACTCATCTAATGTGCTTGCACCGATCACTTGTAACTCTCCTCGCGCTAAAGCAGGCTTAAAAATATTTGAAGCATCAAGTGAGCCAGTAGCTCCACCAGCACCCACAATTGTATGTATTTCATCAATAAACAAAATCACCTCACGGTTCTTTTCAAGCTCATTCATGATAGCTTTCATTCGCTCTTCAAATTGCCCTCTGTATTTGGTACCCGCAACTAGAGCGGCTAGATCCAACATGATTACTCGTTTATTGAATAATACACGCGAAACTCTTTTTTCTACAATTCTTAAGGCTAACCCTTCTACAATAGCCGTTTTACCTACCCCAGGTTCTCCAATAAGAATAGGATTATTTTTCTTTCTTCTACTCAAAATTTGAGAGACTCTTTCAATTTCTGTCTCTCTTCCTACTATTGGATCTAATTTATCTTGCTCAGCTAGTTCAGTAATATCTCTACCAAAATTATCTAAAACTGGGGTTTTAGATTTTGGCTTTGATCCTTTACTTTTACTGCTTTCAAATGCTTGTTCTTTTCCTTCTTCCTCAAATGCATCCTCTTCACCTTCTTCTGACGCCTCTGAACGAATATCATTACTGAGGAAACTCAATTCTGATTTGAATATTTCATAATCTACATCATACTTTGCTAGTATTTGAGTGACTACATTATCTTCATTTTTTAAAACTGAAAGCACTAAGTGGTCTGTCCCTATTGATTCTGCTTTTAACAACTTAGCTTCCAAAACCATAATTTTAAGAATTTTTTCAGCTTGTTTCGTCAAGGGTAAACTCTTTGAATCATGAATCTTTTTAGGGTCACGAGATTTCATAGAATTTTCGATGGCTCGTCTTAATAAAACAGGATTTATCTCTAAAGATTTTAAAACTTTTATTGCCAAATTATCATTATCTCTTAGCAAACCAAGTATCAAATGCTCCACCCCAATGGTGTCGTGATTTAGGCGCAAAGCCTCTTCTCGGCTATTGGAGATAACTTCTTTAACTTCTGGTGAAAATTTTGCTTCCATATTTTTTTTTATACTTCAATAATTAAGCCAACGGCTATAATAACGTCTAAGTTAAGTTTAATATTCTCTTTAAAAATCCTTTTTCCGACAATTTAGTTCACATCGATTTGTGATTTATCTATATTATTGATTAGTTTTGAAATATAACCATTGACAAAGCATCAAAAACCCAGAGAAATATGAAGTATTCTATCAGTAAAGAAGATCGATATGCGAATATTCAACCTGCAGAAGAAAATTTAACTGCCGCTTTTGCGCCTGCTCTAAAAACAGAATTTGTTTTGTTGATAAATGGGGGACATGATAATATCATATGTGATCTGAGTAAAGTGAATTATGTAGATTCTTCTGGCTTAAGTGCCTTCTTGGTGGGTCACCGTATTTGTAACGATAAAAATGGCAAGTTTGTCCTATGCAATATAAGCTCTTCATTAGAGAAACTATTGAAATTGTCCCAATTAGACAGCATTTTAAATGTCGTTCCGACGCTCTCTGAAGCAATAGATTTGGTTTTACTTCATCAATTGGAACGCGATCTAAGAGAGTAGTTTCATGGCTGCTTTCAATCTAACCATTTTAGGTAGTAATTCAGCGGTTCCTGCTCACAACAGATATCCTTCCTCCCAAGTTTTAAGGTGTAATCAAATGGGAATTCTCATCGATTGTGGAGAAGGTACGCAGTTTCAAATGAATAAATTTCATATCAAAAGAGGAGGTCTTGACTACATCTTGATTTCTCATATGCATGGTGACCATTATTTTGGACTTGTCGGCTTATTGAACTCATTTAAGCTAAATAATCGGCAGCATGCTATACATATTTATGGTCCACCTGAACTAGAGCCTATCATTTCTTTACAAACAAATTATAAGGACTCGAATTGGCCTTATCCCTTGCATTTTTATCCGATAAGAATGGAAGAGGTTTATACGCTGTTTGAGACTGAAGAACTTATCGTGAGTACCATTCCTTTGAAACACAAGATTGCTTGTAATGGATTTTTAATAAGAGAAAAGCTTAAAGCTAGGAAAATTCTCGCAGAAGCCATTCGGGCTTATGAGATACCTAACCATGCCATAAAAGCCATTAAAAATGGAGAAGATTTTATTCAAGCAAACGGGGATGTTATACACAATGGATTACTTACCGCAAATCCTCCAGACTCCTTTGCTTATGCATATTGTTCAGATACCTTGTACGATGAGACGATAGTTCCTCATATTAAAGGAGTTGATGTTTTGTACCACGAGGCAACCTTTGGTGAGGAAAGTAGAGATAAAGCAGCTTTAAGATTTCATAGCACGGCAAAACAGGCGGCAAATATTGCTAAAAAAGCTGGTGTAGGACAGCTAATTATCGGACACTATTCTGCAAAATATAAGGATTTAAGCCCATTGCTGTTAGAGGCTCAAGAGATTTTTCCTGCTACTGTTTTAGCCAAAGAGGGCAGTAATTATAGTATTCCAAATGACTAAATTACTCCCGCTTTAGGTCGTACTTTTCTATCTTGTTGTACAAGTGACTTCTTTGAATGTCAAGGATGTCAGCTGTTTTTGAAACATTCCAAGAATTTTTCTTCAACTTATCTTCTATAAACATGCGTTCCATATATTCCTTAAAGTCTTGAAATTTTTCAAATTGATCAAAAAGTAATTTTGGAGATTTCGCACTGACCGCATTAGAGACAAAATTATTTACGTCGTCTTCTGAGATTTTCTCTCCACCTAAAATAACTAAGCGTTCGATGATATTCCTTAGTTCTCTTATATTACCGGTATAGTCAAATTGATTCAAGGCTTCAAAAGCTGAAGGCGTAATCGTTTTAATTGGCATCCCGTAATCTTCACATATTTCTTTGACAAATCGGTTAGATAACAAGGGGATATCATCTTTTCTATCATTCAATGATGGAACATGCAATAAAATGACACTAAGACGATGGTAGAGGTCCATTCGAAAATGCTTGGCATCTATTTCTGCTAGCAAATCTTTGTTCGTAGCTGCTACGACTCTCACGTCAACTTTAATTTCTTTATCTCCACCAACACGAGTAATTTTACCTTCTTGTAAAGCTCTAAGAACTTTTGCTTGAGCGGATAAATCCATATCTCCAATTTCATCGAGAAAAAGAGTTCCTCCATTAGCTTGTTCAAACTTGCCAATGCGTTGATTTATAGCTGATGTAAATGCTCCTTTTTCGTGACCAAACATCTCGCTTTCAATTAGTTCTTTTGGTATCGCGGCACAATTTAGCTCAACCAAAGGCCCTTTCGATCGGTTGCTTTTATCATGAAGCCAACGAGCAACAAGTTCTTTTCCTGTGCCATTTTCTCCAGTGACTAAAACTCTTGCATCGGTGGGAGCTACACGCTCTATAGTAGCAAGAATCTTTTTAATAGCAGGACTTTCACCAACAATATCACGGCTTTTTGAAACTTTTCTTTTTAGTACTTTAGTTTCGGTGATTAATGTAGATTTATCTAAAGCATTCCTAACGGTAATCAATAATCGATTTAAATCTGGTGGCTTTTGCAAATAATCATAAGCGCCTTTTTTAACACATTCTACAGCGGTCTCTAGGGTGCCATGGCCAGAAATCATGATGAAAGGAGTATCTGGATTTTCCGCAGCTGCTTTTTCTAAGACTTCAATACCATCCATTTTAGGCATTTTGATATCTAACAAAACCACATCGTAGTGATTGTTGGATATCATTTCGTAACCTTTAGCACCATCAGCGGCTTCTTCAACTTTATATTTTTCGTATTCTAAAATCTCTTTCAGTGTGTTACGAATACTTCGTTCATCATCTACAATTAGAATTTTAGCCATATTTCATCAGAATTTAGTGCGGTGTTCAAAATTATGTACAATTAAAATGAGAACCAAATTAATGTCCACTAAAATAAACAATAGGCATAATAAAAAGCAGGTCTATAAGCCGGGTTCTGTATCCGCCAACTGGCGGATGCTCATTATTTATCTCGCTCCTTCATTACTGAAGGAATCTAGCTGCCTACCCACGGAAATCGGACTAGCTATCCTCAATCTCCCGCTTATTTGGCATTGCAACGCTATGGGTTTACTCACACAACTTGTCACCAAACTGTGTCGTGAGCTCTTACCTCACGTTTTCACCTTTGTCCACCGGCTGGTGGATAGTTATTTTCTGTAGCACTTTCCTCCCAAATATTTAGGACTGGCCGTTAACCAGATAGCTGCTATACGTTGCCCGGACTTTCCTCTATATCGACCCGAAATTTCCGAATCGAAGTAGCAATGAGCCGACCTGCAAGGCAAAGATAGCGGGATTATTCTAGTTTCTGTTAAATACATTCGTTATTAAATTGCTAGCTTTGCTTTTATGCGTAAATTAAGGTGGCAGTTAGCACAGTTTTTTGAACGAATTTGGTGGAATAATTACTTGGAAAATAAAACTCCACATGAGTATTTACTTTGGAAGACTGCATATTGGAAAAGTTTTTTAGATAACTTGAATATTGATCAAGCATCAATAGATGAACCTATAATGGATGTTGGATGTGGACCTGCGGGAATATTTACAATTTTTCAAGACAAAAATATAACTGCTTTAGATCCATTGATAAATGAGTATCAAAACTTAAGTATTTTTAATCAAAGTGATTATCCTCAGGTAAATTTCATTAATAAAAGTTTTGAGGATTATAATGGTAAAGAATCCTACCAAACTGTATTTTGCTTGAACGCAGTTAATCATTTTATCGATTTAAAAGGAAGCTTTAAAAGGCTGAATCATTTTACAGCAAAAAATGGCCATCTAGTGGTATCCATTGATGCACACAATTATAGTTTATTCAGATATTTGTTTGCATGGATTCCTTTTGACATCTTACACCCCCATCAATATACTTTAGATGAATACATGGATTTCATGAAAGATAATGGATTTAAAATAGAGCAAAAAGTGCGTATTAAAAAGGCCTTCTTCTTTGATTATTGGGTACTTGTTGCTCATAAACCGTTGCACTTTCAGCCGGATTAATGTGTTCGAAAATTTCTTGGTCTAGGCTTTAATGCCTGCTGCCGATTCAATGGATTTAAGCGTGTGAGAAATTAACACTAAGCTTTAAGTTTTATTCCTCTAAAAATTTTTTCAACTCATTCAATTTCATTAAGGCTTCCACAGGAGTCAATGTATTGATATCGATGTATTCGATAAGTTCTTTTAACGCAGTGGCTTTTGGATCTACAGCATCAAAAATACTCAACTGTGTATTTGCAGATATTTGTTTTACATTTTCTTGTAAGTCGCTATCGATGTGTTTCTTTTCTAACTGTTTTAGAATCTCATTAGCACGGTTCACAATTTCTTTGGGCATGCCTGCCATCTTAGCGACATGAATACCAAAGCTATGTTTAGAGCCTCCAGGAACCAATTTTCTTAGGAACAAAACTTTATTTTTCAACTCTTTTGTAGAGATATTAAAGTTTTTAATTCTGGGGTATTTTTCTGCCAATTCATTCAATTCGTGGTAATGCGTAGCGAATAATGTTTTAGCAGTAAACTTAGGATGATTATGAAGATATTCGGCAATACTCCACGCTATTGATATTCCGTCATAAGTACTTGTTCCTCGTCCAATTTCATCTAACAAGATCAAACTTCTATTACTTATATTGTTTACGATATTGGCAGTTTCATTCATTTCAACCATAAAGGTGCTTTCTCCACTACTAATATTATCGCTCGCGCCAACACGTGTGAATATTTTATCAACTAAACCAATTGTAGCGCTTTTGGCAGGCACAAAGCAGCCCATTTGAGCCATTAGAATAATTAAAGCCGTTTGTCTTAATACAGCAGATTTACCTGACATATTCGGTCCAGTAATCATGATGATTTGCTGTTCTTCATTGTTTAAATAAATGTCATTAGGCACATAGCTTTCTTCTGCAGGCAACTGAACTTCTATCACTGGGTGCCTTCCTTCTTTAATGTCAATAACGAGGGAATCATTAATTTGAGGTCGACAATAATTGTATTTTTCTGAAATCTTGGAAAAAGAGAGTAAACAGTCAATTTGTGCTAAAAGAAAAGCATTTAACTGAATGGGTTGAATATAGCTTCGAAGATAGTTAACAAGGTCTGTGTATAATTTTGCTTCTAATGTTTGAATTTTGTCTTGCGCACCTAATATTTTGTCTTCATATTCTTTCAGCTCTTCGGTGATGTATCGCTCTGCAGCGGTTAAAGTTTGTTTTCGAATCCAATCTTCAGGTACCCTGTCTTTATGTGTATTTCTTACTTCAAGATAATACCCAAAAACATTATTAAAGCCAATTTTAAGGGAGCTAATGCCTGTTTTTTCAGCCTCTCTTTGTTGAATTTCAATAAGGTAATCCTTCCCTTTCGTAGATATTTCACGCAATTCATCCAAGTCTTGGTTTACACCGGCCTTAATGCTGTTGCTTTTATGCAATTGAGCGGGTGCATCTTCTTCTAATTCCCTATCCAATTTCTCAATTAAAATAGGACAGGGATTAAGTTGTTTGGCAAGCTTACCTAAGGCTGTAATTTTACTAGAAGCCATCAACGCTTTAATGGGTTCTATGGCTTGCATGGCTCGTTTGAGTTGAGCTAGCTCCCTTGGACTTATTTTTCCTGAGGGAACTTTTGCAATCATTCTCTCTATATCACCAAGCTTCTTGAGTTCTGCGATAAGGGTGGCCTGTGTTTCTGGATTGGCTAGAAAATAGTCTACAATGTCTTGTCTTTCAATGATCTTGGTTTTGTCGACCAATGGCATTAGTATCCATTTCTTCATTAGTCTAGCCCCCATAGGACTTACTGTAAAGTCAAGCACGTCCGACAATGTTTTGGCATCAGTATGATGACTATAAATCAATTCTAAATTTTTGATACTAAACTTGTCCATCCAAACATGACTATCCTCAGTCAATCTAGAAAGTGTATTTAGTTGTTGAATGTCGGTCAAATGATTGTCTGCAAAATAATGGAGTGCTGCTCCTGAGGCCAATATTATCTCTGGAGATTGTTCAATTCCAAATCCTTTCAAGGATTTCACTTCAAAATGTTTTTCAATGGTTTCAGTACCATATTCTTTGGTATACAACCAATCCTCTAATCTATAATGATAATATTGAGTCCCAATTTTTTCAAGATATAAAGCTTCTTGTTTTTTTGGAATCAAGACTTCCGAAGGGTTGAAACTTTGCAACAGCTTTTCCAGATAAGAGAGGCTCCCTTCTGCGACATAAAATTCGCCAGTTGAAATGTCTATAAATGATACCCCATGCTTGCTTGCCCCGAAATAAACAGAAGCTAAAAAATTATTATTACCCGTTTCTAGAATGTTGTCATTTAAAGCAACTCCCGGTGTAATCAACTCTGTAACACCTCGTTTTACTATTTTCTTTTCTTTAGATGGTTTTTCCAACTGATCACAAATAGCAACACGGTAACCTGCTCTTACTAGTTTGGGTAGGTAGGTATCTAAGCTATGGTATGGGAAGCCGGCTAATTCAATCTCGGAGGCAGATCCATTATGTCTTTTTGTAAGAATTATCCCTAGAACTTTTGCTGCAATAATCGCATCTTCACCAAAGGTTTCATAGAAATCCCCGACGCGAAAAAGCAATATAGCATCATGATGCTTTGCTTTAATCGCATAGTATTGTTTCATTAAAGGGGTGGGTGCTTTTTTCTTAGTAGCCATTATTATTTATATCCAATTAGAGATTAACAAAATTAACAATATCACTATGTTTGCATGATAATTACTAACAAAATATATTCACTATATATCAACATGAGTAGAAAAATCCCCAATGAAGAACTCAGCAGGCTGAGTCCAGAGGCCTTTAAGGTCGTTGAAAAGACCCCAATAATAGTTGTTTTAGACAATATTCGAAGTCTAAATAATATTGGTGCAGTTTTTAGAACTAGTGATGCATTTTTGATTGAAAAGATTTATTTATGCGGGATTACCGCACAACCTCCTCATCGTGACATTAGAAAAACTGCTTTGGGTGCCACTGAAACGGTTGTTTGGGAACATGTAAACGATACGCTTGACTTAGTGAAGGAGTTGCGAAAGCAAGGCGGGAAAGTCTTTGCTATCGAGCAGGTGGAGGGAAGTGAAATGCTGCAGAATTTTCAACCTGCGAAGAATAGTAAAACTATCTTGATTTTCGGTAATGAGGTAGATGGTGTTCAACAAGATGTAGTTAATCATTGTGATGGGGCTATAGAAATACCTCAATTAGGAACAAAACACAGTTTAAACATATCGGTTAGTGCTGGAATTGTTTTGTGGGATGTGTTTCGAAAAATAAAAAATTGGAAGCATTAATTAAGGACTTATCATTCATTTAATTGGGAACATCGCCATGCTTCGTTCTCAATTTTTTAAGTTGATCAATTCCCTTATAGATTGCTTGTTGTGTTGCGTTTCGAATCTCTTTTAGATTATCCTCTTCATAAGCACTATTTAAGTGGTCGGTTGGGATAGCTTTACAAAACTTATAATAGATTTTTTTACGTTTGGGAAGAATTGACCCTTTGAGTCCTTTTATGATTGGAGGAATGATTTCTCCACCTTTAAAATACTTATCTAAAATACCTTCTTTTTTCAACCAAACACCTAGTTTAGATTGTTTTAGATCCTCCTTGTCTGCTACAATGTCGTATAACTCATCACCACCTAATGAGGCAATAGGGATAATGGGATAACCATGAGTAATTGCCATTTTCACAAAGCCGAATCGGTTCTTCCAATCCAATGCGTAGGCATTATCCTTTGTTTTACAAACTTCGTTTGCTCCTCCGGGAAAAACCAAAATATGCTGCTTGCTTTCAATTAAGGATTGAGCATGCGCTTTACTAGCGATTACAGCACCTAAGTCAGTAAGGATACTTCTCCATAAGGGCAATGATTGATGCATATTATCAACCAAAACTCGTAGGTAGATATCTTTGGTTTCATAAAGTTTAGGGATATACAATGGGCCATCGGTAATCCCTAGTAGGGTATGGTTTGAGACATAAATGGCTGGTTTTTTAGCCGAAACATTGCGTAAACCAATATATTCAGGTTGAAAGTACCAATTGCCAATTTTTGCCAAGAAATTAATAATTTCTTTTGATGGTGGTTTGAAATTTTCGTTGAGCTCAAGATAATCCGACATGTTAAAGGATTTGATTCAAACAAAACTAATAAATATTAAGTACAAAATTCAAATAGCCTTATGCGTCACTTTGCGAGGAGTTTGGAGTTGAATGATACCCCCGTGATTGTTCTGTCTGCATATAGTATAATTTAGTGTTTTCGATATATGTAGATGATAATTGCATGGATATTGCTGGATATTACCGAAGGATGTGGATAATTTACTACTCCCTATTTTTAGAATAACTACTTTTGTTTATCAAAAAACAATTAAATCATTATTTATGAGAAAGTTTAAAGAACCCAATGCGCTTAGCGATGTTTCTGCATTTCATGAGACTTTTAATGCGCCTATACTTGATGCTCCCATGATACCATCCAAGGAACGTTGCGAATTGAGAGTTTCTTTGCTTCAAGAGGAGTTAAATGAACTTAAGGAGGCGATTGAAGATAATGATTTAGTAGAAATTGCTGATGCATTAGCGGATATTCAATATGTTCTATCAGGAGCAGTTTTGGAGTTTGGCTTGGGGGATAAATTTAAATCTTTGTTTGATGAAGTTCAGCGAAGTAATATGAGCAAAGCATGTGCGAGCCTTAACGAAGCTGAATCAACCCAGAAAGTTTATGAAAAGAAGGATGGTACAGCATCCTTTATTCAACAAAAAGAAGCTAAATACCTCGTCTATCGAAAAGGAGATAATAAAGTACTGAAATCTGTCAATTATTCACCTGCAGATTTGAAATCGATATTGGATTCATAAGAAATGCTATTTTTCCAAGCCTTACAAAAAAGAATAAATTTCGCTTGGCAACAAATATTTATATCTTTTCGTTTACGAATATTTTAAACTCTTTAAAATTTCTTATTGTTATCCAATTATCGGAATTTGCTAGAACTTTCTTTAATTTCGTGTCAAATTATTTTCTCTAGAATGTTAAACCCTAAAAGAAAGTCTAAAATTAAAGGACATCTACTTTACAATTCTTTACCACATGTATGGCGAGAATTGAAAAAGGACAATGAAATAAAGGGAGTTTACAAAAAAAAAGCTGCGTTAATTTCATGGATGGTGTATTGTGTGATGCGCCCCTTGGTTGCTTTACAAAATCTGATTTTTGGCAAACGTATTAAAGCGGAAGACCTTTCTAAGAAACCTCCAGTGTTTATTCTAGGACATTGGCGAAGCGGAACTACTCATGTTCATTACCTTTTTCATAAAGATCCTCAGTTTGGTACATTGAGTAATTACCAGAGTTTTTTGTTTAATATAGCTATGCTAAGTAAGTCTTGGTTGAAGTTTTTACTTTCCCCACTTATGCCGGAAACTAGACCACAAGACAATGTTCGTGTGGATACGGATCTGCCAGCGGAGGAAGAACAGCCACTTAGTATTATGAGCACCAAGACAGGATTTCACACCTGGAGTTTTCCCAGTAATCGCTCATATTTTGATAAGTACAATACTTTTCAAGGGATAAGTGAGGATGAAAAAAAGGCTTGGCAAGTTGATTATCTAACGGTGCTGAAGAATATAAGCTATTATAATGATGGGAAACGTTTGGTGTTGAAAAACCCGCACAACACCTCCAGAGTTAAGGAATTGTTGGAGTTGTTTCCAGATGCAAAGTTTGTTTTTATACACCGAAACCCCTATGATGTGTTTACTTCTACCAGGCATCTTATTTTCCGGGCGGTCAGAATACAGTTCCTTGAATTTGTATCGCATGAACAAATTGAGGATATGATTATGTATTTCTTTGAGCGTACCATGAAAAAGTACATCGCGGAAAAAAATCTTATACCAAAAGGCAACTTGGTTGAAGTGAGTTTTGATGAAATGGAAACGGATTCTTCGAGTCAAATATCACGCATGTATCAGGAGTTGTCCTTACCTAATTTTGATAAAGCTCAACCTTTTATTCAAGAATACATTAACTCGGTTAAAAATTACAAGAAAAATAATTTTCATAATATAAGTCCTGAAACTCAACGGCGTATAAATAAAGATTGGGCATTCGCCTTTGAAGAATGGGGATACCCTGTTGAGGAAGTGTAGTTGCTCCTCTTTAAAACTTAAGTATCGTATGGCCCGGCAAAAATTGTTTATTGCAAAGCTAAATTAATATGATATAAATGTAAAGTTACGCTTCAATTCGTTTATATTTGCTCTTCATGAGCCCTCGAATCATCTTAGATACTGCTCGTTTTCAATTGGTCATCGATAGACTTTGTCATCAATTAATTGAAAATCATGGTGATTTTAAAGAAACCGCTATTATCGGCGTTCAGCCCAGAGGTATTTATCTAGCAGAAAGAATTGCAAAACGAATCGCCACGATTAGTAAGAACAAGAATATTCCAATAGGTAAATTAGATATCACTTTTTATCGGGATGATTTCCGTACCAACAAATCACCACTGAAAGCAAATAAAACAGATATTGAGTTTTCATTGGAAGGGAAACAAATAATTTTAGTCGATGATGTTTTATATACGGGGAGAACGATCCGTTCTGCATTAGATGCGTTGCTGGATTTTGGTCGACCATCAGATGTTGAACTACTCGTTTTAATTGATAGACGCTTGCACAGGCATCTACCTATACAAGCAAAGTATGCGGGTAAAACTATTGACTCCATCATTGAAGAAAAGGTCTTAGTGGAGTGGCAAGAGCAAGGTGAGGAAGATAAAGTTTGGTTAATTGATAAAACAAATCCGGATAAATAATGAGTTTGTTGAGCCAAAAACACCTTTTAGGGATTCAAGATATTACCAAGGCGGATATTCGATTGATATTCGATACCGCTAAACAATTTAAAGAAGTTTTAAATCGACCAATCAAGAAGGTGCCTTCCTTGAGAGATATCACTATAGCAAACCTGTTTTTTGAAAATTCAACGAGAACTAGGGTTTCATTTGAGTTAGCAGAAAAACGTCTTTCTGCTGATGTGGTTAATTTTTCTGCTTCTTCATCTTCGACTAAGAAAGGAGAAACCCTCATTGATACAGTAAATAACATCTTGGCCATGAAGGTGGATATGATTGTTATGCGGCATCCAAGCCCAGGAGCGCATGCAATGCTCTCTAAGCACGTTGATGCTCAAATAATTAATGCAGGGGATGGAACACATGAGCATCCTACTCAGGCGCTGTTAGATGCCTTTAGTATGGAAGAGAAAGTGGGCGATTTGGCTGGAAAAAATGTCTTGATATGTGGAGATGTTAAGCATAGTCGTGTTGCGTTATCCAACATCCTTTGTTTGAAAAAACTTGGAGCAAAAGTTCGGGTATGTGGTCCGCCAACACTGATCCCTAAGTATATAGAAAGTATGGGTGTGCAGGTGTCTTATGATATGAAAGAGAGCCTGGCATGGTGCGATATTGCTAATGTGCTAAGAATTCAATTGGAGCGGCAGGATATTAAATATATACCTAGTCTACGCGAATATAGTATTGCTTTTGGTATTAATAAATCCCTTTTAAACAGTCTAAAGAAAGAAATTGTCATTATGCATCCTGGCCCTATGAATAGAGGGGTTGAAATTGATAGTGACGTAGCTGATTCTGAGCATTCCATTATACTTCAACAAGTTGAAAATGGAGTCGCAATTCGAATGGCTGTACTGTATTTACTTGCAGGCAAAAAAGAGTAGTTTTTCTTAACTCAAGTAATATACATTTGCTGTATTCATAATAAATTAGCTAATTTGAGAATATTACAACTTTGTAAAAAATCACCAACTCCACAAATTGATGGAGAATCTATTGCTATTCATCAAATTTCTAAATCTATAGTTGCCAAAGGACATCAACTTGACATTTTGGCAATGTTAACGGAGAAACATGCCCAATATGATGTTCAAGGGCAGTTGGATGATGTGAGTTACAGCTATGTGCGGGTGCCTGCGAAAATTGGCGCGCTTGGTGCATTTAAGAGTATTTTTTCTAAGATTCCGTATATTATTGAACGGTTTTATAGTCAAGAATTTCTGTTAGCCTTAATTCAGCAGTTGAATAAGCATAAGTATGACATCATTATCTGTGAAGGAGTATTTTTAGGCCCTTATTTAGAATCTATTCGAAATTATAGTGCCGCTAAGGTCGTTTTAAGGGCGCATAATGTTGAACATGTCATTTGGAAGAGGCTTGCAGCGTCTTATAAAAATGGTTTGAAGCGATTTTATTTAAGGCGAATAATGGTTCCTCAATATACGCGTTATGAAAACGAAGTCATACAAGAAATGGATGCGCTGATTCCAATTTCTCCAGTAGATGAGGCTTATTTTCAAGGTGTAACTAGAAATCCTATAAAATGTATACCCGTAGCATTGGATATTTTCGAAAAAGCTGCCTTGCCTTCTAGGTTTTCAGTTGGTTTTCTTGGAGGATTGGATTGGCAACCAAATGTTGATGGGGTGAAATGGTTTTTAAAGGAGGTTTGGAAACCCTTCGTAGCAGATGGGAAAAATGTACAGTTACAAATAGCCGGCAGGAATACCCCAAAAGAAATGTTTAGTTGGGATTATAACAAGGTGACTGTTTTGGGTGAAGTTGCTAGCGCTCAGGCATTCCTAAACAGTCAAAGTGTTATCATTGTGCCTTTATTTAGTGGAAGTGGTATGCGTGTAAAAATTATCGAGGCAATGGCATTTGGTAAATGTATTCTAAGCACCAAGATTGGAGCGGAAGGAATAAACTGTGTCGACGATGAACATATTTTATTAAGTGAGTATCCTCAGGACTGGATAAGGGCATTGGAGGATTTGATGACATCTTCTGAGCGTGTCAATAGAATCGGGTTCGCTGCAAAAAAACTTGCCGAGCAGGAATATTGTATAGGGCGATACACTAAAGATTTAGACGTATTTTTACAGGGATTATGATTGAGTTTTTGACAATTATTTTGATATTTTCTATTGCTTTGGTTGTTTATAATTACCTTCTTTACCCTAGTATATTATCTTTTTTTGCTCGAGATAAATCACTGAAAGGGGCGTGTTATTCACTTGAAGAGTTACCCAAAATTGCCTTGGTGTTTGCGGCTTATAATGAAGAGAAAGTAATTGTCAATAAACTTCAGAATATTGATCAGTTAGATTACCCATCTACTTTATTGGATGTCCATGTTGGTTTGGACCATCCAGATGACCAAACGGCCGCATTGATAAAGCAAAATATTCCATCTAATTTCTCTTTTAATGTGCACCATTTTAAAGAAAGAAGTGGCAAAGCTAACGTGTTAAATAAAATGTTTAATTACTCTTTGCAATTAACTGATTATGATATAGTTGTAATGATGGATGCTAATATTATTAGCAAAGAAAACTGCCTGTTTGAGTTGGTTAAATACTTTAAAAATCCGAAGGTGGGCTTGGTTGGAGCAGTCATAGAAAATACAATTATAGCAGGAACGGAAATTGCCGAACAAGAACAATTTTACATGGCAAAAGAAAGTGAAATAAAGGTCAACGAGGGAATTCTTTTTGGTGCCACAATTGGTGCCTTTGGAGCTTGTTATGCGATTCGAGCTAAGCACATTATTTCAATCCCATCCAATTTCTTAATGGAGGATTTTTATTTAAGTTTGAATGTCTTGAAAGAGGACGCATTATGTCTTACTAATCCAGCTGCGGTTGTTTACGAGGATCTAAACGGAAGTATGCGAGAAGAGTTTAATCGTAAACGCAGAATTTCAACAGGTAATTTTCAAAACTTGAAAGCATATATTCACCTAGTTTGGACAAAAAACTGGCGAATAGGACTCCCTTTTGTTTCTCACAAAATCCTGCGTTGGTTTAGTCCATTTTTAATACTCTTGTCTATTATAACTTGTGTCTCCTTGATCTTATTAGATGGCGGTAATGCTTTTATTCGCTGTGCGTTTATATTGATGCTTATTAATTTAATTGCACCTGCCTTAGATATTGTTTTGAAGCGAGTAAATATTAACGTAAATTTGCTTCGAATACATCGATACTTTTTATGTATGAACATTGCGGTGTTCTTGGGGTTTATTGATTGGTTAAAAGGGGTTAAAACAAACATTTGGAAACCTACAAAGAGATTATGAGTAAAATAAAGTTGAATAGTATAGAAGAAGCCTTGGCGGATATTCGTGAAGGAAAGGTAATTATTGTTGTGGATGATGAGGATCGGGAGAATGAGGGTGATTTTGTTACTGCGGCTAGAAATGTTACTCCGGAAGTTGTCAACTTTATGGCGAAGGAGGGACGAGGTTTGATTTGTACGCCACTCACAGAGGAGCGTTGCGAAGAACTAGAGTTAGATTTAATGGTCGGAAAAAACACGGTTTTACATCAAACTCAATTTACGGTGAGTGTTGATTTAATCGGTAAGGGTTGCACCACGGGTATTTCGGTACAAGATCGTTCCAAAACTATTCAAGCTTTAATCGATCCTAACACCAAACCAGAAGAACTCGGAAAGCCTGGACACATATTCCCTTTGAAAGCGCGAAAAGGTGGAGTTTTAAGGCGTGCGGGTCATACAGAAGCAGCTATTGATATCTCACGTTTAGCGGGTTTTGAGCCAGCTGGTGTTTTGGTTGAAATCTTGAATGAGGATGGAAGCATGGCGCGTTTGCCAGATCTTGTGGTAGTTGCCCAAAAACATAACCTAAAAATTATCTCCATAGAAGATTTAATTGAGTATCGATTAAAACACGAAAGTCTTATTAAGGAAGAGGTGCAAATTGATATGCCAACAAAGCATGGAGAGTTTAAGTTAACAGCTTTCACCCAAATGAATACAGGAGATTTGCATTTTGCCCTTTCCAAAGGAGAATGGAATCCAGGTGATTCTGTCTTAACACGCGTGCATTCTTCATGTTTGACGGGCGACTTATTGGATTCTTTAAGGTGTGATTGTGGTGATCAACTTTCAGCGGCGTTGCAAATGATAGAGAAGGAAGGTCAAGGTTTATTGCTTTATATGCAACAAGAAGGACGGGGTATAGGCTTATTGAATAAATTAAAAGCTTACAAATTACAAGAAGAAGGACTGGACACCTATGAAGCCAATGAGAAATTAGGATTTGATATGGATCAACGGGATTACGGTGTTGGTGCCCAAATTTTAAGACATTTAGGTGCAACAAAACTTAAGCTTATGTCCAATAACCCGAAGAAAAGAGTAGGATTAATTGGGTATGGTATTGAAATAGTTGAAAACGTTTCTATTGAAGTCAATGCCAATCCGAATAATGAAAAGTATCTCCACACTAAAAAGGAGAAGGGTGGCCATGAAATTCTCAGAAACAAATAAGCATCCCATTCTTGTTATTGGTGCTGGCATAGCGGGTTTAGCCTCAGCTTGTCGTCTTGCAAGTCAAGGGGAAAGGGTCATTCTCTGTGAAGCGGCTAACACTTACGGCGGCAAGATCGGAGAAATTAAAAATAAGGGATTCCGATTTGACAAAGGTCCATCGCTGTTTACACTTCCTGAGCTTTTGGATGAATTGTTCTTGGATTGCGGTAAAAATCCTCGTGATTTTTACAATTACTATCAGCTTCCTGTGGTTACCAAATATATTTATCCAGATGGTCTGCAACTTAACGCATATGCCAAACTAGAAGATTTCAAGCTAGAGCTTATCAATAAATTGGGCGAAAAAAAACCGGACTTAGATCGTTTTTTCAAACATATTCAGCAGGTTTATGATTTTGTGTTCCCCATTTTTTTAGAAAATCCTATTCGTGAATTTAAGAAGCATCTGAAAGTCTCTTGGTGGCAGTCTTTTAAGATGTTGATGAAAATAGAAAGTTTCAAAACTTTAGATGCTAGCAATCGGTCGTGGTTTAATCACGCTAAAACGGTACAACTATTTAATCGGTTTGCCACGTATAATGGATCCAATCCTTACCGGGCTCCTGGGACATTAAATGTAATTCCACATCTTGAACATAAGTTAGGTGCCTACTATGTGAAAGGTGGGATGCGTAAAGTTGTAAAAGCATTGTATGACTTGGCTGTGGATCGAGGTGTTGAGTTTAGATTTGACTCTCCGGTTAGCCAAATCTTGATTGAAAATGGTGCGGCTAGGGGTGTAGTCATAAATAATGAGGAGGTGCCAGCAAGTGCTGTCTTTTGCAATATGGACATCAATAAAGCTTATCCAGCTTTACTCCCAAAAGAACGACAACCAAAGATTTTACTAAAACAAGAAAAATCTACATCGGCGCTAGTTTTTTATTGGGGCATGAATTTGTCGGAGACTGAATTTGATGTGCATAATGTGCTTTTTTCAAAAGATTATAAATACGAATTTGATTGTCTTTCCAAAGGTGAAGTAAGTGATGATCCTACTGTTTATGTTTACATCAGTTCAAAAACCGACTCTAGTGATGCACCGAAAGGAAAAGAAAATTGGTTCGTAATGATAAATGTACCGCCAAACAAAGGACAAAACTGGTCAAGTATTGTTGAAACTGCTCGTAAGAATATTCTGGTTAAGTTGAACAATCATTTAAAGAAGGATGTCTCCTCATTTATTGAAATGGAAGAAGTTTTAGATCCAATTAAAATTGAACAGTTTACATCTTCTCATCAAGGAGCCTTGTATGGGAATAGCAGTAATAGTATGTTTGCTGCATTTTTGAGACACCCGCATGAAAATAGAAAGTTAAAAAACTTGTACTTTGTAGGAGGGAGTACCCATCCGGGAGGAGGTATCCCTCTTTGTTTACTATCAGCTAAAATTGCAACTCGTGCTTTTTGACTCAGTAAAAAATAGACCTTCTTTCATTGCTATGGGAGTTATTCTAATTCTACATTTTGTAGGAATATTTGGACTACATTCAATTTATTCGGATTCTTTTGCGTCATTAACTCCTTTAAACTTATTAGTCACCTTTCTACTGATATTGCCTTTCAAGGGCAATACAAGCTTAAGATTGATTGTATTTTTCATGTTTACTTTTGCTCTGGGAATGCTCGTGGAG
Organism: Chitinophagales bacterium; assembly: GCA_037624485.1. GTDB lineage: Bacteria > Bacteroidota > Bacteroidia > Chitinophagales > UBA8649 > JAFMKE01. The sequence goes on from JASJJC010000016.1 coordinate 246,459, forward strand.
ATTATAGGGGTGCAAACAGGAATTCCTTTTGGAAGCTATTATTATACCTCCAGAATGTCTTTAGCAGTCTTTGGGGTTCCGCTCATGATTGGAATCAATTGGTTTCTTTTAACCTACGGCTTAATTAGTGGGGTTAATTACCTAGCTAAAGATGTTTCATTTATCTGGAAAGTTCTTCTGTGCTCGGCTTTAATGACATTTATGGATCTACTTATTGAGCCATTTGCAATAAAGTATCAATTGTGGGTTTGGGAAAGTGCTCATGTTCCTATTCAAAATTATATAGCTTGGTTCGTTGTTTCTTCGATTATTTTTTCATTGGGTTTTAAAATTATTCCTAAAGAAAGAAATAGAGTAGCGGCATTTACAATAATAGTTTTTTTCTTGTTTTTTGGTGTAAACTATTTGACAAAGTAATTGTTCTATATTTGTGTTAAGCATGGGACAATATTCAATTAAAGACTTAGAGGTCTTATCTGGTATCAAAGCGCATACGCTGCGAATCTGGGAACAACGCTACAAAATTGTCGAGCCTAAGCGCACGGACACAAATATTCGATACTACACGGACGAGCAATTAAAAACTATCTTAAATGTTTCCGTTCTGAATAGTTCGGGGCGAAAAATTTCGAAAATAGCAAGCTTAACTTCAAAAGAAATAGCACACGAAGTATTAGCAATGAATCAAGAACATCTCAATGAGGGTGTATACATCAATCAGTTGGTGGAAGGGATGATTTGCTTAGATAAAAAGTTAATACTCAATATTCTCAAAAGATCGGAAGATTTTGATACCCTTACAGATTTCTTTTTAAAGGTAGTTTTTCCTTTTTTAGGTAGGGTAGGTATGTTATGGTCTTCGAATAGTATCAATCCGGGACAAGAGCATTTTGCATCCAACATAATTAAAAGATTTTTATTCAATAAGATAGAAAATCTTACTGAGCCGAAATCAGATGCTCCGATGTTTTTATTGTTTCTTCCTGAAGGAGATTGGCACGAGCTAAGTCTTCTGGTAGCAGAGTATATTTTAAAGAATAATGGAAACAGAGTCCTTTATCTGGGAGCATCTGTTCCGGATAGTGATGTGAAAGCTATATTAAGTCTGACTAAAATTGACTATTTGCTATGCGTCAGTATCCTATCACAGCCGATAGTCTCGATTCAAAATACTATCAATCGAATCGCTGAGCTTTCTCATCCTGTTGCTCTTATGTTTGCGGGAAGAGCGTTTTATCATCCGGATCTAAAGTATCCCAAAGCTGCGAGGATTATCTACTCCTTCGAGGATCTAGGCGTTTCTTAACATATTTTGTTTAACATTGTGGAAAAAAAATTAAACAAAACCCTTTGAGCTCATAATTATTTTGTTTAAGTTTACATCATAAAACGTTAAACAAATGATTCTAGCAAAAAATTTCTACCAGGAAGTGAAGCCTTTTGAGCTTCTTTTAAAATCTGTTGCCTTCAACTTAACCAAGTCATCCGCAGACGCAGAGGATTTATTACAGGACACTTATTTTAAAGCTTGTAAAAGTTTAAGCAAATTTCAGGAGGGAACGAACCTGAAGGCTTGGATGATTACTATTATGAAGAATACCTTCATTAATAACTACCGTAAGCGTAAAAAAGAGCAGGAAACAATTTCCAAGCCGGGTGAAATAAATGACAGTATGCTGCATCACAGTGCAAGAGAAATAGAACCGGGTGTGCGGATTCTGCTAAGTGAGACTATTAAAATGGCTATTGATACCTTGAAGCCGGAAATGAAGATTACTTTTATGATGTATTTTCAAGGATTTAAATACCATGAAATAGCAGAAAAATTAGATTTACCTTTGGGTACAGTAAAGAGCAGGATTTTCTTGGCGAGAAAAGAAATGATTGCTTTCCTTCAAAAAAATGGAATACACCACTCGAGTTTAGCGTCATAATGAAAGATACAATTGTCATTGGAAGCGGTTTTGCAGGTTTAGCAGCTGCTTGTTACCTAGCCAAGGAAGGGAAAAAAGTTCTTGTTCTTGAAAAAAATGAAAGTATAGGGGGTCGAGCTTCATTCTTTCAGGCTGAAGGTTTTTCTTTTGACATGGGTCCAAGTTGGTACTGGATGCCAGATGTCTTTGAGAAATTCTTTTCAGACTTTGGTAAAAAACCAAGTGATTATTACACTTTAGAACGTCTCGATCCTGGATACAAGATATTTTACGGCAAAGATGATGAATTTGAGGTTCCTGCATCTACTAAAGAGCTGGGTCTACTTTTCGAAGAATTAGAACCAGGTGCAGGTATACAACTTGAAAAGTTTCTTAAAGATGCCAAGTATAAATATGATCGAGGGATCAATGACCTAATAAATAAACCTTCGTTAAGTTTTTTGGAGTTTGCTAATCCTCTTTTATTGAAGGACTTGTTTGCATTGGATTTACTAAGTTCGATTGAAGGTTTGGTTGGGCGATACTTTAAGCATCCAAAGATTCGAAAGATATTGGAATTTCCTTCTTATTTTCTAGGTGCTACTCCAAATAAAATTCCAGCGCTATACAGTTTAATGAATTTTGCCGACTTACAACTTGGCACCTGGTATCCATTAGGGGGGATGCACGAAATTATCAAAGCAATGCATGCTGTGGCAATTGAGTTAGGAGTTGAATTCCAAACCAATGCAGCAGTCGAAAAAATAAACATAGAGAATGGTTCAGTCACCAGCCTGGATACAAATAAAGGGGTTTACAAATCGAAAAGTGTAGTGGCAGCAGCAGACTACAATTTTGTTGAGCAAAACTTGATTCCAGCATCATACCGGCAATACGATGCGGCATATTGGGACAAGCAAATATTGGCTCCTTCTTCATTAATATTTTATTTAGGGTTCAACAAAAAAATTAAAAACCTTCGCCACCATAATTTATTTTTTGATAAAGATTTTGCAGCTTTTGGAGAGGATATTTATGAGCAGCCAAAATGGCCAGAAGATCCATTGTTCTATGCGTGTGTGCCATCCAAAACTGACCATACTGTAGCTCCTGAGGGATTTGAAAATGTTTTTTTACTTATGCCAGTTTCTCCAGACATAGAGGGTAGTGATGAAATTCATAATCATTATTTGGAGCTCATGCTAAAACGTATTAGTGACTTTACTGGCGAGGAGATTAAAGCGAATAATGTTATATTTAAGAAGTCCTTTGCTCATCAAGAATTTAAAGATAGATATCATGCTTTTAAAGGAAATGCCTATGGTTTGGCAAATACTTTAAAACAAACAGCTATTTTTAAACCGAAAATGATGAACTCAAAGATTAATAATTTAGTTTATGCAGGTCAATTGACTGTTCCCGGCCCGGGAGTGCCCCCCTCATTGATTTCAGGGAAATTGGCTGCCGAACTTTCTATTAAACATTGTAAAATATAGACTTATGATCTCCCTGTATAACAAGTTTGCAGAAAATAGTAGCAAAAAAATAACTCACCTTTACAGTACTTCATTCACGTTAGGCATTAAAATGCTAGACAAAGAGTTTCACAACCATATTTATAATGTCTATGGATTAGTGCGCTTGGCTGATGAAATAGTGGATACTTTTCATGAACAAGATAAAAAGTGTTTACTAGAAGAATTTGAAACGGAAACCTTTGAAGCGGTTGGAAGAGGGTTAAGTACAAATCCTATCATTCATGCCTACCAAATTACAGCGAATCTATACAATATTGATAATACGCTGTTAAAGGCCTTTTTTAAAAGTATGAAGATGGATTTATATCGGTTGGATTATAATGATGAGAGTTTTCACGAGTACATATATGGTTCAGCGGAGGTAGTGGGCTTAATGTGTCTAAAGATTTTCACGAAGGGCGATGACAATATGTTTCAAAATTTGAAAGGTGGTGCCAAAGCATTGGGTTCAGCTTTTCAAAAAGTAAATTTCCTTCGAGACATGCAAGAAGATTTTGAAGAAAGAGGTAGGTCTTATTTCCCTGGTGTAGATTTTTTAAATTTCACTCAGGAGCAAAAGGTTCTGATAGAGCATGATATCTCAAATGATTTCAAAGCGGCAAGAATGGCGATCCTATCTTTACCTGAATCAAGCAGAGTAGGAGTATACTTGGCTTACAAATATTACTTAAAGTTGTTTAAGAAAATTAGACAGGCTCCAGCAGAGGACATACTGAAACAAAGGTTTAGGGTTCCGGATATTGAAAAAATTTATGTACTTGCAAATACTTACTGTAGAAGTGTTATTGGTGCACTGTAAGTAATTTTACTCAAATAAAAAGGTCCTGGTTCATAATAGTGAATCAGGACTTCTTATTATGTTTTCGTTCCCCGTGAATAAATCCTTCGCTTACTTATCAGCTAATGATTTTAAAAAATCCTCAAGTTGAGTAACATCCGCGTCCTGTTTCATCCCTAGGAATAAAGCCTTTTCAGCATATTTAGAGGCGGTATCGATTTCACCAAGTTTAACGCATATCCACGTGTAAGTATCCACGTTGTAAAAATTATAATCTATATCCAATGAATTTTTAGCTAACTCTTGCGCTTTTGATAAAAGTTTCATGTCTTCAGAGTCTTCATAAATTTTCCAAGCTATGGCATTTAATTCTTCCCAAGATTCCGTTCCGTGTTCTAACAAAAATCCTACTTTACGATATAGGTAGTTGAGTTGGTCCTCCTTATCTGCGCTCTCTTTTAAACGATTAATATTGAATCTCTCAGCTTCTATCTTACAAGATTCTGGAAAATATTGCTTAAAAGTAGCTAGAATATTTATTTCATCTGACTCTCCTTGTTCTTTTAAAAAAGTATGCAGTGTTGCATTTATTTTTTTGTTTAACCCATCACTATCTTGAGTAATTTTAAGTATCAATTCTTTATTACTTGTGATATATTGAAATACTTCGCAGTTAACGGTACTTGGGAAATAATCCACAATAAAGCGAATCATGTCAGGATCTTCCAAGGATTCATTGGTTATATAGGTATCAAGCACTTCGTTATAAGGCAATCTGGCTATGCTTAAAGCATCTACTAGGTTTCTTAGATGCTTGGACTTCATTCCTCCTTTGTCCAGATACTGTATTTGTAGACTTAACAGTTGCGTTTCAGGATGAATTGCATTTCTCCCTAGGCTTATAAATTCAATTGGCTCATGATATCCATAGGATTTATGCGCTAGCGTGCCTTTTGAATCGATGTACAGCAAAGTAGGGAATAGATTAACCTTGTAGTCCTTTGCAAATTGAATTCCTTCACCAGCTTCTTGATCAATTTTCATATTAATGAAATTCTTATTGTAGAATTCGGCAACTTTTTCATCCGAAAACACATCTTTTGTCATTAATTTGCAGGGACCGCACCAAGTGGCATACGCATCAACGAAAACAAGCTTATTTTCTTTGTTAGCTCTTACTAGGGCTTCCTTAAAACTTCCTTCAAAAAATTGAATGCCTTGAGCAAGTAGAATACTCGCACTAAATAGGGCTCCAATAAGGGTAAATACTTTTTTCATATCTGTTAAGTTATTATTTAAAATTAATCAATTTTTGTGGGTTTATTTTAAATCGTAAAGTTTTCACTTTGTTTTGAAGTACTCGAAAACTAAAATGTTTAGGGATATCAGATTAAAGGAATATGAAAAATCTTCGATAGGGATTGTAAATATTCGAGTACCTAAATTTTCAGCATCATTATACCACACGATTGGGCTATCGGTAAACATACCTGTAAGAAAACCATTGACCAAGATAAATGGTAGTATAGAGAGTAAAAATGCAAACATAAGGTAGACCATATTATCAGGATTTTTAAAGCTGATGTAAATAAGGATTAATGCAGTAAAACTGTATGTTGCGGTTGTATAGAGCCGTTCAGTAAAAATCAAAGCGAGTAATGCAAAAACTAAGGCGAAAACCAATAAGCCTCGATTAAAATATCTCGACGCTTTAAGTTTGAAATAACTTAATGTCACTTCATAAAGAAACACACATGCGAATGGAATGATGAAGAAGAATCCAAGCTCTTCATAAGGTAAATTGAAAAATTCAGGTTTTAGGTGATACTTTTCACTGAATCCCCAAATACCTAAATGGGTGTATAAAATATCCCCGATAATAAATAAGGAAGCCACCAGGGGCACGCTTTTTAACAAGGAAGGAAAGTGCTGTTTGAAATTCACTTTTTTATCAAAACTCAATATCAAAGGAAAGAAGATACTCCCCACCAAAGCTAATAAATAATAATAATGGCTATCTATCTTCATGCTAATAAACCTTTAGTAGGCACTTGCACCAATTCCTTTTCTTGAACACCTTCATTTTGAAGTATGTGGTTGGCTGCGAGCACTCCTGATACATATGCCCCCTCCATTAACATCGCGCAATTATCCATTTTTACCCAGTCACCTGCATAAAATAACTCTGGAACTTCTGTTTTAACTGTAGGCCGTTCTTTATATAAACCGGTATGGAAGGCAGAGAAATCATTTCTAAATTGATAGTATTCATGCACAATTTTAACTCCTTTAAGTTCAGGGAAGTAGTGATACATTTCATTGATTAACTCTTTTCGACAAGTCTCTTTATCCATTCCCTTAGGAACAGCATAACTGTGCAATTCGAAGATGCCACCATTATTTTTTTCACTCCAAGCAGTAGATTCTTTTTCCATCTTATGGTAAAGGGTTACGCTATCTAGACATTTTAATCTATCCGTGAAAATGAAGAAAGGCAGACTTTGATCCGCTTCAAATTTATCTGTCCACAAGCGGATTACTGCATAATGACCAGAATTGTTCAAGCCAGCGGCTTGACGGTTTAAAGTATCAAATGATTCAAGACCTATGGAGTTTCCTATAATATGCTTCGTAGCATTTACATCTGTTGCCATGATACAATAGTCGTATTCTTCACCCATCAAGTCAAACTTTGAATCCTTGTATATTATTTTCTCTAGGCCTTGGTTTAAGTGTATTGTCACTCCTTTTTCCTCCATAAAAGTGATGCAATAATCAATGAAGCTAGTTTGGAAATCACTGTCTAACACATCATAAATTAAGCCTTTATCATTGCTTAGAAAATAGAAGTGAAAACCCTTGATTAATTCCGCCATTGACATATTTTCGGGTTCTGCAAAAAAGGCGCGAGCAAAAGAGTTAAATACCAGGCGCATTTTTTTAGGCATAAATGTTCGTTTGGCAAATTGTGCGAAATTTTCTTCATCAAACTTCTTAAAAGTCGTTTTGAAATCAAATTGAAGTAAACCTAAGAAAGGCATACTAAATGGACTTATAAGGGTTAACCAGTTAAAAACTCCGTACTTCTTTAAATCAAGAACATTCAGTCCAGGAGTGGTCTCTACATCTTTGAATCCTTGTTTTTGGTTGTTTTCAAAAAGTAAGACATAGTCATCAATTGGAATAAGGTGCTTGTGAGCGCCAATTTGTTTTAGGAATTCCAATAAATTAAAATATTGACGGAAGAATGCATGAAACCCGTGCTCAGTCCGAAGGGTTTCCCCATTGGATTCAAACTCCCAAGAACCAACTTTACCTCCAAGGAAACTAGCTTTTTCAAACAGGTGCACATCAAAGCCTTTTTCTGCTAAGGCTGAAGCACTTGCAATGCCGGCAATTCCTCCTCCGATGATGGCCACTTTTCTTTGACTGGTCAATTTCTCTGCTTTTGAGAAATCTACAGTGCTTAAAGGGACTTTATAGTTTTGTAATCTTTTCTTAATCCAATTTCTCATGGCTTCTGTTGAAGTTTTTGTTCCACAACTGCATAAAGCTGATTGTGGGTTCGTCTCCCTTTATAATTAAATCAGTTAATTTTTCTTTGTCATGCCAGTGCCTGTTGCTTTCTAGAAAAACAATATCTTCTTCAACAATCTGGTCGCTTTTTCTTTTCATAAACCACTTTGCAAAGGGAGGGTTAAAACGAAAAATATTTTTCCAGGCTGTAATTTGAATCATCATCAGCTCATTTTCATCTATTTCATAAAAATGCTCATAAATGATTAATCGTCTAGCTGGGAAGTGCATATGTTTAGGAAAATAAGAGTCTAACATGCTACTGTGTGGATACCAGAATGCAAATTTGGTTTGAATATGTTTCTCCCAACCAAAATATAATTTTTCGAATAAATTACTGTTGTTTATACGCTGATAACTGCCATGAAGGCTTTTATCCTTTATTTCTATGCTATATTCCGTTTTAGGTTCCCTTAGTTTACCCAGCAGGGTGTTTATACTGTGTTTATGTACATGATTGATGTGTTGGGCGTCAAACAAGCTCTCAGCGACCAACTTAATGTTTGCTTTAAGTGTATGTCTATTAAAGACATATGGGTAGTTGTCTAATTCGGGCATTTCGGGTAAAACAGCATCTTGTCTTTTACTTTCTTCACCAAAGTAAACCCAGTAAGCTTTGTACTTATATTGTATAGGGTATGCTTTTACACAAGCAGAGCTTGGTATGCTTTGATTATCCTCCAACATAGGAATATGGACGCATTTACCAGAAGTGTTAAACTCCCAGCCATGATAACCGCATTTTAGCTTACCCTCGTGAACTTCGCCATTTGAAAGATGAACGTTTCGATGGCAGCAACGATCTTCAAGCGCAGAAACCTTTCCTTCCGTATTCTTAAAAAGAACAATTTCTTCTCCTACTATTTTACGTTTAAGCAGCTTATTTTCTTTTAACTCCTTATCGAAGCAGGCAATGTACCACTGGTCTTTAATCATTTCATTAAGTTAACAAATCTGTCGATAAATTGTTGCTGTGCAGTTTATTTTATATGAAAAGTCTTAGGCAAATAAACAAGTATGCCCAGCACCTTAAAATCATTATATGAGCCTTTGATAGTTTTAGTGATCCAAGCATTTAATTCTCAATTTGTATTCAAGTCGATCCAAAAGGCTAAATTCTTGTATTAGGGGTAATTAGCTTACTTCAAGTTCTTCAACAAGAATATCCTCTATATGCTTTAAACTTTCATACAATTGCTCATAGCTGTCAATAACAAAATATTGTTTTTGAAAATCATGTTTGTAGAAAGGTGTTTGCACGATATGACGCACATCATAAGGGTGTCTCGGAACATCTTTGTCATGCACTGCAAAATCAGATTCTCCAATGGAAGATAATATTCCAGCTCCGTATATTTTTATCTGTCCTTCTTCATTGATAAGGCCAAACTCAACGGTGAACCAATATAATCTGCTGATCATTTCAACCGCATGAGGGTTTTCAATATGTTTTAAAGCAATTTTAGCCAAACCTTGAACAAAATCAACGAAACTTTGAATACTTAACAGGGGAACGTGGGCAAAAACATCATGAAACATATCGGGCTCTTCCAAATACTCTAACTCATTCTTTTTTCTTATCCATGTGGTAACAGGAAATCTTCTATTCGCTAAATATTGAAAAAAAGGTTTGTCCGCTATCAAACCAGGCACTACATATGTTCTCCAACCTGTAGCTTTTATTAAGTTTCCATTGACCGCTTTTATTTGAGGAATTTTATTACTTTCAAATCCACATAATTTCAGGCCTTTAAAAAAATCCTTGGTGGCGTTTTCTTTAAGTTCAACCATTTGCCGTGAATAAAGAATGTTCCATACTTCATGGTCATCGACTGAATATTTATCATACTCTTGAATCAATTTATTTGCAGGCAGATCATATGGTTTTTTATTCTCTAACATAGCTTAAAAGGGTTTGAATGGTTTAGTAAAGATACGAAATCCTAAAAATTAAGACTCATTCTCCAGGATAAAATTTCTGAGCATATTTAGGGCGATTTGAGCGCTAATTTTTATATTATATTCCCGTTGATTAGTCAGTGAAAAACATTTGGCTTTCACTTCGTTTTTATTGCCTACTGCAATCCATACTGTCCCTACTGGCTTATCGGGTGTGCCACCCCCAGGTCCAGCTATTCCACTTACTGCAATACCATAATTAGTGCCTAATTTCTTCAGGAGACCACGGGTCATCTCTTGAATAGTTTCTTCACTTACAGCTCCGTAGGTATTCAAGGTTTTATTACTAACCCCTAGCAACTTTTCTTTAAAGTCATAACTGTAGGCCGTTATTGCGCCTTCAAAATATGCCGAACTTCCCGGTATGGAAGTAATTAAATGCGAGATATATCCTCCTGTACAACTTTCGGCAGTTGAAAGCGTCATTTTCTTTTTAATCAATAAATCTCCGACACATTTAGCTAAAGATTCATTTTCATTAAAGCTATATACATGTTGAGCTATTCGTTGACTAATTTCAGATTGAATTGCACTTAAATTAGCTATAGCTTTTGCTGAATCTTCGTTAACCGTTGTGGTAAGTCTAAGTTTTACATTCCCTAGATTGGGGAGATAGGCTAAAGTCGTTCCCGGAGGTAAACTTGCTTCTATATCTTCAATTTTCTCATAGATAGCACTTTCTCCGATCCCTGCGCTCATAATATACTTATTTAGTATTGTAGGGAGATTTTTTTCAGAAGCAATTTTGGGGAGTATATAATTACTTAACATATAACGCATTTCATTGGGAACCCCTGGCATGGATATGTAAATTTTATCATGCTGCACAAACCTCATTCCCATAGCCGTACCTTTGTCATTCGGTATCAATTCTGCACTGGAAGGAATCATTGCTAATTTTCGATTAAGTTCAACTTGCTTGTTGCCACGTTTTTTGAAATAAGATTCTATTTTTTCAAAAACACTTGCATTGAAGCATAATTCAGTTTTAAAAAAGTTAGCTAAAGCTTGTTTGGTGATATCATCCTTGGTTGGTCCTAATCCACCGGTAATAAAAATTATATCTGCATTCTTCCCTGCAATTTCTAGTCCTTCGTAAATACCGTTATAGGAGTCAGATATTGAGTAGATACCTGCTATTGCTATACCATTTGCTACACTTTGCTTTGCGATGTATGCACTGTTGGTATCGATAGTCGTGCCATTAAGTATTTCATCACCAATGGTTAATATACTTGCTTTCATTTTGTTTTGTCTTTGTTTTATAAGCCATTACAACTAAAGTTGTAAATTTGGCAAAGTATTTGACAAACTTAACTTAAAATAAGTAACTATGTTTAAAAAAATTCTGCCCTTGCTCTTGGTTTTTGCCATTCTTAACAGTGGTTGTGAGGCCGCTGCAAATATTTTACAACAAACTGGATCTGCCTTAGTAGGCGATGGAAGTTATGTCCCAACTTCTGGTGAAGCAGGAAACGGATTAAAACAGGCATTGGAAATTGGAATTGCTGCTGGATCCAATCGCTTGGCTGAAAGAGATGGTTATTTTGGTAATACTTTGGTCAAAGTATTATTTCCTCCAGAGGCGCAAAAAGTTGAAGAGACTATGCGTAATTTGGGTCTCGGCTTCATGGTGGACAAGGCGATTGAATCTTTTAACCGAGGAGCTGAAAAAGCTGCTAAAGAAGCTGCTCCAATTTTTGTAACGGCTATCAAGTCAATGACAATTAGTGATGCTATGGGTATTTTGTTGGGCAATCAGGATGCAGCTACATCCTACCTTAAATCATCAACTTTACAACAGTTAAATACTCAGTTTACACCAATAATTGATAGAAGTCTTAACGAGGTTAATGCCACAAAATATTGGGAAGATGTAATAGTACGGTACAATAAAATTCCTTTCGTAAAAAAAGTGAATCCTGATTTAACGGCTTATGTTACGGAGAAAGCACTGGATGGTTTATTTTTAATGGTGGCCAAAGAAGAATTAAAAATTAGAGGAAACGTTTCATCAAGATCGACTGAATTACTTCAAAAAGTTTTTTCTTATGCAGATTCGCAAAAGTAGAAAATAAGTCATTTTGAGCTTAGAATATCAGAGGGGGGCTAGTCCTCCCTTTTTCTTTATGAATAATTGTCGTTAAATTTGTGATATGGAAGAGCAAAAGCAAGAGCCTCAGCAAGATCAAAAAAATCAAGTAGAGCAAGTGCAAGAAGAAAAAGAAGAAGTGCTGTTAAGTAAAGAGGCAATTATTGAACGGTTTGAGGTTCTGGTTAAATCGGAAGATTTAATGAAACAAAAATCAACGGTTAATGAATGGAAAGAACGTTTTCATCAGTTAAGCAAGGTGGAGGAGGCTGCTCAAGTTAAGGCATATAATGAAAAAGAGGAAAAGGATGAAGAGGAGATATTTGAGTTCCAAGTCCATCCATTAGGTAATCGTTGGAAAGAGTTACTTAATATCTATAACGATAAAGTAGTCTCACATACCCAGGCGAAGGTAGAAGCCGAAAAACAGAATTTAAAAGATAAAGAAGGTCTTTTGGAAGCATTAAAACTATTGGTTGAAGAAGAGATGAAAAATGTAGGCTCGGCATTTTCTTCTTTTTATTCAATACAAGATCGATGGAATGAGATAGGAGAAGTCAATAAATCAAAGTTCAAACAACTGCAATATGATTACAGTCATTTTAGAGAGTTGTTCTATTATAACGTTGGAATTCATGATCAATTAAAGAATTATGATTTCAAAAAAAATGCGACACAAAAGCAAGAGATAATTAAGGAGCTTAAAAGTTTAGCTAGCCAAGATAATATCCGAAAAATGGAGAAAAGTATAAAGGATATGCAGGCTAGGTGGGATGGAATTGGTCCAAGCTCCAATGAAGTCTGGGAAGGATTGAAGAATGATTATTGGGAGAATGTAAATGCAATCTATGATAAGATAAGGGATCATTACAAGGCCAAACGCGAAGCTCAAGCAAAGGTTTTGGAGGAGAAAAATGTATTGGTCCTGAAAATGGAAGAATTAATTGAAAGTTCTGAAACATTTAGTTCACCAAAGGAATGGATTCAGTCGAGCAAATCAGTAAACGAATTGCATAAAGAATGGAAAGCTGCAGGTTATGCTGCTCGATCTAAAGAAGAGGAGATATGGTCTCGATTTAAGGAGATGTCGGATGATCTTCGTAAACGTCAAAATTTATTTTTTGATGAGCTTAAAGCGTCAAGTAATCAGATAGTAGCCGCTAAAAATAAGTTGATAGAAAAAGCCAAGGAACTCAAAGATTCAAAGGAATGGAAAAACACTTCAGAAGCATTAATTAAATTGCAAAAGGATTGGAAGAATCTTGGACATGTACAGTACAAACTCGATCAAAAGTTATGGAACGAGTTTCGTAGTACTTGTGATGATTTCTTTAATTCGAAAAAAGAGTATTTCGATACGCTGGACGAGCGACAGGCGGAGAACTTTAAGCAGAAGCAAGACATTTCATCCAAAATTGCAAAAAGCAAGACAGATGAAGAACTTAGAGGGCTGATAATAGACTGGCAAACAGTTGACTATGTCCCCAAAGACAAAGTTGCTAAGGCAGATTCAAGTTTTAATGATTCAATAAAAAAAGCGGCAAAAACTTTGAAAATTAACGATGATGCTTTAGCGAAACTACGTTTTGAAGCTAAAATTTCTGCCATAAAATCAGGTGAAAATCCTGAAGTTAAGATGAAAACTGAACGTAATTTTATCAACACACAAATTGAAAAAGTACAAGAAGAGTTAATCCGTTTTGAAGAAAATATGTCCTTTTTTGGACCGTCTAAAGGCGCTCAAAAACTCAAAGAAGTTGTTGAGAAAAGGGTAGCAGAGGGAAAGGATAAGATAGGAGAATGGAAAGATCAATTAAAAATGTTACGCTAGTTAATACACCAACACGGCAGTCTCATTCACACAATTAATACCAGCGGGTATGCTTGTTGTAGAACAATCGCTTCTAATATTCCATTTGGTATTGTATGCCAATTCTATTATTCTTAATTGATTGACCTTTTCAAGAAATAGTGTCGTGTCAATAGTTGAAGGATAAGCCAAATAAGACCACGGCCCTCCGCATGGCTTACTACCTATTGGTGTGTAAGCCCATGATTGAGAGTCAAAACACACTTCTCCTTTGACCAATTCTTCAATTTCGCTGAGTAAATTTGTAAGTTCTTCCTCATCCTGCTGTTGACTTAAAGCAGAACCTGAGAAATCCTTATTGCAAGCTGAAAAATTTACAATTATGACCAAAAATAGGATGAATGATTTTGTTATATACTTCATTATTTGGTTTAATTAATCGATCAGGATTAGGGGCAGAATACTATGCTTTCTAGCCGTGCTAATTTTAACAAAGTAAGTACCTTCAGATAAATTTGATGTAGGTAAACTGATTAATCCCTCGTTAAAATTTTCATATTGAGCTGTCCAAACTGATTGACCAATAGCATCAAAGATACTTAGCCCCAAATTTGTGGATTCACTTAATGCTAAAAATAAGTTTGTATTTGCATTACTCGGATTTGGATATAAGTTGACTACACTGATAAGGTCGAGATCATTAAGGCCTACGAGACCTATACTCGCTGTATCGAATGCTAAACAACCAGCTCCATCTGATATGGTTAAGAGGTATTGACCCCCTGATAGGTTATCTATAAAGTCTCCTGATAGCGCACCATTATTCCATGAGTAGGTATACGGGGCTGTTCCACCGCTTGCCACTGCTGTTATACTGCTATTTCCTTGAGTGGCTGAATTGTCAATTACCGTTAAATTACTATTTAAGCTATAATTGCTTCCTATGGTGAAACTTGCATTACTTGAGCAAGAGCTTGTGGCATCGGTTATGGTTACTGAATAATTGCCAACTGCTAATCCCGTGATTAGTTCAGCAGTTGACCCATTACTCCATTGAACATTATAATTGCCACTACCTGCGCTTATATTTAAATCGATAGAGCCATTGGATACTTCGTTACAAGTGGTGTTAATTACTGTTGCATTCTCTTGTGGTAAAGCACTCACGACGATATATGATGTTTTTGTTTCTGTATTAGAACCGCTTGATCCATTCACAGTATAACTCACATCGTATACACCTGGATTGTTATATGTTACAGTAGGAGAAGCAGCTGAAGATGTACCTGGACTTCCTCCTTGGAAAGACCATGATTGAGAATTAACAACTCCTGTGCTGTTATCTGAATAACTTATACTTTCGCCGACACAAATTGAAGTAGATGTAGCGTTAAAGTCAGCAACTAAAGGTGAGCCAACTCCAGTGATGTTGATGTTGTCCAAATACAGGTTGTTTCCGATAGTACCGCTGTTAAATCCTTCAAATTTCACTAAGACCTCATTGCCTGAAAAAGCGGTTAAATCTAAACTGAAGCAATCTGAACCGATTGTACCCATGCACCATTCATTCGAATTGGCCGGTATAAAGTCATTCTCATTTGTTGTTGCGGTAGCAAAAGATCCTGTTGAATTTTCACCTGTTCCAAAAATTCTTTGCCAGCTTCCTCCACAATCAGAGGAGACATATATAATCAGTGAATCAGTTGTCGTTTGATCAAATCTTCTGTACGCATGCTCAAAAGTCATATTTATAGAGGTATACCCATTAAAGTTTAACTTCGGGCTTATGAGTCCATCTCGTTGAGATGATTGCGCATAATTAAAGAAATCCATTTTTGCTCCTATGCTTCCAGGACTTGTTCCCAGTACATTCACCATTTCCCAGGTCTCTGCATTGTCAGGGTTACTTACTGACCAAGTTCCACTAGATATTGAGTTTGAACTGAAACTTTCTGTAAAAGGCAGTGATAGACTGTTTGATAGTACAGTAAAGTTTGCTTGACTTTGATCGTTAGAGGTATTCTGATCAGCACTGCCATTAGGGTTAGTCGTATTGGCCGTTAAGGTAATAATTCCGGCATTAGCGCTAATATTGGGAAGTGTAACAATTTCAGTTTGACCTAAAGTTAAATTTCCATTCCAGTTGAAACTTTGGTTGGGTCCTCCTACATTATAGCTTATCGTAGCCGAGTTAAGTGTATTGTTCCCAAAATTCCTTATTCTGACTTGTGGAGCAAAAGTGCCACTGCAAATAATACTTTGAGGAAAAATGATTTCACTTATTCCAGCATCATCATTAATATTGGGATTGATGATACAAAAATCATGACTGGTACTATTTCCAAAGTCGCCATTGGCTGCCGTCATTTGAAATAGATTCGCTCCATTTTCATCCGTCATAAAGTAGTCGCCATCTACGTTACAGGTCCATTGTGAACCATACATGCCATCACCATAGGAGTCATATATATTAAAAGTATAGCAACCGATGGGCAGGCAATATGAACCTGTAATGGTTTCACCGCCTGTAATATCCGTGTAAGGACCACCACTAACAACTATATTGTTTTGGTCATCTAGGATTTCCCAAGTCGTTTCAGAACCATAACAATCTGTGGTAATACTTAAACTTGCTACTTGCCCATTAGGATCTAAGGCAAATGCCTTACTTTGGCTATCATTTGAAGCCAGCTGATCACCGGCTAAATTGGCAGTGGCTGTAAAGGTAAAACTCCCACTTCCAGCTGAACTTTGCACCGGTAAACTTACTAGCGCACTTTGCCCAGAAGCTAAGCTACCCGACCAGTTAAAATTGTTATTAACGGTACCCCAAGTATAATTAATGGTGAGATTCGTAATGGTGTTACTTCCATAGTTTCTTAGCGTTAACTCTGGCGTAAACGAGCTTCCACAAATGGTATTTTCGGGAGATGAAATAGATGTTATTCCTGCATCAGTTTGCAAGGTAAATGCACTTACACATTGTAAGGCAGCAAAAGCATTAATTCTTCCTGCCCCCATTTGGCCTTGATTGGATGTCACAGGGTCTGCACTTGAATATAAGCAATTGACTAAATCTGTACGACTTGCATTGGGCGCATAACTTTTCATTAGACCCAATAAGCCTGAAACGTTAGGAGAGGCCATTGATGTACCTTGGTATCGGTCATACCCGTTATTGGCAACTGTACTTCTGATTGCAGAACCTGGCGCTGAGATGTCTATCCAAGTACCATATTGAGAGAAAGAAGATCGAGAATCATCGGTTGTCGTTGAAGCTACAGAGACTACATTATTGTATGCTGCTGGATAAAATTGATTGGTACTGTTATTATTGCCTGCAGCAGCCACTAAAATTGCTCCTTGGTTGTAAGCCGCGTCAACAGTATTTTGACCGAAGTTTGAAGAACCACCTCCTCCCCAAGACATATTTATGACATCCGCGCCATTATTGGCAGCCCATGCCAAGCCTTCGTAACCTGCAGTCAAAGATCCGTCCGAACAACGTCCTATTTTTACCGGCATAATACTTACGTCAAAACCTATAGAGGATACACCTGTGCCGTTATTCGTGTTAGCACCAACAGTTCCTGCGACATGCGTACCATGGTTTCCATCATTCCCACCACAAGGGTTGGGGTCTGTACTATTTTGATCACTGGCATCATTTCCAGCGACGAATTTACCTGTTAAATCAGGGTGAGTTGTGTTAATCGCATCATCAGTTACCGCGACAACCACAGATGAAAGTCCAGTGCTTAAATCCCAAGCTTGTTGTGCCTGCATCTTGTATAGGTGCCACATGCCTGTTCCATTGGTAGAATTTGCACCGAGGTCATTGGGCGTCAAAAACTTGACATGAAGTTCCTTTTTTTCTGCGTAAGCTATGAAAGAATACTTCGCAATATCCTGAATAAAAGCATCGACTAAATCTGCTTTTTCAAAATTTATTTGGAAAGTATGGTTTAGCTTTGGGTCTGGATGGTCATACAATATTCGAGAGACCTCAGTTACTCCATAAACGTCTCTCATATCTTGAAGAAAGGCAACCTCATCGAGGTTTACCTCATGCTTTACTGCATGGATATTATATTTACTTGAAGTGTTTAATTGAAATATTAGCACGCCGTCTTGGTACCATTCATGAACGTTTTGAGAGAACGTCAGCAAAGTCATAAAGAGGGCAAGGGTGGTGAATACAATTTTTTTCATAGGATTAGATAGATTTTAGATATTATTGCGAACCTAAAAATAACAAATATTTTGCGTAAAATGTTTAACAAAAAATTGACATATATAGTTAGAAGGATTTACGTTATAAAATGGTTAATTGTTTCTTAAGGATAGGGAATTATGTGAACGTCAAGCATTAACAGAAATTTCTGCTGTAAGCTTAGTCGAAGTCTTCCCAGTAAATTTAAGACAAGTTCGAACCACAATATACCTTGTTAAATGGCGGCATATAAAGCAAAGAGCCTTTCAGTAAAGGCAATTTTTTTAGAATAAATTAGTAAAAAATGTTTTAATACTTTCTAAGGCTTCTGGGCCCCAAATATAGGATATGCTGAATATCCCTATCCAACCTAAACCTTTAATGAAGAAAAACATAAAGCCTAAAAATCCGATGCGTTTCCACCAGGGTAGTGGGCACTTTTTAACTGCTACTTCGTTTTGACTTTCAATAGAATGTGAAGATTTTTCCATAATCGATGCAAAATTACAACATTACTTTTAAATTTTTAAACTTTTCGACTTTTCAAAACAAATGCATTGCCAATGACGATTAGGTCAGAAAAAATCATGAAAAAGGCAGCCCACATTGGATTTATTACTCCAAAAGCAGCGAGTGGAATTGCAACTAAATTGTACGCAAAAGCCCAAAACAAATTTTGTTTTATAGTTTGGTAAGTCAGCACAGCAATCTTATGTGCCTTTACTAGTGCATTCAGATCATCTCGCATAAGAATAACATCCGCCGTTTGCATGGCCATATGTGTCGCATCAGCAAAACTAATTCCCACATTAACTTTGGCTAAAGATGGCGCGTCATTCACTCCGTCTCCAAGCATGGCAATTTTTTTATTGCCCAAGGCGTCAATTATTTCTAACTTATCGTTTGGCTTCAACTCTCCAATGATCTTAGTGTTTAGTGCTTTACTTAACCTTTCACATTTTTCTTTTTTATCTCCACTTAAGACTAGGCTTTCAACCTTAGCTTGCTTAAAATAAGCTAGAGTGCCTGGTATGTTTTCCTTTAACTCATCTTCGATGAACAAGGCAGCTATCAATTGCTCGTTCCTTAACAAGAATAAATCACCAGTGGCGCTATGCTGCTTGGTGAATTCTGCACTTCCTAAGAAATAGTTATCGCCTTGCAAAGAAATAGCAGTCATTCCTTCCCCTTTAGTTTCTGTTATGTCGGTAAGATATTCTGAGTCGGAATAATCTGCATAATAACGCAGTAAAGACTTCGCAATAGGGTGTGAGGACTTTGCTTCCAAACTTTTGATGATTGCAATGGCTTCTTCTTGCTCAATAGTCCAAGTTTGAAGTTGACTAACCTCAAAATTCCCAGTACTCAGGGTACCCGTTTTATCAAAAATTATTTGATCTAGGCTTGCAAGATTCTCAAAAACATCGGGGTTTTTAACGAGAATACCTTCTTTACTCATTTTACCAAGACCCACAATGATGGCAATTGGGGTGGCCAATCCCATGGCGCAAGGACAAGATATGACCAATATTGCAACGCTTCTTAGTATCGCGGTTTCTAAAGTGAGGTTTAATGCAAAATAATTAAGACAAAATGCTATGACCGTAATTACCAGAACCAAGGGAACAAAAATGGAAGAAATACGATCGGCTAATTTTTGCACATTGGCTTTTTGGCCACTAGCTTTTTGAACAAGATCGTTGATTTTAGCTTTTGTAGATAAATGTGCATTCTTGAGTACCTCATACTGAATGTTGCCATCGATAATCTGCGATCCACCCAATAGCAGTTCGCCCACTGATTTACTAATCGGGATGGATTCACCTGTTATTAATGATTCATCAATCAATGCTTTTCCACTTGTTAATATGGAATCAGTATGGATCTCATCGCCTAGGTTGCCTTGCACCAAGTCTCCTACCTTTAGCGAGTTTATGCTTATCATTTGAATTTCACCTTCGACTATTTTTTTGGCTAACTCGAGCTTGTCTTTGGCCAGGCCAGCTATAGACTCCATCGTTTTATTCACGGCGTTAGTTTCTAAGATGTCACCAATTAGCACCAAGGCGACCAATACGGCGGTTGTCTCGAAATACAGGTGCGCACCAATTTTGTACAGCATCAAATACATGCTAAAAACAAAGGCAGTAGTTCCTCCAAGAAGAATGAGCACATACATATTGGCTGAGCCAGATTTCAAAGAATAATAGGCGCCTTTGCCAAATTTAAAAAACCCTACAAACAAAGATATGCCTGCAAGCACGGCATCTAAAAGCGGGGGCACCTGAATAGGGATGAACATGATTAAAATAAAATAAGCAGCAACAACGAAGCTGAATACAATCAGCAATTTATTTGCCCATAGATTTTGACTACCGGTTTTGGCTATAGAAAATCCTGCATTTCTTACTGCATCATTTATTGTTTTGTCCTCCATGCCAGATGGCCGTTCAAACAATAGCTCTTTACTTGGAAAGTTAACATGCACTTGCTTAACTCCCGCTTTTTTTACAATTCGTTCTAGGTTGAGTGCGCAATTGATGCATGTCATGCCATCAATTTTCAAAGACTCTGTTTTTAATTGGCTATTTGTTGTCATATTTTATAAATCAAGCCTTAATAACTTGGCTTTGTTAATTTGTTTAAGCATTTTTGTGCTTGATTCGTTCACAAAAATAAGATAATGAGAAAATATATTGTTACCGTAGCCTTAGTAAGTTTAATACTTTTTAGTTGTAAAGACGATTCAGCTCCTAAACAAGTAGAAGAAACAGTTGAGGAAATGGTAGATTTAGTCATAGAAAAAGAAGGTATTACCTTAAGTACAAATACTTTAGCTACCCCCTTTGACGATGCTCAATTAGATTTAATTGCGCCTGCTTTAAATGATGCGATTTTTTCTGACAGCACCTTGTTTCGTTTTGGAGTAGATAATTATGATTTAGCTATTAATACTTCTGATCCCTTGAGTGGTCAATGTGCAAATTCAGGCAAAGGGCAGCACATTCATTTCATTTTAAATAATGAGCCTTATTCAGCACATTATAATGCAGAATTCAAAAAGCAGCTACCAGCAGGTAACAATGTGTTGTTGGCATTTCTTTCAAGGTCATATCACATGAGTGTGAAATCTAAAAACGCTTATGTGCTTGCTGAGTTCAATGATGGAGATAATATGGATGAATTTGATAATTCTGCTCCGCATATGTTTTACAGTCGACCAAAAGGAGAGTATGTTGGTGAGAATGCAAAAAAGGTCATGTTGGATTTCTATTTGATTAATACGGATTTGGAGGATCGAGGATACCTTGTACGTGCGAGCATCAATGGAGTAAGTTTTGATTTGGATACTTGGCAGCCATTTTTTATCGAAGGATTACAGGAAGGGGAAAATACAATTACGCTAGAGTTACTTGATTCTGAGGGAGAATTAGTGCCAAGCCCTTTCAACCCGGTAGAGCGAACAATAAGTGTAAAATACACTCCGGAAAGTATTTAATATAACAAATTTAGCTTTATATTTGCAGTCCTAAAAATATGGTGGTTGTAGCTCAGTAGGTTAGAGCACTGGTTTGTGGTTCCAGGGGTCGCGGGTTCGAATCCCGTCTTCCACCCATTTTAAAGGTCTAGATATTTCTAGACCTTTTTTAATATGTAAACTGTCAAATATGTTTAATTACCCACTCCGTTTTGAATTTAAGATTGGTACTTTTAGTAATGATTTTGTTGCTAAAGACAACAATGGTCAGACTCTGGCATATGTAAGGCAACAAATGTTCAAATTAAAGGAAAAGGTCGTTGTCTTTTCTGATGAATCCAGGTCCAGTGAAATGTTTCATATAAAGGCTGATAAATGGCTGGATTTTAACACGGTATATAGCTTTACTTCTGCCCAAGAGGGTGTAGATTTAGGGAAAGTTGGTCGAAAAGGTTGGGCGTCTTTATGGAAGTCTAGGTATGAGCTTTTTGATGAAAATGGCAAGCAAGATTTGTTGATTGAAGAAGAAAATCCGTGGATAAAATTTTGGGATGGTTTACTGACTCAAATACCCATAGTTAACTTTTTTACGGGTTATTTTTTTAACCCCACTTATACCATTAAACGGCCAGATGGTGCGCTAATTGGCCGATTTTCCAAAGAGAAATCATTTTTTGGTCGACGTTTTACTTATGAGAAGCTAATGGAATATGAGCACGGGGAGGAACTTCGAAGCTTACTGGGCTTGATGATGATGGTTCTTCTGGAACGAAGAAGAGGGTAGTCGAGATTTGACCAAAGCAATCACTCCAGCTCTCCAATGGTGTTTTCTTCTTGAGGAATAATTTCCTTCAACTGAGGGAGTTCATCTTCAGCAATTACAAAACGGAAAAAAAATCCAAGAAAGTTTAATCCCATACCTATTGTCAATAGTAAATATCCAATTAGTGATGATATGGTTACTTCTAGGCCATCATTATTAAAAGGATCAACACTACTATCCCACATTAATGCTCCAAGTATAATAAAAGCGAGCATTAGGGGTGAGCTAAACAGACCAAAAAACCACTCTTTGCTCTTGGTGTCTCCAAGTAGGTTGGTGTAATCATCATTAAATGTTTCATATATTTCAAATCTATTAAAGAGATAAACAAGATATTTACTACTTAAACTAACTATGGCTATGGTCCATACTTGAGCAGTAATCGGTACGCTAAAGTCAATAACCCAAAAACCGATTAAAAAGAATGCCCAACCCATGAAGTGTTTTTTCCAAGAGATATTCCCTAATCTATAAATACCTGCCATACCAGCTATGAAAATGAATAGTATAGCCAAAACAATGGCTACTTTCGTAATTGCATTCATTAGTCCTTTTATTAGTCTTTCCATTTAGATAATTAGTTTTTAATTTAAAAATTTAGTCTGATAACTTTTTACATTGATTCTACTCCAACTCTCCAATGGTGTTTTCTTCTTGAGGAATGATTTCCTTTAATTGAGGGAGTTCCTCGGTAGAATTTATTCCAAAATAATCCAAGAAGAAAGGACTTACCCTATACAGAACAGGACGACCAGGGGTAGTTGCTTTCCCCGCAATACTGATGAGTTCTTTTTCCAATAATTTATGTACCGTATAATCAGCATTAACTCCTCTGATTTGCTCAATCTCCGCTTTGGTAACGGGTTCCTTGTAAGCTATTATTGAAAGCGTTTCCATGGCAGCAGAAGAGAGCTTTTTGTTTGCTTTCTGATGCAAGAATTTTGATATCCACTCGTGGTAGTTCGCCTTGGTTAAAAACTGATAACCTCCGCCTGTTTCACGCAATTCAAAAGAGTAGTTATCACTGTTGAACTTGGCTTTTAGTTCTTTTATATTAGACAAAATATCTGCTTCTAAAACTTCTTGTCTATTGGTAACAAAAGCATTGAATATTTCCTGCACATTGACGGGGTGGTCTGCTGCAAAGAGGATAGCTTCTATTTGTAACAATACATTCATGTATATTTTTAATTGTCTATTTTGCTTTTACATCAAATTCAACACGTCGATTGATTTGTCTGCCTTCATCCGTATCATTTGTTGCTACGGCTTTGGTCTCCCCAAAAAATAAGGCATTCATTCTTTCTGATGATACACCAAGAGATATTAGGCGCTCTTTGACTGCAAAAGATCGATCTTTAGATAGCTGCAGGTTGTCTTCTTTTTCACCAACATTGTCCGTATGACCGCTTATTTTTAAAACTAATTCCGGGTTTGTAATAAGTATTTCAGCTAAATCAACTAACTCATCATCGCTAGAAGATTTAATAGTTGATTTTCCGGTATCAAATATTAAGTTGTCAAATACAGCTTGCACAGCGGCTTTTACTTCCTCCTTTAACTCAGGACAACCCTTATTGCTTTTAAGTCCTTCGGTTTGCGGACATTCATCATCCTTATCAAATACACCATCATTATCTTGGTCGCTGTATGGGCAACCTTGGTTGTCTGCAGGACCAGCTTCCTGAGGACATTTGTCTAAAGGGTCTTCAATGCCGTCCCCATCAGAATCTGGACATCCTTTCATGTTTGGTAATCCTTTTACGTCAGGACATGCATCATTTTTATCGATTACACCATCTCCATCTCTATCTGATTGCTTAACTCTCTTCAAATAAACCACAGAAGGAAGGTGATCGCTGTATCCAGCTAAGTAATAGTTGCCTCCAAATGAACGATTTGGTCCACCTTCATAACCACCAAAGCGGTTTATCCAATCTTGGTTGTAAACCACTTCTGCATCTTGGATTTTCCATTGAGATGATCGCTCATCCACAAATGATGAAGAAACAAGTACTTGGTCAAACAGATTCCAAGATCCACGGTAGGCTAAAGAACCATATCCCTTCTTGTAATCTTGATAAAGTGGGTTAAACATTCCACCGGTCTTGACATCTTCAACTTTTTTGGCAGCCCCCATTATTCCTAAAACACTATTATTACTTGGATCATCATTGAAATCGCCCATTACAATAATCTGTGTATTGGGATCTTCTTTCATTAATTGGTCAACTACATCCTTAACCGCTTGAGCACCTCTTTCTCTATTTTTGCCAGACTTTGCTTCTCCACCTCGTCTTGATGGCCAGTGATTCACAAAAACATGAACCGTTTCTCCTAGTAGTTTTCCCTCCACCCACAAGATGTCTCTTGTGTAATATCGATTGCTTTCGTTGTTATCATTAAAAATAGCTATTTGCAAGGTATGCGTCGTCGTTACTTCAAAATATTTAGCTTGGTAGTACAAAGCCACATCGACACCACGTGAATACATGCAGTCGTGATGTATAACTTCATATCCTCTTGATTCTAATTTTTTTGTTGCTGCAAGGTCTATAAGAACTTGCTCATTTTCAATTTCTGCCAATCCTAAAAGCGCAGCACCATCCGGTGAGTAACTTTCCCCAAGCGTGACAATAACTTCTGCTAGTTTATCAAGCTTATCGTTGTACAATTCATCGGTGTATTGCCTAGCGCCTTCCGGTGTGTTCTCAGCATCTCGCACTTTCGCGACTACTTCAGTCGTATTTACTTCAATATACTCTTTACCCTCAATGAGGTCCTTATACTCTTGCTTGCTCAACCAACGGTCATCACTTTCTACCAAGGAATTGAATTCAGCTTTAGAAATAGATTGACCTTCTCTAGACTCGTACTCCTTTTTCTTTGGTTTGTAGTATTGTAAAGCGGATACCGGCACCTTTGGAAGTAATGAGTAATCGGTCTTACTTTTGGAAATGCGGAGGTTTTCATAAAAGCTAATCCATTCAGATTTGTAATAGCTCGCGGAGTTGTACGTTTCTGCTAGCATATAATCTGCTTCTCCCGCATTTAATTTATCCACATAAATTGTGTGCATGGAGGTATCCACATCAAACAAGTTTTCGAGATTATAAAAACCAACAACAGCAACTTCATACTCTTTCTCTTGGGCAAATACAGTTGTAAAACCTACCATTGCCCATACAAACATCCATTTTTTCATACTATTCTAACTTTTCATTTTGCTTATCAAAGTTACGCACTCATTTACATTTACAATCTACTATTTATTAACTATTAAGTCAGAGGGGATGCCTTTATTGTAAAATCAATAATTACCTTTGTAACATTAATAGAATAAAGAAAATTAGTCTAAATGAATTCAAGAATATTATGCGGTTTGTTTTGCCTTTGTTTGATATGGTCAAATATTCAAGCACAGCAGGAAGAAATACCTTCAATGACTTTGGAGGAACTTGAGGAGTTCAGTCAAGAAACCAAGCCTTATTCTAGAAGCTTACTGCTCGACTTTAGAGATATATACGGAAATGCCGCGCAATGGAATTTGGGTGGTGAATCTTTTTTTAGTCGAAGAGGTATAGGAAGAGATTACAGTGATGTCTGGTTGCTAGGTATGCCATTCAAGGATTTGGAAAACGGGCAGATCAACTACAACATCTGGGGTGGACTAAACTTGGTGATGAACAACAAGGGTTACAATACCAATGGCTTAATGCCTAACAGTTTTGGATACACGGGTGTTTCAGCTGGACAATACATTGACCCTCGACCGCACACTCAATATAGTGGTACGAATATTTCTTATGCCACGGCAAATAGAAATTACAATCATCGCTTGATGGCCTCATACAACTCAGGTTTTATCAAAAATGGTTGGGCGTTTACGGTAGCCGCTTCTAAAAGGTATGCCGAATCAGGCTATGTGGCAGGTACTCCTTACGATGCTTATTCCTATTATGGAGCTGTTGAAAAGCGTTTTGGTTTAAAGCACTCGCTGACCTTGACTGCTGTTGGTGCCAATATTAAAAGAGGAAAACTTGCTCCGACAACAAAAGAATATTTTGATTTAGCTGGAAGTAATTTAGCCAACCCAAATTGGGGGATGTATGACGGTGTTCAACGAAATCGTAAAATGGTTCACCAGCATTTACCCATGGTAGCCTTAACCCATGAATTTAAGGTCAGTGATAAAACCAATTTATTGTTTAGTGCGAGTGCATTAGTGGGGAGGTTTGGCCAAACGGATTTAGATTGGTATAACGCCGCTGACCCTAGACCAGATTATTATAGATACCTTCCGTCTTATCAGTTGGATTTAGGTGATACTGCCCTGTATGATGAATTGACCCAGTATGTTTCAGCTAATCCGGATGTCTTGCAAATGGATTGGAATTCTTTGTATGAAGCTAATATGAGCGATCTAAACAGTGAAACCTATGAAGACGTTAATGTGGATGGGAATATTCAAGACATTACAGGGAATAGAGCTAAGTATTTAATTGTTGAACGCAGGGAAGATGAGAAGAAATTTAATTTTTCTACACAATTGAATCATGTAGTAAGTAAAAAGTTTGATATCAGCGCGGGTATTGATTATATCAATCAAAACAAACATTTCTTTCAAGTCGCTAAAGACCTGTTAGGAGCTGATTATCACTTGAACTACAATCAGTTTGCGGAGAGAGCGACATCCAATCAGGTGATATCTGGTTTAGATACTATACGTCAGCATGATGTGCAGAATCCGGACAGGGTAGTGTATGAAGGCGACAAATATGGTTATGATTACAATGCATCCATTCAATTTGCGGATATTTGGTCAACCTTCGATTTCAATTTCAGAAAGGTAGATGTTTATGCGCAAGCGAAACTTTCTATGACGTCTTTTTATCGAAAGGGAAATAACCAGAATGGTTTGTTTTTAGATGATTCCTATGGTAAGTCTGATATCCAGAATTTCTTTAATTATGGAATTAAAGCTGGTATAACATACAAGATAAATGGACGACACTTCCTAATGGCAAATGGTATTTACGAAACAAGAGCGCCATTGTTTGCCAATGCATTTGTTTCTGGAAGAACAAGAAATCAAGTGGTTGATAATTTAGAAAGCGAAACTCACCGAGGTGGTGAAGTGGGTTATATCCTTAGAGCAAATAGACTCAAGCTAAATTTTGTGGCTTATTATATTCAGATGTTGGATTTGACAGAAACAACTCCCTTCTACAATGATGCGGAAAGAACTTTTGTGAATTATTCATTAACTAATATTGATAGACAACACATGGGCTTAGAGTTAGCGGCTAGTTATAAGCTTACCAAATGGATGAGCTTGAGTTCTGCGCTGGCCATGGGGCGTTATACCTACATTGATCGACCAAGTGCCAATGTAACCTTGGATAACAATGCTGAGGTCATTCGCCAAGAAGAGGTATATTGGAAAAACTACCACGTAGCTAACACTCCTGAGTTGGCTTATACGGGAGGAGTTAATCTAAGTTATGATGCATTCTTTATGAATATAAGTGCCAATTATACCGCACGAAATTGGATTGATGTCAATTCAGTAAGAAGGACTGCCTTGGCTCTAGATCTTGTGCCCGATGGAGATTTGAAGGACGAGATATTAGAACAAGAAATGTATGACAATCAATTCTCCTTGGATCTTTTTGCAGGATATACATGGAGACTGAGAAATACCTTTGATAAAATGAAAAACAGCCACACCCTGGTATTTAACTTAGGGGTTAACAATTTGACAAATAACAGGGACTTTATTGCAATTGGATTTGAAAACAATCGTTTTGATTTTGAAGACAAGAACGTAATGAAATTTCAAAATCGATACTTTTATGGCAATGGCATCAACTATTTTGCCAATATAACCTATAGATTTTAATTAAAAACGAATAGAAATTTAGTACAACTAATAATTATAAATTATGAAAAACACAGCATACGCATCCTTATTCGCTCTAGCAGCATTTCTTCTGAGTGGATGTATAAAAGATGATTTTGACGCACCTGAAACCAATTGTTTGGATCAAGGGCAAAATATCACCAGCATAATAAGCATAGCAGATTTGAAAGCTGGCTACAATAATTCAGCGATAGATATCGACGCTTATGTGAAAGCAGTTGTATCAGCATCGGATCAAAGTGGAAATATCTACAAAGAGTTTTATGTACAAGATGCTTCGGGTGCGCTGGCAGTTAGCGTCGATGTGACCAATGCCTATACCAAATTTCCCGTGGGAAGAACAATCTATATCAATTTGAACGGCTTGTACCTGGCCAATGGGGATATTGGTTATGGCCTGGATGGCTCATTTGTATCAAGAATACCTGCTTTGTTTATCGATGACTTCATTATTCGTGGTGCATGTGGTACCCCAGTGGCTCCTATTCAAGTGACTATTGACGATCTTCCGGGAGTGGAAGTGGGTATGTTGGTAGAGATCATTGATGTAGAGTTTGAGCAAGGCTTAGATGGTGTTACTTATGCGAATGCTGTCACCCAACAATCAGAAAACAGATACATACAAGATTGTGACGGCAACAGTATTATTATAAGAAACAGTGGGTTTGCAGACTTTGCTGGAGATTTAATACCTGCAGGTAATGGCTCAATCACAGGCGTTTATGCGCCTTTTGGAAATACTCCCCAACTTTTGATAAGAGGCCCAGAGGATGTAGATATGCCAGCGCTTCGTTGCGATGGGTCCAATCCTAACCAAAACATTATTTTGGCAAAAAACTTTGAAGACGGAAGTATCTCGAGTGGAGGATGGGTGGTAAATACGGTAACGGGCAGTTTCAATTGGGAAGCAAGTGATGTATTTGCTGAGCAAGGAACTTTTTATGCAAAATGTTCAAATTTCAATAATGGTAAT
>JASJJC010000017.1:0-2711 GCA_037624485.1 Chitinophagales bacterium
AACAGTTGCACTAATTTCTGATGCAGGTACTCCAGGAATTTCTGATCCAGGATTTTTATTAGTTCGTGAAGCACTCAAAGAGGGGGTGGAGGTTCAATGTTTACCTGGACCTACAGCCTTAATTCCTGCTTTAGTTCAAAGTGGTATTCCATGCGAACGTTTTGTTTTTGAGGGATTTTTACCTCCAAAAAAAGGACGTCAAACACGCTTAGAGCAAATGGCATTAGAAACCCGAACTCAGGTTTTTTATGAGTCTCCACATAAACTACTTAAAACTTTAGAACAACTTGTTACCTATTTTGGTGCTGATCGATCTATTGCAGTGGTTCGAGAAATTTCAAAATTATATGAGAGTACCTTTAGAGGGAACGCTCAAGAAGGACTTGATTTTTTTGAAGCGCATCCTCCTAAAGGTGAATTTGTAATTGTCGTTGAAGGTATAAAAAAATAATAATGCGCTGGAAATCGATCCCCTTAGCCACTGAAGAATCAATAAAGGCTCTTACAAATAAGTTAACGGTCCCTAAAGTTATTGCAAAACTTCTTACTCAACGGGGTATTACTTCCTTTGAACAGGCAAAAACTTTTTTCAGACCAGAGTGGTCACAATTACATGATCCTTTTTTAATGCAGGATATGCAGGTTGCCGTGGAAAGGATAGTTAAAGCTATTGACCAGCAGGAAAAAGTTATGATTTATGGAGATTATGATGTAGATGGTACAACATCAGTCGCATTAGTAACTTCTTATTTTAAAGATAAAATAAATTCATTAACACCCTATGTACCAGATCGTTATAAAGAAGGTTATGGGATATCTATGTCTGGTATAGATGCTGCTAAAGAAGAAGGAATTACGCTAATTATTGCCTTAGATTGCGGTATCAAAGCACATAAGCAGGTCATTTATGCGGCGGAAATGGGTATTGATTTTATTATTTGTGACCACCATTTACCCAGTGAAATTTTACCCCCAGCGGTTGCTGTTTTAGATCCGAAGCGTGATGATTGTGATTATCCTTTTAAAGAATTATGTGGTTGCGGTATTGGGTTTAAACTTATTCAAGCTGTACAGAAACATTTAAATTTTCCACAAGAGGCACTAACAACTTATTTAGATTTAGTCGCTACTGCCATAGCTGCAGACATTGTTCCTATGGAAGGAGAAAATAGAACCCTTACTTTTTTAGGACTCCAGCAGTTTCAAGAAACCCCTCGTATAGGACTCCAATTTTTTCTCAAAACCCTTAAAAAGCCAATTAGGGTTACAGATTTAGTCTTTGTGATTGCTCCTAGAATAAATGCTGCAGGAAGAATGGATCACGGCTTAAGTGCTGTTGAACTTTTAATGTCAGATAATTTAGAACTTGCCTTACCAAAAGCGCGCTCTATTGACTTTTTTAATACTGAACGTCGTTCTACAGATGAGCGTATTACAGAAGAAGCATTACAGCAAATTGTTTTGAATGAAGAAACAATGTGTTCTTCAACGGTTGTTTTTCATCCTTCATGGCACAAAGGTGTTATTGGAATTGTGGCTTCAAGATTAATAGAAACGTATTACCGACCAACAGTAGTTCTAACTGAATCTGAGGGAGTCCTTTCAGGCTCTGCTCGGTCTGTCTCTGGCTTTGATGTGTATCAAGCGCTAGAGGCTTGTAGCGATTTTATGATTCAGTTTGGTGGGCATAAATATGCTGCAGGGCTTACCCTAAAGCCAGAACAATTAACGGAGTTTAAGCAATGTTTTGAGGCCTATGCTAAAGCTCACTTATTACCTGAACAGCTTCAGCCTACTTATAGCTATGACCTTGAGCTTCATTTTGATGCATTAACCCCTAAATTATATCGAATCATTAATCAAATGGCGCCTTTTGGGCCTAAAAATATGTATCCAGTTTTTGTCACTCATTTATGTAAGGATGCCGGTGGAACAAGAGCTGTTGGAAAAGAGGATAATCATTTAAAGCTTGAAATTATAGATGCCGGTGGTACACGCTTTCAGGGTATTGCTTTTGGAATGGCACGACATCTTATTCAAATTAAAAATCAACAATCTTTTTCGCTTTTGTATACTTTAGAAGAAAATGAGTACCATGGAATAGTGTCCTTGCAATTGAAGGTTAAAGATCTTGTGTTTACCCCATAAAAAAACCCTCACAGTTGTGAGGGTTTTTAATTTCAATGAAAATTGATTTAGAAGTTATAGCGGAATGCTGCATTCCAAGTTCTTCCAAATCCAAACCATACTGAATTATTAACATCAACACCATTCCATTTAGTTGAGCTAGCGTCTGCATGAATATTTGTATTTGATTCTGCAATATAGGTAGTGTCAAATAAGTTGTTAACGTTTAATCTGAAGGTTAACTGATTATCTGAATTTTTCTTTGATAATTTTATCGGAATAGAAGCCCCAAAATCTACCAGTCCAAAAGAAGGTAACTTTAATGCTCCTGGATTATCTGGTGATAAAAATGCAGAGTCTACGATACTATAATCAGCATATAGACCATCTACAAATCTGTAGTTTGCATCAAGGTTAATACTACCGATTCTATAATCAGCACCCAAAGACATCGTAAATTGAGCAGCATCACCAACTTTTGCTCCTTTGGTGTAGAGTTTACCTGTACCGATTAATTGCTGCTGATCATCAAAAATATTAGACTCGAAGTCTTTTGTGTATTCCCAATCACCAATTGACAACAT
>JASJJC010000018.1:0-20350 GCA_037624485.1 Chitinophagales bacterium
TATATAAATACTTGATTATAAGTAATTTATAATATAAAAAAAATAAAAGATTTTTTGTGGTACAGTGTATTTAAGACATTAATACACTTAATTTGATAGGATTATTGATTATTAATTATTAATATTATAATTTGTCTAAATCACAAAAAAAAGGATTAAACTTTACGATTAATCCTTATTACAAATTATCTACAATGTGATTTTTATCCCCTTCAACCATACAACCAATCATACAAACCGTATAATACTATACCTGTCCAAAAACAAATTTCTATGACTTTAATTAGTTCTTCGTTCATATATATTTCTGTAATTTGAAGGGTACTTGTTCTACCTCGTTGAGGTCTGTTTTATTTAATCTGAATAATTTCCTACTCTCTCAACCCCTTAGTATTCTTATTGATTTTGTACATCTGGTAGATTTGGATACCGGTCAGTAGGTTGTTGGTTTGGATTGAAGAGTTTACTGAATCTAAACCTTCTTGAACAAGTTGTCCCGTTTCTTCTGTAATGAAACTTAATTCTCCTATAGAGGAAACTATATCTTGACCTACATTTCGAATTTCTTTCATGATATCATCTAAACCGTTATTTATTTCACCCAATAATTTCTTTATATCTTTTTCATGTTTAGAATCAAACATATTCAGTTGGTCTAACCTCTCATAGATTTCATAAAATGTAATCATATCGTTATTAATTAGAGACTGAACCATTGTTATTGACTGAACTAATAGAAGGTTAAAAATATGACCATCATCTTTTAAAATTTCTATATATTCAGTTATTTGTTCATTGTCTAGTGGTTGTATATATGATGTATCATCAAAACTCCCACTATTTAAAATATTGTCCACGAACTCTTTACACTTTACTAAATCCCACCCTGTTCTATTTTTCACCTCTTTGATTCCTGTCAATGGGTTATCAGGTAAATATTTATCTAAATTATAATCCAGAGACTTTCTAGTACCCCCCTCATTGACACATATAACTAACTGTTCATAGATACTCTGAAGACTTTTTCTTTTGGTTTTTAAATAGTTCGATATTTGAACAAATTGTTTTATATAATCTCTGTTAATTTCTATTATTTTATCCTGATTTAGTTTTAATATTTTACCATAGTCATCCCCCTCAACAATATCAATTATACCATTTTCATCTGAATCAAGTTCTTTTAGTAAAATAGAATATTTCTCCTTCTGAAGTGATTCTTTTTCTTCTTTCTCCTTCTGAAGTCTTTCTTTTTCTTCCTTCTCCTTCTGAAGTCTTTCTTTTTCTTCCTTCTCCTTTTGAAGTCTTTCCCTTTCTTCTTTGTTGGGTCCAAACAATGATTTAAACATATATATTATTTTTAAGTGTTTTATTAGTTTCTTTATTTTTTTGATTATCTACTCAAATATACTAAATTTTCAATATTCATAAATCATTATATCTTTTATAACAGTTTTGAATTCTCTATTAATTCGTTCTTCTCTAATCTTACCTTTTTTATAAATAGAGTAGATATCGTTATTTCTTAAAACTTGATTATTTCTTATTCCTCTATAACCTTTCTCATAAATCAAATAACTAATTCTTCTATAACCTAAATCATATTCCTCTTTTAACATCTTAACCTCATCATAAAGTTGTTGTTGATATTTTGAATAATGACTTGTTTTAGTCAATTTACTGGATGTTATAGATAATGATATTCTTATTATAATTGAGTTATATTTGTTTTCTCGACTTTGATTTTCGTTTAAACCAACCCTTTTTAGACAATCGGTTACCGTAGAGTAGTCTGAAGCATGCAATAATACCTAACTACGAAGACTCGTATTTTGAACTTCCATATCCAAGTATAGGCAGAAATATAAAGGGTAAGAGTAATAATCCTATCGTAAATCCTAAATCTTTTCCAAACTTCTTGGATAGCAGAGCTGTGCTCCAAACTAGAAAGACTAAATTGATTAGTGGAATACAAAAAAGAATAAACCAATACCACGGTTTATTAATAATTCTCAAAAAAACGATGGTACTGTATATGGGTATGAAGATACTCCACCCGGGTTGATTGGATTTCTCATAAATTTTCCACCAAGGAATTAGGATAAGGAATACGGAAAAAATAAGGGATATTGATATTATTTGAGGCCCTCCCATCGAAATTAAGTCTAGCATGCTTTTATTTCAAATATAGTCAATTATAGATATTCATATCACAATCTATTTCTCAACACTAATACTTTACTTCTATTTTCACTTACATAAGCCGGCAATATGCAGCTCCACCAATGTATATATCTGAATAAGCGTATGTAATCAATGGATTAAAAAGGACTATTCACATTCAATCTCAGTTCTCACATAGCTAATGTTTCCGCTACTGTCTAAAAAGGAGCTTGGCATCGTAATTTCTTCGCACAGCTCGCTGCTTTCCCTGTTTGTTTCTGTCCAAGTATAATTGTTTTGCATATTACTCTCGTATACCAAGGTGTCACATGAGCAAGATTTTTTACACGCATTTAAGCTTAGTAAGGTCAGTAAAAAAAGGATAAATGATGGTTTTATCATAATAAAATTCTTGTGGATACGCTTTAGAATTATCAGAGACATAAAAAACCCCGAAGAATTATTTTCGGGGTCTTTTTTATTCTTTTTTTGTGCCTTAGAATCTTTCTAAGTTACTAAAGAAGAAGCTCCCTTCTATAGCTGCATTTTCATCACTGTCACTGCCGTGGACAGCGTTGCGACCAATATTTTCTGCAAAACGTTTACGAATTGTTCCTTCTTCTGCATCAGCAGGATTAGTAGCACCAATTACTTTTCTAAAGTCAAGTACTGCATTGTCTTTTTCCAAGATAGCTGCATAAATTGGTCCTTCAGTCATAAAGTCGACCAATTCACCATAAAATGGTCTTTCTGCATGAACAGCGTAAAAGTCCTGAGCTTGAGCCAGAGTTAACTGGGTGTATTTTAAGGCAACAACCTTGAATCCACTTTTTAAAATTTGATCTAAAATAGCTCCTGCATGCCCATTTGCTGTAGCGTCAGGTTTAATCATTGTAAACGTTCTATATGACATTATTAATTATTTAGTAGGTTAAATTCTAAAACTTGCGCAAAGATAAGTTTATTCAATTCATTTTAATAGATAAACTTTAACTTTGTCTTATGATAAAAGCAATTGTGGATTTAAAATCTAGAATAACAAATACAAAATCTATTGTGATAACTACGCATGTAAGTCCAGATGGCGATGCTATCGGAAGTAGTTTGGGTTTGTATCACTTTCTTAAGCAACAAAATATAAAAGCTCAAGTAGTCGTGCCCAATGCCTTTCCTAAATTTTTGATGTGGTTGGAAGGTAGTGAATCGATAATTGTCTTCGATCAAGATTCTGAGAAGGCCAAAGAAGTTATTCAGCGAGCAGATTTGATATTTGGTTTAGATTATAATGAGACAAAGCGAACAGCAAAAATGCAAGATTCAATTGACGCATCAGGTGCATACAAGGTATTGATTGATCATCATATTGGAGAACCAACATGGCCCGACCTTAATTTATCTGTGGTTGGTGCAAGCTCAACTTGTGAGTTGGTTTTAGATTTTATAAGCGCTTATTTAGGAGATAATATTCAACTTACTAGTGATATGGCATATTGCATTTATACAGGCTTGCTAACAGATACGGGAAATTTTCAGTTTTCCGCTACGACACCTAAAGTGCATTTACAAGCTGCACAATTGATAGAAGCTGGAGTAGAAGTGGACGTTGTGCATAATCATATCAATAATAGTTTTGACAAGCAACGCTTGCAGTTTTTTGGATTTTGCGTGTCGGAGAGAATGAAAATTTTAAAAGATAAGAAAATTGCTTATTTAGCACTTAGTCAAGGAGACATGCGTCATTATAATGTGCAAACTGGCGGCACTGAGGGATTGGTCAATGAGCCGATGAAGATCGCTGACATTGATATTTCTATTTTGATGAAAGAAGATGAGGGTAAAGTAAAAATGAGCTTTAGATCGAAGCGGGCTATTGATATTAGTGTTTTTGCTAAAAAATATTTTAATGGAGGGGGACATCGCAATGCAGCAGGTGGAATATCTTTCAAAAATTTAGTTGATACAGAAAGAGACTTACTTCGATATCTAGAAGAATTTAACATTCGTTAAACTTCATCCATTTTTTTTAAGGCGCATTTTACTATATTTGCAGCTTAATTAAAATCATAAAACAATGAACAGATTAGCTAAAGGAATAATAGCAATGGCTCTAGTGAGCTTCGCTTTATTTTCGTGTAATGAGGGATCAACAGGGTCTCAGTTTTCAGGAGAGTTGAGTAATTTAGAAGATAGTGTGAGCTATGCATTAGGCATGAATGTTGGACAAAATTTGAAGCAATCAGGTTTCGAATCAATAAATGCCTTGGCTATGGCCAAAGCAATTACTGAAATATACGCAGGGGATAGCTCCTCCATGTCTCAGGAAGAGGCGGGGATGATAATCAACGACTATATGTCTAAGCAAAGTGAAACAGCAGCAGCAGGTGCTAAACAACTAGGTGTAGAATTTTTAGCAGAAAATGCCACTAAGGAAGGAGTAAATACTACCGCAAGTGGACTTCAATATGAAGTGATTCAAGCAGGGGAAGGACCAAGTCCTTTGGCAACGAGTAATGTCACCGTGCACTATCACGGTACTTTGATTGATGGAACTGTATTTGATAGTTCTATTGAAAGAGGCGAACCTGCTACCTTTCCATTGAATGGTGTAATACCAGGTTGGACTGAAGGTCTTCAGTTAATGAAAGAAGGTGGAAAAACAAGATTTTTTATTCCTTCAGAGTTGGCTTACGGTGACCGTGCAGCTGGTGAGTTGATTGGCCCTGGTTCAACACTAATTTTTGATGTAGAATTGATTCAAGTAGGGGAGTAGTTTTTTTTACAAACCAAAATAGAAAGATGAAAAATTTAAAATTTATTATACTAAACCTTGCCCTAATAATTAGCTTTGGATGTAGCGCAGAGGGTAACAAAAAAGAATCAAAGATGTTTGCAGAAATTACGACAACACAAGGTGTTGTAAAAGTTGAATTATTTTTCGAAAAAGCACCAATGACGGTTGCCAATTTTGTGGCATTAGCTGAAGGGGACATGAAAAATGATGCTAAAGATTTAGGTGTACCATACTACGATGGACTAAAATGGCACCGAGTAATCAGTAAAGCCGAAGGAAGTGGACAGGATTTTATGATTCAAGGAGGAGACCCACAAGGAAATGGCATGGGAGGTCCTGGATATCAATTTCCAGATGAAATTGTAGGCTCGCTCAAGCATGACACTCCTGGTATTTTATCTATGGCCAATTCAGGGCCTGGCACAAATGGCAGTCAATTTTTCATCACTTTGGCACCTACCTCATGGCTAGACGGTAAACACACGGTTTTTGGAAAAGTGGTTGAAGGCATGGAATATGTGAGCAAAACTAGACAAAATGACGATATTGTATCTGTGAAAATAATCCGTGAAGGGAAAGATGCAGCTAAATTTGATGCACCCAAAGTTTTCACTGAAATTCAAGAAGCAATGAAGAATAAACTTGCTGAAAAGGAAAAGTTGGATGCGAATGCATTTGAAAGCTTTTTGAAAGATTATTATCCAGATGCTAAAAAAACGGAAAGTGGATTGTATTACGTGCATACCGTTGAAGGAACAGGCGTGCAACCTACAGCGGCTAATCAAGTAGAAGTTCATTACGAAGGACGATTTATGGATGGAAAGGTATTTGATAGTTCAATTGCTCGAGGAGAAACAATCACATTTGGATTGGGTCAAGTGATTCGCGGTTGGACTGAAGGCTTGCAGTTGATGAAAGAAGGTGGGAAAACCACACTCATCATTCCTTACGTTCTAGCATACGGTGCTGGAGGTCGACCACCTCAAATTCCAGCTAAATCAGATTTAATTTTCGATATCGAGTTGATAAAGGTGAAATAGATTTAAAGTAGAAATAAAAAAAGGCGCTCATTGAGCGCCTTTTTTATTAGTGGTCGGTCCACTATTAGTGAACTGCTCACGAATAAAAAAATCTCCTTAACTTTATCTGCTTATGGAAGCATATGCAAAAGCTTTAAATTTTGGGATACCGTTTTTCACGCTATTAATATTGCTTGAATTAGTCTATGGAGTGTCTACCAAGAGGATAACCGCTAATTTGCCTGATACGATTTCAAGTCTAAGCAGTGGTATAGCAAATATTACAAAAGATATCCTCGGTTTGATTGTTGCTGTGATTTCCTATTCCTGGTTGGAAACCAACTATGCGTTTTTTGAATTGAATGTTGTTTGGTGGATGTTTCCTCTTGTTTTTGTTGTAAAGGACTTTGCGGGGTATTGGATCCATCGATTTGAACATATGGTTAATTATTTCTGGAATAGGCACATGATCCATCATAGTAGCGAAGAATACAACTTAGCTTGTGCGCTTAGACAATCCATCTCACAAATATTTAGTTTGACTATTTTTATCTTGTTTCCTTTAGCCTTGCTTGGGGTTCCCACTGAAGTTTTTGCGATTGTCGCTCCCATACATTTGTTTGCTCAATTTTGGTATCATACTCAGCATATCAATCGAATGGGGGTTCTTGAAAAAGTTATTGTGACTCCTTCGCATCATCGCGTACATCATGCTATTAACGAAATATATTTAGACAGAAATTTTTCTCAAATATTTATTGTCTGGGATAAATGGTTTGGTACATTTCAAGAAGAACTCGAAGAGGAAGTGCCTGTTTATGGTGTTAAAAAAGCAGTTGCTACTTGGAATCCTATTCTGATTAATTTTCAACATGCATGGCGGATTTGGCTGGACTTTTTCAGAACAAAAAGCTGGAAGGATAAAGCAAGGATATGGTTTATGCCCACTGGATGGAGGCCTGACGATGTAGCAGAAAAATACCCCATTCAAATTATTGAAAACCCACGAGATCAGGTAAAGTACATGCCCTTAATACCTGTATGGATAAAAGTTTGGAGTGGTTTCCAATTATTATCCACGCTCATTACGGCTATGTTCTTGTTTAATAATATTGTCTTACTCACATTTGGACATGCCTTGCTCATTGGTGCTTTCATTTTTCTAAAAATATATAGTTATACCACAATAATGGATGGAAAAAGATATGCAGCCTTCTTGGAAATTTTCAAAGGAATAATGGGGATGATGAGTTGGTATCTTTTAGAATCTAGCTATAACTTCGGCTCTTTTTGGGTCATATTAATGACAGGTATAGTTGCATATCAAGGCATTTGTATTGGCCTGTCTGTTATTTATCTCTTGAAGGCAGAGATACCCCAACAAGTGAATATTTAAATAAGAATATATACTTTAGCCTGCTACCGACAGCGCTTTTAAATTGAATTACCTAGATTAACTTGACTAGAAAATAACTCTTTTTGCCGCGCTGGGCAAGAATAAAACCATTAACCAAGACATCATTTAAATCTATGGTTTTCGTCTCATTTACTTTGGCTTTGTTGATGCTCAAAGAATTTTCTTTCATTGCTCTTCTTGCCTCACCATTGCTTTTAAGGATTGCCGTATGCTCAGCAAAAAATTCAACTAGATTTAACCCATCCTTTAATTTGTTCTTATCCAGTTCAAAATAAGGAACACCATCAAATACTTCTTGCATAACTCTTGCACTCAATTTATTCAAGGCTGCAGCATCGGACTTTCCAAACAAAATAGAAGAAGCAACTATGGCCGTGTCCAAAGCTTCTTGATTATGAACCAACAACATCAACGATTCAGCTAGTGCTTTTTGTAAGTGTCTTTCATGCGGGGCTTCTTGATGAGCGGCAATCAATTGCTTCACTTCATCTTGAGATTTGAAAGTGAAAATTTTAATGTAATTCTCTGCATCTTCATCTGAAGTATTCAACCAAAATTGATAAAATTTATAAGGTGAAGTCTTCTCTGCGTCCAACCATATATTCCCTCCTTCGCTCTTTCCAAACTTTGAACCATCAGCTTTTGTAATTAGCGGGCAAGTTAAAGCATAAGCTTTAGCACCCCCATCGTTCATTCGTCGTACAAGTTCTGTTCCTGTGGTAATATTCCCCCATTGATCACTTCCCCCCATTTGCAGCAGACAATTATAGTTTTTGTGCAAGTGGTAGAAATCATAACCTTGAATCAACTGATAAGTGAATTCAGTGAAAGACATGCCCCCTCCTTCTTCGCCTAATCGTTTCTTTACAGAATCTTTAGCCATCATATAGTTGACAGTAATACGCTTACCTATATCTCTAGCAAAATCGATAAAGGTAAAATCTTTCATCCAATCGTAATTGTTAACTAATAAGGGAGCATTTGCTTCTTTGGATTCGAAGTCTAAAAAATGAGAAAGAATATTCTTAATCCCAGCTATATTGTGATTTAAAGCTTGTTCATCGAGCAGATTCCTTTCATCTGATTTTCCAGATGGATCACCAATCATACCTGTCGCTCCTCCTACTAAAGCAATAGGCTTATGACCAAAGTTTTTTAGGTGCATCAATAAAATTATGGGTACTAGGCTGCCAATATGAAGACTATCCGAAGTTGGATCAAATCCAATATATGTGGCAGTACATTCCTTGAGCAGCTGTTCTTCAGTACCTGGCATCATATCATGAATGAGCCCTCGCCATCGTAATTCCTCTACTATGTTTTTCATTGTATTCATTGTGCTTTACAAAACTACTTAATTGAACGCAAAATATTTAGCAACTTTTTTAAAATCAATCAACAGCGTTAAAAACCTTTACTCATTGGTTTCTTTAAGCATAGGTACAAACGAGAATTCTTCAAACACCTCCTTATGTATCTCTTGTTGTTGAATTTTTGTTAATCGCAGCATATCTTGATTCCCCTTTTTATTATTTAAGGGAATGACAAGCATACCGCCTATTTTTAACTGTTCAAGCAAAGCAACTGGGATTTCAGGTGCTGCTGCTGTGACAATTATTTTGTCAAATGGGGCAAAAGCAGGTTTCCCTTTATAACCATCACCATAGTAATATTTTACTTGCGTATATCCAAGAGATTTAAGTAGGGGTGTCGTTTTATCATACAATTCTTTTTGTCGTTCGATAGTATACAGATCAGCTCCTAATTCGGCAAGTACAGCAGCTTGATACCCACTCCCTGTGCCTATTTCGAGAATTTTATCCCCTTTTACCACTTGCAGTAATTGGCTTTGAAAAGCTACTGTATAAGGATGTGAAATCGTTTGTTCAGCGCCAATAGGGAATGCTTTATTTTCATAGGCATGGCCGTGCAATGCAGTATCCGGTATAAATAGTTGTCTTTCAATTTTGCCAATAGCAGCTAAAACTGACTGATCCTGGATTCCTTTATTTTGAAGTAGTTCAACTAATTCTTTTCGCTTTCTAACATATTTAAAATTGGGTGTTCTCATTGGTAAATCAAATTTAAGGATTATTGTAGTTACTTGAACCATTTGTTTCCCTGTAAAACTGAGCGATTGTCCAATGAATCAGACAAGATATTGCATTAGCAATTTTATTATCGATGGGATAAGACTTAACTTTGAAAATTAAAGTAAAAATATATGGACAATATAAAATTTGGCACCGACGGATGGCGTGCAATAATTGCGGATACATATACCGTAACGAATGTTAAGCGAATAGCTAAAGCAACAGCTGATTGGGTAAAAGCTAAAAGTGATACTCCATCTATAGTTTTGGGATATGATTGTAGGTTTGGTGGATTTCTATTTGCTCAAACAGTTATTGACGTCATGGCTTCTCAAGGAGTTAAAGTGTTTTTTGATAAGAACTTTGTGTCCACACCAATGATTTCTTTGGCAGCTAATAAATTGCAAAGCACTGCGGGTGTGATTTTAACTGCTAGTCATAATCCTCCTAGCTATAATGGCTATAAATTAAAATCTAATTTTGGTGGACCGACCATACCTGCTGAAATTCAGGAGGTGGAAGATTTAATTGAGGGTGTAGTGGATTGCCCAAAAAGTGATTGGAATGAATTGGAGAAAGTGGATTTACTCGAGTTTGTAGATTTTGAAGA
Organism: Chitinophagales bacterium; assembly: GCA_037624485.1. Classification (GTDB taxonomy): domain Bacteria; phylum Bacteroidota; class Bacteroidia; order Chitinophagales; family UBA8649; genus JAFMKE01. The sequence goes on from JASJJC010000018.1 coordinate 10,091, forward strand.
AATGTATTTTCAGCATGTAATTGCTCATTTTGATATGGAGACCATTCGAAATTCAAAATATACTTTAGCATATGATGCAATGTATGGCGCTGGACAGCGTATCTTACCAAGACTGCTGCCTAATGCGGCAACCTTACATTGCGATTTTAATCCAAGTTTTATGGGGCAAGCTCCTGAGCCAATCCATAAAAATCTGCAGGAGTTTTCTGATTTAATTCGGAAAGACGATAGTTTAGCAATTGGCTTAGCTAACGATGGCGACGCAGATCGAATAGGATTATACAATAGCCACGGAGAGTTTATAGACGCTCACCATATCTTATTGTTACTCATTCATATTTTGTATAAGTACAAGAAGATGAGAGGAAAGGTTGTGATTGCTTTTTCAGTATCACCTAAGATTAAGAAAATGTGCAAGGCTTATGGTATAGAATGTCAAGTAACCCCTATTGGGTTTAAGCATATTGCACAGATTATGATACAGGATGATGTCCTTGTTGGTGGAGAGGAAAGTGGAGGCATAGCCGTTAAAGGACATATACCAGAGCGAGATGGCATTTGGGATGGATTGGTTATTCTTGAGCACATGGCCGAAACCAATACCTCTTTAGAAGAGTTGATAGCTGAAGTTTATGCTGTTGTTGGCCCATTCTCATACAACAGAAATGATTTACATCTTGAAGAAAGCAAAAAGCAAGAAATTATTGCTAATTGTAAAGCGGATAAGTATACTTCATTTGGCGAGTTCACCATTGAAGAAGTTGAAACCATCGATGGGTTTAAATACCACCTTGGCAATGATCGAAATGTAATGATTAGACCTTCTGGAACTGAGCCGGTTTTACGTGTGTACGCAGAAGCAGAAACACCAGAAATGGTGGAAAATATACTTAGACAAACTAAGGGAGTTTTGTTGGGATAGTTAAATCTTTTGTTTACTATCCAGTATAATGGTTACTGGACCGTTGTTTAAAAGAGATACTTGCATGTCAGCGCCAAACTCTCCTGCTTGTATGGCTTTGCCTAGATTTTTTTGAAAGTGCGCAATGCTTTGTTGATATAATGGAAGCGCGATGTCTGGATGTGCGGCTTTAATAAAACTAGGTCGATTGCCTTTTTTTGTTGAAGCGTTAAGTGTAAACTGACTGATGAGTAGAATGTCCCCATTTATATCCAATAAGGAAAGATTCATTTTGCCTTCCTCATCATTAAAAACCCGCAGCTGAAGAATCTTTTTTATCATCCACTCAATATCGGAGGGAGTATCCTCATTTTCATACCCCATTAATACCAATAAGCCCTTTTCGATTTGCCCTATGACCTTGGCATTGACTTCAACCTTGGCCTCGCTAACTCTTTGAATTACTGCTTTCATTTATTGGATGAGTTTATGCTATTTGATTTTAGGAAAGCTTAATATTCCCCTCTTGATTGGACTTTTCACCGTATGATAGTCATTAAGTTTCTTTGAAGTGTTTTACTGAAAAAACTTTAGGCCAACATCCGGTCTATTTTCATTAAAATGCTCGATTAAAACCAAGTACCCATCTGAACGCCACATTGTTTTCGCCCGTTGGAGCGTTAGATACAAAAAAGGGAATATCAAATCGAATGGTTAATGGTTTGGTATTATACAACTTAAACCATCGTTTTATGGTGAAACTTGCCCCAACACCAGCATCCGCTCTCCAACTTGACCATTGACTTTTTTTATCTGTATTGATATAACTTAGCATACCTGCATCGACAAACAAATAACTATCAAAATCAAAATGGCTTTTCAATTTTCTAGCTCTTTTTAATTGGATGATGTTATCAAATTCCAATTCAGTATTGATAGAAAATCCGCTATTTCCTCTGTAGGCGTTTATCGGCTTTCCGGTATTATCTTTCTCGACAGCAAAGTAGCCTGCGTATCCCCTTAAATTTAATCCTCCACCATGATGGAAATGATTGCTAGTATTTCCGTACTCACCTATCCATTCATTGGGTAAGAAACCAGATGAACGAACATACTTGTTGTCTACCATTGCTTCACCATTAGCACCTGCGAGGTATACAGAAGATTCAGTTGGGGTGTTTTTGGTTCCCATTCTTCCATAAAATCGAGAAGACCAATTTAATCGCCATAGCTTGATATTCTCGATGTAATCCAATTCGATAAATTGATAATTGACATCCTGACTTACCGAGGTCCTAGCTAAGATATTCAGTTCGCCAACATAATTCCTCTTGGGGTCTGAAACTGAATAATTCAATCCAAAATTTAAACTGGCATTATGTTTTTCAATATCCCATTCAGCGGGGTATATAAGGTAGTTCTTGTCGTTTACCTCTTCACGCTCCATACTCTTGAAGCCCAGCGAGACGTTTAGTTTGTTTTTAAACTCTTTTTCAATTTCAATTTCTCTTAAGTAGAGGCCATCCAACATACGAGATGCAATAGTAATGTCTGTATTTGGTAGCACTTGGTCAAGGGCTGTGTTGTACCAAAAATTGTAATTGAAGCGATCGTTGGTGTAGTATTTATTATCATTAGAATTGATTGCCTGATTAGGTAAATTTCCTTGAAAAAGGCGGGTGTTGTACCAAGCGGTCAACCAAAAATTATGTTTTTTCTTCATGTAGCTGCCATTCATGTGCCAACCAATTTTGAATCCGTCATAAGCATTCCACCATATATCTGGTCGGTAGTTAATATGGAATTTTTTCCAATCAGGATAGTTCCAAACATAACTATCGAAGTGCCAACTTACATTATCTCTTATACGGTTATCAAAAATATTCGCATCTGCCAAGCGTTCGGTGGGGTCAATTACGACATCTTTAATTTTGACTTTTTTCCCCTCGTAAGCCTCCGGTATACTTACAGTTGCTTGGTAGCTTGGATAAAGTTTATCCCATCCCGTCCATTTCCCCAAAGTTGTTGCATCTGTCTCTTTCTCGAAATACTGATTAGGAATATAGAAATCAAAGGTTCGTCCTTCTTTGTCTTTTATTTGGAAATCAAGGGGCATTTGCATGCGACCTTTTCGCTTAAAATTGATGGTAAAGGTGTTTTGTGCTCCCTTTACGCGTTTTATTTTCCCAATGCCGTAATCTATTGTTTTATTTGTTTCCAACCACTGATCAAAGAACCAGTTTAAATCGGCATGGGTATATTCAATGATGCTTTGTCTAAAATCTTCAGGGTATGGATGAGCAAAACTCCATTTCTTAAAGTAGTACTGCATGGCTTCTAAAAACAAGTCATCACCTAAAACGTATTGCAGATTGTATAGCATGGCTGCAGTTTTATAATACACATGGCCATAACCTCCCCCATGTCTTAGTGCACCATTAAAGCCGTCACTATGTGTGTTCAATTGAGGGTCATTACCCAAAACGGCATCTCTCATGTATCCATAATAGACTTCGTCTTCTTTGACTTCGCGGGGTTCCCGAAACTTGTTAATATATTTTGAACTTGATGGACTTATTACCGTATAGATTCCATCTATTTTCTCTTGAGCCCAACTCGTCAGAAACTGCGTAAATCCTTCGTCCATAAATGCTCGATAGGTTTCGTTGCTATTCATCATCCCATAAAACCAATTGTGACCAACTTCATGTGCTAGAAGTCCTCTATATCCCGGATCACTCCCGCCATCTAGGGTCAACATGGGGTATTCCATCCCGTCTTGGGCATCTGCAACAATCATTTTATGGTATCCGTACATACCAATATCTTCAGAATATATTTGAATCACTTTTGCCGTGTATTCAGCTGCATTTTGCCACTTGGAGGCATGAGGTTCTTGAACAAAAGCGTAGGTTTTAATTCCATTCCACTCTGCTTCACCAATTCGATAGTTTGGATTAGCCGTAAAGGCAAAGTCATGAACATTCTCTGCATAAAAATGCCATTCTTTTCGAACACCTTCCTCATACGGGGTGATTACAGATGGCTTTTCTCCCCATGGCTTATCTGCGAAGTTTTTAATATCCAATTTTTCGCGTAAATCGGGCGGTAAAACTTCCTCTTCATTTTGCAACTTTCCAGTGGCTGCCACTACATAATCGTTTGCAAAATTTAGGGTAACATCAAAGCTGCCAAAATCTCCATAGAATTCACGACCTAAATGTTGGTCGGTGGTCCATCCAAACTTTTTGTCATAAGCGGCAATGCGCGGGTACCAATGACACCCATTGTATTGTTTTTTACCAAAACTATTGAAATACTTCATTCTACGACGGACGCCTCCATTGTCGTAATAGGTTTTGAAGTTTATGTTGAAGGTGTGTTTGGTATTAGGAAGAATGGCTTCATTGAGATGCACGATTAGTATGGTATTATCCAGCGTAGTTTCTACCGTTTCACCATTTAAAGAGATGAAATCAATGGTAGTCCCTAAGCCTTGCTCTTCATATTTCCCATACTCGGGACTTCGGCCATTATTATGGTAAAGATTATCATAGTAGGAATGAGGTTGGAAAGCATTTTGATAGAGATGGAAATAGACAACTTTAAGGGTGTCTGGAGAGTTGTTCCAATAGCTCAATTCTTCAATACCAGAAATGATATCGGTTTTTTCATCGATGGTGGCATGGATTTTATAAGCCACATCCTGCTGCCAATAGTCACTGCTTGGTTTTTTATTTGCCCAGTATAAAGGATTGTCAGCATGCTGAAAGGTGTTGGGAGGTGCGATTGGATTGTACTCTTGCGCTAGTGTGATACTTACTAGAAAAGTTAAGCTGGATAGAAATCTTAAAGCCTTCATGTTAAAAGTTTAGCGCAATTTACGGATTTTTTAGTAGAGGATTTGTCACGAAATGATATAAAGTTGGATTTATAATTTCACTAGTTAGCTATTTTTAAGTTCAGTTAATATGCTAAGATGTACCGAGTGGATAATTTGCTATTTCCCATTACTCACGCAAACGTTTCAAACACTTAATCTAAGTATTAAACTACAAAGTATAATGAAGGCTTAAGTATTTTACTCAGTAGTTTCAGCTTCTTATCCATCCTTACTTCTACCATATTGCTTTATCGATGATTCCAGGAATGGGAGCTGTAAATTCCAAACAACTTATTGCCTATTGTGGCAGTGCAGAAGCGGTATTTAAACAAAAGAGGAGTCATTTGCTGAAAATCCCCGGTATTGGCTTTAAAACTGCAGCGAGCATTTTGAATGCCAGTGTTTTTCAGCGTGTGCATCTCGAGCTAGAATTTTGCTTAGAGAATGAAGTAGAGATTATTCCATATAATGTCAAGGCTTTTCCAAAGCGACTACTTCATTGTCATGACAGCCCCTCGGTCTTGTATAAAAAAGGGAAGTTAGATCTAAACTCAAGCAAAGTGTTAGCGATAGTAGGGACTCGAAAAGCCAGTAAAATTGGCTTGGATTTCGTTCAAGAGTTTGTGGAGGAAATTGCGCCCTTTAACATTCAAATAGTGAGTGGTATGGCGCTGGGGATAGATGCTCGAGCCCATCAGGCTGCATTAGCATATGATACCGATACCATCGGAGTCTTAGGACATTCCTTATCCACGATCTATCCCCATAAAAACACAAATCTTGCGAAAGAAATGTTGCAAAAGGGTAGTGCATTGCTCAGCGAATATCCCTCTGGTACTGAGATAATTCCTGCAAATTTTCCTATGAGAAACAGAATTGTAGCCGGCTTGTCTGACGCTACGATAGTTGTAGAGAGTGCGAGTAAGGGAGGCGCTTTAATAACGGCCAATTTAGCACACTCCTATAATAGAGATGTATTCGCTGTTCCGGGCAGATATAGTGATAAGTATGCTCGAGGATGCAATCGATTGATAAAAGATTTAAAAGCAAACCTTATCGAGAGTGCTGAAGATGTCCTCAATCAAATGGCCTGGTGCGATCAAGATAATAAGCTTAGAAAAGTACAACGCAGTTTGGCATTGGATTTAAGTGAAGAGGAAAAAAGAGTGGTTGAATCGCTTCGACAAGCTGAATTTGCCGAAATGGATCAACTCCTTCAGCTTACGAATATGAAGCCTGGTAAATTATCGAATATTCTTTTAGAACTTGAGCTGAGGGGGGTGGTCTATGCATTACCAGGCAATCGTTTTTCACTTAACTAAGTAGCGTGCTTATGGAATTCAAAAAAATACTTCAAGACTAATTCAGGCGCTTCTAACTGAGGATAATGTCCTATTTTTTCTATCAATACCACATCTGGATTGGGTATTACCATCTTATAATGGTCAGCCATATGTTTGCCTGATATCGGATCCATTGCTCCATTAATTAGGCGCAAGGGAACAGTCGTTTTTTGAAGAGCGATAAGCCATCTATTCTCGTGGTCTATTCGGTCTTGCATATAATGGATAAGCAAATGGAAGACTTTCATACCGTCCTTGAGATTCATGAGATCCCAAAGTTGCTTTAACTCATTTTCGCTGGCTTGCGTATTCGGTCCAAAAATTTTTTGAAATGTGCGTTTGAACATGCTAAAATTGTACAAGCGAGCGATATACTTTCCAAGAGGTGTCATCAAAGCTCGTTGCACTGGACGCGGTTTATGAATACCTGGGAATAATCCGCCATTTAGAAGGCAGCAACTTTGGATTTGGAAAGAGAGCTCACCATCCAATTGTCGGGCTAAAAGTTCATTAGCAACCGAATCCCCCTTGTCGTGTGCAAGTAGATGGCAGGTCGGTACGTTTAGTGTTTTTAGTAATACTTCTGCAATGTCAGCTTGCTGAAATATTTTGTAGGTGTTGTCTATGGGTTTATCTGAAAAGCCATATCCAATCATGTCAAAAGATATGACTTTAAATTTTGTAGTCAGTTTCTCTATGATTTTGTGCCAATCCCAAGAAGAAGTTGGAAATCCGTGAATGAGCAAGAGGGGGCTTCCAGAGCCATCGGTGCGATAGAAAATCTGATGTCCTTCAAATTTAAAATAATCACCACCAGCTCTCCATTTAGTTGGACTCATCATTGACGATTTAATTTTTAAGTACGATAGCCTTGTTCCAATTTAGGTAAAACATCGGGTGAAAAACAATTTCTCCCCGGGTATTTACCTCCAATGCGGGCATCGGTGCTTTTACAATATTCATGATACGAAGTAGTGTTTTCCAGCCATGTTTTTTAGCGGGAATTTGTTCGAAATCTACATCTAATGAAAAGAAAAATCTTCGATACTGTTCGATGTCACTTCGATCAATTTCTGTTCCATTATCATCTTCCCATTTGTTTTCAAAACCTCCATACATATCACCGCCCATATAGCCAAGAGACAAGGCTAACCAACTGGATTGAGGTCTGGGGTTATTCATAAAAAGACTTGGTGTAATAGATAGCCATATTGCTAAGCTGTTATAATCCTTTATAATTCGTTCTACTTTTCCAGAGCCGTATAGATCAATAGCTCTTTGCTCAAGCTGAGAGTCGGGATAAGTAACTTGATGAAAGCTGTATTTTGTTCGAATACGCTGTTCATCCCACAGCAGGTTTTGTGTTAATGCAAGACCGCTACCCAAGGCATTAAATCCAATATCACTTAAAGAAGCGCCCCATTTATCTGAAAACCCATCAAATATTTCAATTGAAGTTTGGAAGCCAAAACCCATTAGACTTCCATATATAGCGGATTTTTTAGCATCGACTCCTGCCCATCTGAGCATTTGAGTAGACCAAACACTTTCAAAATATGCTGTGTGCACATGCCCCATTTTATCAACTTGTTTCCATTCTTTCACATCGTTAAAAAAATGGAAGTTTGTTCGGGGTGAATCTTTGTACCATATATAGTTTAGCCCAACCATTACGCCGGTGTATGAGGTGGCTATTCCGGTCGAAAGACCTATGATTCGTTCTTTTTGAGGCGCAGGAGCAGTTGTAAAAAACTTCAGCTTTGAAGAGTCCTTTTGGCTAAACAGAGGAGAAGTTGCATGTAAGCACAAGAGCAGTATTACAAAGGTATAAAGCTTCATTCTTTATAACCAAAATGTTTAAGCATCAAATCATTATCTCTCCAGCCCTCTTTTACTTTAACAAAAAGTTCAAGGTAAACTTTCTTCCCTAAAAATATTTCTATGTCTTTGCGAGCTAGCGTACCTAGTTTTTTTATGGCGATACCACCCTTACCTATAATTATAGATTTTTGAGTATCCCTTTCCGTGTATATAGTGGCTCTTATTTTGTCGATATGGTCTTCTTCAATAAACTCATCAATTTCCACTTGGCAGGAGTAAGGAATCTCTTGCTTGTATAGCTCGAGTAATTTACCTCGAATGATTTCTGTTACAAAAAACCGTTCATTTTTATCAGATATTTGGTCTTTATCGAAATAGACGGGTCCTTCCGGCAGGCCTGCCACAATCGTCGCAATAATAGCTTCAAGGTTGAATTTTTCTAATGCTGAGATGAACAAGACTTCTGCTTTCGGAAATACAGCTTTCCACAATTCAGCATATTCTTTGATTTCCTCTTCGTTTTTTGCCGTATCAATTTTATTGATCAGCAGAAGAACGGGAGTATCGCCTTTTGAAATAGGCGTATATAAATCAGCTTGTTTTTCCAAAGAAGCCCCGAGCTCTGTGAGGTATAAAAATATGTCAGCATCATCAAAAGTAGATTTAACATACTTATTCATTTCTTCCTGCATTTTGTAGGCGGGCTTTTCAATAAATCCGGGAGTATCCGAGAATACGATTTGGTATTCTTCTTTACTTAGTATGCCATGAATCCGATGCCTTGTAGTTTGTGCTTTTTTAGTAATTATGGATAATTTTTCACCTAATAAAGCATTCATGAGTGTTGATTTTCCAACATTGGGAAGACCTACGATATTAACAAATCCGGATTTGTGTATTTTCATGGTCGAAAGATAGGTATAAATTAAAAAAGCTCGAGTAAATTGCTTGGGCTTTCTGTAATAAGTAGGATTAACTTCTTTTGCGGTGAGTGGCGGCATCATCCCCGATGTTTCAGGTTTACCTGAGTCCGGCAGCTGGAGGATGTGAGCCCAAGAGATAACTTCGTAAAATAAAAAAAGCTCTAACAAAAGTTAAGGCTTTAGGAGTAGATAGCTTTATTGAAATATCGAACATAAGTTTAACTCCGAGAGATTTTTTAGAAACAATTTCAACAACACCGACCATCTTAAAATCTAAGAATTTACATCCATTTGTGTGACCTTTAATCCTTATCTCAATCCATTAATATCATATCTGGACAGAAAGTTCCAAACCAATTCAGATGTATTCTGACCTTGATAAGTAGCGCTAAACCAAACATGATCTCCTTCTATAAATTTATAATGCTCAACAGAAACTGAGCGATCTCCTTGGTCATAGATAGAATGCTCAATAGATATTCCTCCGCTATTGTCAATACTTACAGTGGGTATTGTAATAGTATTGTTAAAATTAATCCAATAGTCTAACGTGCTTTGTGCAGAGTTCCAATCACTACTCCCATTATAGGGGAGAACAGCATCAGAGGTTCCATGAAGATGTACTATCGGCATGGGATGACTTATAGAACCTGTACAATCTAACATTACACCGGAAACGGATGCCACCGCAGCAACTAAATCACTTTTATAATTGGCAAGTCCATATGCCATCATTCCTCCATTTGAGTATCCAGCAGCATAAATTCGTTCCATATCCAGATTGTACTGAGACGAAATCTCACTTATCATAGACTCAACAAATCCAAAATCATCAGCATTACTTTTGTTGTCTCCACCTAATGGACAAGCGTTCCAATGAGATAAACCATCTAAACAACTACCTTGAGGATAGATTAAAATAAAAGTATCAGCTTCTGCCAATGAGCGCATATCTGCTTCTTGCATATAATCACTTGCACTGCCACCAAACCCGTGAAAATTAAGCATTAGTGGAACAGAAGATGTTCCATCATATGAATTAGGTATGTATAAAACATATTCTCTATTGACACCATCGTGAACTATGGACTGTGCACTATTATTTGAGTAACATTCCTCTGGATCTTTATTATCATCTTTTTTACAACTACTAAGAATCGTTAGTAATAAAGTAAATAGTAAAAGTGGTTTTTTCATCGGATTCTATTTTTTTTTCAAAACGGCGACTTCTTTTTATTATTGCCCAAAAATAAAAAAACGGTTACACTATAATAGTATAACCGTTTTATTGTTTTAGTAGCGGGAACAGGACTATCCTTCATTTCATTTCGGATGGACCTAAATGGAGAATTAACAAAGAAAAGCTCAAACCACTTCGTGACCTTCCTT
>JASJJC010000019.1:0-45000 GCA_037624485.1 Chitinophagales bacterium
AAACCACAAATTAAAATAATTGTCGTTTTTTTTGGAAGCAAAGGGTCTTACATTTATGTTATTACAAATTATAATTATGAAAAAAACAAACTCTTTCACAACATTTTTTATATTTACTTAATGAAGAATCTATTATTTTCAATTACTTGGTTGGTGTTTTCTCTGGCTTTAAATGCTCAGCAAACTATTGTGCTTGAGGATAACACTTTAATCATTTGCGATTCAGCGCTGAATGGAGGGGCTTCTGCTGATACTATGTATCTCTGTCAACAGGCTTTCGAGGGATTAGTAATTATAAATGGTCTGTGCGCTGAATACACACCCAATCTCAATTATTTCGGATATGATTCAATTTGTTTAACGACATGTATAGCTGGGGTTTGCATTGATACGGTGGTTAATATTACTGTCCAGCCTTTAGGGGAATCTATTTATCAAAGTACGCTAGAGGATGCTCCCTTTTTTGTTTGTGAGGCAGTAATTTCTGGTGGAAGTAATGTTGTGATTGCCGGTTGTTCAAGTCCATTGTTTGGAACAGCTGCTTATAATCCAGCTTGCGTGATTTATACACCGCCATTGAATTACGTTGGTCTTGATTCCTTTTGCATTGTGTCTTGTTTGGACACATTGTGTGATACATCCACTTTGGTAATGAGTATCACTCCAGTAACGGAAACGATTAATGTCAGTGTCCCAGGAAATGGGGAAATAACTATTTGTTTCCCAGCTTTACCAACTGCAGTGGATAGTGTAAGTAGTTTCTCCTTAAGCTGTGGACCCACAAATAACAATGGAATTCCTTTGGTTAATTCGGCGCAGCAATGTGTGACATATACTCCCAATGCAAATTTTGATGGGACAGGTTTAACCGGAACGGATCAAATCTGTATTTCTGTTTGCAACAGTGTGGGGATTTGCGATGAAACCAATATCAACATTAACATAACGGGATTTCAGGTCACGAATAATTTTAATGCAACTCAATTAGCAGAATCTCTAGCAGGTGCAGGAGTTTCAATTACTGGTGCATTCTTGAATTGTCCAAATAATGCTTCGGGTTCATTTGTTAACTCTCCTAATGCACTAGGATTGGATGATGGTATTATATTAACTAGCGGAAATGCGATAGATGTGCAAGATGCAAGTCCACTTACCTTTATAAGTACGGATAATGCTGCTCCGGGAGATCTTGATTTGACTAACTTGATTGCTGCAACTAATCCGGGTTTAGAATCAACAGATGCCTGTGTTTTGGAATTTGATGTGGAAGTTTTAGGAGATTCTTTGACCTTTAACTATGTGTTTGGATCCGAAGAATATGATGAATATGTTTGTTCTAACTTTAATGATGTTTTTGGCTTTTTTGTAAGTGGGGCGAATCCTTCTGGTCCGGCTTATGCTAACCAAAATGTGGCCTTAATACCAGGTACGACTACAGCGGTTTCAATAAACTCGGTAAACAATGGGGCAGTGGGCACCTCGGGTACAGCTGCAACTCCTGGGTGTAATACTACTAATGCTATATTTTTTAATGGGACTGTTACCGATATAGCTTACGATGGAAATACGGTGGCCCTTCAATCAAAAATTTTAACAACTCCTTGTACCTCCTATCATTTTAAATTAGGGGTAGCAGATGGAAGTCCGTTAGGTGCAGGAGATAGGATATTTGACTCAGGTGTATTTGTTGAAGCAGGAAGTTTCGTTTCCTTGCCAGTTACCCTTGCCTCATCCACCGTTTTAGGAGAAGGTTTTGTTAATGCTGTTGAAGGCTGTGTAGATGGATTATTTAATTTCCAACTCAATGAGGCCTTGCCTGTAGATTACGGCATCAAATTTCAGATAACAGGAACCGCAATAAATGGAGTTGATTATAATTTGATTCAGGACAGTCTTACCTTTTTTGCAGGCGACACCCAAGTAATGGTAAATATTATTCCTTTAAACGACGGACTTTTTGAAGGAACTGAAACAGTAAAATTACTCTTGTTGAATCCATGCACGAGTTTGCCATTTGACAGTGCTGAGCTGAGTATTATTGATTTGATTCCATTTAATTTATCGACTATACCCGATACCATTTGCCCAGGAGATACATCAATATTGCATGCTACGATAGCCGGTGATGACAATAATTTAGCGATTTATAATTGGACCCCTAATAATGGTACTATACTAGATGTAGATAGTGGTTACACAGCAGTGACTCCCTCCACAACAAGTGATTTCTTTGTTGAATATACCTTGGGTGGATGTACTCAATCTGATACAACTTCTGTTTTTGTTTCTTTGTTTGATGTGTCTTATAATACAATGTTGATCTCTTGCCCAGGGGCCAATGATGGAGGATTTACAGCCATTCCGAGTAATTCAATTGGAAATGTGAGCTATTTGTGGCAGCCATCAGCGAGTACAGATTCATTTGTAAATAACCTAAATACAGATACAATTACCCTGACCATGATTGACGAGTCGGGATTGTCATGCGGGGTTCTTGAAGACACCTTATTCTTGCTCGAACCGACTGGATTATCTTTTACCACTGAAATCACGAATGTATCTTGTAATGGTTTATCCGATGGCTCTGTTTTAATTGCTAACCTAACACCAGACTCTTCATATCTAGTGGATGTTGTGTTTAATGGAATTCCATTACCAAGCCAGAATATTGTAGCGGATAATAATGGAGAATATTTTTTAGGAAACCTAAGTCCTGGAGTATTTGATTCTATCGTGATTGCAAATTTGGCTTCAGGTTGTAGTAATAGTTTTGGGTTTACAATTTCGGAACCTGCAGTGCAAACTGCTACTATAATAGCCCCTGGTGCAGTGCTTTGCGCGGGAGGGACAATTGACAGTCTTATCGCTTTTGTAGGTGGAGGAACTGCTCCTTACAGTTTTCTATGGAGCACAAATGATATTACTCAAACGATAACAGGACTTACCCCCGGATCTTATTGGCTCGAAGTAACTGACTCTAATTCTTGTGTGGCTCTAGACACCTTTATCGTTTCACAACCCAATGCTCTAGCTTTGAATATTTTAGGTGATAGTGCTTCATGTTTTGCGGAGAATGATGGTATGGTTTATGTAGATTCAATCACAGGAGGAGCAGCACCCTATACCTTGCAATGGGATGCAAGTGCAGGTGGTCAAACAACAGATACAGCTGTAAATTTGCTTGCAGGAACCTATATCTTAAACGCCTCTGATTTTAATGGGTGTCTTGTCTCTGATACCCTTACTATTTATGAACCGCTTGCGCTTACGTTAAATATTGCAGTACTGGATTCATTGTGCTTTGGAGGCAATAGTGGCGCCCTTGACGCTACAATAAATGGGGGGGTGAGCCCATATACATACAGTTGGACAGGACCAAATGGATTTACGGATAATCAAGAGGATCTTACGGGACTTGTAATAGGAACCTATAACCTTACCGTTTCAGATTTCAACAACTGTGTAATTAATGAATCTATTGCTATTGCGCAAGCTTCAGATGTGGTAATTACCTTTTCGGGTACACCAGTGAATTGCTTTGGGGGTAATGACGGAAGCTTAACCGCACAAATTGCAAGCGGAGGTTCCGCACCCTTTCAATTTCAGTGGGATGCAGCAGCTAATAATCAAAATACAGCGACCGCAATCGGTTTAATATCGGGGACTTATATGGTAACCATAACGGATGGAAATGGCTGTACTTTTTCAAATAGTGCATCCGTATCAGAGCCATTAACTCCATTAAGTTTGGTAACGGATAGTACGTATATTACCTGTGCCGGATACAGTGACGGAACTGCAACAGCTATAGTGTCAGGAGGGACATTAGGATACACTTATTTGTGGAATGACCCCCTAAGTCAAACAACTGCGCAAGCGATAGATTTATCGAGTAATAGCTATCAAGTAACGGTTACTGATGGTAATGGATGTGTCGTGACGGGTTCGGTGATTATTGAAGAACCCACGCCAGTGGTGGTAGTGCTCACCCCAGATTCTGCAAATTGTTGGGGAGATGCTTCGGGTAGTGTCAATGTGTTTGCTGCGGGTGGATCTGGAGTAGGGTATTCATACTCCATAGATGGAGGAGAAACCTTTCAATCAAGTCCAGATTTCATGGGTCTTCCAGCAGGAGTATATGCTGAAATTGTTATTCAAGATTTAGGATCGAATGCATCTTGTTTATCTCAATTATATAGTATTACAGTGTATGAACAGCCTTATTTTTCTTTTGAAGTTATTCCCGGAGATACGACTTTACAGTTGGAAGAAAGTTTAGGCTTAAGTCTATCAGTTACATCACCAAACTATCTTTTCAGTGATATCACTCAAGTAAGCTGGTCCCCGACTATTGGTTTAAATTGTACAGATTGCATCGATCCAACCATATTGACCTACGATAACTATACAACATACACGGCAACAACTTATTACCAGGGAGGTGATGGAGAACTCTGCAATGCGACAGCCAACACGAACATACAAGTGGAGAATAATTTAGAATTATTTATTCCAAACGCATTTACTCCAGGAAGTTTCGATAATGTCAATAATACTTTTGAGGTATTTGGAGAAGGAATAGAGTATGTGACAATGCAGGTCTTCAATAGATGGGGAGAAAAAGTCTTTGAGAGCAGCAACCAGCAGGTTTCATGGGACGGCATGTTTAAAGGAGAAATGCAGGGACCAGGAGTATTTACCTACTATGTGAATGTTGAATATTTGGATGGAAAAATTATTGACAGAAAAGGAAGTGTAACCATTCTTAGGTAATCTCATTCGCTGTAAATGTAACTTACAGACCTCAATTGATTATATTTGACTACAATTTTTAAGTTTATTATGAAGAAGTACTTACCGTTACTATTACTTTTATTTGCGCACTCCCTTTTTGCTCAGAATTTTAATCTAAATGCAACTACGACCGTCAATCTTGATTGTGGAATCGGGGGAGTACTTTTTGATAGCGGGGGAGCAGGTGCAGACTATGCAGGCGGACAAAATTTCGCATTTACAATTTGTACTAATGGAGATCCATTGAGTGTCGAGGTTGTTACTGTTTTAATGGGTACTGGAGATTTTTTAGCAGTTTTTGATGGGACGAACACATCTCCTGCTCCATTGTTGTATGTTTTCGATGAAAACAATTCTCTTGCTTCAGGAACTTTGTTAAGAGCCACTGCTGCAAATGCTTCTGGGTGTTTAACCTTTCAGATTTCTTCGGATGCAACATTTAACGGAAGTTTTGAATTTGATTTATCCTGCTTGCCTGCATGTCAGAGTATTGAGGCGGATATTCTTAACTCCATACC
Source organism: Chitinophagales bacterium (assembly GCA_037624485.1). GTDB lineage: Bacteria > Bacteroidota > Bacteroidia > Chitinophagales > UBA8649 > JAFMKE01. The sequence continues at coordinate 5,313 of JASJJC010000019.1, forward strand.
GGTTATTAGTCTTAATGACACCAATTATGTCGATCTATGTCCAGATGATTCATTGACAATTACAGGTGCCGGAGTTTATGCTCAAAACAATATAGCTTATACGCAAAGTGATGCTAGTTCTCAGTTTTTTTGGGATTTTGGTGCTATGGGTCTCGATACGGGACAAACGGTAGTGTTGTCTAATGTCCCTGCCAGTATCTATTTAGTGAGTCTAATCGTTGAAGATGTCAATGGATGTCGTTCTATTAATGAGCTACCAATAAAGATAAGACAGGCACCTGACCCTCTTCTAACAACCATGGTAGAGGACCCCATTTTATGTCTAAATAATACGACTATAATGTATAGTCAAATATTCAATCAGACAATAGATTCATTTATTACGGGCGATACGATTCGATTGGAGTCTTCTGTTTCGGTTACGGATACAGTATTCCTTCCAGATGATTCAGATAATATTTCTGGGAATGGAATTACAACTCCCGTGATATACGATTTACCCATAACAGGGTATCAACAAGGCTCACAAATTTCCGCTGTAAATGATTTGCTTGAAGTTTGCTTGGATATAGAACATTCGTATATAGGTGACTTAGATATTATTTTAGTTTGTCCTTCGGGGCAAAGCGTCCCGCTTATCGACTTTACTCCTCCAAATGCATTTAGCAATGAATTAGGGATTTCTGCTTTTGTCGGTCAAGGTGTACCCTTTACATATTGCTGGAGTCCTTTATCTACCGCAGGCAGTATAGCTGGAGGACAGCCCGCATTGGTTAATGACCCTGTATTAGCCGGGACTTATGAGGCCGCAGGGAATTGGGCAAATTTGATCGGATGCCCGTTGAATGGGATATGGGAAATTCAGATTTTCGATGATTTTGGTGGTGATGATGGACATACTTTTGGCGCAAGTGCGGCATTCAATCCAGCTTTGTTAGCATCGAATGATTCTTTGATTGTTACCTACCAAAATCCATTGTGGCAGCCAAACAATAACATATCAAGTTCGCTAAACAATGACTCTATTCAAATCACTTTGACTGACACCTCTCAGACAGACTTTTACTTTTCTGTTGAAGACAATTTGGGTTGCCAGTTTTTTGACACATCAAGTATTATTAAGGACGTGTATAGGGTAGTTGCCTCACCGGATAGTGTGATTATATGCTCTGGAGAATCCGTTCAATTATTTGCAGAGATTGAACCTGATGACAATATAAGTTGTGAGGCGAATTATGATGTATACTCAATTCCTTATTATAAGGAGTTTGGTGCTGATACGTCCATTGTTTTTACTCAGGCGGATAATGGAGTTAGTCAAATTATCGATTTACCTTTTGCTTTTCCTATCTTCTGCGCGAATCAGTCACAGCTGAGGTTAACATCAAATGGTTATCTGCAGTTCGGTGCTTCTGCATTCTCTCTCGCCAATAATTTAACTATCCCCGCCAACCTTTTACCTAACAATATTATCGCCCTAATGTGGGATGATTTAATTGATAGCCTTGGCACTTCAAGTTACTTTACTTTAGGCACCGCTCCCAATAGACGATTTGTGATTAATGTAGATCTAGTGCATGTGGGAGGAACCGTCGCAACTGAACGTGTGCTGGGTCAAATTATATTACATGAATCTCAGAATTACTTTGATTTAATTTGTGAAAATTGTCAAAATGATGTTAGTGATCCTACAGCAACTCAAGGAACGGAGAATTTTACCGGTTTTTTTGGTGCAGTTACACCAGGCAGAAATAACACGAATTGGAGTGCTTCGAATAGTGCTTACCGGTATTTCCCTCAAAATAGTTTAAATACATACACCACTTCATGGACACCCGCGGGATCTTTGTCTGGAGCAAATACACCTACACCATTAGCATCACCCTCTTCTTCCACTCAATACATCGTAGATATTACAAGTCCCAATAACTGCACATATAGCGATACGCTGTTCATTATCGCAGGAGGAAGTTACTCATACTCCGTGTCCAATGACACGACGATTTGTCTGGGTGACACGGTACAATTAAGTGTAACTGGCGGATCGCAATCTTTTGCTTGGGCGCCAAACAATGGCAGTATATCGGATTCCTCAATATTCAACCCATTGGTTTATCCCAATACTACCACTACTTATGGAGTGGCGCTGGACTCTGCTGGTTGTGTAGCATTTGACAGTGTAACGGTAACGGTTAGTAATGTAACAGTTGATTCAACCCTTGTTATTCTGGAAACTTGTTTAGGACAAGCAGACGCTAGCATTGAGATAGTGGCCTCCGGTGCTGTAAATCCGCAATATTCTATAAATGGCGGTATATCGTTTAGTCCTAACAATATCTTCCAACCCTTAGCTGCTGGATTGTACGATATTGTGGTAAATGAAAATGGTTCATGTGATACATCTTATCAAGTTAACATTGTTGGGGGGACCCCATTAATGTTTGATTCTATTGTCTTACAAGATCCTTTATGTGGCAATGTTAGTGATGGAATGATTGAAATATATGTTTCAACGGGTATTCAACCTTATAGCTACAGCATAGATGATGGATTGACTAATCAAGCATCTAATAGCTTTTCGGGATTAGCTGGAGGAACTTACCAAGTATACCTCGAGGATAGCTTGGGATGTTTTATTGATTCGGTAGTAGCATTAAACCAAGCTGCAAGTTTGGTAGCAAGTATCACGCAAGTAGATAGCATTTTGTGCTTCGCAAACAATGATGGGCAACTTGAAGCGGGTGCTACTGGAGGCCTTGCCCCTTATCAGTTTAGTATAGATAATGTGAACTTCGCACCTGATTCAATTTTTACAAACTTAAGTGCAGGTATTTATACCGCTTTTGTTCTAGATACTAATTTATGTATTGACAGTATTGATTTTGAAGTCTATGCTCCTGCTATTATAAGTTTATCAATAGATAGCACAAATGTAAGTTGTAAGGATTTAGCTGATGGAACTGCTACAGTGATTGCAGGTGGTGGATCTGGCTCTTTCTCATATGCATGGGATGATGCCTTAAATCAAACAACAGCCGCAGCGCTTGGATTGGATACGGGCGGGTATCAAGTAATTGTATCTGATGGGAATGGCTGTCAAGATAGTATCACGATAAATATTGATGAACCAGACTCCCTTTTATTAAGCCTCGATAATATCGCAAACATACTTTGTAATGGAGCCTCTACTGGAGAAATATCGGTTAGTACTTCAGGAGGAACCCTTCCATATACCTACCAATGGTCAAATGGCGGAGGAGCGAATGAAGATTTAAGCGCTGCTGCATCTGGGAATTATACCTTAACCGTTATTGATGATAATAATTGCACGACTCAATTGACAACGCTCATCGCTGAGCCACCTGCACTAGCAATTAGCTTAGCTGAAACAGCGGTATTTTGCTTCGAAGGAGTTTCTGGAGCAATAGATGCTACGGTGATTGGTGGAGTGAATCCGTATAACTATGGTTGGACTGGTCCTAACGGTTTTACAGATAATCAAGAGGATCTTGCAGGCCTTGTAGCCGGAAACTACACAATTACTGTGACAGATTCGAACAACTGTGTGCTCAGTGAGACTGCTACAATTATAGAACCTACAGATATAATTATAACCTTCACTGGTGCAGCGGTTAACTGCTTTGGTGGTAATGATGGTAGTTTAACGGCGCAAATTATAAGTGGGGGAACCCCGTCATTTCAATTCCAATGGGATGCCGCGGCAAATAATCAAAATACAGCTACAGCTGCAGGTTTGATAGCAGGTGCTTATACGGTCACTGTAACGGATGGTAATGGATGCACGTATTCAAATAGTGCATCTGTATCAGAGCCACTACTTCCCTTAAGTATTGTAATGGATAGCACGTATATTACCTGCGCTGGGTATAGTGATGGAACAGCTAAAGCGATAGCTTCTGGTGGGACACCAGGATATACATATTTATGGAATGATCCTATAGGGCAGACGACTGCTCAAGCAATCGATTTAGCGAGCAATACTTATCAAGTAACCGTAACAGACGCAAAAGGATGCACTGAAACGGGAACTGTAGTTATAGAAGAACCAACGCCAGTTGTTGTGGTTGCGACACCCGATTCAGCGAACTGCTGGGGAGATGCATCCGGAAGTATTAATGTCTTTTCCACGGGAGGAACAGGCATAGGATATTCTTACTCCATCGATGGGGGGGAGACCTTTCAGTCAAGTCCAGATTTTATAGGACTTCCGGCGGGGGTATATGATGAAATTATTGTTCAAGATTTAGGTTCGAATTCGCTGTGCCTATCTCAATTGTCTAGTACGACAGTATACGAACAGCCTTATTTTTCATTTGTAGTTATACCAGGAGATACGACCTTACAATTAGAAGAAAGTATAACACTAAGCTTAACGGTTACGTCACCAAACTATGTAAATGGCGATATTGCTCAAGTAAGCTGGTTTCCGACAACGGGCTTAAATTGCAGTGATTGTATAGACCCAACAGTTTTGACCTACGAGAACTACACCACCTATACGGCAACGGCTTATTATGTGGGAGATGATGGAGAGCTATGTAATACAACTGCCAATACGACAATACAGTTAGAGAATAATTTACAATTGTTTATTCCAAATGCATTTACTCCTGGAAGTTTCGATAATGTTAATAATACCTTTGAGGTATTTGGAGAAGGAATCGAGTATGTGACGATGCAGGTATTCAACAGATGGGGCGAAAAAGTATTTGAGAGCAGTAATCAGCAGGTTTCATGGGATGGCACTTTAAAAGGAGAGATGCAAGGACCAGGAGTATTTACCTACTATGTGAACGTAAAATATTTGGATGGGAAAATTATTGATAGAAAAGGAAGTGTTACCTTACTGAGATAGGGAGGTAAATTTTTTAAGAATAAAAATGGGCGCTACTTGTAGCGCCCATTTTATTTAGTTAACTCGTTCAATAGCATTGATGATTGTGGTATCTCCTGGAAGCATGTTTAACGCTTGCTGATAATTTATCAATGCTTCTGAATTATTTCCTTGTATTTCTCTTAGGTTTCCTTTCATGTAATACGCACCAGCATATTGAGGCTGGATTTGGGTCGCTAAATCAAAATGCTTGTATGCTTTATTTAAGGAGTCTAAGCCAATATAGCAATGTCCAAGATTGAAAAATATTTCATGGTCTTTTGAATTGAGTAAAACCATTTTTTTGTATTGTTTAACAGCTAAGTTAAATTCATCTTTCTGCTGATAGTGATAAGCTATTGCATACATTGCTTCTCTACTATTTTCGTCTAAACGTAAAGCGTTTTCAAAATACTGAACGGATAGGTCGTCGCCATCATAGGAGAATAATAAGCCCAATTGCATATGCGCATTGTAAAATCCGGGATCAACTTCAATACATGTTTGAAAAGATGAAATAGCTTCATTCTCTTTATTAATCTCCTTAAATATCATTCCTTTAAAGAAATACGCCTCAGCATTGTACTTATTCAACTGAATCAGATCCCTGGTAAAATTTAATGCAGCCTCATAGCGCTGCAGGTAATAATTGTAGGCTATAGCTTTAACATATAAGTCTTCATTCTTAGGATTCATATTGATGCCTTTACTCATTAATGCTGCAGCATTTGCACCATCGCCCATGTCAACAAATAAATCACCGGCAAACATATAGAAATCGGCGTTTACACTATCGATGAATAGCGCACTATAGATATCTGCTTTGGCCTTTGGGAACAAACCCTTGTTTTTGAAATATATGGCTCTATCGAAATATAAATCAGGATTACGAACATCCGCCTGAATCAGACTATCTAATAATATGAGCGTATCGTTTGATTCAATAATAGCTGGATTAACTGGCTCACTTTTCGGATCAGTTTTACAGGCATATATAAAAAGAAGCAGGAGCATTATAAAACTCGATTTTGCTAAGGTGTTAATATTCATAGGGTAAAGATAGAAAAATTGAATTTCGGATTGGAATTTATACATCATTTAGCGCTTGTTTTGTGTCAAAATGTCTTGATATTACTTGCTTGAACGACATAAATTCCGATTTTTTATAATGGTTTATATTTTGAAGGAACTAGGTGAGCATGGGTTGCTCAGTAAGTTGAAAATGAAAAAGAGAAGAAGATGAATCCAAACAATTTTACGCAAAAATCAATGGAGGCTTTGAGCTTTGCTCAACAACTAGCCTTTAACAACAATAATCCAAGCATGGAAACTATTCATTTACTTAAGGGAATAGTGGAGAGTGATAAGGATGTTTTGCCTTTTGTCTTAAGTAAAATGCACCTAGCAATGGCGACCTTAGCCACCTTAGTGGATAGGAATTTAAATGGTTTACCCAAACAAAACAAAGAAGCTGCAGCTTTCCCAAGTAAAGACTTTAATCAGGTGATTTTGAAAGCCAATAGCATCATGAAAAAAATGGGCGATAGTTATGTGAGCATCGAACATTTAATTCAAGGAATAATTAGTGTGAACGACTCCTTAGCCAAGGACTTGAAAAAAATGGGATTGAACGAATTAGCGATTACAAGGGCTATTGAAGAATTGAGAAAAGGAAGTAAAGTGACTGATCAAAATGCGGAAGCAAAATACAATGCATTATCTAAATATGCAGTAAATCTGAATGACCGAGCTAAAGATGGTAAGCTTGACCCTGTGATTGGAAGAGATGAAGAAATTCGAAGGGTCTTACATATTTTATCAAGACGAACTAAGAATAATCCAATTTTAGTAGGAGAATCAGGAGTTGGTAAAACTGCCATTGCAGAAGGGATTGCGCATAGAATTGTTAATGGGGATATTCCTGAAAATTTAAAGTCGAAAGAGATTTTTTCCTTGGATTTAGGATTATTAATGGCTGGTGCAAAATACCGTGGTGAATTTGAAGAACGCCTAAAAGCTGTAATTAAAGAGGTTCAAGAAGCGGGTAGTAGTATTATTCTTTTTATTGATGAAATTCATACACTTGTTGGTGCAGGAGCTACAGAAGGTGCTATGGATGCAGCAAATATTTTAAAACCTGCCCTGGCTCGTGGCGATTTGAGAGCAATTGGCGCAACAACTAATAAAGAGTATCAAAAGTACATTGAGAAGGATAAAGCATTAGAGAGAAGGTTTCAAAAAGTGCTTATTGAAGAGCCAAGTATCGAAGATTCAGTTTCCATATTGAGGGGACTAAAAGACAGGTATGAGATGCATCACAAGGTGAAAATAAAAGATGATGCAATTATCTCTGCAGTTGAACTTTCTTCTCGTTATATCACAGATAGACAGCTGCCAGATAAGGCAATTGATTTGATTGATGAGGCAGCAGCTAAGCTTCGCCTCGAGATTGATTCTATGCCCGAGGAGTTAGATGAAATAGAAAGAAAAATTCGTCAATTAGAAATAGAAAGGGAAGCCATAAAGCGGGAAAAGGATGAAAAGAAGATCAAAGATTTAAGCAAGCAAATAGCAGAATGGACCTCCAAGCGAACGGCCTTTAGGGCTAAATGGCAAAAGGAAAAGGAATTGCTAGATAATATGCAAGCCAAGAGAAAGGAAATTGATGGTTTTAAATTGCGAGCAGAGCAGCTTGAACGCGATGGCAAGTATGGTGAAGTAGCTGAGATTCGTTATGGTAAAATAAAAGCTGCTCAGGATGAAGTCAAAATACTAGAAAGTACCTTGCAAAATATCAATAGCGAATCCAGATTATTGAAAGAAGAGGTAGATGCGGAAGATATCGCTGAAATCGTTTCTAAATGGACAGGAATTCCAGTTTCCAAAATGATCGAAACAGAACGAATTAAGTTGTTGCGTTTAGAGGACGAATTAGGTAAACGAGTGATAGGGCAGAAAGAAGCAATCGGAGCTGTGTCTAATGCAATACGAAGAAATAGAGCTGGTCTATCGGATGAAAACAGACCTATTGGATCGTTCTTGTTTATCGGCAGTTCAGGCGTTGGAAAAACAGAATTATCAAAAGCATTGGCGAGTTATTTGTTCAATGACGATAGCGCAATTATCCGGATAGACATGAGTGAGTACATGGAGAAACATTCCGTATCAAGATTGTTAGGGGCGCCTCCGGGATATATAGGGTATGATGAAGGAGGTCAATTGACGGAGCCTGTGCGCAAAAAGCCATATTCAGTTGTTCTGCTTGATGAGTTCGAAAAAGCGCATCCCGAAGTAAACAACGTTTTACTTCAAGTTTTGGATGAAGGACGCCTAACGGATAATAAAGGAAGAGTAGCCAATTTTAAGAATACAATAATTATTATGACTTCTAATATCGGGTCAGATATTATTCAGGAAAACTATGTAGGTGTGGAGTCTGAATATTTAGCGGGGGTTTACACGACAACTAAGGAACAAGTGATTTTAAGATTGCAGCATTCGGTTCGACCAGAATTTTTAAATCGAATAGATGAGGTCACCATGTTTGAGCCATTGACAAGAAGTAATTTAAAGGAAATTGCCTTATTACAAATAGAAAATCTCAAAGAGCGTCTCGCTTTACAAGAGATTTCAATGAGTATTTCAGAAAAAGCATTGGATATGATTGCTGACGAAGGATATGACCCACAATATGGAGCGCGACCGATTAAAAGATTGATTCAGCGCGACATTGTAAACCTATTATCTAAAAAATTATTAGGGAATGAAATTCGCAGTGGTTCAAGTTTTACGGTAGATGTTGAAAATGGAGAATTAATCATTAAGACAGATTTAGTAAATCAGGTATTTTTAAACTAAATTTGCAGAACTGAAAAAGCGGTTGCTCGTTTATGGCAACCGCTTTTTTCAATAAATAAAGAGGAACCTATGGATTTTGGAGAACAGTTTATATCAATTGAGGAAGATGCGGAGTTTTTGCCCATAATAAGTGAAGATGAGATTGGAGAGAATGATAATATTGAAATTAAGGAGGCCCTGCCGGTGCTGGCTTTGCGAAATTCAGTAATTTTCCCTGGTGTAATAATGCCGATTACTGTAGGAAGAGATACTTCAATTAAGGCAGTTCGCTCTGCTTATCGTAAAGATAAATTGATTGGTGTATTGGCTCAGACTAATGCGAATGAAGAAGAACCTGGCTTTAATGATTTGTATGAGATAGGAACCTTAGCGCGAATTATTAAAATGCTCAAAATGCCCGATGGCACCAATACGGTCATTTTGCAGGGAGTAAGCAAAATAAAAATGCTTGAAGGTGTTCAAGATGACCCCTTCATGAAGGCAATTTTTGTTAAGGTTGAGGAGAAGAAACCTAAGCAAACAAAAGAATTTAAAGCCTTGATATCGACTATTGAAGATTTAGCTAAGGAGATCATTCAGAAGTCGAATCACATACCAAGTGAGGCTGCGGGAGTTTTAAAAAATATTAAAAATCGCTTCTTTCTTGTCAATTTCATTGCCTCAAATTTGAATGCTGGTGTTTCGGACAAGCAACAACTTTTGAGTATTGACGATTTAAATATTCGAGCCAATAAGGTCCTTGAACATTTAAATAATGAGTTGCAATTGCTTGACTTAAAAAATAAGATTCAAGATAAAACTCGTGTTGACATTGAAAAACAACAACGCGATTATTTCTTGCATCAGCAGTTAAAAGCAATACAAGAAGAATTAGGGCAAGATAACCCCGCAAAAGAATTGGAAGGCCTAAAGGAACGTGCTGCCAAAATGAAATGGCCGAAAAAAGTAGAAGAAACCTTCCAAAAGGAATACAAAAAGTTACATCGCACGAACCCTGCTGCACCTGAGTACGCGCTGACTATTAATCACTTGGAGTTACTATTGGATTTACCATGGGGTGTGACCACTAAAGATAATTTGGACCTTGTGAAAGCTAAGAAAGTTTTGGATGCTGAGCACTATGGATTGGATAAGATCAAAGATCGAATACTCGAGTACTTGGCAGTTATAAAGTTAAAAGGAGATTTAAAATCACCGATTCTTTGCTTTGTTGGACCTCCAGGGGTAGGTAAAACCTCATTAGGGAAATCGATTGCATCAGCTATAGGTAGGGAATACATTCGAATGAGCTTAGGGGGGTTGCATGATGAAAGTGAAATCAGAGGTCATCGTAAGACATACATCGGGGCTATGCCAGGTAGAATTGTTCAGTCCCTAAAAAAAGTAAAATCATCTAATCCAGTTTTCATTCTCGATGAGATTGATAAGGTGGGTAAAGATTTTAGAGGAGATCCAAGTTCGGCCTTATTGGAGGTCTTAGATCCTGAACAGAATAGTACCTTTTATGATAACTACCTAGAATCAGAATTTGACCTAAGTAAGGTTATGTTTGTAGCTACTGCAAACGATTTAGGCTCTATTCAGCCAGCTCTTCGTGATAGAATGGAGATTATTCACTTGGGTGGATACTCATTAGAGGAGAAAGTAGAAATAGCAAAAAAACATTTAATACCTCAACAACGAAAATCTCACGGTCTAAAAGCTAAGCAATTAAAGATTGGTAAAGCCTCACTTGAAGAGCTTGCACAAAAATATACAAGGGAAAGTGGTGTGCGTAGTTTGGAAAGACAAGTGGCTGCGGTGATGCGTGCGATTGCCAAACGAATCACGATGGAAGAGGATTATAATATTTCTGTTAGCTCAGAAGATTTAGAAACTTACCTTGGGGTCTCTCATTTTGATAGTGATAAAGCTTTAGATAAAAACCCTCCGGGCGTTGCCATTGGCTTGGCTTATACCTCTGTTGGTGGAGATGTTTTATATATTGAGTCAACTAAATATAAAGGAAAAGAGCAGTTTAAATTGACTGGAAACCTAGGGGATGTTATGAAGGAGTCTTCTAATACCGCATTTTCATATTTGAAAGCACATGCCTCGGAAATAGGTATTGAAATGGACAGTTTTGAAAATCAAGTTGTTCATTTACATTTCCCCGCGGGCGGAACACCTAAAGATGGGCCTTCGGCAGGAATTACAATCTTAAGTGCTTTGGCTTCCTTGTTTTCAGGAAAAAAAGTAAAACCTTTCCTAGCGATGACCGGAGAAATTAGTTTGCGCGGAAAAGTATTACCTGTTGGGGGAATTAAGGAAAAGGTTTTGGCAGCCAAGCGAGCAGGGATAAAAGAAATAATCATGTGCGCAGACAATGAAAAAGACGTGAATGAAATCAATCAAGAATACATCAAAGGGCTTAAGTTTCATTTTGTTGAGGATATGAGCAAAGTATTGAAACTGGCTTTGGTTTAAATTTGACTGAATAAGGCAATAATTAAATAGCCCAGAAGCTTACTTCGGGTGATAAGTTTGCATCGCTCGTTGAAGATTCTTTTCTTTATCAAAATAGACCTGCTTTAGCTCCTTATTTACGAACATTTCCATTTGATCAGTATAATGTGGACTATCCTTATTAGCAGAGCTGCCAAAACAATTGATGGTTTCAATTCTTTCTAAACCTTCTTTATCATAAGTAGCAAATAGAATGAAGGATTCCCCAAGTACCGTTTTATACATCCCTTTTTTATAAGGCTCAGTATACATCTGTGTTATAACTTCAGGGATACCCCATATAGGTAATTCTACATCCCCTCTCACGTGTTTCTGCAAGTCACCAAGTTCTATGTCAATACTTCCATAATGTTTGAGTAAATGCTTTTTGGCAAACTTCAGTGCATTGGCAAATTCTTCCTTAGGAAGTGCTTTGTTTAATTCGGATATTTTATGGCCATCCATATAATCTAACAAGTACTGAACTCCTAATGAAATAATAGCAGCTTCTCTATCTTCTGCAGTGGTGCTTCCGTCCCATCGTTTAATTTTTTCTATGACGTCAGCAATTTCAGGATATTCTTGAGCATCTAATTGTCTTATCTCGTCTAAATTCATAATAGATCGGGTATGTAATGGGAAACTCATTTTGGAATCATACTTTAATCGCTTGAGGTCTTCATAGGAGATCAGCTCTTCTTCCTTCATTAATTCTTGAAATCTTATACTTCTAGCCGTTACACCCATTTGATAACCTATGGTAGGGTCAAAGTCTTTTGGATTGGGATTATTTTCCGGTCCGGTGCAATCAAAACCAGAGTTATTCATATTAAACACATATCCACTACTTGGATTTTCAACCATATTTAACTCACTAATTGGCTTAAATATTGGCTCCCAAAAGGTCTCACTTGTATTCCCTGGTAATACTTGTCTCCAATCATAATTTTGATTTCTTTCAGGAAACAAACCATTGCCTAAAAATAAAATATTCCCGTCTTTATCTCCATAAATAAAATTCAAGCTAGGCAATTGTTGCATATCAATGGCCGCCTTATATTCTTCAATATTATTTGCTTTATTCATTTTGTATTGTTGTTCAGCTGCACCTATTACTTGATTTGCTGGGAAACGGATTGCATAGTATCCCGATTTATTTTTGATTACTGTTCCGTACTTGCATTCATAAAAGGTTCGGGAAATGGGTAAGCGGATACCCGCCACTTTCACTTTAATCCTAAGTTTCCTTTCTTCAAGTTCTAACCACTCATCATCATATTTGTAGAAATTCCTTTTTTTCGGGTGCATTTCTAATTCATAGACGTCGTCAAGGTCATCGTAGTTTACTGTATGCGTCCACCCAAGATGTGAGTTGGTTCCGATAAACGGAACAATGCCCGCTGCAAAAGTAGCTCCATGAAATTGCCAACCCTCGTCGCTATTAATTTGAACTTCGTACCACGCAGCAAAACCCTCGAGCGGTTGGTGCGAGTTTGCAATCATGTAGGTTTTATCTTCTACTGTTTTATGCGGAGCGATAGCAAAGCCATTCGAACCAGCAGGAAGTGAATATCGGGTGTATCTTCCTAACTTGTTTTCAAACATTCTGATAATATCATTCTGTACCATAGAGATCAAACTGAGGTTTAGCAGGTAAGTTTCAATGATATCATATGCAGTAATCGGGAATAGTTTTCGGTGCCTTATTTCTTTAGGGTGGGTTGTAGCATATTGGTTAACTCCTGCGGTATAGGCTTCGATTATTTTTTTAAAATCACTTGAAAAGCTAGTATCGTATAACTTGGAAACAGTTTTCTCAGCATGCACAATAAAACTTAATGCATCGAGTATTGCTCCCTCTTTACCCGTCACTGAGCCGAGCATTTGCTCGCTCCCCAAGAGAGATTCTTGGACATCATAAAAATTATCTTCGCATTGAACCCAAGCCAGCGCATAAGCAGCTTCGGCATCCGTTTTTGAATAGATGTAAGGGACACCAAATTCATCCCTGAGGATGAGAATGTTTTCCGTATTGACATCTTGCGCAAGCATTGTATTGAATGTGCAAAAGACCGTAAGTAAACTAAGCAGAAATTTCATTAAGGCTGATTTATTTTTGGTTGGTTTAAAAAATTATGCTCAGTAGTTTACCAAACTATTTAATGCCACAGCTGGGTAGGCTTTTTTTATTAGGGGCTCAGCTCCCAAGAAACTTAGATTGACTAAGAAACTGAAGGAATGTATTTTTGCTCCCTGACGCTCAAGAAGCTGTGCCGCAGCGATGGCGGTACCTCCGGTTGCCAATAAATCATCATGGACCATAACCTTCCAGTCTTTTTGTACATGGCCTTTGTGAATTTCTATAGAGGCTTTCCCGTACTCTAAATCGTAGTGAATTTCATCTGTAGCGCCGGGAAGTTTACCTTTTTTTCGTAAAGGTATGAATGGGACATTAAGGTATTGAGCCAATAAGGTTCCAAACCAAAAACCTCTGCTTTCAATAGCAGCAATGGCATCTGGGTTTACCTCAATCGTATTTGCCAAAGCCTTAACTACTTTTTTTGTCAGCTCAGGATAAAGCAATACAGTGGTTAAATCTTTAAAAACAATTCCGTCCTTGGGAAAGTCGACAACATCTCTTATTATTTCTTTAAGTTCTTGCTCTAAACTCATTTTTCGAAGCTTAAGTAGGGGGTTATTTTAAGAATGGTTTCCTCATCAATTAGTTGATTATCGCGAAAGTCATTCAAATTGCTAATTTGGCCATGGGCCTTGATGTAATTTAAAATGATATTCGCTAAATCTCCACTAATATACGGATGGCTTTTTAATTCATACCAACTTGCTGTATGGACTTTTAAGGGAATTATTTTTGCTGATAATATTAGTTGATCGCTTATGGTTAAATAAACTTCTTCATCTATACCATAAACCTCTTGTAGTTGTTTTATATTCTTAAAACCACCAAGAAGTTTTCTGTACTTGATAATCCGTGAGGCATATACAGGGCCAATACCTTTTACTTTAGTAAGCCTAGAGGAATCTGCTGAGTTAAGTTCTATTTTAATATAATCCTCGGTTGTACTTTTTTCTACAAGGTCATATGTTGGCTTTGAATCATCGTAAATTCTCGCTTTCCAAGTAGATTTACTCATGTGCTTGGCTTCTATTTTTATATAATCAGCTAACTCATCATACTGTTCTGGGCTTATTCCATAAACTGTCAGTAAGTCTTCAGGTACTTGAAAACGACCACCTTTCGATCGGTAATTGATCAATATTGTTACGACACTTTTCTTTATTCCTAAAAGTATAAGGTCTTCTTTACTTGCTGTGTTTGGATCAAATGGAAAAAGTTGTGGGAGCGTTTTTTCTTGCCTCGATTCGGGCATTGGATTATCCATTGAGGATGGAGTGAAATGGGCAAGCAAGTGCGTATTATCCTCAGGAATTTCCACAGCAGGAAGTGTTAATATATAAACACGGGGGATTATAAAAACAAAGAGGATAAGTAGCACTAAGCTTATTATCCCCCTTTGTTCATTATTTGATAAATTAAAATACCCCTTTACGTGGTCATTCATTTTTCTTTTTGATAGCAGTTAAGTATATCGCAAGTTCTTCTTTTACTTTAGGGAACAAAATAAGTAAGCCGATCATATTTGGAACCATCATTCCGAAAATCATGGCATCCGAGAAGTCTAAAACATTGCCCATTTTTGCTGCAGAGCCAATGACCACAAACACACAAAACATGATCTTGTAAGCCATTTCAATCGAACGCCCTTTGCCGAATAGGTAAGTCCAAGATTGTAGGCCATAGTATGACCATGAAATCATTGTAGAGAAGGCAAACAGAATCACTGCAATGGTTAAAACATAGGATGAATTTGGTATGTTTTTTTCAAAAACAAAGCTTGTTAAATCTACTCCAGATAACATTTCATTTGTTCCAGTAATCATAGTAGCTCCATCTGTACCACCAAATTGATAGAGTCCTTCTAAGTTCCCAATTACAATAACCAATGCAGTTATTGTACAAACCACTACGGTATCGATAAATGGCTCTAACAATGCCACTAACCCCTCGCTCGCGGGATATTTAGTTTTTACGGCTGAGTGCGCAATCGCTGCAGAACCCACACCTGCTTCATTGGAAAATGCTGCTCTTTTAAATCCTTGGACTAAAACCCCTAGTACACCACCTGTAATTGCAGTGGGGGAGAAGGCCTTGACAATGATAGTGCTAATGGCCTCTGGAATCAAAGTGTAATTCATGAAAATCACCACTAAGGCTGCTCCTACATAGATTAATGCCATAAAAGGAACAATTTTTTCTGTAACCTGAGCAATTCGCTTTATTCCACCAATAATAACAATCCCAACAAAAATGGCCATGACAATGCCAAACAACCATCCTTTGCCATGAATAAAACTTTCAGATCCACCAGTAACAGACTGGAAAATTTCAAAGGCTTGATTGGCTTGGAACATGTTTCCACCTCCAAAAGAACCACCAATGCACAAAATAGCAAAGGCAATTGCGAGAATCTTACCCAGTCCGCCTAGTCCTTTTTCTTTTAGTCCTTTTTTAAGGTAGTACATTGGACCACCATAAATTCTTCCATCTTCACCAACTTCCCTATACTTTACACCAAGGGTGCACTCCACAAATTTGGACGACATGCCGATTAGGCCAGCAAGAATCATCCAAAAAGTTGCACCTGCTCCACCGATCACGACTGCAACGGCCACACCTGCTATATTTCCCAAGCCGACTGTCGCACTTAAGGCGGCAGTTAATGCTTGAAAATGAGTTACTTCTCCTTCGGTACCCTCAATTCTTACCGTATCTGGATTGTCGTGTTCGCTAACATTGGGTTGGCTTTCATCGACTTCGACATGCTCATAATCACCCCGCACGGTTTTTAGGGAAATAGGTAATAATCTAATGTTTGGAAATCCGAAATATAAGGTGAAGAACGTGGCTCCAACAATTAATGGAATGAGAACCCAGAAGAGCCCTACTTCATCAGTTATTGGAATTTGCCAAAAAATAATTTTCACAAACCAACCCGTTGCGTTACCAAATATTTGATCTATTTTTTCATCTAAACCCATTGAACCTTGCTGAGCAAATACGCTTAAGGAAATCAATAAGCTGCTAAAAAGAGTGAGCATTTTTTTCATAAAATATGGGATTTCACGCTAAAGTAAATAAAAAATTTAAGCAAACGCGAATTAATGATTAAACTTCTAATTGTAGGCCGTCGTATGCTGCACTTACGTGAGTAGGTAGCTTTTTCTGTATGTCGGTATGTCGATCAAAACGATGGGATATATGGATGAGATAAGCTTTCTCAACTTTCATTTCATCAATAAAAGCCAAGGCCTCTTCTAAGTTAAAATGGCTGTAATGGGGTTCTTCCCTTACCGCATTAATTACTAGTATTTTCGTGCCTTTTATTTTTTCTTTCGATTCATTAGTGACTGTTTTACCATCAGTGATGTAGGTGAAATCATCAATTCTAAAACTCGTAATGGGCATTTTGCCATGAAGGACTTCGATCGGTATTATTGTTTTACCAAACAACTCAAAAGGCTCTTCGTCGAAAGTGTTGAGGAGTAGATTAGGCGTACCGGGATACTTGTTTTCTGCAAAGACGTAGGCAAACATATTGGTTATCATATTGGATGCTAGTACGTCGGCATAAACAGGCATATCTTTTCTTTGGGAAAAATTAAAAGCTCTTAACTCGTCCAATCCACCGATATGATCAAAATGTGAATGAGTAATTAATACAGCATCCAATTGCGTGACACTTTCTCTCAACATCTGCTGACGGAAATCAGTACCAACATCGATAACTACTTTTTTATCACCCCATTCTAGCAAAACTGCACAACGTAATCGCTTATCTCGCCAATCCGAAGAGGTGCAAACCTGACATTTACATGCGATGAGTGGAACGCCACTTGATGTGCCTGTGCCTAAAAATGTAACTTTCATGGATGGATAGGGTTCTGAGACTAAGATATGAATTAGCGGAATGGTATTTACAAATTGTTAATGTTTAATGAGATTGTAGTTTAATTTGATTGCCTCGAATCAATCAGAGAAGAAATTATATTTGCTTTAAACTTACTCGAAAACCTCAAGCATTACCAAGCTACCATAAGCTAGCCCTAATAGTCCTGCAGCATTTGCCCGATTCATACTTATTTCAAGATAGCCCGCATCATTAAACAAGGCCAAGACTTCACCCTCAGGGACATCACTGTAGTGTTTACTTAAACTACCAATCTTATGTTGTCTAAAGGAAATCAAGAATTGTTTGTCTCCAACAAATTCATCAAATAGTTTTTTATTGATATTAACTACAACATTATCAAATCCATCGATGTAAAATACTGATCCCCGAATAAGATCTGGCATGACAATGGCCTGAATGTTGTTAAGCACTTTGTAAGAATTTGTTTTTACTGAGATTGCTTCAATTTGATTGTCGGTTATATGCTGAATGATCGTACCTAAGGATTGATGCAGTTCCAGAAAGGTGAAAGTTTTAGTTAAATGTTCAAAAGCAAAAGCTTCAAAATCTTCATCGGGAAACATTAAACAGATTAATCCATTATCAGGGACAATAAAAAATAGTTCTTCTCTTTTTACGATTAAAAAACGGCTATTCCCTTCCCGAATATTGATACTTGCAATATGTATAGAACCTGCGGGAAACGTCCTTGAAGCGTTTTTTAA
This sequence comes from Chitinophagales bacterium, assembly GCA_037624485.1. Taxonomy (GTDB): domain Bacteria; phylum Bacteroidota; class Bacteroidia; order Chitinophagales; family UBA8649; genus JAFMKE01. Next base: position 23,306 of record JASJJC010000019.1, read on the forward strand.
AATGTACGCTCCTGATAAAACATCAAAAGGTTTGATTTCATGGTTAATGTCAACTATAATTATATCTTTGTTAGCATGGTATAGTTGACCTTTAAGTGCACCTACGAAGTGGTCTTTTGTTCCATAATCAGATGTCAAGCTTACTAAGGGCATGAATAAAATTAATTAACTAACACATCAAAATTAATCATTTGAGCGAAATAACCATTAATATAGAGCAAGTTAATCCGATAGATTTTTTCGGTGTTAATAATTCGAAGTTAAATGTACTTAAAAAAAAGTTTCCATTACTAAAAGTTGTCAGTCGAGGTACTAAATTAAAAGCTGCCGGAAGTGATGAGGAGCTTGCCCTGTTTGAGGAGAAGGTTGAAATTCTTTTAAAATTTTTAGAAAAGTATGGCAAACTTACTTCGCTTGATATCGATGAACTCTTAAATGACTCAGAAAAAGTTGCGGAATCATTGCCCACAGATAATAAGAATGTTCTGGTTTATGGAGCCAATGGCAATATTGTTCGTGCTCGAACAGCTAACCAAAAGAAATTAGTAGAATCTAGTGAACAGAATGATGTCGTGTTTGCTGTTGGACCGGCAGGGACAGGGAAAACCTATACTGCAGTGGCACTTGCTGTACGTGCTTTAAAAGACAAACAGGTCAAACGAATTATTTTAACTCGTCCGGCGGTGGAAGCTGGAGAAAGCCTTGGGTTTTTACCAGGTGATTTAAAAGAGAAAATTGATCCTTATTTACGTCCTCTGTATGATGGCTTGTATGACATGATTCCTGGTGAAAAGTTATCCTATTTAATGGAGAACAGAATTATTGAGGTTGCTCCTTTGGCTTTTATGCGAGGGAGGACTTTGGACAAGGCATTTATCATTTTAGACGAGGCGCAAAACTGCACGGTCTCTCAATTGAAGATGTTCTTAACTAGAATTGGCCCAAGTGCTAAGTGTGTCATTACAGGCGATCGAACACAAATTGATTTGCCGAGAAATCAGAAATCGGGATTAGGGGTAGCAATTAATTTGCTTAAAAATATTAAAGGTATAGGAACGGTTGAATTGACAACGGCGGATGTCCTTCGTCACCGACTTGTGAGTAAGATCATTACTGCTTTTGATAAATACGCGGAGTAAGCTTAAACTTGATAAATGGTATAGCACAAACTTACCTACTTTTCTATGCCTTTATTCGCTTTACTAGGTTGAATAAAATCCCATTTATTTCCATATAAATCTTCAAAAATGGCAACAGTACCGTGTGCTTCTTTTATAGGCTCTCGTATGAAATTTACCTTTCGTTCCAGCATTTTTTTATAATCTCTCCAAAAATCATCTGTAAACAAGAAAAGGAACACTCTGCCACCAGTTTGATTACCTATGTATTTTGCTTGTTCTTCATTGGCTGCTTTTGCCAAAAGTAAAGTACATTCTTTTGCACCACGAGGAGCGACTAACACCCAGCGTTTTTTTGGACTAAGAACGGTGTCTTCAATGAGTTTGAAATCAAGAACTTTGGTATAGTACTCAATCGCCTCATCATATTCTCGAACGACAATGGATAAATGGGCTAAATGTTGTTTCATAATTGAATGAACCAAGCCTTTAGAGCTTTTCTTTTTGTTTAAAATGAAGTGCAAAATTTAATCCTACGCGGGTCTGAGAACCATTAAAACTCTGATAGGTGCCAAAATCGGGTTCAAGTGACACGGACAAATCGTCGGTAATGCTATAATCGAATAGGTGGGCGTCAACAGATGCATCGACTATATTTAGTGAATAGAATACACTGAGAAGGATAATGCTTAAGTCCAAGCTTCTTTTCGCGTCATCTCGCTTTACGTTTAGAGGGTTCTGACCTGTCACACCCTTGAAGGAGCCTGAGGTATTTGGATCGTTGTCGATTTCCAGTTTATAAGCATCCGTGTACCCCCTTAAATTTTTGATATTGACACCAACCCATGCTCCAAGTGCGCCTAATCCGCCGTATACAATCGGTAGCTTCCAGTATTTTTTGTTGTATATCTGGCCAGCTCCAGGAAGCACTGTCGACAATAATGCAGCTTTTTTAGGGGATTGTCGTTTCATCAAAAAGACAGTGTCATTAGGCTGTTTGAATGCTCCGTTTTCCTCACCTTGCTCAACTTGTGCATGGCATAAATCATTTATACATAATAGACTAAGTAAGAGGAAAAAATTACGCATACCTCTATGCTTAATTTTCTAAGAAATCACTCAATCGTTCGAGGTCATCATCATTATGGAAGTATATTGTAATTTCGCCACTTCCGTTTTGCTTAGGTTTTATCTGAACTTTTGCGCTAAGGTTACTCGCCAAGCGATCTTGTAATTTTTGATAAGCTAAGGGGAGCTTATTTGGTGATGCCTTGCTTTTAGCTTGCTTATTGTTTTGCTTAACTAAAGACTCGGTTTGTCTCACGGATAAGCTTTTACTTCCTATTTCTTTGAAAACATACAATTGCATAACTATGTCGTCAATGCCTGCTAAGGCACGAGCATGCCCCATGCTTATCGCTTTACTCTTAAGTCCACTTTGAATGTCTGGTGGAAGTTTTAATAAGCGTAAATAATTGGTAACTGCCGCTCTACTTTTACCCAGTCGAGTGGATAAATCTTCATGCGTTAAACTGCATTCATCAATTAGTCGTTGATAATTTAAAGCAATTTCTAAGGCATTTAAATCTTCTCGTTGAATATTTTCAATGAGCGCTATCTCTAAACTTTCTTGATCGTTGGCTACACGCACATAGGCGGGTATATCATTGATGCCGGCCAATTTACTTGCTCGCAATCTTCTTTCACCAGCAATTAACTGGAACTTTTTATTACTTAATTTCCGAACTGTAATGGGTTGAACAACTCCATGAATCTTTATCGATTTAGCTAAATCAGTTAAGGCCTCAGCGTTAAAGTCTATTCTTGGTTGAAATGGATTGACCTCAATTTGCGTTAATGGTATTTTAACAATTGTACCGGTTTGTTCATATTCATCTTCCGCTTTGACGCGTCCAACTTTTGTGGCGTCATCATCAATGCTATTCAATAGGGCTCTAATCCCTTTTCCTAATGCTTCTTTACTCTTGCTCATTCTCTAAGTCTAATATTTTTTCATTATCCGGAATATCCGTACGATCACTTAGCTGTAAAATCTCCCGTGCTAAGTTCATATAATCGCGAGCGCCTGTGCTATCTGCATCATACATGATAATTGGTTTTCCAAAACTCGGCGCCTCACCAATTCTGGTATTCCGATTAATTACAGTTTCGAAAACAAGATCTTGGAAATGCTTTCGAACTTCTTTTAATACTTGATTGGACAGGCGCAATCGTTGGTCATACATAGTTAGGAGAATCCCTTCAATTTCTAATCCAGGATTAATACGATTTTGAACAATTTTTATTGTGTTTAACAACTTGCCTAAACCTTCTAATGCAAAATATTCACATTGCACGGGCACGATAACTGAATCTGCTGCTGCAAGTGAGTTTACTGTAATTAGACCAAGTGAAGGAGAACAATCAATGATAATGAAATCGTAGCTTCCTACTAAATCTTGTAAAACCCCTTTAAGCACTTTATCCCGACTAGGATGATTGATAAGTTCTATTTCTGCGCCTACTAGATCCAAATTGGCAGGTAAAATATCCAAATTGGGCGTTTCGGTTTTAAGGATAATGTCTTTAGCTCTTTTGTCTCCGACCATACATTCGTAGATGCTCGTGGTAATATTGTTCGGATCAAAGCCACAACCGGAGGTGCTATTCGCCTGTGGATCAGCATCAACAAGTAAGGTCTTATATTCAAGTATCCCAAGGCAAGCCGCAAGGTTAATGGCGGAAGATGTTTTTCCAACACCACCTTTTTGATTTGCAAAACTGATTATTCTAGCACTCATATATTATAATTCTATAGTTTTTCCAATTGATGGCAACATAAGCTTCATATCGTGTTTACTGAAACTTTTCATTGCTTCTTTGTGATCTATTTTAATGAAACCAAAAGTGTCATAATGCACACCGATTACCCGGTCGCATTTAACAAATTCAGCCGCTAGTATTGCATCATTTATTCCCATAGTGAAATTATCTCCGATGGGTAAAATGCAAAAATGTAAATCTTTTGAAGTCAAAGGTATTAGCTTCATATCCATATGTAAGGCAGTATCTCCCGCATAATAAAAATTACCTTCACTCGTGGTGAATACAAATCCTGCAGGATTGCCACCGTAACTACCATCTGGCAATTCACTTGAATGAACGGCATTGACCATTTTAACACTGCCAAAATCAAATTTCCAAGTACCGCCGTGATTCATCGGGTGCGCATTTTCAACACCTTGTTTGCCTAACCAAGAGTAAATTTCAAAATTAGCAACAACTGTTGCCTCCGTCCGCTTAGCGATACGAACAGCATCAGCAACATGATCGAAGTGGCCATGAGATAAGAAAATGAAATCTGCTTCAATCTCATCTACATTAATCTCCGAAGCCAATTCATTATCTGAAATAAATGGATCAAATAAGAGATTATAACCATTCACTTCAATACCAAAACAAGCATGTCCGAAGTATGTAAATTTCATTTAAAATAAAAATTTTATCGATAAGCAAATATAAGTATTTTCAAAAGGTACCAAGACCTAATCCCATTTAGTAATTAACGTTTTGCAAACAATTTATAGGGGAACACTTATTTTGCAAAAGATTAATTAAATTTACCAATCATGCGGCATTTTACCTTGTTTTTATGGATTGGTTTATCCACATTTTATAGCTGTGCACCAAAGGAACCTGCGTCGCATAAAATTTTTAAGTACAACCAAGCGTCAGGGATAACTTCCTTGGATCCAGCTTTTGCAAAAAACCAGGCCAATATTTGGGCTGTCACTCAATTTTATAATGGATTGGTTCAGCTGGATAGTAATATGATGATAAGGCCTTGTTTAGCCAAATCATGGGCCTTTAGTGAAGATGGCTTACGAATCACTTTTAAGCTAAGAACGGATGTAAGTTTTCATCAAAATGAAGTTTTTGGGGATTCCACGAGAATTCTCAATGCGCATGATGTAGTGTTTAGTTTCAATCGCATTATTGATGAGAAGGTCGCTTCTCCAGGTTCTTGGATATTTAATAATAAAGTAGATCCTTCCGTGCCATTTTTAGCTCTAAACGATAGTACCTTTCGGTTAAATTTAAAGCAATCTTTTGGTCCAATATTAGGAATTTTAAGTATGCCTTATTGTTTTGTAGTGCCCCAAGAGGCAATAGCTAAATATGGAAAGGATTTTAGAGCACATCCCACAGGTACTGGTCCTTTTACTTTTAAAGTATGGGAAGAAGGCACTGCGCTTGTTGGCCTTAAAAACGAGAACTATTTTGAACGAGATGATTGGAATCAATCACTTCCTTACTTGGATGGGTTTAAGGTAAGTTTCATGGAAAGCAAGAAAATGGAGTTTCTGAGTTTTATGAAAGGAGACTTAGATCTACTGTCTGGGGTCGATAAAAGTTTTGTAAATGATATACTGGATGAAAATGCATCACTGAAAAAGAAGTGGGAAGCTAAATTGAACTTATTCAAGGCACCGTTTTTAAATACTGAATATTTAGGATTTAATGCCACCGGGAAGGATAAATGGGTTAAGCTAAAAGCGTTTAGGCAAGCCGTAAATTATTGTTACGACAAAGAAAATATGATTAAGTACTTGCGAAAAGGAGTAGGGTTTCCTGCGGTGAATGGTTTTATTCCTAAAGGACTTCCACCTTATGCCAATGGAGAATCAAAAGGGTATAATTACAATCCTGGAAAGGCTATGAGCTTATTGCAAGAAATTGATTATCAGGGACAAGAAGTGGTTTTAAACACCAATGAAACGTATAAGGATATGGCACTATTTATTGCCAATGAAGCTGAAAAAGTAGGGCTAAATTTAAAAGTTGAAGTGGTACAACCTTCCCTCTTAAGAGAGTGGATGGTGAGTGGTCAAGTAGATTTTTTTAGGGGAAGCTGGATTGCAGACTATCCAGATGCGGAAAATTATTTAAGTTTGTTTTACAGTGGAAATGGAGCTCCACCGAATTACACTCGATTTGCCAATGAAAATTTTGATCAACTTTACGAAGAAGCATTTGCCATCGGTGAATTGGAAGATCGACTTTCGCTTTATGAAAAGATGGATAGCATTCTTATTGAAGAGGCACCTGTGGTGTTTTTGTATTATGATGAATTGATAAGATTAACCCATAAGAATATCCAAGGGGTAAAACCCAATGCTTTTAATGCTTTGGATTTGAAACAAGTTAAAAAATATTAAGATGAATTTCGCAGACTACCCTTTTGCCGAAAATATTGCCAACTCATTAACGCATGGAGTAGGGGTCTTAATTTTTATGGTTTTATGTCCAATGCTAATTGCCACTGCCGTGCTTACTTCATATCAGCGTAAGATCTCGGGAGCAGTGATTTTTTCATTCGGCTTACTAGCAGTCTATCTGTCCTCAACATTATTCCATGCGATGCCGGATAAAGTGACTAGAGATATTTTACATTATTTTGATTTGTTCTCTATTTACCTACTTATTTCAGGCACCTATACACCGTTTTTACTTATTTATTTTAGAAGCAAACTGGGTAAATTCTTGTTAATATTGGTTTGGGTTCTAACGGCTGTAGGAATTACTATGCAATTGGTAAGTGAAAATATTCCATTCTTTTACACGCTTCTGGTATATATTGGTATGGGTTGGATTGGCTTGTTCTTAATTAAGCCTGCGATACTTAAATTGAAACCTATGGTTTTGTTTCTTCTGCTTGGAGGAGGAATTGCCTATACGGCTGGCACATATTTTATTTACCATGATCAAGAAGTATGGTATTATCACGCGGTCTGGCACATCTTTGTCCTAGCGGGAAGTATGTCGCACTTTTGGGCAGTTTACTTAGCTCTAAAAGATAAGGTCAGGAATTAATTTAATCGTTTGAATTTGGAAATTTTGTTTTCAAGTCTGCTACAGAATTTAGAACTTTAGCTTCCAGACTCTTTTTGTATTTTTCTAAACGGCTTCCAATTTCTTCATCAAAGGCCCCAATAATCTGAGCAGCGAGTATTCCAGCATTCTTAGCTCCATTCAATGCCACGGTTGCAACAGGTACTCCCCCTGGCATTTGTAAGATGGATAAAACTGAATCCCAACCATCAATTGAATTACTACTTTTTATCGGAACCCCTATCACAGGTAAAGTAGTTAAAGAGGCTACCATCCCGGGTAAATGAGCTGCACCACCAGCACCAGCAATAATCGTTTTAATTCCTCTTGACTTAGCATTTTCAGCATAGTCAAACATGCGCGCTGGGGTTCGGTGCGCAGAAACTACCGTAAGCTCATAAGCAACACCTAGTTCATCCAAAACAGTTGCCGCATCTTTCATGATTGGTAAATCGCTTTCACTTCCCATTATTATTCCGACCATCTTAATATTGTTTTATGTTTAAAGCCCTTCTCGGGCATAAATTTAGCTATTTTAAGTTACACTGATAACTTGAACCTGTTCTTTTACCTGTTGAATTTTGGATAGGACTTCCTCCATGCCTGAACCGATAACGCTTACATGTCCCATTTTTCGACCAGGTTTTGTGACCGCTTTTCCATAAAGATGAACATATACATTCTCCAAGCCACTTATTTTTTCAATTCCTTGATAAGATACCTTTCCTATATGCCCTTCACTGCCTACTAGATTAATCATTGCCGAAGCAGGATAACTCTTTGTGCTTCCAAGCGGTAATCCAAGCAGTATACGGAGGTGTTGGTCAAATTGAGAAGAAATACTCGCCTCAATAGTGTGATGTCCGCTGTTGTGTGCTCGCGGAGCAGTTTCATTGACTAGAATTTCACCTTCTTTACTTAAAAATAATTCTACCGCAAAAATGCCGGGTGATTGTAATCCATCACAAACCTGCTGCGCCAGTTGTTGCGCTTTAGCTTTTTGTCGCTCGCTCAAATGAGCTGGAGCTATTAAGTAATCCACTAGATTATAAACGGGATCAAAAACTAACTCCACGACAGGATAAGTCACTGAATTCCCGTATTGATCTCTGGCTACAATTACTGATATTTCTTTGTCTATATCTACGCTTTTCTCTAATACTGATGGGACGTCAAAAGCTTTACAAAAATCTTCCTTAGTTTTTATTGAAAGGACTCCTTTACCATCATATCCATCTTTTCTTGCTTTCTGAAAGAAAGGTAAAAAAGATTCATGCTTATTCAGCTCAGCGCTATTTTCTACTAAGCGAAACAAAGAACTTCGAATTTCATAATCGATATAAAACTGTTTTTGAAGGCCTTTGTCTTTTATGGTTTCGATCGCCTTGGCGCTGGGAATAACTTTCACTCCTTCTGCTTCCAGTTTGCGCAAAGCATCAGTATTAACGTGCTCTATTTCTATAGTTACCACATCCAGGTTTTTCCCAAAGGCATAAACTGTGTCAAAATCTTTAAAATCTCCCTGGGTGAAGTAGGGCGTAAGATGCGCACAAGGAGCATTTTCGGAAGGATCTAAGACATGAATTTGAACGTCATATCGCAATGCATTTTCAATAAACATCCTGCCCAATTGGCCGCCCCCTAGAATTCCTATACTTGTTGCTAATGGAAAAGAATCATTCATCATGGGGTAAAAGTAAAAAGTATTGAGCAAAAAAGCTAAATTTTATTAGCTTCGTGGATATGAAAAAGCATTATCTGCAAGTTCAGCGGACCGCTCGATATTTTTTATCAGGTCAAATTAATGATAAAATTAAACAGGTTCTTGTCGTGCTGCATGGCTATGCGCAAAATGCGGATGATTTTTTGGAGGCATTTGCTTCGCTCCAAGATGAACATACTTTAGTAGTTGCTCCCGAGGGCTTATCAAAGTTTTATTGGAAAGATTTCTCTTCCAATCCTAGTTCAAGCTGGATGACAAGTTTAGAAAGGGAAAATGAGATATTGGACACCATGCATTATCTGGAAAGAGTGGTGCAAGAAGTGCAAAGTCAGTTGCCAATGAAAGGGATTACCTATACATGCTTGGGTTTTTCTCAAGGTGCTGCAACTGCGAGCAGATTATGCTGTAATCGATGGATTACATTTTCTAAGCTCTTTCTCTATGGAGGTGCTCCTGCTCATGATTTGAATTGGAATGCTCTTCCTAAAGATTTGAGTTTTCACCTGATTTATGGGGATAAAGATGTATTTGTTAGTAAATCTCAAGTGGAAAAGGTGCAAACAATGATAAAATCAAAACACTTTTTTGTCAAAGCATATTCATATCAGGGGAAGCATAAAATTGAGAATAAAGGCCTTGAATTGATAAAATCAATCTTGTATTAAATTAAGAATTTCCTCAAGTAAAAATGCAAATAATTGAATTTAGAATCGATATATCAAGAGCATAAGGACTTAGTGTATAATTTAGCTTTAAGTTATACCCAAAACCCAGAGGATGCCGAAGAAATCACCCAAGATGTTTTTGTCGCAGTATATGAGCATTTTAATAAATTCAAGCACGAATCTAAAATCTCAACTTGGCTCTACAGAATCACGATCAATAAATGTTTAGATTTTATTAAAGCTAAAAAGGCGCACAAACGATTTGCATTTATTACTTCATTATTTGACCCGATCAGCTCCGCACTTATTCATGACCCTATGCATTTTGACCATCCAGGAGTTCTTGCGGAAAGAAAAGAGGAACTCCAAAGAATATTTACTTGCATTAATAAACTATCCAACAATCAAAAGACTGCTTTGATACTAAGTAAAATAGATAAAATTCCACATGATGAAATAGGGCAGATAATGCAGCTGAGCAGAAAGGCTGTTGAATCGCTTATCCAACGGGCAAAATCTAATTTGATAAAAAATCTAAAGAATACCGAAGGAGAGGTTAAATAAAATCGTCTAAAAGAAATAGTAATGAAAGAAACAGATATTTTTATATACGACGATGCTTTAGCATCGATTGAAAAGGTGGATGCTTCCCCCTATTTACTAAGTCGTATAAGGCAAAGACTAAAAAATAGAGACGCTTTAACCAAGTCTCAGAAATGCCTGGTAATGCTGTCTTTTTCAGTTTTACTTGCAGTAAATGTTGTTGCTATAAACTTGCTTGATAAGTCCACATTTCGCATCCAACAAACAAATGAATTCGAGTATTTACTTCCTCAAAATAATTTATATTAAGATGAATAAATCGAAGGTTATATTAATTTTTGCTCTTTTATTACTGTGTTTAAATGCAGGTTTGCTCACATTTATCTTTTTCAAAAAGCCGCATGCTCGAAATCACGGAGGCCCTAAAAATGAAATTATTGAACGCTTAAATTTCGAAAAGGAACAGATTCTTGCGTATGAGCTGCTTATTGAAACTCATAGGCACGATGTGCAGGAGTTGAACCAATTGATACGCGATTTAAAGGGAGAGTTGTATGGCACCTTGCACCAAGAGAATAAAAAAGTCAGCGCGGCCATTCTTCAAATAATTGCTGAAAAGCAAATCAAGATGGAGCAGGTTCACTTCAATCACTTTATCGACTTAAAAGAAATTTGCAGGGAAGATCAAATGGATGAGTTTAAAAAGCTCGAAAAGGATTTAGTCAATCTGTTTGGCGCTAAAAAGCCGCACAGATAAATATAAAACGCTTTAGCTAGATTAGATGCTGCACCCTCCGTGCGCATCAGCTTAAGAATTTTTAATAACTTTAAAGTAAACTATACATTATGTCGGAGTTACCCTTGTTCAAATCCTTGGCTGAATTCTATCCATATTATTTAAGTGAACACAGCTTAAAAAGTACCAGAAATACACATTTTATTGGCACTACTTTATTCTTCGTTATTCTAATAATTGCTGTAAAAAATGGTCAATATAGCTTGCTTTGGTTTTTACCTTTAGCTGGATATGGTTTTGCTTGGTTTGGTCATTTCTTTTTTGAAAAGAATAAGCCGGCGACTTTTAAATACCCCTTCTATAGTTTAATATCCGATTTTATAATGTTTTGGCATATAATATCTTTTCAAATCAATGATAAAATGGAAGAGGCGATGCAGAAGTATCCGAAAGGGTAGGCTCGAAGATTAATATAGATAGGTTTAATACTTCTCCGAATTTCATTCAAGCTAACATTTGCAGCCCTTTTTTCTTGGCAAATAATTCGGTGATAATTCTTAAATTTGCAGTTCTCAAAAAAGCTTTGAAACTTATTTTTCTCCGCTTGTTTACCTAATAAAGAATAAAACAAAATCCATGAAAGAAGTATTTATAGTAAGTATGGTACGAACACCAAACGGAAGTTTTGGTGGAGGCTTATCCACTCTGAAAGCCATAGATTTGGGCGCAATTGTGATCAAAGAGGCAGTTAGTCGAGCGGGAATTGATCCTAAACAAGTTGGTGAAGTGTTTATGGGGAATGTGCTGCAGGCAAACACCGGTCAGGCTCCAGCGCGTCAAGCAGCCATTAAGGCGGGCATTCCATATGAGGTGCCTTGCACCGCAGTTAATAAGGTATGTGCCTCCGGAATGAAAGCAATAATGTTTGGTGCACAAGCAATAGCATTGGGCGATCAGGATGTTGTCGTTTGTGGTGGGATGGAGAGCATGAGTAATGCGCCTTTTATGGTAGAGAAAGCCCGATTTGGAATTAAATATGGTAATCAGACCTTCATCGATACTATTGTTAGGGATGGTTTGCAAGATCCATATAATGGAGATATGATGGGTGTGTGCGGGGATATATGTGCTACAAAACATGAATTTTCAAGAGAAGATCAAGATGCTTATGCTATTGAATCATATAAACGTGCTGCAGCAGCTACAGAAAACGGATGGTTTAAAGATGAAATTTTTCCAGTAGAAATTCCACAACGAAGAGGAGATCCTAAAGTTGTGGATAGGGATGAGGATTTTTCAAAAGTGAGTTATGATAAAGTGTCAAAATTAAGACCTGCGTTCGGAAAGGATGGAACGGTTACTGCTGCTAATGCTTCAAATTTGAATGATGGGGCAGCTGCTTTGGTGCTTATGAGTAAAGAGAAAATGGATGAGTTAGGTGTAAAACCTATCGCTAAGATTCTAAGTTATGCAGATGCCGCTCAAGAACCTGTTGAGTTTACTACCACTCCTTCTTTGGCAATACCGAAAGCATTAGATAAGGCTGGTTTAAGTATTGGGAATATTGACTTGTTTGAAATTAATGAAGCGTTTTCTGTAGTAGCATTAGCTAATATGAAAATTTTAAATCTTTCACACGAACAAACGAATGTATTCGGCGGTGGCGTTTCAATTGGCCACCCAATTGGTGTGTCGGGAGCGAGAATCATGTGCACCTTAATCTCTGCATTGCGCGTAAAGGGGAAATCAAGGGGCGCTGCGGGTATTTGTAATGGTGGTGGTGGTGCAAGTGCAATGGTTATTGAACTTGCTTAAACGCTTTAAAGTAAATTAGTTTTTAATGTCCATAAGAAATCCTACTTGACATTTTTATTAAAAAAACCTTAACTTTCAAAAAAATAAAATTATGTCTAAACGTTTACTTGCTGTTGTTTTGGTTTCTACTATCTCCTTTGGATTATTTAGAAGCATCTCTTATTCTAATAGAAATTTTGCTCCAGTAGCTAATACCAATGCTCCCGGTGAAAATTCTTGCGCTAAATCAGGTTGTCACAGTACTTTTGGTCTCCAAGAAAATTTAGAAGACCGGTTAAGCGTTTTGGTCGATGGAGCTAATATGGACGCTAATTTTGAGTATAGCCCCGGAAGCACCTACAATATGCAATTATCTATTCAAAACCCAAAAGCGCGCAATGGCTTTTCGTTGACGGTCTTAAACCAGGCTGGCGAAATGGCTGGGGATTTGTCGACTAGCTCCAGTGATGCACAGGTCAATAATGGTCCTGGCGGGAAAAAATATGTGGGTCATACAAACTCCTTAGGAGTCAGTTCATGGGATTTTGAATGGACAGCTCCTTCAGACTCACAAGTTTTGACAGTATTTAGTATCGCTAATCTCAGCAATAACAATGGATTTACAACTGGCGATTCTGTTCTTACCAAAACATTTACGTTTACTGCAATGGCCGATACAACTAGCGATACTTCAGCTACTGGAATTCATTCCAATCTCCTAAGTAATTCTATTCAAGTGATAAGTCCTCTATCAGTTAACGGAGTTGTCTTTAATATTGACGTGCTGAATGCCAATTATTTTGATTTTGTAATCTACAACTCCATAGGACAGCTTATGGAAAAGGAAAATTTCTTCCTTCATGGAGGAAAGCAGCAATTAAGCATACCATTTGTTGGTGAAAAAGGGATCTATTTCTTACGTGTGATTTGTGAAGGGAAAGAAAGCATTCACCGTTTCGTTAATTGATGGAAATTATTTTTAAGATATTAAATGCCAGCATTATTCCTTTTTGGATTTTGCTGGCATTTTTTGTAAAAAGTAAACTTACCCAACGCTTGCTTTTTACTCATTTTATTCATTTGGCTTTATCAGTATTTTATCTGGTGTTTATTATTTGGGGCATGTTTGAAAATGCCGGAGATGATGTGGGCATGGATAGTATGCAACACCTTCGTAATGGCTTCTTAAATGATAAAGTATTACTCGCAGCTTGGGCACATTACTTAATATTTGACCTGTTCGTAGGTACATGGATTGCTAAAAAATGCTTGGAAGAAAACATCACGAATTGGATTAAATGGCCCTCTTTATTTTTAACACTAATGCTTGGACCTGCTGGGTTTTTGTTATTTAGTATGCTAAGAAAAAATCTTTCTAAGAATTAAATATAAGGCATCTAGTATCGGTAGTTTACACTAAATAAAAGTACAAGAATTTGTTGTTAGGTGCCTATGAATGGCATGAAAACAGGTGTTTCCTTCTTATATTGCTCATATGCAGCATCCCCTTCTTTTGCTTTTTCGAGCATCGGAACTCCTGATACATAACGGAGTAGAATCGTAATTATAAGCGCGCTGATTATGCCATAAACAAAGGAGACTTCTGACCAAGTAAAAAAGGCGATACCCCACCAATAGATCGCTTCACCAAAGTAATTGGGGTGCCTGCTATAACTCCACATACCAGTTTTCATTAAGCCATTTGGATTCTTTTTTTTGAAAACACTCTTTTGAAAATCAGAGACACTTTCTATCAAAAGACCGAGTAGCGAAATTAATGCACCTAGCCATCTTGTGGCCTGCGCATCTATGGGGCTTTGCAACGTGGAATGGGTGAAAGAGGAATCCACTTTAATCATATAGGCAATAATAGGTAAAGCAATAAGGAACATGAAGAATCCTTGCAGGAGGTATATTTGTAAAAAGCTTCTCCACCATTCCGTTTTACCCCATTCTTTACGCCAATTTTGATATCGAAAATCCTCTGCTTTCCCATAATTCTTAACTAAAATATGGACGCTTAATCTTACAGCCCAAAGGCAAACGATAAATAATAAAGCAAGCTTACTCGTATTGAATTGACTTGAACGTAATGCGAAAAAAAAGCAGATAATTGCAAATCCTAATCCCCAGAAAACGTCCATGAGGTCATTGCGTTTTACTAATCGAGACAAGATATACATTGAACTTACACATGCAAGAGTAAGTATGATAGATTCTAACCAAGGATTCATTGATAAGTTTTCTTCAAGGTAAACAAACTTTTTGATAACACTTGAGTGTTATTAATGTAGATTTTATAGAGTATCTTTAAGAATACCAATCATGGCAAGGGACATAGACATATTAGTTTTATCTGACTTACACCTGGGCACAAATCAGTGCAGAGCGGGAAGATTGTATAAATACCTTAAATCGGTTAATCCTAAGATGTTGATTTTAAATGGTGATATCATTGATATATGGTTATTAGATTTTAAAAAATGGCCGAAAAAACATACCAAAGTTTTGGGTTACTTGTTTAATTTGATGACTGCTAATATTCCAATTTATTACTTGCCGGGCAACCATGATGACTACTTGAAGCAGTTTGATGGCCTAACGTTTAATAATTTTAAAATTCAGAATGAACTTATTTTGGACTTGGCTGGTCGAAAGACTTGGTTTATGCATGGAGATAAGCATGATAAATCTGTTAATGGGACAAAACGGGACATAGCCATACGAGCAGGTAAAGCATTTGATTCTTTTGTTGGATTCAATCGATTTATCAATGGCTGGGAAAATTTTTTAGGCGTAAAAGACAGAACAAATTTTTCAAAATCATTAAAGGATAGAACAAAGTCTGCGATTAAGAAAAACAATGATTTTGAACAGCAATATATCGAAGAAGCTGCATTGAACAAAGTAGATACTTTAGTTTGCGGTCATGTTCACCAACCCGGAATGACCAAGGTAAGTGCTATGCAAAACAAAAGGCATGTAGACTATTTAAATAGTGGAGACTGGACAGAAAACTGTACCTCCTTAGAATATGTGGATGGGAAATGGACGCTTTATCGGTATAGGTATAACTATACCAAGCATGAATCTGTGCTCAAGAACGTTCGATTTACCCAAAGTGATATTTATCCATTCTTAGAGAAGCAGGATTAAATTAAACCTTCTAACAAAAAAAGACCATTTCATGATACGAAATGGTCTTTTTTTGTTTTTTTAAACGCTATCCTTAAAGTTGAATTTGCTTTTCCTCTATAACCTTTCTAAGGTTGATTAGGGAATAACGCATTCTGCCAAGAGCGGTATTGATGCTCACCCCGGTCAGTTCTGCAATTTCCTTGAAGCTAAAGTCGTAGTAATGCCTCAAAAGAACAACTTCTTTTTGCTCTTCTGGCAACTCCTCTAAAAGTTTCCTTACCTTATCTTTAGACTGATTACCCATCATCAATTGTTCCGGACTCTCCTGACTTAAAGGTAAAATGTCGAAAATGTCGAACCCTTCTGTATTCACCACTTTTGGGCTTCGTTTTGTTTTGCGGTAATGGTCAATACAAATATTATAGGATATGCGCATAACCCACGGTAAAAACTTACCTTCTTCTTTATATTTTCCAGCCTTCAACTTATTAATAACCTTGATGAAAGTATCTTGAAAAAGATCCTCTGCAAGGTAGCGGTCTTTTGTGAAAATGATGATGGAGGTAAAAACCTTTTCCTTGTGTCGCGTGATTAAATGCTCTAAAGCATTTTCACTTCCAGTTAGGTATTCTCTAACCAGTTCTTGGTCTGTTTTGATTTTGCGCATAACTTTACTTTTAAGAGATGATTAATAATATAATTAATAAGTAAAGCTTTATTCTATACGCTAAGGTTTAAATTCGAGTTGAGGATTACAAAAAATATGCCAGCACGAAAAATTTGACATTTTTATTGCTTTCTATTGTAATAATAAAAAAAATATTTGAAATTCATGCTGATTACAAATTATAATTTCACGATTTTTGCAAAAAAATGGGTTTAAAATCTAAAAATTGCTAAAACAAACGAAAAATACTAGGATTCAAATAAAGGGTGCAAACGTCCATAATTTGAAGAATCTAAGTGTAGATATTCCTAAAAATAAGTTGATTGTCGTAACTGGAGTGAGTGGCTCTGGAAAAACATCCCTTTGCATAGATACATTATTTGCCGAAGGTCAAAGACGTTATGTGGAAAGTCTTTCCAGTTATGCAAGGCAGTTTTTGAGTAGAATGAACAAACCGGAAGTAGAGTATATCAAAGGTTTGTGCCCAGCAATAGCAATTGACCAAAAAGTGCCTGGTGGCAATACGCGTGCTAGTGTTGGCTCTTTAACTGAGATATACGATTATCTGAGAGTACTTTTCGCTCGATTGGGGAAAACGTACTCACCAATTTCAGGCAATATTGTAAAGAAAGACACGATTGAGGATGTTGTTAAATCGGTCAGCCAAGTGGAAGAGGGGGCTAAGATTTTAATTACTTATCCTCTCAAAGTCAAAGGAGAATGGAAATCGGCTATGGACTTACTTCTTCAAAAAGGCTTGATTCGCATTGAAATTGATGGTGCAGTTCTTAAAATTGAGCAAATACTGGATGAAGATCGATTTAAAGAGGCAGATTTAAACGTAGTGGTTGATCGCCTGGTTCTGAAGCATGAGGATGAAGATTTAAAGGGCAGATTATCCGATTCGATTCAAACTGCTTTTTTTGAAAGCCATGGCGATTGCTCAATACAAGTTTTGAATGGCGAAAAGAAAAGTTTCAATAACCGCTTTGAGGCAGATGGGTTAATATTTGCAGAACCTAATATTCATTATTTCAACTTCAATAGTCCATTTGGAGCATGTCCTACTTGTGAGGGGCACGGTACGGTTATCGGCATTGATGAGGATTTGGTAATACCCAATAAAAAGCTATCCATTTTTGAGGATGCGGTTGTTTGCTGGAGAGGCGAAAAGATGAGCTATTACAAAAAGGAGCTCATACGAGAAGCTGTGAAGTTTGATTTCCCCATTCACAAGCCAATTCAAGAGCTTTCTAAAAAGCAATATGATTTACTTTGGTCAGGCAACAAGCATTTTGAGGGCTTGCATACCTTCTTTAAAATGTTGGAGCAAAATTCTTATAAAATTCAATATAGGGTCATGTTGTCTCGCTACAGAGGAAAGACTCAATGTAAGTCATGCGGTGGAATGCGGCTAAAAAAAGAAACATCTTATGTAAAGGTGGCGGGTAAGAGTATCATCGAGATGCTGGCTATGCCCTTGAGTGATTTGAAAGATTTCTTTGATAACATTTCCTTAGACGCCTATGAGCGAGAAGTTTCAAAAAGGATTCTTTTTGAAATAGATAATCGATTAGGCATTTTGAATAAAATGAGTTTGGGTTATTTATCTCTAAATAGAATGGCAAACACATTGTCTGGCGGCGAAGCTCAACGAATCAAATTAACAAGAAGTTTGGGCAGTAACCTTACTGCTTCTATGTATATATTGGATGAGCCTAGTATTGGATTGCATCCAAAAGATACGCTAAATTTGATAGAGGTCTTGCGGGAGCTCCGGGATTTAGGGAATACCATTGTAGTAATTGAGCATGATGAAGATGTTATTAAGTCTGCTGATTACCTGATTGATATTGGGCCAAATGCAGGGCGATTTGGGGGAGAAGTGGTTTTTGCTGGAGATCCTGAAGAACTTGAAAATTCTCAAACGCTAACAGCACAATACTTAAGAGAAGAAAGAACAATTGCCTTGCCAAAACACAGGAGAAAAGCGGTCAATCATATTTATTTGAAAGGAGCTAGTCATTTTGATTTAAAGAATGTAGACATTACTATACCGCTTCAATCTTTAACCGTAGTCGCTGGTGTTAGTGGTTCGGGAAAGACGACATTGATCAAAAAAGTATTGTGTCCGGCATTGCATCGATATTGGAATGGCCAAGGTGAGCGTCCTGGTGAATTTGATTCCTTGGAAGGAGATTTAAGAGCAGTTAAACATTTAGAATTAATTGATCAAAATCCATTAGGTAGAAGCAGTCGATCTAATCCGGTTACGTATACCAAAGCCTATGACCATATTCGCGATTTGTTTGCGAAGCAGACTCTAGCAAAAATAAGAGGATATAAAGCAAAAGAATTTTCTTTTAATGTAGAAGGTGGTAGATGTGAAGAATGCAAAGGCGATGGAATAGTTGTTGTTGAAATGCAGTTTTTAGCAGATGTAGAGCTGGAGTGTGAATCTTGCAAAGGACGAAGATTTAAAGAGGAAATACTGGAGGTGAGGTACCAAGATAAGAATATCCACGAGGTACTTGAAATGAGCATAGAAGAGTCTCTTCAATTTTTTGAAAAGCAAAAAGATATTATTGGTAAGCTTAAAGCTTTGGATGATGTAGGCTTGGGTTATGTAAAGCTAGGACAAAGCAGCAGTACGCTCTCTGGCGGTGAAGCCCAGCGATTGAAGTTGGCATCTTTTTTAACCAAAGCGCAGAATCCAGAACCAATATTATTTATATTTGATGAACCCACTACAGGCCTGCATTTTGAAGATGTAAATAAATTAATGAGAGCGTTTAATGCCCTCATTGAAATTGGGCATACTGTGGTTATTATTGAGCACCATCCTGATGTAATGAAATGTGCGGATTGGCTAATTGAATTAGGTCCTGTAGGAGGAATAGAAGGAGGGTATAAGGTGTATGAAGGAGTGCCTGAAGGAATTTTTAAGGTAGCTAATTCTCCAACGAAAACATATTTAAAAGAAAAATTGAATCACTAAAAAGACGAGAAAGTCAATCATTTTAGTGAGTTTTTGCAGCTTATATTGCGCTTACATGCTATCTAAAGTTTCTTGTTTTCAATGAAGTAAGTGAGTCTTCCCTGGACAAATATCTAGTTGCTCTCATAATTGACATTAAATCGCTTCCACCTTTTAAATTTTCGTTGAGGTCTTCCTGAGGGGGTTGTTTTAATGACCCATTTTTTTCTGGCAGCGGTTTTATAACTAATCGTATTTGATGCAGACAGATTAAAGGCACGACGCAATTGCTTATCGGAAAGATTCAGTGAAAGTATTTCTTGATAATTACTTTGCCCCATGAAAATGATTCCTAAATTTCTGCCATTGTATACACAGATGTAAACATCCTTGTTTGCGTAAGGCTTGTAGATATCCCAAATTTTAAAAGAATCTATCCGCGAGTATTCTTTGGGAATATATACTTCATTTTCCCCTATCATAATATTAGGATACAAACCTGTATTGTTCCATTTATTTAATTTACCTTTCCCTTCAATGTGAAAGCATTGCTTAATGTCATTGGCTTCATCTTTAAGCATAATGCTTAGCGGTCTTGGAACGATTTGCGAACGTTTTCCAATGCGCAAACCACCTCCAGTTAATAAATAATCCGGTGTTCCGTAATATATTTCAGGAGATGCTTTTAAGCCGTGGCCTATTTTTGCATAATAGTTTTGCCTTTTCTCTTCAATTAAGTGCTGTGTTTGTTCTGGTAAAATATAGTCACTGGCAGAGCTAATCAGGGTTCGATCGAAACAGCAAGGCAATTGATCCTTTTGGAGGACTTTCTTGTTTGATTTAGCCAGCTCGGCTCGAATCAAAACACCATGACGATCACCAAATAGAGAAGTTGTTGTTACTCTGGTCATTCTTCTTCGAAATGGGCTATATTTTTTTAAATCAAAACTACCAAGAGCATATGCGTAATTTTCCGCATCCATTACTTCCTTGCAGACTTGTTTGATTTCATAATCTTTGCTATGCATAAAAAGTATATGCAAAGCTTCGAAGGTGTAGCTGATGTATGGGTTTGAATTAAACTCGTAAAACCCAGTTTTTTTCATTTCTTGGAGATGTTCGATTAAAAAATCGGTCATTCCATTTTGTGTATTATCGAATTCCGCTTGTGGATTGTATTCAAATATCCATTGATTTTTGAGGTATCGAGACGTTTCTTTCATTAAAATATGATTCTCGGTTTCGCGAACAATACCCAAGGTTTTTGGAGCTTTAAGTGTTGGTCTAGACCCGTTATCAATAATGAGGTAGTCCACAATATGCTGAGCGGTTTCAGGGTATAAGAGATGAGGAGAATCCTTAAAATACCATATTAGGTGTATAAATTGAATCTGAGAAAAATCATAATCTCCTCGCTTATTAAGTTTACCGGAAGTTCCAGTTGTACCCCAAGCTTTTGTTTTTAAAATAGCTTGATTTACTGCTTCAATATCTACTGCTAAAAGGAGTTTGGCATAAGCTGTGCGCACATTTATTGTGGTGTCTTCAAATTTGGCACTATATTGAAGGAGTTTTTTTGATGATTTTTTTTCCAATGATTCATATACTAACAAAACATCATCAGCAGTAATTTCTTCGGCAGATGTTTGGTGAGGCACTATCACCTCATCTTTAGAGAAAGAATTCGCCCAGTGATTCGGTCCTATATAATAGGTGCAGGAAGAAAATAAGAGAGATAGTATTAATAAGGGTGAGATACGGATCATAAGTGCAAATATACACTTGTTAAACCTCTGCGAAAGTCAAAAAACCATACGGCTATACTTCAAAATCCTAAAAAAAACAGGATTTGGGTGCCTCATGTTGTTCAGTAATCTCCTTGTCGCCGAAGCAAAGCTTTCGCCTGGAGCCCGCCCTAGTAACTTTCGTTGCCTCCCAGTATATATATAAAGGTCGATTTTGAGTAACTAATGCCGCATGGTAATATGAAGTTAAGCTTATTCTTTAGTATTTCAATGGAATTTATTCGGCTTTTTGGCAATAAAATTTTAAGCGAAATTTCGCATAACTTTAACTAAATGTTCTACATGATTCAGGGGTAACTGGTTATATAAGGAAGCTCTGTATCCACCTTTGCTTCTGTGTCCATTTAGACCAATAATTCCAGACTCATTAAGTGCTTCATCAAACTGCGGCTTGAATGCGTCGTCTATTAACTTAAAGGTTACATTCATTAAACTACGATCTTCTTTTTCTGCAAATCCTTTGAAGTGATCAAGTTCATCGATAGCTTCGTACAGCATGGAAGCTTTTTGATTATTTTCCTCAGCGATAAGTGAAATTCCGCCTTTTTTCTCCATCCAATCCAGCACAATTCTGCACATTAGAACCGCAAAAACTGGTGGGGTATTAAACATGCTGTTAGCGTCAACGTGTATTTTA
>JASJJC010000020.1:0-2517 GCA_037624485.1 Chitinophagales bacterium
TTAGTTCAAAGAAATATTTCCCATCAAAGTCGGAGGTTATTCCTTCTCCAGTTTCTTTAACTTGAATATTAGCAAAAGGGAGCGATTCATTAAAATCACCATCTATAACTGTACCTGTAATTCCTGACTGAGCATTTAAAAGTATGCTAGAAAGAGAAATTATTTGAAGTGTGAATAAAAATGTTTTTTTCATTATTGTTTTAAAGTATATTTAAGTGACAAATGCCCAATGGATTTAGCCGTTGGGCATTTGTAAAATCGAAATGTAATAACCTAAGATTCTATTTATATCTTGCGTAAAAAGTCCATGATAATTTTGATTCGTCAATTCCATTTCCTTCTTCATTTTCTGAAACTATTTCAGCAAATAAAGTAGCATCTGACTCGAAACTACTCTGTACAGGATCTGTTTTATCATCAAATATTTGATTTATCGATTCAACATTTAAACAAATATTTACATCTAAATCTGAAGGATAAAGAATGTCTATATTTGAAAATGTCAATGTACCTGCAGTATAGGATGCTGAATCAGCAGCTGCATCAAGCTCTATATCTTTACCTCCTGCAAAGTTTTTGAATAATACGTTTTGTAAATCTCCAGTAGCACCTTTTCTGAAATCAGCCATTTCACCATCAACACCAAGTGCAGCACAATTATAAGTTGAACCTACAATTGTTGCATTTTTAAGTGTAAACCTTCCCTCTAAAGACCCTTCTGGACCATCTATTTCTAATCCATGATCAGAAGCTGAGGTTAAAATTACTAATACACCATCTATAGTTCCAGAATATCCTTGATCAATATCAATAGCATCATCACCTTGCCCCCAAACACTTAGGTTTGATGCATTTACGGATCCACCAAAAAATTCAATTCCATCATCAACATTTGCAATTACCTCAATATGGTTTATGATTGTTTCAGATCCAACACCTCCAAGTGTTAAACCATTAATTTCATTTCCTTCTCCAATTTCAGCGCCTCCATGACGGATAGAGAAGTATTGAATTGATCCAGAGCTATCAGAAGAGTCTATTCCTCCATAAAGACCGTTTAAGTCTGAAGTAGGGATACCTTCGATTTGAAGTTCACTTACGTCTCCAGAGAAAGAAGCAGGTGCGTTTCCTAAAATGATTAAGCCACCCCAAAGACCTCTTGATTCAACGGAAAGTGAAGGACCATTTATCGGATAAGTTCCGCCAATTTCAATGTTATCCGAAATTGATGTCATAACAATTGGCGCTTCTTCAGTTCCACTAGCTTCGATCTTAGCTCCTCTTGCGATTATTAGCGTAGAAGCATCAGCTCCTGTTCCAGCAGAAGCTTTAATTATTGTTCCAGCAGGTATAGTGAGTGTAACTCCAGCAACTACCGATACACGACCTTTTAAAAGCCACATTTTGGAGGCGTCTAGTGTAAGATTAGAAGTGATATTTCCCTCTAGAGTAGAGTCTGAATATTGATTTGTTTCTACTTCTACTGTTTTAGTAATTGTTTCAACCACTGTTTCAGTGACTGTCACATACTCAATTATTGGTTCTTGATCAGAGCAACTTACAATAATCATCAGGGCTAATAAAATTGGTAAAAATTTCAGGTTTTTCATTTTTATATATTGTATTAATAATAATTAACACAAATGTATTTTTAGTCACATAAGATTATTTTATCTAAATGTTAATTATGCTCAGTTCACTATTAAGTAAATGTTATCATATTTATTTTTATTAAAGTTTACTTTACATATGATTTTAGAATCTTAAATTTGTGAAATGGAATGGGAATCATTATTATCATTAAAACGCTTTGGTGACAAGAATAAACGCTTACGAATAGAACAAGATGATCTGCGTTTAGGGTTTGAAGTGGATTATGATAGGATTGTATTTTCAAATGCTTTTCGAAGCTTGCAGGATAAAACACAAGTCATTCCTTTTTCAAAAACAGATTTTGTTCATACACGTTTAACCCATAGTGTAGAAGTCTCGGTAGTAGGAAGAAGTTTGGGACGTATCGCAGGGAAAGCTATTCTAGAAAAATATCCTCATTTACAAGCTACCCTAGGCTATCAGCCAAATGATTTTGGTGCTATAGTTGCAGCTGCTGCATTGGCACATGACATAGGAAACCCTCCTTTTGGACATAGTGGAGAAAAGGCTATTGGTCATTTCTTTACTTCGGGATCTGGAAAGGGATTTAAAGATTCATTAACGCCTATAGAATATCAAGATTTATGTGATTTTGAGGGAAATGCAAATGGATTAAAAATTTTAACAGAATCCCAAATAGGAACACCGGGAGGTTTAAGACTAAGCTATGCTACGTTGGGCGCTTTTATAAAGTATCCCAAAGGTAGCCTACCTAAAAAGCCCTCTGATCATGTGGCTGATAAAAAGTATGGTTTTTTTCAAGCTCAAGCTCCTTTTTTTGAAGATCTCATTCAAGAACTAGCATTACCTGTTGAGCAAGGACCCATTCGCCACCCGCTAACTTATTTAGTGGAAGCGGCAGAT
>JASJJC010000021.1:0-235689 GCA_037624485.1 Chitinophagales bacterium
TTTAACTATTTTTTAAGTTATGGTTTTTTACCGCGTAGCGGTCGAGTTTGAAAAATGGGTTTTATACCATGCAAAATCCCTCCGAGTAGGAGGGATTTTTTTGTGCTATATTTTCGGGAGTAATTGCAGTTGGTTATAACGTTCTGTATATGGCGCGTTTCAATGCGGTATATACATTGTTGTGACTAATTTTATTTTTTCTTCCATAATTTAATGATACGACTTATGCTTGAGGGTATCAATTGAACACCTAAACCATTGATATCGTCCACTCATTTAACTATGATTATTTGCCTCCTCATTTTATAAGATTGAAAATCATTTATTGCAAAGCTTTAGCTATCTTTACTATCCCAAGATTAAAATATTAAACCCACACATGACAACCGATCAGTTTAAGGAAATAAGAGAGCGCACAAATTCTCTGGGGAGGTATCTTTGACATTGCCGACCGTAATATTAAAATAGAAGAAACCACTAAAGTCTCTGCCCAGCCAGGGTTTTGGGATGACCCTGAAGGTGCTGAAATCATGCTCAAAGAAATGAGTAAAGAGAAGTATTGGGTCAACCTATTCAACGGGGTAGGTGAGGCTGTGGATGACTTAGAAGTCATGCAAGAATTTTATTCCTTAGATGAACTTACTGAGGAAGAATTGGAAGAAGCTTATCAGCAAACACTCATTTTAGTTGAAGAGTTGGAGTTTAAATCCACGCTCAACAAAGAAGAAGACGCTTTGCATGCCATCCTCGAAATCAATGCAGGAGCAGGTGGAACGGAAAGTTGTGATTGGAGCGAGATGCTTATGCGTATGTATATGATGTGGGCAGAGCGAAATGGCTTTAAGCTTAAAGAATTGAATCGACAAGATGGTGATGTAGCCGGAATTAAACAGATTTCATTGGAAATCATCGGTGACTATGCCTATGGTCAACTGAAAGGGGAGAACGGCGTGCACCGATTGGTGCGAGTAAGCCCATTTAATTCTCAAGGAAAACGAATGACTTCTTTTTCATCTGTATTTGTTCATCCCATGATTGATGATACCATTGAAATTGAAATTAGCCCAGCTGACTTGAGTTGGGATACATTTCGGGCAAGTGGGGCTGGTGGACAGCACGTCAACAAAGTAGAGACAGCGGTGAGAGTGCGACATGCACCTTCAGGAATTGTAGTGGAATGCCAACAAGGACGATCGCAACAAGGGAATAGAGAAACTGCAATGAAGATGTTGAAGTCCCAGTTATATGAGCTAGAACTCGAAAAACGAATGGCGGAGCGAGAAAATATCGAAGCAGGAAAAATGAAAAATGAATGGGGTTCACAAATCCGGTCCTATGTCCTTGACGATAGACGAGTAAAGGATCACCGAACCAATCATGAGTCTCGCAACACAGATGCGGTTCTTGATGGACATATTGATGACTTCTTGAAAGTTTTTCTTTTACACAATCACAAGTAATGAAAACTAGACTTCAAGAATCTTTTTTTTTACTTTATCAAAAGGAAGCTGATGTATTGGTGCAAGCTCCTACAAGAATTAACATAATTGGCGAGCACACCGATTATAACGATGGTCTGGTATTACCCGCAGCTATTGATTTACCTATCTATTTTGCATTTGCCGAAACAAAAACTCCCGTTGTATTTATATACGATGAAAACAAAAATCAGCGCTTTTCTTTTGATTTAGAAGAAGAGTTGGACACCGCAGGGCTTTCTCAATGGCGGAAGTATTACTACGGTGCTATTAAGCTTTTACAGGAAAAACACCAGCTTAATGGCTTTCAAGTTTTAAAAGTAGGTAAGGCACCTATTGGCGCAGGAATAAGTAGTTCTGCAGCATTGTGTTGTGGGTTTATTTATGGCCTAAACAACTTGTTTGAATTGGGACTCAACCGCTGGGAAATAGCCAAACTAGCTCAAAGAGTAGAACAAGAATATGTAGGTTTAAAATGTGGGTTCATGGATCAGTTTGCGGTTTTGTTTGGTGAGGAAAATCAAATTTTATCATTGAACTGTAAAGACTTGAATTATACCAAGCATAAGATTCAGTTAAAAAAATATCGATTTATGCTTTGTAATAGCCAAGTGAAACATAATTTGGCTGAATCAGCATATAATGAGCGTGTAGAAGAGATGAATCAAGTGAGAAGTATCTTAGGTAAGGAAGATCTTAATACCGTAAAATTAGGAGAGTTGTCTGGCTTGCCAGAAACCTTATACAAACGAATGCAACATTTACTCACGGAGAATGAGCGGGTAAGGGAGATGGTGGAAGCTATCGAGCTAGGTGATTGGTCTAAAATGGGGTCCCTTTTAGAAGCAAGTCACTTGAGTTTACAAGAAAATTATGAGGTGACCTGTGCAGAAACAGATTTTTTAGTGGAAACCTTATTGGATGCAGGGGCAATTGGAGCAAGACAAATGGGGGGTGGATTTGGAGGCTGCGTCATAGTGTTGCTTAAAAATGAAGAGGCAAATGCTATAGAGGAATACTGTTTTAATGCATATGCTCAGCGCTTCAATTTAGATGCAGTTTTTTATAATTTCAATATTACTTCTGGTGTTAGCACCCTTTAATTATGGATTTTTCTCATCGACGTAAAAATATATTGACAGGAGAATGGATTCAAGTGAGTCCTCACCGCACAAAGCGGCCATGGCAAGGTAAGCTTGAAGTGCTTAAGGAGGAACAGCTTCACGAGCATGATGCCAATTGTTATTTATGCCCAGGCAATACGAGAGCAAACGGTACGGTTAACCCCAATTATAAGGGGGTTTATGTCTTTGATAATGATTTTGCAGCCTTACAAGCGGATATTCAAGAAACGCATGTAAATGTTAAGGACTTGTTAGTCTCCAAATCTGAAAAAGGGATTTGTAAAGTGCTTTGCTTTTCGGAAAAACATCATTTGAGTTTAGCACAGATGGAACTTCCTGCTATTGAGCTAGTGATTAATTCTTGGGCGAAGGAATACCGAGAATTAGGGAGCTTAGACTATATTAATGCAGTTCAGATTTTTGAAAATAAGGGCGACATTATGGGTTGCAGCAATCCGCATCCGCATGGTCAGATATGGGCACAAGAAAGTTTGCCCCAGGAGATGGTCAAGGAGCAGACGCAGCAATTCAATTACTTTAAGCAACATAATAAGACATTACTAGCCGATTATTTGCAGGAGGAACTTAAGCAAAAGGAGCGAATACTCTTTCAAAATAATTCATTTGTAGTGTTGGTTCCTTATTGGGCTATTTGGCCATTTGAAACGATCATTATCGCTAAGGATAACCTTACAAGTTTCAATGATTTTAAGCAAGCAGATAGGCAATCGTTGGCAGAAGCTATACAATATTTGACGAGTACTTACGATAAACTATTTACTTGCTCGTTTCCATATTCAGCAGGTATTCATCAATCACCAACCGATGGTATAGCTCATCCAGAATGGACGTTCCACATGCATTTTTATCCACCACTCCTGCGGTCTGCTACCGTTAAAAAGTTCATGGTAGGTTATGAGATGATGGGTAATCCACAGCGCGATTTCACACCGGAATATGCTGCCAAATTGCTTAAAAAATTAGGGTGAAATAATTTGACAAACTTTCTCTATTTTTATTTAGATTAATTCCAAATAAATACTTAATTTTGAATTCCATAATACAATAAGTGCATTGAGAATATTTATCCTACTGATTATTTTAAGTCTGTTTAACACGAATCTTCATGCCGAAGAAGTCGATCAACAGAAGTTTCGTTCTTTGGTCAACCTCTCTAATTATATTGCTAATGACTATGTCAATGCCGTGGCATTTGATACCATTATTAATAAATTTGAATATGCTGAAATGCAAGAGTTTGCAGTCACCATGAAGGTTCTCCATGAGGACTTGAGTTCTAGCCTTAACAATGAGCTATTTCTTGGAATTCAGTTCCAATTGGATAGTTTAGATCTAGCCATCCAGAAAAAAAAGGATGCCTCACTTATCGAAGAAATGGCAAATGATATTAGCCATACTTTATTGGCACAGAATATCTTGAATAATACACCGAGTATATACCCTAATATACTAGCAGGTGAAAAACTGTACCTCCAATTTTGTGCGCATTGTCATGGAGATAATGGACTTGGCAATGGACCTGCAGCCAGAGGGTTGGAGCCTGCTCCTAGCAATTTTATTGAAGCTCAGCATATTTCACCATTTCATATTTATAATACAGTTCAATTAGGCATAGAAGGAACGTCTATGATCGCCCAAAATCATTTGTCCGAAGAGGAAACTTGGGATTTAGCTTTCTATGTGATGACCTTGACCTACCAAGATAGTTTACGGGAAAGTAGTTTGTATCCGGAAGCGAGTAGTCAAGTTAATTTGACCCAAATTGCCAACCTCAATAATCAAAAACTAGCAGAAGAATTTTCTAGTAATGGATTTGAAAAGGTTAAGGCCTTAAGGTTCCATTCAGGAGAGTTAACAAAAAATGAAAGTTTAGCACTTACCTTGACGATGCTGCGAAATTCTATGGACTTATACCATTCAGGGAATTCTGAAGATGCAACTCAAATGGCTTTAGATGCATATTTTATAGGCTTTGAGCCAGTAGAAATACAATTAGGAGCCACCAGTCCGGGAAAGGTTCAGTTGATTGAGAAAGAGATGATGGTTTTTCGATCCTTATTATCCACTCCAAATAAGGATTCCTTGATTCGAGAGCAGTACGATAAGATTGCTTATCATTTCGATATGATAGCAAAGGAGAAGGATGAAAGTGGTTTTTGGTTTGTCCTAATAGCCAGTTTTTCTATTCTTATTCGTGAAGGCTTAGAGGCTCTATTTGTCATCGTAGCTATTTTGGCTGCTTTGAATTCTTTTTCTGAAGGATCAAATGCTAAGAAATATGTGCATGGAGGATGGCTTAGTGCAGTATTTATTGGTTTAGTTGCTTACTTTTTTGTTGGCAAATTGATCACCATGGGAGCGCATAAAAGAGAACTTATTGAAGGCTTTGGTGCATTGTTAGCTGTGGTAATATTACTTGCTGTTGGATTTTGGCTGCATGGTAAATCAAATGCAAAATCTTGGAGTAAATATATTAAGACTAAACTTAGTAAGCATCTCAATTCTAATAGTTTATGGTCGATTGCTTTACTTTCTTTTGTGGTAGTGTTTAGAGAAGCTTTTGAGTCTGTTATCTTTCTTTCCTCATTAAGTATGGCAGGAGGAAGTGAGTCTGGGCTTGCTGTTTTGTTTGGTGCGCTTCTTTCGATGGTATTTATTGGAATCTTGGGCATCTTTATTGTCAAGTTTTCAAAAAGGTTGCCGGTGCATCAGGTATTTAAGATTTCTTCAATTACCATGCTTATTCTGGCGATTATTTTAGCGGGAAAAGGAATTAACGAATTACAAGAAGCTGCCTTCATAGGTATTGATCTTCTAAATTTCCGTTTCAGTATCGATTTTTTGGGTTTTTATCCCACTTATCAAACGATTATTGCTCAAATAGTAACCCTAACAATCGCCGGCGGACTGTGGTTGCTGAACAGGCAAAAACATGTTCAACTTAATAAGGGTTAGATCAGTTTCTTCTTAAGCAGTCCCAAAGGTTTTTGTACGACCTTTCCGACCTTGAAATTATACTTGGAGGCTATTTGCACAAGTTGATCAGAAAAGTAATACGCAATACTACCAATAAAGTGAACGGGATAATCCTTGACAAGCTCCAATCGTGAAAGGTGAGCTTTATAAAAATCTTCAAATGATTGTAGCACGATAGATTCTATCTCGGGCGTTTGGATGTGTTTCTTGCAAAATGGCACAAATGAGGCGAGGTATCTATTTGCTTGAGGTTCTCGATAAGTGTTATGCAACAACTCCTCTGCGTTAATAGGGTAGTCTTTGAAAAAATCATCTATGACATGCTGAGGCAATTGTTGATAGAAAACACCTCTTAACAAGCGTTTAGCGATGTATGTGCCACTTCCTTCATCACCCAGTATGTAGGACAATGACGAATATTTCCGAATAATATTTTTTCCATCAAAAATACGAAATGTAGAACCTGTACCTAAAATACAAACAATACAAGGACGGTCATCAGATACGGCCATAACAGCGCCCTCTATATCCGTTTTAATATGTATTTCTGCATTGTTAAAAATGGTATCGAATGACCGAGTCAAGCCCTCTTTTTTAGAATCATTGGAGCAACCTGCTCCATAAAAATTTAACTTTTCAACTTGGTCTAAATAGGGGGCCAATGCGGATTGATTGATAACAGTTTGAATTTCATTTGGGCTTACAAAAAATGGATTAAGTCCAATAGTTTCAGTTCGTAAAATTTCTTGACCTTGATTTAAAAGAATCCACTCTGTTTTGGTTGATCCACTATCTGCAATAAGTATCATAATATTTATTAAGAATTCATGTATTTATTAAATGTAACTTGAAAATAAGCAGTATTATTTATATCATAATTAAGGAAGCATTCGCTCGGTTCTATTATCCAATCCTGTCCGTTTAAATCAATAGTTATTAATAAAGGCCAACTTTAATGCCTGTATCAGCAGCAGTAAGAATAAACCAGGAGCGATAAGATGCTTACAAATTAGTTCAGGCATTACCAGGTAATCTCCTCTTTGTTTAAGAAAGCTTGGATACCTTTTTTACAGTCTTCACTATCTCTGCCTTTCGCATTCATGACTGCCGCATAATTAAATGCATCTTCTATGGTCATGCTTTGAACCTTATTCATCATTTCTTTTGTACTTGTTATAGATTGAGAAGAACTGGATTTAACTAAACCCGTAATAAAGTCATGTACACGGCTTTGTATTGTCGTTTTAGATTCTACAGCGTATAAAAGGCCTATTTTGTAGGCAGTTTCTGCATCAACTAATTGACCAGTCAATAAAAGTTCTTTAGCTTTTCCTTCACCTATTTTACGGAGTAAGAAAACCATAACTATGGCAGGAATAAAGCCAATTTTCACTTCGGTATATCCAAACAATGCATCTGGGGTTGCAAAAGTAAAATCACATACAGTTGCTAAGCCAGCACCACCAGCAATAGCGTGACCTTCCACCATAGCAACGACTACCTTGCTATAGGTGTATATATGTTGGTACAAGTCCTTTAGCTTATTAGAGTCATCAAGATTCTCTTCATAAGTATTCTTTTGCAGGCTTTGTAAATAGCTTAAATCTGCCCCTGCACTAAATACCTTACCTCTGCCACCTAGCACAACACCCCGCACTTCCTTATCGATTTCAGCATCCTTAAATGCCTTCTTCAATTCATTCACTAAATCCTCATTAAAGGCATTCCTTTTTTCGGGTCGGTTAAGCATAATATAGGCAATGCTATCACGGAGGTAGTATTCTATCAAATTAAACTTCATTATCTATTTAGTTTTTGTTCAAAAGCCACAGAATCTCGCACAAAGTAACAATTAATATTTAAGTCTTTACAAGCAGATTTCCATACTTTATAAAGATAATAATTATTGGTGCTATCAAAAATGTATAAATCAGCTTTTAGCACCTCATGGATTCGATTGAGGTTCGTGTCATCTTGATGGCACAGCACAACATAGTCAAGGCTTTGTTTTTTACTCGGTAAACGGTGTTCGCCATTGAGTATAGCTATGTTGTTGTCGCAGAATGAAAGGAAGGATAAACCAGGGTGAAGTAATTTTACTTTTTGTGTATTCAGCTGATTGGCTAAAGCACTATTGTTATTAATAAAACGAATATTTGTAGCTTCATCTTTAGTATATGTCGTATAAATCGTTTGATGTGATCCGGATCTAAAGGCTATCAATGATCCCTTTTTAGTATGATATACAGTGAAGTTGTTGGAATGTGTTTGAGTAATTTTTTTGATGCTAAAAGAAGAAACAAGCAGGAATAGAAAGAAGAAAGCACCAATCAACCATTTGCCTTGTCTGGTAGTCAGATAGCCTGCTAATATTAGGATAAACAGATAACTTAGGATTACTTCATGTCTCTGCAGCCACCAACCATGACTTATAGCTCCGGGTAAATTACTAAGTATACGTAAAGATTCATTTAAGCAGGAAAGAACATTTTGCAACAATTGACCAATAGGGCTTAAGAGGCAATCAAAAGGGGAACTAACAAAGGTCAAGATACCTAAATAAATTATAAGACTGGCGGCAGGAATGACCAGAATATTACTTAGTAGGAAGTATATCGGAAACTGATGAAAGTAGTACAAGCTGAGCGGGAGAGTGCCAATTTGGGCTGCTATAGAAACCGAGCTAAGGATCCAAATTTTATCAATTATCCATTGTTTTGGCAGATAGAGTGAATAAATTTTGGGTTGAAAATAAATAATTGATATTACGGCGCAATAGGATAACTGAAAACCTATATGGAGTATGATATTCGCTTGAAAAGTGGTTAGTATTAAGGCTGAAGCTGCCAATAGATTGTAAATACTCACATGTTGTTTCGTGCCTTTACCTATCGCTATGAAGGAAAACATCGTTGCTGCTCTTAGTACAGAAGGGGACCCACCCGTGATTATAGCATATACCCATATTCCGGAAATGAGAAGTATAACTTTGCTTTGGCTGTTGCTGTTAAAAAAGAATAACATATGCGAAAGAATAAGATAGATGATTCCCACATGTAAGCCACTTACCGCCAAAACATGCATTGCACCACTATTCGAAAAATTTAGTTTGGTCGTATGACTGAGCAGATCTTTATTCCCTAGTAGTAGTGCCTGAGCGATTGATCTTTCTTCAACTTTTGGCACAGCTTTAAGCAGAACCTTTTCTAAATAACCGCGCAAGCTACTTAGCATATGGGGAATCTTCCGCGATATTTTGGGCTTTATGGGTATTGAAAGAATGGTATCTATAAAGACTTGATGAAATATTTGTTGAGCAGCAAGGTAATCAGCATAATTGAACTGCTGTGGGTTTTTTGCTGCTTCTATGGGTCTTGGGATGCAATACGTATAAAATTCGTCCCCAAGTTTCATCTGGGAGAATTTGTCGGTCTTTGAAAAATATAATAGAACTTTTCCTGTGATGGGATTTGATGAATTTATCGAATGCCCTGTAATTACCTGTCCAAGGGCTTGATAAGAATTTGTTTTTTCCTCAAGGTTTTGAATCAATTCAAAACGGAGCAGGGTTTTTTCGGATGTGTTTCGATTACTCAGATGACTTTTTACATGTTTTTGGTTGATTACTGCTTGGTTAAATCCCAAAAGTAGTATGCACAGAAATAAGAAAAGATTGACTGTGGTGGTTTGTTGTCTTAGATAATCAGCGGAATAGTTAAGCTTAATAATAATTACAGTGAAAAGTGAAATACCAAGAATTAAAAGAGGTATATAGTAGGGAAGAAGTAGCGGGAACTGAAGGCCTATGTATGTGCCTATTGCATAGACGAGATATACTCGCACCATAGGTATTTCCTTTAAGAAGACATTACTCATATACAAAATAGTTAATGTATATGAATGTAAATAAAAATGCCCCGAACAAGTCGGGGCATTTATTAGTTGAACTTTATTGTTCTTATTTCATAATCACTCGCTTAGATATTGTAGCGTTATCAGAAGAAATATTTACGAAGTAAATTCCTGCGGCATTACCTTCCAAATTGAAAGTAACCGTTTCTTTTGAATTTACTTTAGATAAATCTTGAGATGCAATTACTGCTCCAAGAACATTAGTTACTTCAACAGTTAAGTTTGAAGCACTTGTTTCAGAAATCTCCACATTCAACACACCATTTGTTGGATTAGGGAAGATATCAACCGCAGCGTTTAAATCATTTCTATCAGCAATACCAACGCTAAGCTCTACTGTTTTACAAACAGTACTTGCTGGTTTATTGAAAGGTGCATCATTAAATCTGTTTCTAACCGTCAAGCATACATTGTATGATGGATAGTTAGCGTCATTAGCAGAATAGGTAGGTACTCCTGAAGTTGAAGCGGCAGCGCTACTTGTTTGACCGTTATCAAAATCCCAGCTATATGAGTTTGGATTATCTGTCGATGAATTGGTTAAGATAAGTCCAGTTGATGTTGGGATAAAGCTAAAGTCTGCTGTCGGCTCTTTACCTACTCTTACCGTTAAGTTTTGAGTAGTCGAGTTACCGTTTTCATCTTCAGCTGTGAATACAACAGTATAATTGCCAGCTGTACCTTCGTCTACAGTGCTATTATCTGCAGTAACAGTTACGAGTTGACCATTACAATTAGGGTCGGAAGCTGCAGTTGCTGGAGCAACAAAATTTTCATCTAAGTAGGTATAGTTAATTCCACCTTCAGTGTAAGAATTAGCAGGAGTAGCTAAATCATTGTCATTAATAATACTAAGTACTGGAGCGGTATTGTCTTCGACATACACCACTCTTATTTCATCTGCTGAATTTGAAGATGCATCAACTGCTGTGTAGCTTACATTATATGCTCCAACCGTATTAATATCCAAACTTGAAGCATCAACAGTAACCGAAACAACAAAATCTACTAAATCAAACGCTGATGCACCCAATTCATTATAGAATGTACATACTTCAACGGTATCTGAAGAATTACCATTTAACGTAATTGCTGGTGCAGTGACATCTGCTCCTATCACTTCTACATATCTGATGGCAGTAACTTGATTACCACTATTATCAGTTATGAGATACTCATAAGTATAAAATCCATTTACAGTATTGTTAGGATTTACATTATCAGTTTCAGTTGGAGGTGCTGGTTCACATCCATTATCAGCATAATCCAATCCAGGATCAGCATATGTATTTCCGTTAACTACGGCTAAGGTATCTGGCCCAACCAATGTAAATGTTGGATTGATAGTATCAACTAAAACCGTTACCACAATACCATTTAAAGTATCACTTACATTTCCTGCATTGTCTTGTAAGTACATGCCGAAAGTATATGTACCAGGCGTATTGAAGTCTGGGGGAGTACCAACTGTTTGAACCATACTTATGTCTGGACCTTGAGGTACATCGTCAATATTCAAAATAGCTTCAAGATCTTCAGCTGATGGAGGACAACCCGCAATAGATGAAAGTGTTGTATTCGTTGAATCTAAAAAAGAAATAGTTGGGCATGTTTCATCCAGCGGTGTTACAATTGAAGCTGTAGGTATATCATCATACATAATCATATTTGTCCCATAATTATGGATATATCCTGTTGGTGGTTGCAATGCGTTTCCAGGCCGCTCATCTTGTTGCCAAATTACAGGAACTGATCCACCGAAGAATTTTCTTGGCACACCAGGGTAAGCACATTCTGCAGTATCCATATTTGATAAGTTTATTGGTCCTTCCCATGTAGCTCCATTATCAATGGATTTTAACATAAAAACATCTTTAAACAAAAACCCATCAGGAGATGCGTTTATAGCAAATCCAAGGCTATCAATCATTGCAGTTCTCATTCGAGAATAGGCAACAACTAAGTCTCCATTATCTCCATATCCAGCACTCGGCTGGGATACAAACGAAGATGCATACAAACTAAATTGAATAAAATCTGGGTCACTTATTACTGTGTTTGGGTATAAAGGGTTACATCCTGCTCCAGCTTCTACCGTAAAGCGCGAGGAGTGCAAAGTCATTGGCTCATCCATTGTCTCATTCCAGTACAATAAACCTTCAGAAAAAGGAATAACGGTACCTTCTTGGAAAGCATCCTTTTGATATTCTAATTTACCCATCCACACGTGCACCATATCGCTATCATCAACTACGATGGAGTATGATTCATCACTGATATCTTGTTGCAATGCTGATTCAGAACTTTCTCCTGAAAAATTATTCGGAGTTGGGTTACCATTCTCATCTAAAACTTCTACCATTTTAGTAGATGTCCAAGTCGCACCGAAATCAGTAGATTTCAAAACGAAAGAATTGTATCTTCCAACTACTAAAGCGATTGTTCCATTGTCGTTACCATCCAATGCATAAGCATCAGCACCGATAGTTACAAAGTTATTTCCATTAACGAAAGGTAAAACACCTTCAGTCCATGTAGCACCACCATCTAATGAACGGTGATAGTATAAACCACCATCAACTCCATTCACGAAGGTTCCAATCTGCACAGAACTTACAATAAAGATAGAATCACCTGAGATAGCAATTCTTGGCCATGTAGCATCGTCTGAGTAGGTAAAGTTAGGATTTGTAGAGTTTAGTGAAGTTGTAGTCCAGGTACCACCAGAACCTAAAGTTCTATTTTGGACTTGAAGACCACCGAAAGCAGTCGTACCGTCTGCAAAGTGGGTAACAATCATTTCCTCACCATTTCCTAATAAGCCAATGTTTGACCAACCAGTTCTTGCGATATCAAAACGCGTAAATCCTGCAGCAGGAAAATTTGTTTCTGACCATACACCTGCAGCATTTTTATAATTATACCCAGTTCCACGATCAGGAGCTGTTTCATTACCTGTCAAACTTTTCGTGTAGGTAATAACAACTTCTCCAGTTGTATTCGTTGCCACTCTTCGACAGTTAGCGTTATTTGTTTGCAAATCATAAGTTGTTCGACCTACTTGCGTCTGGGCGAAAACTGAAAAGAATGCAAAACATAAAAAACTTAAAAGTAAACCTCTTTTCATCATTTTGTTTTTAGTTATTAAATTGTTAAAGCATTAAAGTTAAAAATAATTTACATTATTCTAGGAATTGCTCTTGGAAATATTTGGCAAATCCATGTTTTTTCACAATGGAATCAATTATTTCTTTTTTTGCTGCTGTTGCTGTTGCTGTTGCTGCTTGTAAACTTCCTCCATTTTAGTAGCCCATTTCGACTTTTTAACTGGCTTTTTCTTATTTTCTTCAAGTTGTGCTTTAATCTGGTCTTCATCAATGAAGAACTTATTAATCACAAATTGCTGCCCAAAGGTTATCATATTCGACAAAAAGTAGTAGTAAGTTAAGGCAGCAGGGAAGCTGTTAAATAAAAATAACAAAAAGAAGGGGAAGATATAAGGCATATACTTCATCATTTCCATACCTGGCTGGCTAGGCTGAGATTGCATTTGGGGATTGAACTTAGCCATCAGTATAGATGAAACAGTCATTAAAATGGTAAATACACTCAGATGATTTCCAAGTAATGGAATACTTTTCGCCCATGTCAATAGAGGGATAGTATCGAAGGTTGATAAATCTTGTGCCCATAAGAAACTCTCTTGTCTCAACTCTATAGAAGAAGGGAAGAAGTAAAACATAGCTAACAAGAAAGGCATTTGGAGGAGCATCGGCAGACAACCACCAAACATACTAACCCCGGTTTTACTGTAGAGATCCATTTGAGCTCGCGAGTAACCTGCAGAATCATCGCCAAATTGCTTCTTAAGCTCATCTAGCTCTGGTTTTAAAACTCGTTGTTTTGCCGTAGACACATAAGACTTGAAAGTCAAAGGCATTAAGATCATCTTAATAATCAAGGTCATTATTAAGATGATTATTCCGTAATTAGGGATGAATTTCTCAATGAAGTTGAACAATGGAATAATTAACCAGGCATTAATCCATTTCACCCATCTGAATAAAAAGAAATCAGCACTTAACTCAACGACCTGGTGCATGTCGTTGTTGTAAGCCTTCAACATCTTGTAATTGTTTGGGCCATAAAACAACTGCATGTCAAAAGATTGCTTAGCCTCTGAAAAGTCTAATGCCATTGCCATCTCGCCATGGAATCCAGCAACTTTTGTGCTATCATCACTATCGATGTCAGTTTCAACTGTTACATCCGTAAAAGTATTTTCATTTAAAAAAGTAGCATTGAAGAATCGTTGTTTGAAACTCAACCATAAAATACTCGCCTCAATACTCTCTTCTTTAGATTTACCTACACCAATATGCTCAACATCATCTTCAAACACCTTCCAGTAAGCAGTAGATTTCGTCTTTTCACTAGACATATCTTGTTCGTGCTTACTTGCTTCATAATCCCAAGTTAGCTCCAGTTCATCTGCCTTAGTATCTAAAACACTTTGTAAATTATTTAATTCCAATTGATAATCTACGAGATAAGAATTACTTGGCAAAGTATAAGTAAACTGAACACTTCCATTTCCTGCCGATGCTGAGAAAATTACACTTTCCCCATCTTCTTTGGCTTGGAAGAATAAATCTTCCGTTGCCACAGAATTACCATTGGCCAATGTCAATAAGTAATTGATTTGCTGAGTTTCCTCAACCAACATTAACGGATATTGATTGAAATCTTTAAATTCTTTTAACTCTACTTTTTTAACCTGTGCACCCTTAGAACTCAAAGTTATTTTCAACAATTCATTCTCTAAAACAATTTCTTCTTCAGATCCATTAGCTAATGGATAAAACTCACCCAATCTATTTTTTGCTGCATAATCTGCTGCGTCAACTTCTACAGAATCTCCATTCTCTACTATAATGATGGTAGTAGGCTCGAGGATATTCGTATCTAAATTGGATAGAGTTGATTCTAAAGAGTCATTCGATTGAACCTCCTCAGTGGCAACTACACCCTCGTCAATGGGCGTATCTACACTTTTAAAAAATCGTGCAGCTAGTAAGTAAACGATAATACTTATTAATATGATGCCGATATATTGACTTCTTCCTTCGTTCATGTAAATGGATAATTTATTTGAGGGTGCAAAAGTAAGGTTTTTCTCATTTAAGTTTTAGAAAACTCCTACATAGTTACTAGGGCTAATATTTTTTAACTCTTTTTTCAATGAGTCAGATACAGTCAAGCCATCGATGAAAGCATGTATCTCTTTTTGTCCCACGTGCGAATTTGTTCGAGTCAACTCTTTCAATTGTTCATATGGATTAGGTATCCCTTCTCTTCTCAATATAGTTTGAATGGCTTCAGCTATAACCATCCAGTTGTTATCTAAATCTTTGGCAATTTTCGCTTCATTTAATAATAACTTGCCTAAGCCTTTTTCTATCGATTTAATTGCAATTAAGGTATGTGCGATTGGAACACCT
Organism: Chitinophagales bacterium; assembly: GCA_037624485.1. Lineage (GTDB taxonomy): Bacteria > Bacteroidota > Bacteroidia > Chitinophagales > UBA8649 > JAFMKE01. Next base: position 15,013 of record JASJJC010000021.1, read on the forward strand.
ATGTTCCTTAAAACCGTTGAGTCTGTCAAATCACGTTGAAGTCTTGAAATCGGTAGTTTTGCCGCTAAATGTTCGAATAAAGCATTGGCAATTCCTAAATTTCCTTCAGCATTTTCAAAATCTATTGGGTTCACCTTATGGGGCATTGCAGATGATCCAATCTCACCTTTTTTAATTTTCTGCTTGAAATAATCCATGGAAACATAAGTCCAAATATCTCTACACAAGTCTATTAAAATGGTGTTAATTCTTTTCCAATTGTCAAAATACGCTGCAAGAAAGTCATAATGCTCAATTTGCGTGGTGTATTGATAACGATATAAACCTAGTCGTTCCTCTACGAAGTTGTTGGCAAATTCGATCCAATCAACTTCCGGGTAGGCCAAATGGTGGGCGTTAAAGTTGCCTGTTGCTCCTCCAAATTTTGCTGCAATAGGCAATTCTTTAAGCAGATCTACTTGATTGACCAATCGTTCTACAAACACCATAATTTCTTTTCCTAGTTTACTTGGACTAGCCGGTTGCCCGTGGGTTCTGGCTAATAGTGGAATATCTTTCCATTCCGCAGCTAATTCCTCAAGATGGGCGCAGAGCTGTTTGATTAAAGGTAAATTAATGTGCTCCTCGCAATTGCGAAGCATTAAAGGGAATGAGGTATTATTGATGTCCTGAGAAGTAAGTCCAAAATGAATAAATTCTTTCACTTCGCTGAGTCCTAAGTCTTCAAATTTTTCTTTTAGAAAATATTCTACCGCTTTGACATCATGATTAGTAGTTTGTTCAATTTTTTTAATGGCAGAAGCATCTTTGTCACTAAAATTCTCATAAATATCTCTCAGGTCCTGGCATTGGTCCTTGCTGAAGGAGGAAAGCTGAGGCAATTCAGCTTCAAATAAGGCTATAAAGTATTCGACTTCAATAATCACTCGATACTTAATTAATGCAAATTCAGAGAAATAATCGCTAAGTTCTTGTACTTTACCTGCGTACCTTCCATCTACCGGTGAAATAGCACGTAATGTGGCTTTAGTCATACTGATGTATTTTAATACAAAAGTAAAACATTATGAAGGGTTCTAAGTTTATATTTAAAAATGATTTTCAACATTATTGATGAAAAAATTAAAAGTAAAATTACATTTGTTGAAATTTTGAACATAAAATAATCAAAGAATGTCAAAAAAACTAGTAATCGTAGAGTCCCCTTCAAAAGCAAAAACCATTCAAAAATATTTGGGTGATGATTACATTATTGAGTCTTCGTATGGACATGTAAGAGATTTACCTAAAAAGGATATTTCTATTGATGTTTCAAATAATTTCGAACCTAATTATGTAGTTTCTGACGACAAGAAGGAGGTCGTAAAAAAATTGAAAAAATTAGCTAAGGAAGTTGATGAAGTTTTGTTAGCAACGGATGAGGACAGGGAGGGAGAAGCAATTTCTTGGCACCTGTGTGAGATCTTGGGCTTGGATGCAAAGACTGCAAAACGAATTACCTATACCGAAGTCACTAAGGATGCTATTTTAAAAGCATTAAATAATCCCCGAAAATTAAATATGGGCTTGGTTAATGCTCAACAAGCTCGTAGGGTGTTGGATAGAATAGTGGGTTATGAATTGTCTCCTGTTTTATGGAAAAAGGTAAAGCCATCGCTTTCTGCTGGAAGGGTGCAATCTGTTGCAGTAAGAATAATTGTAGAGCGAGAAAGAGAAATCACCAATTTTGATTCAAATAGTTTCTTTAAAGTTTCGGCTTTGTTTGATGTTGAAGATAAACAAGGAAGACGAACGGTTTTGAAGGCAGAGCTTCCAAAAAGATTGGCTAATGAAGCCGAAGCGATGCAATTATTGGAGGAATGCAAGAACTCTAATTTTACTATCGGTAACATAGAAAAGAAACCTTCTCAAAAAAATCCTGCAGCTCCATTCATAACTTCCACCTTACAGCAAGAAGCAAGTAGAAAACTTGGATTTCCTGTTGGGAAAACCATGAGTGTTGCGCAAAAACTTTATGAAGCAGGACACATCACTTATATGAGAACGGATTCAGTAAGTCTTTCTCAAACAGCGGTAAATGCAGCTGTAAATGAAATTACTTCAAGTTATGGCGAGGAGTATGTTAAAGTGAGAAAATACTCGACTAAAGCAAAGGACGCGCAAGAGGCTCACGAGGCTATTCGTCCTACAAATTTCGGAGAACAAGAGGCAGGCGCTAATTTTGATGAGCAGCGTTTATATGATTTGATCTGGAAAAGATCTATTGCGTCTCAGATGTCTTCAGCAAAAATTGAAAGAACCATCGTCTCTGTAGAAATTAGTGAATCTTCAGAACGACTTCAAGCAAAAGGAGAAGTCCTCGTCTTTGATGGTTTCTTAAAAGTATATTTAGAGGGTAAAGATGAAGAAGATGATGATGACGATGTAAGTGGCATGCTACCGCCTTTAGCAGTGGGTCAAGACTTAGATTTGCAAGAGATAACTGGTACAGAACGATTTACAAAGCCAAGTGCTCGTTATACGGAAGCCAGTTTGGTTAAGAAACTGGAGGAGTTAGGCATTGGTCGACCATCTACTTATGCACCAACTATTTCCACTATTCAAAAAAGAGGATATGTGGAAAAGACAAATCGAGATGGAGTAGAGCGAAAATATACAGTGCTTAAGCTTTCCAGTAATAGTATCGTTTCAAATCAAGATACTGAAGTTACAGGGGCCGAAAAAATGAAATTGTTTCCAACAGATATAGGGAGTGTAGTTAACGATTTCTTGATGGAGCATTTTAGCGAAATCATGGAATATGATTTTACTGCTCAAATGGAGCATTCATTTGATAAAATTGAAGAAGGGGAAACGGAATGGAGTGCCATGGTTTCTAAGTTCTATAAACCTTTTCATGAATCAGTAGAAGACACGATAGAAAATGCAGATAGAGCTTCTGGAGAACGAATTTTAGGCAAAGATCCTAAATCTGGACATACGCTTTTAGTGCGCGTAGGTCGATACGGGCCAATGGCTCAAATTGGTGCTCCAGATGAGGTGGAGAAACCTCAATACGCCAAATTATTGCCGACTCAAAGTATCGAAACGATAACTGCAGAGGAGGCAATTGCTTTGTTTATATTGCCGAGAGTAGTCGGAGAGTTTGAAGATGAGGAAGTGAAAGCCGCTATTGGTCGATTTGGCCCATATCTCTTGCACAAAAAGAAGTTTGTTTCCATTACAAAGGCCAGTGAATTGAATCCTTACACGATTCAACTGCCAGATGCGATTCGTTTGATTGAAGAAAAACGAGTGGCAGATGCCAATAAGTTCATCATGGAGTTTGAGGAGGAAGGAATTCAAGTACTTAATGGTCGATGGGGACCATATATTCGAAAAGAGAAGAAAAATTTCAAAATCCCTAAAGAGGTGGAAGCTGAAAAATTGACTTTACCCGAAGTGCTGGATATCATCAAAAATCAACCTGCTAAAAGAGGTAAGTCTAAGGCAAAGGCAAAGAAATAATTCATGAGTCAAGGTTCTGAAATAAATGCTCTTATCCGTCTTCTTGATGATGAAGATCCCGAGGTATTCGAAAACGTCACGAACAGAATTCTTTCTTACGGATCAGAGGTGATTCCCGAGTTGGAAAATGCATGGAGTGACAGTGCTAATATTGATCTGCATGGCCGTATTGAAGAGCTTATTCATATTCTTCAATTTAAAAAATTAAAGGAAGAACTTAACTTATGGATCAATGATGATCTTGAGACATTGCTCGATGGGGCCTTATTAGTGGCAATGTTCCAGTTTCCGGACCTAGATAAAGAATTGGCATACCAGTATGTCGATAAGGCAAGGCAAAAAATTTGGTTAGAACTCAGCCAAGGATATACTCCATTGGAGAATATCAATATTTTTAATCAGGTATTTTATAGTATAATTGGTTATTCAGGTGTAAAAGATGAGAATATTGAATCTCATGATTTTTGCTTAAATCATGTCTTAGAAAGTAAGAAAGGGAATGCCATTTCTTTAGGGATTCTATACATTGTATTGGCTCAACAACTAGAGCTCCCCATTTATGGAGTTAATCTTTATCGTCACTTTATATTGGCTTATCAAAAAAATTATGTATTCGATTATGATTTGGACAATTCACGAGATACGATTTTCTTCATTAATCCAATTAATAAAGGAGTGCCCTTTCAACGAAGAGAAATTAAAGAGTACATAGCGTCCATGAAGATTGAAGAGAAAGAGAGTTTCTTTAATCCAGCTGCTAACAAAGCCATTATTCGAGAATTGCTCTATTATCTAAAGTTTCATCTAGTTTCAAAAGGAAAAGGCCAAAAGGCAGAAGAAATTTCTGAGCTGATTGAGCTGTTTGATTAGCTAATTTATTTTTTCGACTGCCACCAAGCAATAATAATTAACAACAGTTGAATGGGAAATCTAATCCACAAAGCTTCCAATTGATTGGTGCCTATAGCTTCTTGAGCTCCTTCATTAAAAGCTAAAAAAATATTAGCAGGAAATACGGCAATCAATAGGGCAATGATTCCCCAAGCCGCATATTGTCTCATTGGTCTATAAATCAGTCCAAAACCCAGCAGAATCTCTACCAGACCACTTAGATAAACTAAAGCCAAATGAAAGGGGAGGTAATGCGGCATGATTTTCATGTAAAAGTCTGGATTCACAAAGTGAAGAGCCCCCGCTATTATATAGAATACTCCGAAGAAATAGTAGGATATTTTTTTTAATTTTTCCATTTTTTAATTGTAAAAGAAGTTTTTAAAAAGTCGATAAGCATGCGTTTATTGGGTAAACATATAATTAGCCTGCAAACCCTAAGGCGTATTCAATAGCACTTAGCTTAGCCAAGTTATCATTAAAAGCTTTCTTTCTATAGTCCCCCTATTGTTTTTAGTTTAACTCAGGTCGCTCTGGTAAACTTGCAAGATGATGATACAAGTCACCTAAGTCATTCATGATTTCCTTCCATAGATCATCACTACTGGAGAAAACTTCATTGGCAGTTCCTTTCGCAACAATCCAAGAATCCTCAATTAGCTCTTTACGCAGCTGACCGGGATCCCAACCCGAATAACCCAATATAAACTTAAAGCGTTTATGGGAAGATTCAGCTGTTTTTAATTTTTCAATCATTTGTTGAAAATCGCCACCCCAATAAACACCAGGCAGAATCTCTTGAGCATCCTCAATTTGCAAACTATTGTCATGTATAAAATAGAGGGAGTCGCTAGCGACAGGTCCTCCAAAATAAACAGGCATTGCTAATTCATCAAGCTCTTCAATAAAATCACTGACTACAAATTCAGTTGGTTTGTTTAAAATAAAACCAAAAGAACCCTCTTCTTTGGAGTGCGCGCACATTAAACAAACTGTTCTCTTGAATACATCATCGGCTAGAAAAGGCTGAGAAAGAACAAATGACCCAACACGCAGCTGTTTGCGTATTTCTTTTTTGTAGTTCCATTTATAGCGATCTAGCTCTTTATTTTTATTCTCCATAAGTCAGGGATATATGGGTTAATCTATACCCACAAGATTCGAAAAAAAGTTGATAGGAGAAAACTTTTAGGACAATATTTAGTCAATGTGGATAAATGCTTTAAAAAAGAAGAAGTAAGCTTTAGAAATAAATTTCTTTGTAGTAACTTTGCCACGTTTTTAAACAGGTCTTAAGACGAATAGGTTTTAAAGCTAAAATAGATAATATGAATTTAAGTAATCTAACAAAAGCAACAAGTTTAAGTGTATTGTTTTCCTCACTTTCTGTTTTAAGTTTTGCTCAAGGATCCGGAGAGGCTTCATCCTCAGCAAATTCTTTGGTTATTTTACTTTTTACCTGTGTAATGGTGCTTGTGGTGTTTTTAGCAGCCATAATGGGGGATAAGATCATTAAGTTAGCTGCAGGAAAAATAAGGAAAGATAGTGATGATAAGGAGTTTGGTTTAGTCCCATCACTTAAGGAATTGGTTTTCGGTACCCAAAATACCGGACAATCAAAAAAAAAAATAACTAAACTCAGCCGTGGGTTTGATATTAAACTTAAAGGGAAAGCAAAAAAATCAATTGCGATTTATAACTCAGCTACTTACGCGATAAAACCAACAGATTATAAAGGTCTTCAACCTATCCCTAAGATGCTGCTAAAGGAAGGAGCTAAAGTAAAAGCGGGAGAAAAAATCTTTTATGACAAAGGTTTTGAAGGCGTATTCTTTACTTCACCTGTAAGTGGTGAGCTAGTAGAAATAAGGAGAGCAGAAAAACGCGCTATTTCAGAAATTGTCATCCAATCCGATGGTAAAAATTCCTCGGTTAAATTTAAAGCAGAAGCTCCGAAATCTTTGGGTGAATCGGGCGTAAAAAGTCAATTGTTAGAAAGTGGAGCCTGGACAGCTTTTGTAGAGCGTCCTTTTGGTGTAATAGCCAATCCAACACTTCGCCCAAACAGTATCCATATTTCTTGTTCAGATACCGCGCCCTTAGCTGTAGATTATAGGTATGTTCTTGAGCAACTTAATCAAAAAAACATACAAACAGGTATTGACGCTTTAAATGAGTTAAGTGATAAAGTATACTTAAACCTAGACAAGCAGGCCAATAAGTCCAATAAAGTGGACCAACTTAAAGGGGTTGAAATCAATGCTTTTTTAGGCGAGCATCCAGCGGGAAATGTAGGTATTCAAATCCATCACACTGACCCTATAGCTAAAGGTGATGTGGTATGGACCATCAAAATAGAAGATGTAGCAACAATTGGTAGACTATTTAATGAAGGAGTATATGCTCCTGAAAAAATAGTAGCGCTTACGGGTTCTATTGTAAAGAATCCTCACTATGTTAAAACAATCCAAGGAGTGAATATTGCTCAATTGATTGAAGGGCAAATCGAAGAGGATAATTCTAGAGTTGTTTCGGGAAACGTATTAAGTGGAACGCAAATTTCAAAAGATGGTTTTCTTGGAGCTTATGACAACCTCATTAGCGTTATAGAAGAAGGTAATCAGCAAGAGATGTTTGGTTGGATTCTTCCGCAAACCGCAAGACCTAGTATTTCTCCAACCTTCCCGTGGAGGATGATGGAGCTCGCTCGATTCGATGCCAACACGAACATGCGTGGAGAGCAAAGAGCTTTTGTTGTATCAGGGCAGTATGAAGAAGTTTTGCCTATGGATGTATATCCGCAACATTTAATGAAGGCAATAATTAAGAATGATTTCGAAGAAATGGAAGGTTTAGGTATTTACGAGTTAATCGAGGAAGATATTGCAATTTGCGAGTTTGCATGTACCTCAAAACAACCATTGCAAGGAATCTTAAGGGAAGGCTTAGATTATATCCGTTCTCAGAATTAAAACAATAATCAGTTAATTTAAAGTTAGTTAAGAATGAAGTTTATTAGGGATTTCATGGATAAAATAGAGCCGGACAAAGAAAGTAGGTTCTTACATACCTTATGGGATGGTATTGACACCTTCCTATATGTTCCAGATCATGTGACCAAAAAAGGGACACATATTAAGGACGGTATGGATTTGAAACGTACGATGATCCATGTCGTAATTGCTATGCAGTTTGCATTTATAATTGGGATGTACAATATAGGTCACCAGCATTATTTTGCATTAGGTTTGTTTCCTGATTTCTTTTCAGGTTTTGGAGCAAAACTAGTTTATGGTGTGCTGCAGTACTTACCTATGATAATCGTTGTCCATCTGGTTGGTTTGGGAATTGAATTTATTTTCGCTGCCAATAAAGGACATGCGATTGAAGAAGGTTTCTTAGTCTCAGGTTTCTTGATTCCGTTGGTTATGCCTCCTGCAACACCCTTATGGATGGTAGCTTTAGCGACAGCATTTGCAGTCGTGATTGCAAAAGAAGCTTTTGGTGGAACGGGAATGAATATCTTTAATATAGCCTTGATTGCAAGAGTCTTTGTATTCTTTGCTTTTCCTGCAGAGATTTCAGGTGACGAGATTTGGATAGCTCCTGATTATTCATGGTTACATAAAGGATTTAGTGCTGTTGCTTCTTTATTTGGAAGTGCTGATTTTTTCAGTATGTCTGTTCCAGCTAATTTAGTTGATGGATATACAGGTGCCACTCCGCTATCCCTTGCCTCTAAAGGTGGTTGGGAGAGCGTACAAGCATACTCAGTGACTATCCAAGGTGAAGTCTATCACCCTTATGAAGTAAGCAATTTAATTTTTGGTAACGTTCCTGGATCTGTTGGTGAAGGAAGCAAGGTGGGGATTATTATCGGTGCATTATTCTTGGTGTTTACGCGTATTGCTAGTTGGAGAATTATGTTGTCAATGATTTTAGGTACTATGTTTATGTCTATCTTATTAAACGTCATCAATGTAACCTACAGCAGTGAAGTAACTAATGTTTTCATAAGCGTTCCATGGTACTATCAGTTTGCAATGGGAAGTATGTTCTTTGCAATGGCATTTATGGCTACCGATCCTGTTACTGCCTCTGGAACAAATACCGGTAAATGGGTATATGGATTTATGATTGGAGTTGTAGGTATTATTATTAGAGTTTTAAATCCAGCATATCCGGAAGGGTGGATGCTGGCAATTTTATTATTAAACGTGTTTGCTCCACTTATTGATCATGTGGTTTTACAACAAAATATTAAAAGGAGGTTAAGTCGTGTCAAAGCTTAATACAGATTCAAACGGATATACGCTATTTTTCTTAGCCATTATGGTTATGGTGGTAGGAGGTGCGTTAGCATTTATTTCAAGTGCCTTGCAGCCTACGATAGATGCCAATCAAGAATTAGATAGGAGAAAGAAAGTTATGAAAGCTATTCTTTCTTTATCTGAAGAGGAAGAGAATGAAGTCCTTACCAAGGAATTCGTGAACAGCGAATACGAAGGTAAAGTGAGCGGTGTGCTGGTCAATTTTCAAGGAGAGATTGTTGCTGATAGTATTCCTGCAAAATATCAATTCCGAAAGGAAATGAAAGACAATACAATTGCTCAGGAGGATAAATTATATCCGGTCTACATATATGATGATAACGGAGCAAAAGTTTATGTCTATCAAATGATAGGAAGTGGCTTGTGGGATGAAATCAATGGTTTCTTGGCTTTGGAAGATAATCAACAAACTATCAAAGGTGTTGCATTTGACCACGTTGCAGAAACACCTGGATTGGGTGCCGAATTGGTAAAAAATAAATTCAGAGAGCAGTTTTACGGTCAATCGCTTTTTGATGAGAACGGTGAATACGATTTTGCGGTTTACAAAGCAGGTAAGCTTCCTAAAAATAGTAAAGGGGTAGATGGTTTAGCAGGTGCGACAATTACTACTGACGGTATTCATGCTATGGTTAAAAAAACCAAGGATAATTACATTAATTATATAAGCAAATAAAGCAATTATCATGAGTGATGTAAAGACAAAACAATTACTTACAGATCCATTAAGTGACAACAATCCAATAACAGTGCAAGTATTGGGTATTTGTTCTGCCTTAGCGGTTTCTGGAAATATAAAAAATGCCTTAGTAATGGGTGTCGCAGTTACAATGGTTGCTGCTTTTTCTAACTTGACGATTTCTTCACTTCGAAATTATATTCCAAGTAGAATTCGAATGATTGTGCAATTAGTAGTGATTGCATTCTTGGTGACCTTAGTTAGTATTTTCCTTAAAGCGTTTTCATATGATTTAAGTAAGGAACTCTCCGTTTATATAGGTTTGATTATTACCAATTGCATCATCATGGGTAGACTAGAAGCCTTTGCCTTAGCAAACAAGCCCATGCCTGCCTTTTTAGATGGTATAGGGAATGGTTTGGGATATGGATTGGTTCTATTAATTGTTGGAGCTATCCGTGAATTGTTTGGAACAGGCGCATTATTAGGTTTCACTATTTTTGGTGAAGAAGCTAAGCATGGTGCAGAATTTTTAAAACATGGATTTTTTAATGATTTCTTCCATAACGGATTAATGGTATTGCCGATTTCGTCAATATTTATTTTAGGTATTCTAATTTGGATTCAAAGAAGTAGAAATACAGAATTGGTAGATATTTCATAAATAAACTTGATAATTTAAAACACGTAAATCATGGGTGATTTAATAAATATATTTGTAAAGGCAGCTTTCGTAGAAAATATGGTACTGATCTATTTTTTAGGGATGTGTTCTTATTTGGCAGTTTCTAAGACAGTTAAGACAGCTGTAGGTCTAGGAGCAGCTGTAATCTTTGTTTTGGCAATCACAGCGCCTATAAACTGGGTCATTCGAGAAACATTATTGGTCGAAGGAGCGTTAACATGGTTAAGTCCTGCATTAGAAAATCAAAGTTTTGAATTTCTAGGACTCATTATTTATATTGGAGTTATTGCTGCATTGGTGCAGCTAGTAGAAATGTTAATTGAAAAGTTTTCACCAGCCTTGTACATGTCTTTAGGTATCTTTTTACCATTGATTACAGTAAACTGTGCAATATTAGGGGGAACATTATTTATGATTGCGAAAGAATACAACCTTGCCGAAAGTACAGTGTTTGGTATCGGTAGTGGTTTCGGTTTCTTTTTAGCAATCGTTGCCTTAGCGGCAATTAGAGAAAAAATTAAATATTCTGCAATTCCTGCTCCTTTAAGAGGTTTAGGGATGGCTTTCATCATTACAGGTCTTATGGGGCTTGCATTTATGGGATTAATGGGTATTAAATTATAATATTAATAATAGAAAAATTTAAAGAATGATATTCTTAGTAGATCTAGTTTTTTTAGGAGCAAGTATTTCAATATTCATGTTAATCTTGATGATTTTAGCAGGTGGATTATTGTTTGCAAAATCTCAGTTAGTTTCTGATGAAGATGTAGTGTTAACCTTGAATGGGGGTAAGCAAATTACCGCTAAGCCAGGATCCTCATTACTAAACGTACTTTCAGAAGAAGGTATCTTCTTGCCATCTGCTTGTGGTGGAGGTGGTACTTGTGCCATGTGTGAATGTCATATCCCAGAAGGTGGTGGCGATACACTGCCTACAGAGATGAATCACCTAACTAGAAAGGAAGTACAAGAGAAAAAACGTTTGGCTTGTCAGGTGAAAGTAAAGAATGATATGACCATAGAAATCCCGGAAGAAGTTTTCGGAATTAAAAAGTGGGAATGTGAAGTCGTCTCTAATTATAATGTGGCTACTTTTATTAAAGAGTTTATTGTAAAATTGCCTGAAGGAGAAACTTTAGATTTTGAAGCAGGTGGTTATATTCAAGTAGATGTGCCAAAAGTTGATGTAGATTTTAAAGATTTTGACATTACTGCTCATCCTAAATACCATGATACTCCTGATAAGTTCCAAGGCGATTGGGATCAGTTCAAAATGTGGGACTTAAAAATGGTGAATAAAGAAGAAGTTTTCAGAGCTTACTCCATGTCGAATCACCCAGCAGAAGGGAATATAGTTTCTTTAACAATTCGTATTGCTACACCACCATTCAAATGGGGTAAAAATGCTGATGGTTCTAGAAAGTGGGATGGTTATCAAGCTATCAATCCTGGTATTTGTTCTTCATTCGTTTTCTCTAGAAAAATTGGTGATAAAGTAACTATATCAGGTCCTTATGGTGAATTTTTTATCAAGGAAACTGATGCAGAGATGTTGTACATAGGTGGTGGAGCGGGAATGGCGCCAATGCGTTCTCACTTATATCACTTGTTCCATACTTTAAAAACAAATAGAAAAGTAACTTTCTTCTATGGAGGAAGAACGAAAAAAGAGTTATTCTACATAGAGGAATTTAGAGAAATCGAAAAGCAATTTCCCAACTTTACCTTTGCTATTGCCTTAGATAATCCAATGCCAGAGGATAATTGGACATTGAAAAAAGATTTGAGCGATCCAAATGGTGATGGGTTTAAAGGCTTTGTGCATAATGTTGTAATTCAGGAATTTTTAAGTAAGCACGACGCACCAGAAGATTTAGAATTATATTTCTGTGGACCGCCAATGATGAATCAATCTGTTATCAAAATGGCTGATGATTGGGGCATTCCAGAAGATCAAGTCGCCTTCGATGATTTTGGCGGATAAGTATTAGATTAAAGCATTACAAGTTAAAATCCCGCATTAGCGGGATTTTTTGTTGGTAGAAATCCTAGCCATCACTTATAAATGAATCTATCCTTCCCGAAAGTTACATTTAAATTGTATTGTCTTGTTGTATCCGATCTACTTCAATCAAGCAACTCTTTAAATAAGTAAGTATCTTTGCATCATGAAGCCCTTTATATTCATTTTCATTGCTAGTTTATTTTTCATCGCTTGCCAGCGGGAGCCAGTAATTCATACAGCCGAAATACAGTTCGGAACGATGGGGACTTATGGAATGGTGAAAATTATAAGTGATTCATTGGAAATAGATGAAACTGCAGTTTTACTTAAAATTGATAGTTTACTTCATGATGTAAATATGGGGGTTAGCACATACATAGATAGTTCTGTGATTGCGCGATCCAACCAAGAAGGATTTTGGATTGAAGATGGAAATGAGATTCATCAATCCCATTTCAAAGAAAATTTAACACGCAGCTTAGAAATTATGAGAGTGACTAATGGGCAGTTTAACGTCTTTGTTAAGCCGCTTATTGATTTCTGGGGTTTTGGTGATTATGACAAACGCAATTTACTTGCTAAGGATAGTTTAAGTGTTGATTCATTATTGAACTGCATAAACAGCCATGATGTATACATTAGAGATACTTCAGGGTGCATGCAATTAGACTTCTCTGCTATCGCCAAGGGATATGGTGTTGATCAGGTAGCTAATCTGCTTGAGCGCATGAACTATGAAAGGTATATGGTGGAAATAGGAGGAGAAGTGGTTTGTAAAGGTAAAAATGCAGACGAAGTATATTGGAGATTGGGTATTGAAGAACCCAATGAGGAAAGTCGATCTATTTTTGAAGTCATGCAATTAGAGAATAGAGCGATGGCAACCTCTGGAAATTATAGAAATTTTAAAATCTTGGATAACGGTCTAAAGGTGGTCCATATCATAAATCCATCCTCGGGTTATCCAGAGATAAGTAATCTTCTTAGCGCAAGCATCATAGCAGATAACTGCATGTCTGCCGATGCCTACGCGACAGCTTGTATGGTTATGGGTATTGATACTTGCTTCGACTTTCTGCTCAATCATCCCGAATTAGAGGGCTACCTAATTTATTCGGATGAGGCAGGTCAACTAAAGGTAAAACAAACCAAGGGATTTGAAGAGATGATTGTTGAATAGACAAGCTCATGGTATTGAATAAGCTCATAGCACAATTCATTTTGAGAATTTTCACACAGGAATAATTAATACAAGTAGCACTTTGTTCGTAACATATCATGGAATAAACTTCCGGCTCAAAAAACCTATCTTCACCTAAATTAATATAATCCTATGATTACAAAAGTTGTTGTACTAGCCATATATGTTGCCATTTTATTTTTAATTGGAATATTTGCTTCTCGAAAAGTAAAGAGCATGAGCGACTTCTATGTAGGCGGGAAGAATATGGGCTTTTGGGCGGTGGCATTTTCAGCTCGAGCAACAGGCGAATCCGGTTGGCTGCTTATAGGACTAACTGGAATGGGAGCCTTAGCTGGTATGTCAGGTTATTGGGTCGTCTTAGGTGAAGTTTTAGGCGTTTTCATTTCCTGGTTTTTTATGGCAAAGCTCTTTAAACGCAAATCAGATAGTTACGATGCGATTACTATCCCAGATTACTTGCAGAGCCATTTTAAGTCAACGACCAATACGCTTCGCATACTCTCGGCTTCCGTTTTGTCGATATTCGTCATCATTTATGTTAGCTCCCAAATTGATGCAACAGGTATTGCTTTTGAGTCTTTATTGGGGATGAATTACTTTGCCGGTGCACTTCTTGGTTTTGGTATTGTTCTGGTTTATATTTTTATAGGAGGCTTTGTTGCAGCTGTATGGTCAGATATGTTTCAAGGTTTGTTAATGTTCTTTGGACTGGTTTTATTGCCAATTGTTGTTTGGTTTTCTATGGATCATGGTCAGGGCATAATAAGTGGACTAAATGCGATAGATCCAGCTTTGACCGACATCTGGGGAGGACATGAAGATGTATGGATGAACGTGTTTACTATTTTAGGATTCTCTATGATAGGTTTAGGATTCCTAGGATCGCCACAGGTATATGTTCGCTTTATGTCAATACGAAATGAAGAAGAGATTGATAAGGGGAAATGGGTGGCCTTAGCTTTTACTTTTCTTACTGATGCTGCAGCTGTAACTATAGGTATTCTCGCTAGGGTTTTGTTCACGAAAAGTGGTCAAGACCCTGAAGCTATTTTTGGAATAGGAGCAACTGACGTTTTAAAATTAATGACAGAAAACTTTCTGCCTTATGTGCTTGTAGCCATTTATGTAGCTATCGTTTTATCTGCTATTATGTCTACCATCGATTCATTGTTAATTATTGCATCTAGCGCGATAACAAGAGATTTTTACCAAAAAATATTTCATCCAGAAATAAAAGATGAAGACTTAACTAAATTATCTAGAATTGTAACCATTGTAATGGCACTAATTGCATTAGCTATAGCTATGACTATCGCCATCTTATCTCCTGAACGGCAAGTGTTTTGGGTGATTATATTTGGTTGGTCAGGTATTGCAGCCACATTTTGTCCCGTTATAATTTTATCTCTTTTTTGGAAAGGCTATACAGAGAAAGGAGCTATTGCATCAATGATAGCAGGATTTTTATCTGTAATAGTTATCAAGTTTGTTTTTCAGAATTTAGAAGGAGTAGGACCGTACTTTCAAGCGCTGGATGTGCTTGCACCATCATTTGCAGTAGCGATGATCTTTGGTTGGATTTTCTCTAAGTTGGACACCAAGAAGATTTAATAGTTTTATAAGAATACATCTTTCGGATTCATTGCGAATCCGCGACTTCGCGTAAAACCAAAAACTATCCTATTCTCGGTAGATCTTCTGCTGTGGGTACTTCACAATCACCTTCGGGAATACTACCACAAACGGTGCATTCTCCAATTTCATTGCGCAACATAGGATTGTTTGAAGCACAGCCACCTCTAAATTCTGCTTTGCTATCGAAGAACATTCGAATACCAAGAGCTGCTACAAAGAATGCAAAAATCGCGATGCACACGAACATCATGGGAAGAAAAGTATTCATAATGCAAAGATAACAAATCTCTCTCGTTAATAGTTTCTACGGGGCTTCAAATTATTTATCTTCGTGGTATGAATAAAAAATTAGAAGCTTTTCAGCGCTTGCTGGATATAATGAATGATTTACGTGAAAAATGTCCATGGGATAAAAAACAAACCACTGCATCATTAAGGAATTTAAGCATAGAGGAAGTATATGAATTAAGTGATGCAATTTTGAAGGAAGATTCTGCTGGAATAAAAGAAGAACTAGGAGATTTATTTCTACACCTTATTTTTTATTCAAAAATAGGAGAGGAGGAAGGTCAGTTTGATGTAGCAGATGTTTTGAATAGTGTATGCGATAAGCTAATACATCGACACCCGCACATTTATGGCGACGTGAAAGCGGAAACAGAAGAAGAAGTACTTAGGAATTGGGAGCAACTTAAATTGAAAGAGGGAAAGACATCTATCTTGGAAGGTGTGCCTTCATCAATGCCAGCAATTAATAAAGCATTTAGGCTTCAAGAAAAAACTGCCAAGGTTGGTTTTGAGTGGGATACTATTACGGAAGTTTGGGATAAAGTTGAGGAAGAAAATAAAGAGTTAGTCGAAGCTGTGGAGCAAGGCAGTAAAGAGCAGATACAGGATGAGTTTGGAGATTTGTTATTTGCATTAATTAATTATGCTAGATATTTAAAAATAGATCCAGAGGCCGCATTAGAAGGGACTAACAGGAAATTTAAATACCGATTTGAGTTCATCGAAAAGACGGCAAAAAAACAAGGCAAAAATCTTCAAGATATGAGCCTTGAGGAAATGGATGAAATCTGGAATTTAGCAAAGAAATAACTGGAGCTTATACGCTTGCTAGACTCAATACACGCAGCCATTGATGGGTATCTTCAATTTCACCATTTTTAATAGAAGTAATCGCTTTTAACAAGCGGGATGATATCTTGCGATCTTCGATTGGAGGAAGTGAAAATTCATCATCCTTATACCCAATAGCCATTATAGGTGAAATTGTTGCTGCAGTACCCGCACCAAAAGCATCTTCCAAATGACCCGATTTGTGAGCATCAGTGACTTCATCAATGGATATTGGACGTTCCTCAACGGGAATACCCCATTCTTTGAGCAGCGTAATCACGCTGTCCCGAGTTACACCAGGTAAAATAGTGCCTTCTTCTAAAGACGGGGTAACTACTTTACCATCAATCACTATAAAGATATTCATAGTACCTATTTCTTGTAAGAATTTTTTATGAATTCCATCAAGCCATAAGATCTGCTGATAGCCTCTTTTATTGATTTCTTCAACAGGCTGAATAGCTCTAGCATAATTTCCTGCAGTTTTAGCAAATCCAGTTCCACCTGGGAATGCACGAACATAATCGTCACTCGCATAAACCTTAACCGGTCCACTATAATAAGAGGCGACAGGTGAGGTGAAAATGATAAACTTATATTTAGATGATCGACGAATTCCAATAAATTCATCAGTTGCAAATACATAAGGTCTAATGTATAGAGAGGTTCCTTCCGCATCAGGAATCCATTGATTATCTAATTTCAATAATTCATCCAAAGCTTGAAAAAATAATTCTTCTGATATTTGTGGCATTGCCATACGCACAGCAGAACGATTCAATCTTTCTAAATTCTTCTCTGGTCGAAAAATAACAATTTCATTCTTATCGTTTTTTCGTGCTTTCAATCCTTCAAAAATTGATTGCCCATAATGAATAGAAGACATTGCTGGATGCATTGGTAAATAGTCAAAGGGAACAATTCTAAAATCACCCCATTTACCATTTTCGTAGTCCGCAACAAACATGTGATCAGAAAATATTTTACCAAACCCAAGCTTACTAAAATCTTCCTTGCTCAACCGACTTTCAGATGTTTTGTTAACTTTAATTTGATAATTCATTATGTTTGCTTTAATTCTTGCAAAGGTACGAAATTTTAGACGCATCTTTTGTTTGGTTTATTGCGTGACTACAGATAATTAAAATAAATATGACTGCATTATATAAAAATACAAAGCTATATCGATTGCCAGATAGCGCGGCAAATGCTGTACTTCATAAGGATGCAATTGCCGCAGAGTTAATTTTTGTTTTATTCTTAGATGTGGATCTACAACCTGAACTTTTACAAATGCTTGACAAAATTGCCTTGGCCTTGAAATTAGATAAAGCCCAAGTAGAATATTTAATTGTGCACTCCGATGGTATTTTTTTAAATGATTTACAAGCGAAATACAAAGCTAAACATGTGGTGGTATTTGGCGCAGAACCTAAAGACTTAAATATAAATGCTGAGTTATCCAATTATCGGGTTTATCCATTCAATCAATTCAAGCTTCTTCTAGTAAACGATGTACTAGATATATACTCCAATAAGCAACTCAAAGCTAGCTTATGGAACTCACTCCAAGAAATGTTTAAATGATGGAAATTATATTTGCTACCAGTAATGCGAATAAATTGCGGGAAGTTAGATCCTTGTTGCCCGATGATATTATGGTCCTAAGTTTGAAAGAAATTAACTTTAAAGATGAAATCGAAGAAACGAAATCAACTATAGAAGGGAATAGTTTGTTAAAAGCAAAAACTATTTTTGACATATACAAGAAGCCTGTATTAGCTGAGGATACAGGTCTTGAAGTTTTCGCTTTGAATGGAGAACCGGGTGTGCGAACTGCGAGATACTCAGGAGATGGTGCTAACGCTGAGAAGAATATGAATCTTTTACTGAAAAACTTAAAAGATGAAAGCGATAGGTCTGCTCAATTTAAGACGGTTGCTACTTTTATTTCAGCGAATGGCGTTATTCATACTTTTGAAGGAATTATTCGTGGAGTTATCACCTCGGATAAGATGGGTGAAGGAGGCTTTGGCTATGACCCTATTTTTAAACCTGCAGGTTTCAGTAAGGTCTTTGCAGATATGGCCGATCAACAAAAGAATATTATTAGCCACAGAGGAATAGCGATAACAAAGTTTATCCGCTTTCTGAAAGAAGAAATGACCGAAGGGTAGATCGCTTCTAGGCTAATTTTTCAAGTGTGAGTAGAATAGCTTTCTCAACAATAGCTTTAGAATCTTTGCTGAATGTCAAGGCCTGTCTATTGGCAAGAATCGCATTAACAGATAAACACTTATGTCCTAATAATCTTCCTAGGCCATAAATGCCAGAGGTTTCCATTTCTAAATTGGTAACGCGATGCGCGCCAAAGTGCAGCTTGGATAAATCCTCAATAAAATTATCAATGCTTGGTTTTAATCGCAGTGTTCGGCCTTGCGGCCCATAAAATCCCGTTGATGTTAACGTGATTCCATAATGCAGGTCTTCACCTTTAAATAGATTCAGTAAATCCTGACTTGCTGCGGTCAATGAGGGTGTGAGGGGCAGTTCAACTTGTGTATTTATTTTCTTCAAGATTTCTTCTTCTTCAGCAGTATTCATGCCTTGATAAAAATTCATTAGGCCATCTAATCCTAATCCATGGCTGGAAAGTAAGATGCTATCAATAGGAATATCTTTCTGCAAAGATCCGGACGTTCCAATACGAATAATGTTTAATGATTTTAAACTTGTTTTAGCTAGACGGGTTTCAAGATCGATATTAACCAAAGCATCAAGTTCGTTGAATACAATGTCGATATTGTCAGTTCCGATACCAGTAGATAATACCGTTAGTCGTTTTTTACCTATGTATCCCGTATGCGTTACGAATTCTCGTTTATTGGTTTTAAATTCAATAGAGTCAAAGTGCCTACTAACCTCTTTAACACGATCTTGGTCACCAACAATAATAATATCATCAGCAATATTCTCAGGCTTAAGGTGAAGGTGATAAACACTACCATCCTCATTTAGCACTAATTCACTCGCTTCCATTTTTTTATTCATCAAGTAAAGTTATAATTATTCAAGGAACTTTGATTGCGCACAAGTTTGCCAATTCAGAGTATGATGTTTTGTTAAAGCAGTTGTACATTTGTACTCAATATTATTCCTATATGACAAAGGCAGTAGAACAATACTTGATAGATAAAATTACGGAGCGCAAGGAAAAGGACGCTTTTAGAAGTTTTAGAGTCAATGGAGGGGAGATTGATTTTTGCTCCAATGACTACTTGGGTTTTGCGAAAGATCCAGAAATTCATCATGCTGTAAATGAAGAATTGATGAATGGAGAGCAAATACAGGTAAATGGGAGTAGTGGAGCAAGGACGATTACGGGGACTTCTGCAGCTATTGTTGATTTGGAAAATAGTTTGGCTGCATTTCATATAGCTCCTGCTGGCTTAATATATAATTCAGGATATACCGCCAATATTGGCTTGTTTGCTGCGCTTCCGTATCGAGGAGATACGGTATTGTACGATGAGTTAATACACGCCTCCATTCGAGATGGTCTAAGAATGGGTAGGGCAAATTCATACTCCTTTAAGCATAATGATACCGCAGATCTAGAAAGTCGATTGAAACGCGCTAAAGGGAATGTGTATGTCGCGGTAGAAGCTGTTTATTCTATGGACGGCGATGTAGCGCCCTTGAGAGCAGTTGCTGAACTTTGTGAAATATACAATGCAGCACTCATTGTAGATGAAGCACATAGCAATGGAATTTTTGGAGAAGTAGGGCAGGGCAAGGTGGTGGAATTAGGTCTTGAAGAAAAAGTGTTTGCTCGTGTAATGACTTTTGGAAAAGCCCTTGGATGTCACGGCGCAATTGTTTTAGGAAGTGGGTTTTTGAAAGACTTTTTAATCAACTATTCTCGCGCCTTTATTTATACGACTGCACCATCTCCCCATCAAGTTTTAACGATAAAAAAGGCGTATGACAAATTGTCAAAAAGTAAACATAATATATTTAAATTGAACAAGTTAGTAAGTTTATTTAAATTAAAATTACAAGACTATTCAGCGCTAACGGTGATTCCTAGTTTAAGCCCAATTCAATGTGTTGTTATCCCTGGAAATAGACGTGTGAAGGCTGTTTGTAGTCAGGTGCAATTGGATGGTTTTGATGTCCGTCCAATTGTCGCTCCAACGGTTCCAGAAGGAAAGGAGCGCATTCGAATTTGTATTCATAGTGACCATAGGGAAGAGCAAATTATTGGATTAATACAATCTATAAACAAGCAGTTATTGAATTATGATAAACAAGTCAGTTAAAAATTATTTCGTAAGTGGTATTGGGACAGATGTAGGTAAGACTATTGTTTCTGCTGTTTTGGTGGAGGCTCTTCAGGCAGATTATTGGAAACCAATACAGGCTGGAGATTTAACCAACAGTGACAGCGATAAAGTGTTTCAAATGATAAGCAATACTCAATCCAAGTTTCATGAGAACACCTTTGCTTTACAAACTCCTGTTTCTCCGCATTATGCAGCTGAGCTTGACGGTATTGATATTAAGCTTGATTCCCTAAAAAAACCAGCCACAGCTAATCATTTAATTATTGAAGGTGCGGGCGGCTTAATGGTTCCATTAAATAAGGAAGACTTAGTTGTCGATCTAATTGAACAGTTGCCTTGCGAGCTCATATTAGTAATGAATAATTATTTAGGTAGTATCAACCATAGCCTGATGAGTGTTGAAGTGCTAAAAGACAGGGATGTTTCAATCAAGGGAGTTATTTTTTGTGGAGATATATATGCCCCTGGTGAGGATTTTATTCTGAATTACACCAAGTTAAAATTCTTAGGCCGAGTGCCTCAAATGGAAAATATTACGAAAGAAGAAATATATAAAATAGCCCAACAATTTAAATACTTAGCAAATGATTAATGGAGTAATTATGGATATGGATGGTCTATTGATTGATTCAGAGCCATTTTGGAGAATAGCTGAAATTGCAGCATTTAAAAAGCTAGATTGTTCTTTGACCGATCAAATGCTTTATGAGACTATGGGGATGCGCAATGATGAGGTAGTTAAATATTGGACAAATCATTTTGATATGGTCAACCCAAACTTTGGCCAATTGGAAATTGATATTTTGGCGAGTGTGCAAGAGCAAGTTGAGCGTAAAGGTCAATTGCTGCCTGGAGTTATAGATACCTTAGAGTTCTTTAAAGCGCAACAAATTCCCATTGCTTTAGCTTCATCTTCTCCTATGGGGATTATTCAAAGTGTGGTGGATACCTTAGATATTGAAAAGTACTTTAAAGTCATGTGTTCTGCAGAATTTGAAGAATTTGGCAAACCACATCCTGCGGTATTTTTAAGTGCTTCAAATTATTTAAGAATTGCTCCAGAAGAATGTTTAGTTTTTGAGGATTCTGTAAATGGGGTGATAGCGGCAAAGGCAGCAAAAATGAAGTGTATAGCTATTCCAGCCCCTCATGATTTTACAGATCCGCGGTATGCTATTGCAGATAACCGTTTTAAAAGTTTATGCGATTTCATTGCTATGGAAAAAAAATATTGATGGATTTGTAACTTTTTTTTAGGGGTCCCGTAAATATACGTAAGACCAACAAGAAAGATACTTTAGTCCATTTCTAGTCGACAGAAAGGTTCTACAAAAAAAGAGATGTATTTGCGTCTCTTTTTTAGTTTGGGGAAGGTTTCTACTCATATTTTATTGAATGAACTTATTGCCTATTAGGGGTGTTTAACAGTTAATTAAATCCAAAAAAAATCATGAAAAAAATCAACTTAAGTTTAGTCGCAATAACGGTATTTGCGCTAGTTACACTCTGTGCATGTAAGCAAGATACATCGATAGAAGAAGTATCGGTAGAGGAGAATGTAGCAATGGAAGAGCCTATCACGGGTGGATTCTATCTCGACAAAGAAAATTCTATTTTGAATTGGAAAGGGAAAAAAGTCACTGGTGAGCACTTCGGTACTATCGCTTTAACCAATGGTAAATTTAGTTTTTCCAATGGCAAGTTAACTGGGGGTGTTGCTTATGCAGATCTGACTACTATCGTGGTTGAAGATATTAAGGATGAGGCGATGAATACTAAGCTAACGGGACATTTAAATTCTAAGGATTTCTTTCATACAAGTGAATTTCCTACAGCTACATTAAAGATTGACGGTTCAACGGATGAAGCAATTGCGTTTGGTAGTTTAACTATAAAGGATATCACTCATCCAATTGAATTTCCTTACGAGGTTATCGAAAATGAAGGTATAGTGACGCTTTCGGGTTCTATGCTTGTGGACAGAACAATGTATGATATTAGATATGGATCAGGAAAGTTCTTCGAAGACCTTGGCGATAAAACTATTTACGATGATTTTGAGTTAAGCTTCATAGCTGTTAGTGCGAAACAATAAAAAATATTTGGAGAAAAAGGACAATGGCTTAACTCAGTGTCCTTTTTTTTTATTAGATTTGACTTAGTGTAATAATTACACTAATATAAAGTTGAGTCAAATTTAAAAGTAAATCTTGTAGCTTTAATCTATGAAACTATCAAAAATAGCAGTATTCACTTCAGGAGGTGACTCACCAGGTATGAACGCCGCACTTCGAGCAGTTGTTCGTGCAGCTCGTTACTATCAATTAGAGGTAGAAGGTATTTACCGAGGGTATGAAGGAATGATTGATGATGACTTCATCCCCCTAGATGAGCGTTCTGTTGCAAGAATTGTAGATAAGGGAGGCACTATTATTAAGAGTGCTCGATCGGAAGCGTTTAGGACGAAGGAAGGAAGAAAGCAAGCCTACAATAATCTTCAAAAGCACAAAATTGATGCTTTGATAGGTATAGGTGGGGATGGGACATTTACAGGTCTTCATGTTTTCAATAAAGAATTTGGAATTCCGGTTATTGGTATACCAGGAACCATCGACAATGATATTTTTGGTTCGGATTATACGATTGGTTTTGATACGGCATCGAATACAGCTATTCAAGCTATAGATAGAATCAGGGATACTGCAACTTCGCATAATCGATTATTTCTTATTGAAGTGATGGGAAGAGATGCTGGATTTATTGCCTTACGTTGTGCGATAGCTAGTGGAGCCAAAGCTGTAATGCTTCCCGAAAAACATACTGAACCAGAAGCGCTTCTAGCCAAAATTAAATTGGGAGCACAAAAAAGAAAATCGAGCAATATTGTAATTGTTTCGGAAGGAAACAAAAATGGCAATGCTCAAGAATTGGCTCAACAATTGCAGTTAATGGACGATTCTTTTGACATCAAAGTAACTGTTCTAGGCCATGTACAGCGAGGAGGGCCACCTAGTGCCTATGACAGGTTGTTGGCTAGCCGTTTAGGTGTGGGTTCAATTGAGGCTCTAAAAGCAGGGAAGAGTGATGTAATGGTCGGTGTATTGAATGAAAAAATGGTCTTCACCCCATTAGAGAAAGCAATTAAAGAAAATCATCGCATAAACGATGAAATGATGAAACTGATTGAAATATTGAGTATATAAAAAAGAAATTATGAAAATTGCGATAAACGGATTCGGAAGAATCGGAAGATTAACATTTAGAAGGTTAATCGATAACAAAAATGCCCAAATTGTAGCTATTAACGATTTAACTGATCCAAAAACATTGGCTCATTTACTTCAATATGATACTGCTCACAGAAAATTCAACCACGAAGTTAGTTTCGATGATAAGCATATTATTGTGGATGGTCGATACATTCCACTATTTGCTGAAAGGGATGCATCTAATTTGCCTTGGGAAAGACTGGAGGTCGATGTAGTAGCAGAATGCACAGGCTTCTATCGAACCACAGAAAAGGCAATGATTCATATTACAGCAGGAGCCAAAAAAGTAGTTATTTCTGCTCCAGCAACTGCTGATATCAAAACGATTGTTTTGGGCGTCAATGAAGGAGATATAACAGCAGATGACAATATTATATCTAATGCATCTTGTACCACGAACTGTTTGGCACCCATGGCGAAAATAATGCTGGATAATTTTGGCATTGAAAGCGGTTTTATTAATACCGTGCACGCCTACACTTCCGATCAGAATTTGCAGGATTCCCCGCACAGTGATCTTCGCCGAGCTAGAGCAGCGGGAGATTCGATAATACCTACATCTACTGGTGCTGCGAAGGCTGTTGGATGGGTTATTCCTGAGTTGAGCGGGAAGTTGGATGGTATCGCTAATCGAGTTCCTGTCGTGACGGGCTCGCTAACAGATTTCACCCTTTTGGTAGAGAAGGAAGTTAGTGTAGATTCAATTAAACAGGCATTTCGAGAAGCTGCAGCAGGCAGTTATGGCGGAGTATTACAATATACAGAAGAGCCATTAGTTTCTTCAGATATCATTAGTTCTTCTTATTCCTGTATTTTTCAAGGAGATTTAGTTGCAGTTCAAGGAAGATTAGTTAAATTAATAGCGTGGTACGACAATGAGATGGGATATGCTAGTCGTATGGCAGATTTGATGCTATTGTTAAAGAAATATATTGATTAACTGTATTCTTCTAATTCTATTTTTTACCCTCGTCTATTTAGGCGCTTGCTTATTTTTTTATTTTTATCAGGAATCATTTCTCTTTCATCCAAGGAGCACTGCGCAAGATTTTGTGTATGACTTCAATTACCCGTATGAAGAAAAATGGTATGAAACTCCCAATAATGGCTGTATTCATACCCTTAAGTTTAGTGCCAAAGACTCTAAAGGTTTAGTCTTTTATTTGCATGGGAATGCAGGGAGTTTGCGTGATTGGGGTTGGGTCTATTCAGATTTCATCTCTAGAGGCTATGATTTGCTTATACTCGATTACAGAACATATGGGAAGAGTAAAGGCAAACTGAGTGAGCAGAATATGGTGAATGATGCATGCTTTGTCTTTGATCAGGTTAGTGAAACTTACCCAAAAGAAAATCTTGTTATATATGGCCGATCAATTGGAACTGGAGTTGCACTGCAATTGGCTGCTCAACGGAAGGCTAAAGCTTTAATTCTGGAATCTCCCTTTTATAGTATTGCTGATATAGCTGGTAAAATTGCCCCTATATTCCCATTAAAATTGCTTCTTCGTTTTAAATTTGAGAGCTATTCTTATATTAACCAAGTCAACTATCCAATATTCATCATGCATGGGGTAGAAGACAAAATAGTTGCCTTCTCAAGTGGCAACAAATTAGCTCAAGAAGCAAAGAATGAAACTTATTTTATTCCCGTTCAAGAAGCGCAGCACGATAATATATCAGATTATCGAGAATTCTTTGAACTGCTGGACAAAGTATTGGGGAAATAAAACCTTATGTAGGGCGTCAGTTTTTTTCTTCAAGGCTATTTTTAATGCCATTAGAGCAGCTTTACCCATACTTGTATGCTTGCTATCGCTTTTATCTCTTTTAGCCTAGTTTATCGCTATTCACAAACAAATCAGTTTAAACTAAAAAACCCTTGCCAAAAGCAAGGGTTTTTTTTAATATAGAGTATGAAGAAACGCTGATTAACGCTTCTCTTTAATTCTAGCTGATTTACCAGTTAAATCACGCAAGTAGAACAATTTAGCTCTTCTAACTTTACCGACCTTGTTAACTTTGATTTCCTCGATGAAAGGAGTGTGAATGGGAAAAACCCTTTCAACGCCGATTCCGTTAGACATTTTTCTAACCGTAAACATTTTATCGGTTCCTGCACCTCTTACATTGATTACATCTCCTTTAAATATTTGAATACGCTCTTTACCGCCTTCAATAATTCTATAAGATACAGAAACATTGTCCCCAGCTTTGAAGCTTGGAATATCTTCTTTTCTCACAAATGAATCCTGTACTAATTTTATTTCTCTTTCCATGATATAGATTAATTTCGGAGTGCAAAGATAAATTTTATTTGTGAATAAAATACTATGATGCGCACAAATTATTCTTCATTGTCCTCTAAAATGTCCGGACGTCTTTTTTTTGTCCGTTTTAGGCTTTGTTCATAGCGCCAATCGTCAATCGCTCCATCATTTCCGCTCAACAGAATATCGGGTACTTTCATGCCTTGCCAATCACGAGGTCTGGTGTAGACAGGTGGGGCTAATAACTGATCTTGAAAAGAATCAAATAGGGCAGAAGTCTCATCACTTAAAACACCGGGTAATAATCGACCAATACTATCGACAAGAACTGCCGCAGCAAGTTCTCCGCCAGAAAGCACATAGTCTCCAATAGAGATCTCCATCGTCACATACTTTTCTCTGATTCGCTCATCAATACCCTTGTAATGTCCGCAGATCAATAATAAATTCTTTTGAAGGGATAAAGTGTTAGCTGTTTGCTGTTTATAAGGCAATCCGTCAGGCGTTAGGTAGATGATTTCATCAAACTGATGCGTAGCCATTAATTCCTCAATGCATCGCGCAAGTGGCTCGCAACTCATGACCATGCCGGCACCACCACCAAACTGATAATCGTCTATTTGCTGGTGTTTACCGATGCCGTATTTCCTTAAGTTTATGAGCGTTACATTCAATAAGCCTTTGTCTTGAGCGCGCTGCATAATGCTGTGACTCAATGGGCTTTCTAATAGCTTAGGTAATGCTGTTATTATGATAATATTCATTGACTTAAAAATTCTATTTAAGATATAGGTTTATTAGTCCTTCGGGTAAGCTGCAATATATTTTTTTGTTAAGTTCATCGATCTTGATGATGATAGGTTCAACAAAAGGAATGTATATTTCTTTATTTTTATGAAACACCAAAAGATTATCATGGCCATTCTCATTTTCAAGCACATCTTCGACCAAGCCTAACTCGCCGTCTTGATTATCAATAACCATAAAACCAAAAAGGTAATCATAGCTTTCTATAGTCTCAAAATATTTATCGTAGAGTTCCTCTTCGATTAAGCAAGTTAAATTTTTCAAAGCCAGTGCACCTTGTTCTTCATCAATGTCCTCCAATTGCATTTTAACTTTACCTCCTGACTCGACTTGGTAGCCAATTACTTGAAATGGGACGGGTTTGCCAAACTGCAAAAACCAAACGAAAGCAGGTTTTTCGTTGTTCTGCTTCGGTGGACAATCCAACTGAACATGAATTTGACCTTTAAATCCTAAGGTTTTTTGAACATAACCAATAGAAATTAGTTTTGGAAAAATCTGATATGTAGGGGAAGAACTTTGCACGGATAGTATGAGGCTGTTTAATTTGGCCAAGTTTTTTTAATTGACCAGCCTCGCTAAGTTATGGATTTATGACAAAACAAAAAAGCCATCCACTGCTTAGCGGATGGCTTTAATAGAAATTATATGAAGATTATTCTTCTGTTTTTTCTTCTTCAGCTGTTTCAGTAGTCTCTTCAGGAGCAACATCTTCAGCCGGAGCTTCTTCAGTAGTCTCTTCAGCCGGAGTCTCTTCAGGAGCAACATCTTCAGCCGGAGCTTCTTCAGTAGTCTCTTCAGGAGCAGCTTCTACAGCCGGAACTTCTTCAGTAGCCTCTTCAGCCGGAGCTTCTTGAGTAGTTTCTTCAGCCGGAGCTGTTTCAGTAGCTTCTTCAACACCAGCTTCTTCAGCTAGTTTAGCTGCTTCAGCAGCCACAGCTTCAGCTTCAACAGCAGCTTCAGCTTCAGCTTTAGCTACCAATTTAGCGGAACGTTTAGTTGCTTCTTCAGTATTTCTCTTCGTACGCTTCTCTTCAATTTTTTGAAGTTCTTTTTCTAATCTAGCTTGAACTTTAGTCATCTTAGCTTCAACCCATTCCGCATAAAGTTTGTCTGCTTCATCTTGATCGAAGGCACCTTTAGTAACGCCTCTTTGAAGGTGCTTCTTATATAGAACTCCTTTAAAGGTTAGTACTTTTTTTGCGGTATTCGTGGGTTGCGCACCATCCATCACCCATTTAAAGGCTTTGTCAACATCTAAGTTGATTGTAGCTGGCACAGTTAGTGGATTGTAATCCCCAATTCGTTCAATAAATTTACCATCACGCTTATTTCTTGAATCGGCAACGATAATATGGTAGAAAGGTCTTTTTGATCTACCGTGTCTTTGTAATCTGATTTTTACTGGCATAAAATTAATTTAGCTTTGTAATTGTTAAAAAATATCCGCTTCTCAAAAACGGAGTGCAAAAGTAATATTAATTTTTATTCTTTTGTTAATGATTTTTCTATTTTGTCACCCAATTGATCTAAACCTGATGCAGAGAGCATTTCCATGGCTTTTATCTTAAGGTAATCTTCCAATAAGGCTTTGTCATCCTCACTTACATTGTCCTTAATATATGCTCCTTTATCTTGAAGGGCTTTCCCCTCTTCTTTCAATTGCTCAAGGCCTTTCATATCTC
The DNA here is from genome assembly GCA_037624485.1 of Chitinophagales bacterium. Lineage (GTDB taxonomy): Bacteria > Bacteroidota > Bacteroidia > Chitinophagales > UBA8649 > JAFMKE01. The sequence goes on from JASJJC010000021.1 coordinate 43,449, forward strand.
CTGCTTTTAACAATACAATCGCTTTGTTCATGTAGTCATTGAATGCGCCAGCAAACTCAGTAAGTTCTATGCTTTCAAAACTAGGCACCTCAATTTCTTTCTTTTCATTTCCAGGTATATCTCCTACTTCACTGATATCTTCTACTTCATTAGTTGCTGTACTTTCAGGTGTTTCACTATTGCAAGATGATAGGGCAAAAATCAGGAATATAAGTCCTAACAAATTTATTTTTCTCATAGCTAAATCATTTATTAAATTAATGCTTTGAAGATACATTATTTGGTTTGAACATATGCCTTATGGTTGAGCTGACACAAAAGTACAAGCGGATTATTTACTATTCGAAAATTACCGATTCTTTCTGGCCATACCAGCTCAAGTAGCTGTCTCGATGGATTTTCTCGATACTATTCCGTTTAACTTTCATGGTTGGAGTTGTCAAGCCATTTTCTACATTCCAATCTGATTGCATTACGATTACTTTCTCAAGTTTTTCATGCTTTTCAAATATTGGGTGTACTTCTTTTAAGCTTATGGCTAAACTAGCTGTCAGCTCTTCTTTTGATTTCGAATGACCCAATTCTGAGCGAGTGATTAGAGCAATAGGCATAGGTAACCCTGTTCCCACAATGCAAATTTGCTCAATATCAGTATTTTTTGAAAACTCTAATTCAATAGGTGAGGGTGAAATGTATTTGCCTTTATCTGTTTTAAACTGGTCTTTTACTCGTCCAATAATGGTAAGGAAACCTTCTTGATCGTATTCACCACAATCGCCAGTTTTGAAGTAGCCATCTTCATCAAAAACTTCTGCGGTTACCTCCGGATTTTTGTAGTACCCTTTAAACATACATTTATTCTTAATGCAAATTTCTCCATCATTAGATAATTTAATTTGTACACCTGACCAAGGTTTCCCGACAGTTCCAGTTTTATTATCCTCTGGAAGGTTCTTGTGCGACAAAACGCAATCCTCAGTCATCCCATAAACTTCCAAAATAGTAATCCCAATTGTTTTGTACCATTCAATCAGGCTAGCAGCCAATGGAGCCGCACCAGAAATACAATATTTTGCACTACCTAATCCTAATTTCTCTTTTAATTTCTTCTTAATTACAGAACTTATAATAGGTATTTTTAAAAGAATGTTCAATTTCCTTTGTGGTAATTTTTCTAGAATCTTTTCTTGAAATTTTGTCCATATTCTGGGCACGGCAAAAAACAAATGCGGCTTACACTCACCTAGGTTAGAGGCAAAAGTTGCTAAAGATTCTGCAAAGGTAAACTCCGCCCCTTTATAGATGCCAAATGTTCCAATACCCATTCGCTCTGCCACATGCGCTAGAGGTAAGTAAGAAAATAATCGAGGGTGGTTATCTAGCTTCAGCTCTTTGCTGAAAATCTTTACACTTTCAGCAAAATTTCCAATACTATGCATCACACCCTTTGGTATTCCTGTAGTTCCTGAAGTGTATATAATAGTATGTAGATCGTCAAGATCAGGATTAGGCATATCTTGAAGTGCTATGCCATCTTTGACGATATCTTCCCACTGCTTGCCTTCTTGAATGCCAAATAAGCCGAGTCCTACTATAGGAATATCCGGAATCCCTCCTTTTTGGGGCTCAAAATTATCAAGTTTACCTATGATAATAGCTTTTGATTCACTGTGCACCAGTACTTGGTTTATCCCTTCCGCATTTAAAGTAGGGTAGATAGGAATAGAAACATGATCAGCCATCATAATCGCTAAATCTGCCATAATCCAATGGGCGCAATTTTTAGATAATAAGGCAATATGACTCCGTCTTGGTAAATTTAAAGACTTTAAGTAGGTCGCTATCTTGCGCGCTTCTTGGCCTGCTTCTTGAAAGGTATAGTTAAGCACATCCCCTTCAATATGCTGTTTGAAGAAAATTCTATTGGGGGTTTGCAATTCCCAATGCAAAAAAGCATCTAATGGAGTTTGTAGTTTGGTCATGGTTAATATTTAAGCCCTAAATATAATAAAAGATTTTTCTTAATACCATTCTCTATCGCTTATGATCGCTACCTGAGCTATCTTATCTTTCACCTTACATCTTTGCTTTGTATGTGCGCTAGAGTTCTCAGTTGAGTTAATGAAATTGTTTACATTTAATTAAAACAGTAGTTATAAAATTAAAAACATGTGAAAATTACTCATTTTACGTTTAAATTATAGCTTACACCATCTATCATCAGTAACTTTCATCGCTTTCTTTCAAACATTTTGCATACAATAAACTACACTTCTCAAAATGATATGGATTTTTATCCGTTTAGATGTTGTCTATTCAAAAGAATAAACTGCATTTTTGTTAGCGTAAAGTATGTATCATGTCCCAAAAAATTAAACTCGCCATCTTAACTGGTGGCCCATCTTCAGAATTGGAGGTTTCTTTAAAGAGTGCTCGGGTAGTCTTGGAAAATTTAGATCCACAGAAATACGATGCGCACTTGATCGATATGTCATCCCTTCCATGGCAAGTAAAAGACGCGCAGGGAAAGCTACATGATTTGGATTTAAACACTTTCGGAATTGCAGGGGTCAATCATCAATATGAAGTTGCATTCTTGGCAATTCATGGTACACCAGCCGAAGATGGAAAAATACAAGGATATTTGGACTTAATTGGGGTTCCTTATTCATCCTGCTCAGTACTAGCTTCGGCAATAACATTTGATAAAGATATCACTAAGCAACTACTCAAGGAAATAGCTATTCCAATGGCGAAGTCTTTGTTGTTTACAAAATCTAATGGATTGAATATTCAAGATGTTAATGATAAATTAACTTATCCTGTATTTGTTAAACCCAATAAAAATGGTTCAAGTTATGGAGTTTCTAAAGTTAAAGAAGCAAGTGATTTTGAAGAGGCTCTATCTAATGCACTTAAATATGACGATGAAGTTCTCGTCGAAGAATTTATAGATGGTCGAGAGTTAGCTTGTGGTCTTATGGAAGACCAAGGAGAATTAGTATGTTTTCCAATAACCGAAATTTCAACCGATAACGAATTCTTCGACTATGATGCTAAATATTTAGGGAAATCTAGAGAAGTTACACCAGCACCTATAAGTGAGGAGCACAAGAAGCGTTGTTTTGAATGGACCAAGCAAATTTATAGGCACTTAAAATTAACGGGAGCTGTGCGCGTAGATTATTTCTTAAAAGAGAATAAATTCTACCTTTTAGAGGTCAATACTATTCCTGGCTTATCAGCAGCGAGCTTATTGCCCCAGCAAGCTATGGCTCATGGTCTTTCTTTAGCCACATTTTTTGATAAGATAATCATAAATGCAATGCAAAAAGGAAACAATTAAAGCCAATAAAATCGAATAAAATCCGTTTTACTCCTAATAAATAATATTTTTGCAAAATGAAAGAATGGCTGTCCTTTTTAATAAGCAAAACCTTGTGGAAACACTTAGGGCTTATTTTGATAGCCTTTTTTGTTTTTGTAATTCTTTTGTTTAAATGGTTTGATCTTTACAGTTTACATGGAGAGTCCTTAACTCTAAATGACTTAAATGAACTCACCATTGAGCAAGCGATAGAAGTCCTGCAAGAAAAAGAATTGAATTATAATATTGTTGATTCGGCATCCTTTAATCCTGATTTCTTGCCGCATGCGGTTATCCAGCAAGACCCAGCACCTAATTCTAAAGTGAAGAAAGGAAGAACTGTTTATCTATGGTTGAATGCAGGGGCACCGCCTTTCAAAGCGATTCCTTGTCTAATGGGTAATGCGACTTTGGAGGAAGCATTTGATCGCTTACCGCAAGTGGGGTTCGACATAGGTGATATAGATTACATACCGATGGAGGAGTTAAAGGAGGGGAATCCTATTTTGAAAATGCTTATTGAAGATGAAGAAATAGTCTGTGGAGACAAAGCACAATATGGAACAAAAATCGATTTGATTGTAGGCGAAAAGGCAGGTGCTAACAAAGTAAAAGTCCCTCTACTTTTAGGGAAAACATTGGCTGAAGCCGAGTTTTTATTGAATGCTGATTTAAATTTTGGAACTGTAATATATGAAGAGGATGGGCTTATAGATTCTTCAAGTGCGATTATTTATAAGCAGCTCCCTAATTACGGAAATGAGCCTATTCGTGTAGGAAGTACCATTGATATCTGGTTGCAGCAAGATTTACCCGAAGAGGTCAGTGAGCGTTTACAAACTATTAAAAATGACACCAGTGAATCGGTGTCTTTGATTGATGCATTACAAGAAATAAACTATGCAGATGAAGATTAGAGTCATTTTATTATTCCTAAGTTCTATCCTAATCGGTATAAGTTTTGGTCAAAATGAGCGGTTAAGCCCCATTGGCCAAAATTCAAGCCTCCAGCAATATGCTGGACAAGCTAAACTCGATTTTGTCTATGAAAACATAGTTCTTACATCAGACACCTTGTCTTTGCCATTTATCGACGAGTTTTCTATACCATCCCTGCGGCCTTATGATTTTGCATTGACAACTATCTCGGACACCTCTCTTTATGCAGCAGGCAACTGTATTGAGAATGGAGATTTCACCTTACAAACTGGATATTTTAATACCAATCCTAGTTTCACTTATTTTTATGATACCATTAATGATGTTGTCGATTCTGTGGTGAATGCGTCACTAAGTGTTGAGTTTTTTGGCGCTTCTACATGTTTTCCAACACCGTCAAATACTTCGGTTTTTTGGCCCTTGGCATATACATTTACTTTCGATTCAATATCAGGTGCTAAATTGGACTCTGTTGCACTGCCTGCTGATAGCAGTTTTCAGTTTGCTGCTATTTATTTTGGAACGCTTCATCCCAATGCTAAATGGATAGATAATTATGCTTTTCAAAACACTACCTTCCCTGTTGATCCGCCTACAATCGGCGTGGCAACCTTGGATGGCTTGAATGAATTTGGAAGACCGTATAATAATTCGGTTGTTAATCCTGTCGGGAATGCGGATGTATTGACATCTAAGCCAATTGATTTGAGTGGCTTGATGAATGATAGTGCAGTTTTTGTTAGCTTTTTTGTGCAAGCGCAGGGGAGAGGTGATTTACCCAACACCCCCGATTCATTGGTTCTGGAGTTTAAAAATGAATTTGAGCAAGAATGGGTTAAGGTATGGGCTATAAATATCGATGATTTAGCTACAGATAAATTTAAGCAGTACTATGTAGAAGTAAGAGATACTAATTTAGTCGCTGGTCCGCGTTACTTCTATAAAGATTTTCAATTTAGATTTAGAAACATCGCTAGCTTAAGTGGGAACAATGACCATTGGCACATTGACTATGTACGTTTAGATAAAGACCGATCATTGTTGGAACAAGATACGGTCATACGAGATGTTGCTTTTTTATATGATTTCCCAAATACCTTAGCCAAATATAGTATGTTGCCTTGGAGTCAGTTTCAAGCAGGAGCCGATTCTTTTGCCAGTGAGATTGAAATTCCAATACGCGATAATGGACAAATAAATGGAGTTTCCGCGGGGTCTTTCCCTATTGCATTGCTCGTTACAGATTCCCTTGATACCGATACAATTTTTGAGTTGAACGGATTAAATTTCAATCCAACCTCGGAAATAAAGAACCAAGTGTTTATGCCGATTTCAGATTTTGTAAAACCTAATTTTCAAGGCGATTCGATTTGTCTGAATGCAGGAATGGGAATTTATCCGACGTCTAGAAATTTGATCTTTAGCAATGACACTACCTTTAGTCAAATTTGTTTCGATAAAGTAATGGCCTATGATGATGGTTCTGCTGAAAGAGCTTACGGCTTGAGTGGCAATCCCAATGAAGTAAAGAAATTTGCTTATAAATTTAATGTTGCTCATCCAGATACACTTGCCGCAATTCAAGTTCATTTCTCTAATATAGATGAGGACGTGAGCAATTTAGTGTTTAGTTTTTATGCTTGGGATAGTCTGGAGATTAACCAGCCCTTGTCCTACGAAAATCAAATAGGAGTGATTGAAAATAAGAAACCTAGCTACATCGATTTGGTCAATGGGTTTGTGACTTTTGCCTTTGATACGCCCATATTAGTAACGGATGATTTCTATATTGGTTGGGCGCAAACCGACTCTAGAAATTTGCAAATTGGCTTTGATAAAAACAGCACGAAAGGACGCGCCAACATGTATACCTACACCAGCAGTACTTGGCGACCATCCGCAATTACAGAGGAAGGTTCTCCTATGCTCCGGGCAGTTTTAGATGCAGATTTTATTTTTGAACCACCCACAGGAATTCAAAGTGTTTATACAAATAGTGTTTTGGAAGTTTATCCAAACCCAAGCCATGATATCTTTAACATTTATTTACCTGAAGACGGATATAAAAACTCACTTATGGTCTATGATCTTTCCGGCAATTTGATTTTGAATCAAACAAATAGTTTACAAGTTAATCTGAGTCAATATTCAAGTGGTATGTACCTGCTTCAAGTCAGCGTTGGGAATAATTCATACCGCGCTAAGCTAATCAAACGATAATATGAACCATACAAGGATAATAGTATTTGATGGGGTTTGTAATTTGTGTAATTTATCCGTCCAATTGGTCCTCAAGTATGACAAAAATGCCCACTTCTCATTTGCCTCCTTACAAGGTGAATTTGGACAAAACCTACTCAAACAAAAAGCATTAGACTCTAAGACATTCGATTCTTTCATTTTGCTCGAGGGTAATCAACTCTACACTCAATCCACTGCAGCTTTGCGGGTAGCTAAAAAAATGAGTTTTCCTTTTTTCTTATTTTATCCTTTTATTTTAGTTCCTAAATTTATTCGAGACGCCATCTACGACTTTATAGCCAATAATAGATATAAATGGTTTGGAAAAGCAGAATCGTGTATGATGCCGGATTCCGAGGTGCAGCAAAGATTTATTCCTTAAATTTGCTCAATGATTAAAAAGCTGAAATACCTCGTTATTGGATTATTCCTAGTAGGTTGCTTTGTCTCATTTTATGCCTATTCCTTTTTCTTTGGGGTAAGCGTATATCAACAAACGGATTTTTATTTACCTACAGGGTCTACTTATGAAACGCTTTTAAATACATTAAAAAAAGAAGATCTAATCAATAATGAAAGGGTTTTCTTAGTTCTGGCAGAGAAGATGAACCTAAAGAACAATATCTATCCTGGATATTATTTAATCGAAGAAGGAACTTCAAACTATGAGCTTATCGCAATCCTTCGAGGAGGTATGCAAACACCCGTCAAACTGGTCATTAATAATATAAACTTTAAGCAAGACTTAGCTGCGAAAATTGCCAGTCAAATTGAGCGAGATTCTTCAAGCATCTACACCTTTCTTTTTGATGAGGAGAGGATAGCGGAGTTGGGGTATGAAGTGGACAATATCTCTTGCCTGTTTTTGCCAAACACTTACGAAGTGTATTGGAACCTAAGTTTAGAGTCCTTATTGGCTAAATTTACTCAAGCGCATCAAAGCTTTTGGAATGAGAGTCGATTGCAACAAGCTGCCAATAAAGGCCTGTCGAGCAATGAAGTTTTTATTTTAGCATCGATTGTGGAAAAGGAGTATAAGTATGCAAGCGAACGCAGACGCATTGCTGGGGTCTATGTTAATCGCTTAAAGATAGGGATGAAATTACAAGCTGATCCTACGGTTAAATTTGCTTTAGGTGATTTGTCGATTAAACGGATATTGACGGTTCATACAGCGCACAATCATCGCTACAACACCTATTATCATGCGGACTTGCCACCTGGCCCTATTTGTTTACCTGAAACATCTACTATAGACGATGTTCTTCAAGCGGAGGAGCATAATTTTCTATATTTTTGTGCGAAAGCGGATTTGTCAGGATATCATACCTTTACAAAAAGTTATAATGATCACCTTAAAGCGGCAAGATTGTATCATGCAGCTTTGAACAAATTGCGAATTTATGAGTAAGGTAAGTGAAACCAGCGTTCGTGTTCGCTATGGAGAAACAGATCAAATGGGGTTTGTTTACTATGGCAATTACGCATTATACCTTGAATTGGCTCGTACTGAATTGATTCGTCAATCCGGTTGGAGCTATAAGCAATTGGAAGCGGAAGGAATTCAGTTGCCTGTGGTTAATTTAAATGTGAAATACAGAAAACCTGCGGTCTATGACGATGTTCTCAATATTCGAACAAAAATTATTGGGGAAATAAATAGAAAGATTTGTTTCTATTCAGAAATATTTAATGCACAAAACGAACTCTTGCTTAAAGGCGAAGTGGAGCTAGTTTTTATGGATAAGCATTTGAAGAAAGTAATGAACTGCCCTTTAATAATAAAGGAGAAAATGAAACCCTTTCAATGGATATAAAGAAGGATATAGAGGTTTTTATACAAAACAATCCTACTGCATTGAAGACGATCACTTTTTTAAAGCGGTTTACGCTTCCAGGTTTTGATAAGATACCCGTGTTTATTGTGCTTAAGTTTATTGCCTCTGAATTGAGAAAGGATCTTATTCCGACCAGAGCAAGGTCTATTGCTTACAGCTTTTTTATTGCATTCTTTCCAGGGATGATTTTCTTGCTAACCTTGTTGCCTTATATTCCTTTAGAGGGTGTACAAGCACATTTTTTTTCTATCATTAATGAGGTAGTTCCCGATAAAGTAGTGAATTCATTTATCCTCACTACGGTAGACGACTTAATCAATCAACCCAGGGAGGGCTTATTGTCATTTGGGGCTTTATTGACCTTGTACTTTGCTACACAAGGGGTGGTATCTATGATTTTATCCTTCAATAAAACCTATTCAATTTATACCGATAGAAATTTCCTAACCCTACGGTGGGTGGCTTTAAAGCTGACTATTTTATTGTTCTTCATGTTTATTATTTCTATCGTTTTACTTATAGCCGGTGAAGGACTTATCAATCTGTTCTTAAGTTATGTTGAAATAGAGAGTTTTTGGGTCAATATTTCACTAAACGCTATGCGGTATATCATAATTTTAATTCTTCTCTTTGTCTCTATTTCTACCATCTATTATTATGGACCTTCGGTGAAGAAGAAGTGGAAGTTTGTAACGCCCGGTTCTAGTTTAGCAACTATTGGTTCAGTAGTGGCTTCGGTTGTTTTTTCCAATTACATCAATGGATTTGAAAAATACAATACTATTTACGGCATTTTTGGATCGATTATCTTGTTCTTAGGCTGGCTGTATTTAAATTCATTTGTTTTGCTTATTGGATTCGAATTAAATGCCGCAATCTATTATCAATCGCATATTCTTAAGGAAGATGAAGATGAATTGATTGCTTAGCACCTGTGGCTTCTGTCTTCTCATAGATGAGGGTGATTTTTTTTTATTTTTTTTAGTGAAAAGTAAGCTTAAAATTAAAAAGCTTTTTACTTTTACATCGGAGAATTGGCAGAGTGGTCGAATGCGGCGGTCTTGAAAACCGTTGTACTGTGAGGTACCGGGGGTTCGAATCCCTCATTCTCCGCCAAAGCCTCTCCTCGAGAATATCGAGAAGAGGCTTTTTTACCCTTAGAACTCATGGGAACGATAGAAAAACCATTTCAGCGCGAATCACACCTCAGAAGTATAATTAAAGGTTTTACTTGGCGAGTTATTGCATTTGTAGACACCATGGCAATGACAATGCTAGTAACTTGGATGATCGATGGTAAACCGCACATTGAGGCGGGGCTAGCTATAGCAGGATTTGAGTTTATAGTTAAAATTGTCATCTATTATGGGCATGAGCGAGCTTGGCAAAGCGCATGGAAGGATGGAGTTTTTACACCTAAGGAGACCTTGTTCAAAACAACGACATGGCGGGTTTTAGCCACTACCACTACCTTTATTATTTCCGGTAAAGTATTAGGTTCATTTGCAGGGGCAGCTCTTGGTATTGCTTTAGCGGAATCTGTAAGTAAATTTGCTTTCTTTTACCTGCATGAGCGTCTTTGGTTAAAAATTCCTCTGGGAACATTTCGCGAGATTGTGCGAAAAAATTAACAATAGGTTTTTTTCTACAATTTCTTAACATTTTCTTCTTTTCATTACAACTGAATTAAGCTTAACTTTGTTATGAAGTAAAATAGGGTCATTTCATGAAATATTCAAGAAGAAGTTTTTTAGAATTTTTAGGTAAAGGAAGTGTTGTTGGTGCTGCGAGTTTCGCACTTGCACCTGTATTACATGCATGTAAAAGCGAAGTAATATCGTTAGGACCTGTTAGCTATGATGCGCAAGTTGGCTTTAAGAGTATAACTGTATTAAAAGCTGATCAGGTGCGCTTGGCAGATGGTTTTACGCATGAATTGTTAGTGAAGTTTGGTGATCCAATTAGTGATAAAGACTATTTTGGTACGCACAATGATTATTTGGCATTTATTCCATTAAACGAAGATGGAAGCGAAGGAATTCTTTGGAGCAATCATGAGTATTTAGATCCTGTTCTTATGGGCACTTATGCGCCAGCTGAAGCGAAAACTATTGAACAGGTTGAAAAAGAGCAATATGCCGTAGGTGGCAGCCTAGTTCATGTGCAGTTGAATGCACAAGGTTCTTGGTCGGTCAAAAAGGAAAGTGAGTACAATAGAAGGTTAACGGCCAAAACAAGCATTCCTTTTTTATGGGATGAACCGATAGATGGAAGTATGGAAGCGATTGGGACATTTGCTGGTTGCGCTGGTGGAGTTACTCCATGGGGGACCATTTTGTCTTGTGAAGAAAATACGGCTTCATACTACGGTGATTATGTCTATGATGAGGTGAGTGGAGCAGTTATTGACCGTTTGCCAGGAGGCTATGGTTGGAAAAAATACTTTGATTATTCTCCAGAGCATTATGGATGGGTGGTTGAAATTAATCCTAAAACAGGCGAGGCACATAAATTGGTAGCCCTAGGTAGATGTGCACACGAGTGTGCCACGATGCACCAGTTGGAAGATGGCCGCGTGGTAGTTTACTCGGGGGATGATGGGAATGATAGATGCCTATATAAATATGTATCACATAAGCCTAATGATCTAAAAGATGGAACGCTTTACGTAGCAAATATAGAGAAGGGGGAGTGGATTAGTCTTAAATACGAGGATCATGCGATCCTTCAAGAGAAATTTAAAAGTCAAACTGAAGTCTTAGTTCGTATGAGGGAAGCTGCATATTTAGTTGGAGGATCTATGTTAAATAGACCGGAAGACATTGAGATAGACCCGGTGTCAGGAGACGTATTTATTAGTTTGACCAACAATAAACCAAAAGGAGATCTGCACGGGTCAATAATGAAGTTGACCGAAGATAGCGAGGACAAGACAAGCTTAACTTTTAAAACAGAAACCTTTTTAGCGGGAAGCGAAGAAGCTGGTTTTTCAAGTCCAGACAATTTGGCCTTCGATTTACGGGGAAATCTATGGTTCACAACAGATGTTGGCGGATATACCTTAGGTGCTGGGGAGTATGGTTTTATGCCTTGTAATAGTTTATTTTTAGTTCCTCGTAGTGGGGAGAGAGCTGGGGAGTTGATTCGGGTTGCAACGGCCCCGAATGATGCCGAGTTTACTGGGCCTTATTTTCATCCTAATGGAAAACACCTGTTCTTGAGCGTGCAGCATCCTGGTGAAACTTCTTCAAGTTTAGAAGATTTAGCAAGCCATTGGCCAGAAGGTGGCGATTCCATTCCACTATCGGGAGTTATTGTGATAAGTGGTGAAAGCTTGTCTAATCTGCAGAATGTTTAGTGCTTGATATTTTAATATAGCTATGAAGATTGTTTATCTTTGCAGCTCAAACTAAAGGAAATTTTCTATGAATTATGATCTTATTATTTTAGGTAGTGGACCTGGTGGATACGTTACTGCGATTCGCGCTTCCCAGCTAGGATTGAAAACAGCGGTTATTGAAAAAGAATCATTAGGCGGTGTTTGCTTAAATTGGGGGTGCATACCAACGAAAGCCCTTCTTAAGAGTGCACAAGTATTCGAATATATTAATCATGCGGATGATTATGGAATTTCAGTTGAGGGTGCTTCAGCTAATTTTGGTGATATGATCACTCGAAGTAGAGGAGTAGCTGAGGGAATGAGCACAGGGGTTCAGTTCCTGATGAAAAAGAACAAGATTGATGTTATAATGGGTTACGGCACTCTTCAGCCAGGCAAACAGGTCGAGGTGAAAAATGATAAGGGAGAATCCAAAACTTATTCTGCAAATCATATCGTTGTAGCAACAGGAGGTAGAAGTCGTTCTGTCCCAGGTTTGGAACAAGATGGAAAGAAAATAATCGGCTATCGTGAAGCGATGAGTTTAAAAGATCAACCGAATAAAATGGTTGTTGTAGGGTCAGGTGCCATTGGTGTTGAGTTTGCTTATTTCTATAATTCTCTGGGTACTGAAGTAACTATCGTTGAATACCTAGATAAAATAGTCCCAAGAGAGGACAAAGACATCTCTAAGGAATTGGCTAAAGTATTGAAAAAGAAAGGAATAAAGATTGTGACTGGTTCTGCTGTCCTAGAAGTCGATACGAGTGGTGATTTATGCCAGGTAAAAGTAAAGGATAATAAGTCAGGCAAGGAATCTGAATTGACTTGCGACATTGTTCTTTCCGCAGTTGGCGTGATACCAAATACTGATAATATAGGTTTAGAAAATGTTGGTATTAGTACAGATAGAGGATTAGTTACCGTGGATGAGCATTACCGCACCAATATTGAAGGGTACTACGCTATTGGAGATATTGTCCCTGGACCTGCTTTAGCGCACGTAGCTTCTGCTGAAGGGATTTTGTGTGTGGAAAGTATTGCTGGACATAAAATTGAAGCGATGGACTACAACAACATACCATCTTGTACTTATTGTATTCCGGAAGTAGCATCAGTAGGCTACACGGAAGAAGAGGCAAAAGAAGCTGGTTATGAAATTAAAGTAGGGAAGTTCCCGTTTTCTGCTTCAGGTAAAGCAAGTGCGGCTGGAGTTAAAGAAGGTTTTGTAAAAGTAATCTATGATGCTAAGTACGGTGAATGCCTTGGGGCTCATATGGTTGGTGCGAATGTTACTGAAATGATTGCGGAAATAGTTGTGGCTAGGAAACTAGAAACAACTGGCCACGAAATTCTTAAAGCTGTTCATCCTCATCCAACGATGAGCGAAGCAGTTATGGAAGCTACTGCAGCGGCCTACGATGAGGTGATTCATTTATAGGATTAGTGATTAAAGATATTGCCTTAGCGATTCTATTAAGAATCTATTCAACAGCAATCAACTTTCTGCCTCATAGTAGATTTTGTAGAACTTGCCTTTCTCATCACTTTGCTTCTCTATAAGGTCATGATTACCATGAACATAGATGTGAAAGTTTTTATCTAATTTTATCACACTTCTCAAATAACGAGCATTCTTTTTGTACGCACTTGGTGAAACAAAAAATTGGGTATCCAAAGCTTGGTTGTTCTCTTCTACATACTCTTCCTTGTATGCTTTAAACTCATCGATAATCTCTTTATTGCTAAAGAATATACGGTCTTCATAATCCTCATCCTCAAATCGTTCAACACGCTTAAAATATTCCTTACTACGATTTAAAATACCTGCCTGCTCAAACTTTTCCAATTCAAATTCTGGTCCCAATCTTTCTTTGATAAATGAAGTGGTTAAATTAATGATGTTCTTCGTGTTGTGATAGTCGTCGTTTTTTGCTTTTAAATTCAAAAAATCGTCTTTCCAATATTGAGCTTCATTGTTCTTGTTCCCTTTGTCTACAATACAAACCTTGTATCCGTCACTTTCATCATCATTAAGTATCAAACATCCTTTATCTAGCTTCTCCACATTAACCCCTTGCTCGTAGCCTAGTTCAATCTGCTTGGCTTCATGTTTAAATTGAAGAAATGCATCTTTAGATTCTGATTTGAATATCCCAATAGCATCCTGCATTTGCTCGTCTATCACCAGGTCTTTGATATAAGCAATCATCAAATCTCCTGGCTTGATATTGGGGTGACTACTTTGCTCATATAGGTGCTTCGCAATGAAAACAGATTGATTATGCAATAGCTCAGGATCTCTGAATATTGCTCTTGCAAAGTTGAACATTGGATTCAAGGTGACATCCTCATTGCTGAAGGTAAATCCATAAAATTCAGGCTCCTTAAAACTCTTAAAGAAATATTTGAAAAGTAGTTCTTTCAGTACATCATCATCTAAGGTGATTCCAGCTGTTGAAATATTGATTCCTTCATTTTCATTTTTTACACCAATGCCATGTATGGAAACACTTGCTAATTGAGCTACTTCGAGATTTATCATAGGTTTATATTAGGAGCGTAAAATTAGAACTAATTCTAGCAAGAATGGATAGATTTCAAATCCCTCTTTCCACAATTTCTAAGCCTCTTTGGAAATCGATCGAGTAGGGGGCACTAATCTGAATCACTTCATTGCTGAGTGGGTGCGGGAATTCCAGTTGCTTGGCATGAAGCATCATCGTATCCATCTTAAAAACATCTTTCCAATATTTGTTTTGTTTATTGCATCCATGCGGGCGGTCCCCAATTATAGGGTGCATGAGGTGGGCCATATGCTTCCTTAGCTGATGATAACGGCCGGTTTGGGGGTAAAGCTCTACTAAGGAATACCTCGAAGTAGGAAATAAGCCTAAATCGATGCTTATTTCGAACTGATTTAAGACTTTAAATCGAGTTATTGCTTCTTGTTTTTTACCCTTTAAGTTGGTTAAAGTATAATTGATTTCTCCTACAGGCTCAAGATAACCACGGACTATAGCATGATATGTTTTTTTAACTTGATCATTGGCAAACAACATTTGTGTTGGTCCATCCAATTCCTTTTGCAAAGAAAAGAGCAATACGCCACTGGTCTTTTTATCTAAGCGATGTGCTGGATATACTTTTTGTCCAATTTGATCGCGCAATAATTGCAGTGCAAATTGTTCGTCATTACGATGTATTTTAGACGAATGTACAGCTAGGCCATGTGGTTTGTTAACTGCTATGATTGCTTCATCTCTGTATAGGATATTAAAACTTTCAGGCATTAATTCAGGTATTTCCCCTCACTCTTTAAAGCGGCGAGGCTTTCATATAAATAAGCCAATTCGTCCTCTTGATTATAGGCTTGAAAAGAGATGCGTATGAAAAAATCCTTCGCTCTATTGGTGATAGGGATTTCAATGTTATATTGATTATACAATACTTCTTTCAACTCGAATGGTAGAGGAGTGGAGATGGGGATACTACAGATTTGTCCTAGAAAATCAGTATTCACTGGACAGATAGGCTTAGTTTCTAGTAATTTACAAAACAATGGATACCAACGATGTAAGATTTCTTTTGCTTTTTGAGTCTTTTGCTTCCATTGTTGCTTTTCCCAAAAATCGGCAAGTGAAGGAAGACATAAGAATGCGGATGAATCTCGTGTGCCTGTATATTCATGGTAGTCCAAAAATTGACTGTGACTGGGAAATTCACTGGCATAACCCCAGGATACGATTAACGGATCAAGTAGATCCTGCTTCTGTTTCTTCACATGAAGAAATGAACACCCCTTTGGAGCTAAATACCATTTATGCAATGCGCCAGTATAATAGTCTGCATTTAACAGATCTAAATTCAATGGAATATGACCGGGAACATGTGCTCCATCGATAAGGGTTATTAAGCCCAGCTTATTTGCCTTTTCACAAATCTCCTTAACTGGGAGTATTAGTGCGGTAGCACTAGTTATATGACTAATGAAAATCACTTTTGTTCGATTGGTTAATCCCGACCAAAAGTGCGCTAAGAAGTCCTCTTTTGAGCTTATGGGAAGAGGAATGTGTTGCCGAATATATTTAGCTCCGGTTTGCATGCATCTAAAATCCCATGTTTTATCCATTGCTCCGTATTCCAAATCCGTACTTAAGATCTCATCTCCAGCTTCCAGTTCTAAACTTTTAATGACTGTATTAAAGGCTGTAGATGGGTTAGGTGTTAAAAAGAAATCATCTACTGAACAATGAAATTTCTCAGCAAATACTTCTTTAGATCTCCTGTAGGCTTCAACTCCTGTCTTAGTTATAAACTGTATAGGATCCTGTTCTAATTTTACTTGCCATTGCTGGTAATCTTGAAAAACAGGAAGAGGACAAGCGCCAAATGAACCATGGTTTAAGAAGGTGATTTTAGGATTTAATTGAAACAGATCTTTAAGTTCCGCTGTTGACATTATGATTTACTTGGTTTAAGCATTAAATTTATACAAATTAACTCAGAGTATAATGTTAGAGAAGCTATTCAACTTCATTTCAAAGCAACAAGAGAGTTTGGTGATTGGATTTTTATTATTGTTTTCAAGCGTTCAAAGTTAGTTTCAATATGTGATAATAGTCTTAATAGTCTGTAAAATAAAATATTAGTTCAATTTATAGTAATTTTACTTCAAGTATATGTTTACCAGTTTAAATCCATATAATAATGAATTTTTAGCTTCCTATGATGCGATTAGCTCAATACAGATGCATCATAAAGTAGATGCTTCTGACAAGGCTTTTCGAGCATGGAAATTGACCAGTCTCGCTGAGCGATTAAGCTTACTGAAAAGGCTTGCGGATGTTTTAATTAAGCATCAAGAACCTTATGCCCTTATGATTACTCAAGAAATGGGTAAACCCATCCACGAATCCAGAGCAGAAATCGCTAAATGTGCTTGGGTATGTGAATATTATGCGGCTCATTCGGAAGAATTCCTAGCAGATAAGTGTATTGCAACGGATGCATCTAAAAGTTATGTTCGAATTGAACCTATAGGGAGTATTTTAGCTATCATGCCATGGAATTTTCCGTTTTGGCAAGTGTTTCGATTTGCAGTACCCTCGCTAAGTGTTGGTAATACAGCCTTGCTTAAACATGCACCCAATGTGATGGGATGCGCGTTTTTGATTGAAGATGTTTTTCTTAAGGTGGGTTATCCTGTGGGCGTTTTTCAAACTTTGGCCGTGTCTCATGAGCAAACAGAAGAATTGTTAGCTAGAGAGGAGATAAGAGGGGTTAGTTTAACCGGGAGTGAGCGGGCAGGAATAGCTATTGCCCAAGTTGCTGGGAAAAATCTAAAGAAGTGTGTACTCGAATTGGGTGGGAATAATGCATTTATTGTTCTGCATGATGCTGATTTGGAGTTAACAATTCGTACAGCGGTAAAAGCACGTATGATGAATGCAGGGCAAAGTTGCATTGCAGCCAAGCGCTTCATCGTTGTTGAAGCGATTTACGATGAATTTATCCTTGGATTTAAAAATGCTCTTAAACAGCTTAAATATGGAGACCCAATGGATGAATCAACTGATTACGGTCCTTTAGCTAGGCGTGACTTAGCTGAGCAATTACAAGATCAGCTAAAAAAATCCATTGCAAAAGGAGCCTTATTAGAGCTTGGAGGAAAGCAGGTTGAGGCTATGCATGAGTTGACATTAATTACAGGAGTGAAACCTGGGATGCCTGCTTTTGATGAAGAAACATTTGGTCCTTTGGTTGCTGTAATTCGAGCTAAAGATGAGCATGAGGCTATCGAATTAGCGAGTCGAACGAAGTTTGGATTAGGTTTAAGTATTTTTTCAAAAGATATAAAGAGGGCAGAGGCTTTAGTCCCTTTGTTTGAAGATGGAGCCGTATTTATAAATGATTTAGTTAAATCAGATCCTCGTTTACCTTTTGGAGGGACTAAACTTTCTGGCTACGGTCGAGAGCTATCAAAAGAAGGAATATTGGAATTTGTAAATAAGAAGACGGTTTATATTAAATAAACGTCTGAGTGCATAAAACTCATGCTAGTGATTCACTAAGAGCTGCTTTTTTTAAACAAAAAAAGCGCTTGGTTTAATTAAACCAAGCGCTTTAAGATTTAATATTTAAAAGAACTAACTGTTTATAGAAACTACTTCTAAATCAAAAGTTAAATCCTTTCCAGCTAGTGGATGGTTGCCATCAACAAGGATAGTTTCTTCTTTAACTTCCGCAATAGTAAAGTGCATTTCTTGTCCCTCAGGAGTTTGAGATACTAAAGGCATTCCAACCTCTGGCTTAATTTCTGCAGGTAATTGATTTTTTTGAACTTCATGCATCATTTCGTCTTGACGAGGTCCGTATGCTTCATTACTTGGGATATTTATTGTTTTTTTCTCACCCACTTCCATATCAATCAATCCAGCTTCGAAACCTGGAATTAATTGTCCTTGTCCTAAAGTTAATTTTAAAGGCTCACGCTCTAATGAACTGTCAAATATTTGTCCGTCTGCTAGAGTTCCTGTATAATGCACTTCAACAGTGTCATTGTTTTTGATTTTTGTCATGTTGTAATTTTTGATGCGCAAATGCGCTGTATTTTTTAAATAAGCTGCAAAGGACGGGGTTTTTAAAACAGGAAACAAGTATTTAAAGCTTTTTGATAGTAGCTATGCTTGACCAAACTCCTTAAGTAATTCAATAAATCGTTTCCCGTATACATCATGCTTGCGCTGTCCCACACCATTGATCTCTAAGAATTCTGCTTTGTTTGTAGGTTGAACTTCAGCGATCTCTTTTAAGGTTGCATCATTGAATACTAAATAGGCTGGTATACTTTCTTCCATAGCAATTTCCAATCGCAATAATCTTAATTTCTCAAACAAGCTTTCATCCTGCTCGGATTCTACAAACTGTGTTTGCTGACTGGCTTTGATGCCTGTTTTTCGTTTGAGAACAGCTAAAGCTTTCGTCAATTTAACCGATCTTCCTTCAAACAATATCTGGTGTGAAAGAGTGGTCATTTTCAGGCTGTTATGTTCGTGAAAAGCAATTTCACAATATCCTTGATTCATCATTTGAATAATGTATTGTTGCCAATCCATATCAGTTAAATCTCTACCAATCCCATAGCTTTTTAAGTGATGATATCCTTTTTCAATAACACTACTGCTACCTGATCCCCTCAATACAGCGATAACCATACCCATAGGTTCTTTTTCTTCCAATCGGTGGATTACGGAAAGAATTTTTTGCGCATACTCTGTACCATCTATAAATTGCGGAGGATTTTTACAGATATCACAATTCCCACAATCTTTTTCTAAAATTTCACCAAAATAACTGAGTAGCGTTTTTCTTCTACAAGTTTTTGCTTCTGCAAATTGCTTCATTCTATCCAATTTTGCGGTTTGAACCTTGGCATTGCTTGCGCCTTGAATGAATCTTTTGAGTTGGATGATATCTGCATAACTATAAAAAAGTAGGGCAGTTGCCGCTAAACTATCTCTACCAGCTCTACCAATTTCTTGGTAATAACCTTCTATATTTTTTGGTAAATTGTAGTGAATGACCCAGCGCACATTAGATTTATCTATACCCATTCCAAAAGCAATAGTTGCACAGACAATTTGGGTGCGATCATAAATGAAATCTTCTTGTACTTGATTCCGCTTATCATGACTTAGCCCCGCATGATAATAGCTCGCATTTATCTTAGCAGCTTTCAATTTGCTAGCCAACTCTTCACAGGACTTTCTACTCAAGCAATACACAATACCTGATTCCTGCGGCTTTTGTTTAACAAAGTCTACAATTTGCTGAATGCGCTTATTGGAAGGTCTTACGTTTAAACTGATATTTTTTCGATCAAAAGAACTTAGGAAAAGCTTTGCATTTGGAATACATAATTGCTTCGCAATATCTTGCCTTGTTGCTTTGTCTGCAGTTGCAGTTAGAGCAACAATAGGGGTGTTGGGTAATTTATCCTTTAGATAGCCTAATTGTTGATATGAAGGTCTAAAATCATGTCCCCAAGAAGAAATACAATGTGCTTCATCGATGGCAACGCATGAGACGTAATCTTCGTCTAAAATATTTTTTAACAAACTGAGGCTTTCAGGTGCAACATAAAGAAGCTTTAAACTTCCATCTATTACTTGATTGATGATGACTTCTTGTTCATCAGCTTGCTGGGAACTGTTATAAAAATTAGCTTCAATTCCATTCGCTCTTAAGCCATCAACTTGATCTTTCATTAAAGCAATCAAAGGAGAAATAACGATGGTTAACTTAGGGAATAGTAAGGCGGGTAATTGAAAACAGATAGATTTTCCACCTCCCGTAGGCATAATGACTAAGGTATCTTCTTTACGCAAGATGGTTTCAATAATTTCTTGTTGCTGATCCCGGAATTCTTCGAACCCAAAATAATGTTTGAGTGCTTTGTGCAGTTCTTTAGCGCTAGTTTTTGACATTAATTTTCTTTGAACTGCGAATTTAGAACTTTAGGATTCATTTATTCGTTTGATTTACGGATAAATTAAATTTGAGTTGTATTTAGAGAATATTTATCCTAAATGACCCTAAGTCTACTTGTATTTTATCCACTTAGCTACAAATAACTATTAACATTATTATGGACATTATATGACTCGTGAACTATTGATATGATTGATAATAGGCTAAATATTAAAGCTTTAAAGTTAGTTGATGTATTGTTCCTATAATTTATATTATGTTAAGTAGGATAAGAACAGATACCTCCCTTCCTCTTTTCTTAAAATGTCTATTCTCCATTTGCTTTTGTTCTCATTCATTTAATTAAGCCATATGTAAGGCTATAAAAAAAGACCTAGTAAAATTTACTAGGTCTCTTTCACGGATGCCACGCATCCTTATTTAAGTTGGAATTGTTTTTTACTTCAAAGCTGAATTAATTTTAAACAGTGCCTTTTTACTTGCTCCATCTTCAGGAATCAATTCTAATACTTTTTCGAAATAAGGTTTTGCCGTTAAATACATTTCACGACGTTTAGCATTTAGCTCATTATACTTGCTAGTTTCATTATAATCTAAGTCATTCATTTCTTTAATGAATTTATTCGCTCCTAAGAAAAACATCGCTCCTGCATTATATATGGCTTTATCATTGCTAGGATTAATTTTTATAGCTTTTTCATATTCAACTATAGCCTTATCTATATCGCCACTTTTATCGTAAGCATTTCCTTTTATAAAGTAAAGCATATCATTCTCTGGTTGCAATTCAATGGCTTTATCAATCTTATCAATCGCTCCTTCTATATTATTGTCTTCTATGAAGTAATTCAGCTGTTCGATAACAACTTCGGCATTTTCTGGGAATTTATCAGCTGCCATGTCTAATGTCGCCATTGCTTTTTCCTTATCACCAGTTTTTTTGTATAAACGCGATAAGAAAACGTAATTGTTTGCATCATCAGTCATCGTTAATAAATCTTCATAAGCAGCAATTGCCTCAGGCAACAGGCCAGCGGCTTCAGCTGATGCAGCAGCATTGGAAACACACCTTTCTGTTCCTACAACTAATTCTGCGTCATTGTTTATTAAGATTTCATTAATGCCTTTCATTGCATTAAAATCTTTATACGCTTGATCATACGATGCATTTTGATAGGCGTCTGCACCACTATTAAATATATCTGATGAAATAGCGCGAATATAGTTAATCGAATTCTCTGCATTTCGAAATTTCTTGTCTCCTAGAGAAATAGATTTTGTAAAACTTTCAATGGCAGTTGTTAAGTATGTAGGGTCAGTCTGACTTAACAATTCATCCTTTGATAGCAACTCATAAATCAACCCTCTATAGTACCAAGTTTTACCTTGAATGCCGGTGGTTTCACTAGTAATTGCCTTATCAATTGCATCTTTAGCTTCTACCAAGTCGTCTCCTTGCTTACCTAACTTATACTCTTCCATATAATTGTAGGCAGCCATTACTTTACTCCCTTGAGCAAAAGAAAATTGGGCAGTGCATAGTACGCCAATTACGATTAAAACTATTTTTCTCATTATATTCATTTTTATATTTATTAAATATCTTACAATTTCTTTGCCAAAAATGGATTTTCACAAATCCTTAACAATTTATCCTAAGCTTCAGTTTCGGGATTTTCTTGCTCACCACTATCTGAGCCTTCCTCTCCTTCTTCTGAATCATCAAGTTGAACATCTTCAGCATCTTCGAGTCGTTGTTGCTTACCATCTTTAATAATGCTGACTGCTGCAATGCTGTCCTTACCTTTTAAGTTAATTAGCTTAACTCCCTGAGTAGCTCTTCCCAGCACACGTAAATTTTCTAATTCAATTCGGATAGCAATACCTGACTTATTAATAATCATTAAATCATCGTTATCACTCACTTCTCGGATGGTAATTAGTTTACCTGTTTTGTCCGTTAAGTTCATGGTTTTAACTCCTTTTCCGCCACGCTTAGTGATCCGGTATACTGGCTCCCATTCCTGAGTTTCCTCATTGAATTCATCCAGCAGCGTTCGCTTACCATAGCCATTTTCAGAGACCACTAAAACGGTTGACTCTTTTTCGTCTTTAGCAGCGCTGATCATTCCTATAACTGCGTCATCTTCCTTGCCCAATCTTACACCTCGCACTCCGGTAGCTGTTCTTCCCATAGATCGAACATCACTTTCGTCAAAACGTACAGCTCTACCATACTTTGTGGCAAGTATTATTTCACTATCCCCTGTAGTTAAGACTACGCGTACTAATTTGTCTTCATCTCTAATGGTAATCGCATTTACTCCATTTGTTCTTACTCTAGAGTAATCTCTAATAGAAGTTTTCTTAACTGTACCAGCTTTCGTAGCAAAGAATATAAAGTGTGAATCCAAAAATTCGTCATCTTTCAAATCTTTAATCGGGATGTAAGCTAAAATTTTATCATCCGAAGGAATATTGATTAAATTCTGCAATGCTCTGCCTTTAGAAGCTTTGCTGCCCTCCGGGATTTCATAAACTTTCATCCAAAAGCATTTACCTTTCTCGGTATAGAGTAGTAAGTAATTGTGCGCAGTAGCCGTAAACATGTGTTCGATAAAGTCTTCGTCTCTGGTAGTACTTCCTTTCGAACCTTTGCCTCCTCTATTTTGCGTTTTGTATTCAGAAACCGCAGTACGCTTCATATACCCTAAATGCGAAATTGTAACAATTACAGGCTCATCTGGAATCAAATCGGTGATGTCAATGTCTCCTGCCGAAAATTCTATATTTGTTCTTCGTTCATCACCGTATTTTTCAAGAACTTCATCTAATTCTGATTTGATGATATTGAAACGCATTTCCTCGCTCCCTAAAATTTCTTTCAAGTGAGCAATAGTGTTCATGAGTTCATCATACTCAGAGCGCAATTTGTCTTGCTCTAGTCCAGTTAATTGACGCAAACGCATCTCTACGATTGCTCGAGATTGAATATCTGAAAGATCGAATCGCTTCATTAAGCTCTCTCTTGCTTGTTCGGTATTTGAAGACGCTCTAATAATCTTAATTACTTCATCTATATTATCGGAAGCAATGATTAAACCTTCAAGTATATGGGCTCTTTCTTCAGCTTTTCTTAACTCAAATTCTGTTCGTCTTACAACCACTTCATGTCGGAATTCAATGAAATGTTTAATCAACTCTTTCAAGTTCATTAATTTCGGTCTTCCTTCAACTAAGGCAATATTATTTACCCCATATGAGGTCTGAAGTTGAGTGAGTTTGAATAAGGTGTTTAAAACGATATTTGGTATTGCATCTCTCTTCAAATCGACAACGATTCTCATTCCATCTCTATCAGATTCATCGTTTATGTCCGAGATACCATCTATTCGTCCGTCATTAACAAGCTCTGATATTTTTTGAATCAATGTTGATTTGTTGACTTGATAAGGTATTTCATTGACTACAATTTTGTTTCTCCCAGAATCGGTCGTTTCAATGCTTGTTTTACCTCTTACAACAATCTTACCTCTCCCTGTTTCAAAAGATTCTTTTACGCCATCGTAACCATATATTGTTCCTCCGGTTGGAAAATCAGGTGCTGTAATATGTTGCATTAACTCTTCAATAAGAATATCATTATTGTCGATATAAGCTTTCATCCCTGCTATAACCTCAGATAGATTATGCGGTAGAATATTTGTTGCCATTCCTACAGCAATACCAGAAGCTCCGTTAACGAGCAGCTGAGGTATCTTCGAAGGAAGAACTGTTGGCTCTTTTAAGGAGTCATCAAAGTTTAACTGAAAATCTACGGTTTCTTTATCAATATCAGAAAGAATGTCCTCAGCGATTTTCCTGAATCTAGCTTCGGTATAACGCATTGCAGCAGGAGGATCGCCATCTACTGATCCAAAATTTCCTTGTCCATCAACTAGCGGATAACGAAGTGACCAGTGCTGGGCCATACGAACCATGGTGTCATATACAGAGCTATCTCCATGTGGGTGATACTTACCAAGGACTTCCCCTACAATTCTAGCGGATTTCTTGTGTGCTTTGTTTGGCGCTAAACCTAAATCATTCATACCATAAAGCACTCTTCTGTGCACAGGCTTCATGCCATCTCTTACATCAGGAATTGCTCTTGAAACGATAACCGACATAGAATAATCTATGTAGGCACTCTTCATTTCATCTTCAATATTTATTGGAATTACCCTTCCGTTTTTAGCCATAATCTTATATTGTTTTACAGACTAACAAAATTAAACATTTATAGGGCTAAAACCTTAGTATTGCATGTAATTTATTAACATTTTTACTAATTAAATCGGTTAATAACTTTTGATGTTTTTTAGCGGAAAATAATTTTCAAAAAAAGAGATGAAAAAATCACTAATTCTTTTTTACGAAAGTGCTAATAATTATTGAATTGTAAATTAAACTAGACAATCTGAATTGTGAATTGCAATAAATGGAGATGTAAACAAGTTATTATTGGTATACATTTGTTACGAATTAAAAAAGAATCTATGAATGCTTTATTGTTGCAGATTACAACAGCAGCCGTTGACTCCACTGTTGCAAGCCCTGAACTGACTTCTTCAAGTCTTTTTGCTATGGTCTCTCAAATCGGTTACTTCGGATTGTTTGTGATGGGAGTGATATTCCTGTTGTCAGTTGTTACGGTTTACATCGCTATAGAACGATATACGGCCATAAGGAAAGCAGCTACTATCGATGAAAATTTCATGAATAGAATCAAGGACTTTGTGGCTAATGGAAATATCACAGGTGCTAAGGACTGGTGCGATAAAGAGGACTCTCCTATTGCTCATATGATTGGTAAGGGAGTGGTTCGGATAGGTAAATCTTTGAAAGACATTCAAGCCAGTATTGAAAATCAAGGAAATCTTGAAGTAGGACGCTTGGAGAAAGGCTTAAATGTTTTAGCTACGATTTCAGGTACTGCTCCAATGCTAGGCTTCTTAGGAACTGTGACTGGAATGATTACTACGTTTAAAGATTTAGCAGATGGTAATACCGCCGCGGGTGATTTGGCCGGCGGATTATATGAAGCTATGTTTACTACAGCATTTGGATTGGCAGCGGGAATTATAAGTTTTGTAGCCTACAATTTATTAACCTCAAAGCTTGATATGATGATCTTGAAAATGGAGGCTGCTAGTATTGAGTTTATTGATTTGTTACAAGAGCCTTCAAAATAGTTGAGGCATATTTAATCAATTTTTGCTATGAAATTAAAAAAAAGAAATAAAGCTAGTGCCGTTTTTAATATGGCATCTCTGACGGATATTATATTCTTGTTGTTAATCTTTTTTGTGATTAACTCAGAGATGCCGAATGCACTGAAATTGATTTTACCAAACGCATCTGGTAAAACTCCAGCCAGTAAGTCGATAACTGTAGCATTGAGCAATGACCTTACATACATGGTAAACAGCCAGGTAGTCGAATACGAAGCAGTCAAAATTGCACTTCAGGGAGAGATTAGTAAAAGTAATAGTGATGAACCTACGGTTGTACTTAAAATAGACAAGGACGTATCCTTAGAAAAAGCTGTGGAATTGTTGGATATTGGTAATCAACTAAAAGTGCCGATGATATTGGCTACTAAGCCGAAGTAATTATATGGAAAACGCATAACTGGCATATCTAAAAAACATGAACCTCTCAATTGAAAATACCAAAGGGCAGCGAATAGCTAAGATAAGTGCCACAGCATATGTGTTGTTGTGTTGTCTATTTCTATTTACTTTGAAATGCGAGCAGCCGGAGGAAATCAATAACATGGGGATTATGATAAATCTTGGAACCATGGAAACCGGAATGGTTGAAGATAATATACCCACTGCTGAAAATACTGTAGTAGAGAAAGAAGTGGTTAATGAAGAAGTCGTTGAGGAAAGCTCAAGCCCGAATGAAATTGAAGCAGTAACCCAAGATATGGTTTCGGCTCCTATAACAGCCACTGAAGAACCGGTTATAGATCCAAGCACATACCCTAGTAATGCCGAGACTTCTGAGCCAGAAGTTGAAGTCACCCCTGAACCAGTGGTCGATGAAAATGCTTTGTTTAGTGGAAATAATAACGCTAATCAAGGCACAGGCAATATTTCTGGGGATCAGGGCAATCTAAACGGCAGTATAGAGTCTGATATTTATGGAGATATAGCTGGAAGTGGATTCAGTGGCTCTGGCGATGGTGCTAGTTTGAAGGGAAGAGGCTTAGTTTCAAAGCCTAATTTCAGTAATCCTACCAATGAGTTTGGGAAAGTAGTTATAAAAATTACTGTAAACAAGCAAGGAAAAGTAATAAAAGCTGCGCTGGTTTCTTTATACAGTACAAACACCAACCAGGCATTGGTAAGCTATGCTATGCAGGAAGCTTATAGATTTAAGTTTAATAATGTTTCTGGTGAGGAAGGGTCAAGAGATAATCAAGTTGGTAAGATTATTTATAATTTTAAAGCGAATTAATCTATTCAGTGGACTATAAAGAAACCTTGAAGTATCTTTTCAATAAGTTACCCATGTTTCAAAGGCTTGGTGATCAAGCCTTTAAAAAAGACTTGACGAATACCCTAGCATTATTAAGCGCTTTAGGTAATCCTCATAAGTCATTTAAAACCATTCATATAGCGGGTACAAATGGCAAAGGTAGCGTGACACATATCTTAGCATCTATTCTTCAAGAGGAAGGATACAAAGTTGCCTGCTACACCTCTCCTCATTACAAGGATTTTAGAGAAAGAATAAAAATAAATGGGATCGTTGTTGAGGAAGATTATGTAGTCAGTTTTGTTGAAAATAATCGAGAGTTAATAGAACAAATACAGCCTTCATTTTTTGAAATAACGGTAGTCATGGCATTTGACTATTTTGCCAAACATGAGATTGATGTAGCTATAATTGAAACCGGCATGGGTGGACGTTTTGACTCGACTAACGTACTAACTCCTCTCCTCTCTATCATTACCAATATTTCCTTTGACCACCAACAGTTTTTAGGAGATACTCTAGCTAAAATAGCTTTTGAAAAAGCGGGGATTATCAAGGAGGGAGTACCGGTGTTAATTGGGGAATACCAGGAAGATACGAATGCTGTTTTTGTTAAACATGTGGCAGCTTTTAACAGCAGGTTAAAATATGCTCAGGAGTTATTGGAAATTACAGATTTTGAAAGTTCCAGCGAGGGAAGCACTTTTACTGCATGCAGTGCGAAAAGTAAATATCACTATACAACTGACCTAAGCGGAAGCTATCAAAAGAAAAATATACAAACGGCATTAGCTGCTCTTTTGCTTTTAGGTAATCTATTTAAGGTATGTGAAAAGTCAAAACGAAACGGACTTCTAAAGGTTCGCGATAATACCATGTTTATTGGTAGGTGTATGCGCATCAAAGAAAAACCTCTAGTGATTCTGGATAGTGCGCACAACGAAGCGGGAATTCAAGAACTTAATCAGCTCTTAAACTCATCAACTTTCAATAATCTTCATTTTGTTTTTGGAACGGTTTCCGATAAAGATCTAAGCAAAGTGCTCCCCTTATTGCCTTCGCAGGCGAAATACTACTTTTGTAAAGCGGACATTGCTAGAGGTATGGATCCTAAAAAGCTACATACTGAAGCTAGTCTTTATGGATTGAAAGGAAGTGTTTTCTCCACCGTAAAGGCCGCTTATGTTCAAGCGTTATCTCAAGCTGAAGACGAAGATTTGGTACTAGTAAGTGGGAGTATTTTTGTTGTTGCTGAGGTATTGTAGTATACTTTATCTCAAATCGTTGCTTAGCAGCCTCAAGAATTCCATTCTTGTGGCTTGTTTTTCAAACTCACCACTAAATGAAGATGTAGTGGTACTTGAATTTTGCTTTTGAACGCCTCTCATCATCATACATAGATGTTGTGCTTCAATTACCACTGCAACACCGTGTGGCTTGAGTACTTTGTCGATAGTATCCTTTATTTGGACAGTTAAGCGTTCTTGTACTTGCAACCTTCTGGAAAAGACATCAACAATTCGAGGAATTTTACTTAAACCAACAATTTTCCCATCAGGAATATAGGCGACATGTGCTTTTCCGAAGAAAGGCAACATATGATGCTCGCACAAAGAATACAATTCAATTCCTTTAATGATAACCATTTCGTTGTGGTCTTCATGAAATAATGCACCCCTCAAGATTTCCTCAGGGTCCATTTCATATCCGTGTGTTAGAAAGTGCATAGCTTTTGAAGCGCGCTCTGGAGTTTTCAGTAATCCTTCTCGACCAACATCCTCCCCCACGCTTTCAATGATACCTTTATATTTATCAGCAACGGTTTTTACGAGTTTTTCGTCATAAAGTTTTTCTTGAGAGAATCTATCCATTTATTATGATTGTTTGTATAGTAACAAGTATAGTTTATATAAGTTCACGAAGGTCTTATTCTCCGAAATATTCAACATAAATTCGAGGCGTTTCCATTAGTTTTAAACCATGTAATTCGCATCCTTGGATCAAGGGATTTAAAATTTGCCAAATTACTTTGATGAAATTTTCAGAAGATGGCTGAACACTCTTAAAATATTCTACGTCTAAATTTAGATTCTTATGATCAAATTTATCACAGATCTCATCCTTTATTAGTTTACTTAAATCGTGCGCGTTCATTACGAATCCTGTGTCAGGATTTGGATTTCCCTTAACAGTCACATACAAATCAAAATTATGCCCATGGAAATTAGCATTACAACATTTGCCGAATACTTCTTTGTTTTTTTCCGCTGTCCAATTATGGTTGTAAAGTTTGTGAGCAGCATTAAAATGCTCAACTCTAGTAAGGTAAATCATGATTTTTCTAATGTTTTACAAAGATAGTTGTAATGATTCATATCTGTAAACTATCTTTAGCTTTTCTATGAAAATTTTAATTGCATTTGCTCATCCTTCAGAAATAGCTGAGTTTAATATCCATATTGGAAATTTAAGCCATTCAGAGGAGTATGATTATAAGCATATCCATATCGTGTTTGTTCAAACAGGATATACGGTATACGAAACAGCATTCTCCATGGGTAATGCAATGGCCAATAATAGCTATCATTTGGTTATTTACGCAGGTTTGGGTAATAGTTTGAATGACAAAATGAAAACTGGAGAGGTACTTAATGTAATTAATGATATTCCTTTTTCAATAGGAAGAAAGGATGATCAGGGATTTGAACATGCCTACACGCTAAATTGGTTGGATAAAAATGAGAAACCTCACCTTAGAGGAGGATATATAAATCTTACTAATTCCTATTTTAACGTCTTCCTGCCTTTTATGAAAACGGCAGCATTGACAAGTCCAATATTGGAAGGTGATAAAGAATTACTAAAACTTAAATGTGGACGTTTTCCAATACATATAGAAAGTAGTAATGGAATTGCTTTTCATTATGCTTGCTTGTCTAAAGGTTTACCGTTTTATCAATTAAGAGCGATTGCATACAATACTATCGATTTAACGAGGAATGCTGAACTTGCAATAGAAAATTTAAATAAAGCCTTGATAAAGATAATCGATTTATTATGAATAAATATTTCAATGAAGCTCAAAAAAATAATGGAGAAAAGTTTAGGAAACAAGTCAATAGTTTAAAGTTTAATTTCTACCTATTGGCTAAATTGCCTGCTGCCTATTTTTCGGGAGTTCGTTTAGTAAATCTAACAGAAGAAAGCTGCAAGGTGAAGATTCCGTTTAAATGGTTTTCTCAGAATCCATTTCGATCGACGTATTTTGCTTGTTTGGCTATGGCTGCTGAAATGAGCACGGGCTTGCCTTGTATGATGGCTATTGTTAAAATGAATCCTAAAGTATCCATGTTGGTAGTCAATTTGGAATCAAGTTTCACCAAGAAAGCCAGTGATGTAACAACTTTTGAGTGTCTAGATATTCCAGCAATTTACGATGCGGTACATAAGGCTATTCAAACTAAAGAAGGACAGCTTGTGGAAACCCATTCTATAGGTATAAATAATGCAGGCGATGAAGTTGCCCGATTTAAGATAACATGGAGTTTTAAATCCAGGTAAGACTTTGATTTTTTGCAACTTTTCTGAATACAATTCCGGTATATAAAGGCTTACTTCTTTATCAATTTATGGCTGGATTGATATGCATCACTCCTAAGCGAAACAATATAGACCCCATCTGATAGCTCAGATAAATCAAGGTTAAAAGCCTTTTCAAAATCCATATTCCCTAGAATGGTTTGCCCTAATAAGTTAAGGACTTCTAGTTCAATGGATTTATTCCAGCCCGTTGTTTGAATGCGGAAATTCCCTTGACTAGGATTGGGAAGTATACTAATACTAGCAACCTTGTTAAAGTCTTTAAACCCGGTTATTTGGTAGGGCGTAGAATTAGCAGAACATGGCCCAGAGACACTACTTACACTATACGATCCTGAGGCATTAATATCGATGTATTGGTTGGTTTCTCCTGGCAGTAAAATGCCGTTAAGATACCATTGAATATTTGTTGCAATGGAAGATTGTAATTGATTGGCTACTTGAGTTATTACTGGTAAAATTAAGGTAGAAGTTACAAATACCGTTGCCGTATTTGAAAATACTGTTGAACAACCATTGCTAACGGTACAATCGTAGTTTCCTCCATCGCTGGTTTGAACATTATTTATAGCTAATATTGAGTCTGTAGCACCAGGTATTGCAATCCCATTAAAAAACCATTGATAAGATGTAATAATTAGATCAGGTGAGCTTACGGAAAAATATAATTCTCCTGAAGTGTTAATGCACCATGTAGCACCGTTTAAGGGTCCATCAATATTAATAGAGGGATCATCGATTAAGGAACAATTCGATTCAATTTCAAAGTTCTCATCAGAAATATCAAAGAAAATATTGTCTGCAGCTTCAACACGCACTCTTGCTTGATTACTAAATGCAAATGGAGCATTAACTGAAGCTAGCCCATTATTGGGTACATTGCTCAGTAAAGTTATTGGAAAGGTATACCCACCATCTGTTGAAAGTAATATATTAACTGTATTGCACGAAACAGGATTTTGGTTGGTATTTGCAACATTCCATTCAACGTCATAATTAGTTCCCGCTGTCCAAGTGATATTGGTATTTGGATTATTCACTACAAAAGGACCTGCAGTATTGGATACTGAAACCTCATAGTCGTCATAATTTACTGCACCTCCGCCCGGCACATTATCTCTAACGGTAACTCTAAATGACATATCTCTTCCATAATCAGGTAATATTTCTCCTAAGGTTTGATCATTGTCTAAAATATCACTGATTTGAGGAAAGGTGCGTATTGGATTCGGTGTGGGTTGAAATGACCTAAACAAGGGTGCATTACCTGAAGGATTATTTGGATCACCTGTAGGGCCTAAATCAAATTGTTCCCAACAATATGTAATTGCATTTCCATCAATATCATTGGCTAAGGCTTGAAGTTCAAAAGGTGTAGATTTTGGTATAGTTTTATTGATTGGAGATAATATCTGAATAGTAGGAATGTTATTTCCAGTATTTGTTTTTACTGGGCAGTTATCACCTTGAAATTGGGTGGTGTATGCTAATACTTGATCAAAAGATCTCGTATGAAAATAATCATCACTATTATTTTGAATGTTTTGTGGTGCGCATATTCCTGCATAGCCCATTATGGTGGTAGCGCTGCCCGGTTCATAAGCAGAATTAGATGATAAATTACCCCCGCTGCAGGAACCAGAGTTACTGTTAAATGTATGACTTCCGGCAAACTGATGACCAATTTCATGGGCTAAATAATCAATGTCAAAAGGGTCTCCAGTTGGATTATTGATTCCTGTAGTAGCTGAGGCTTTGGAGTTTCTGCACACTACGGCATAACTTGCTAAACCACTTCCTGATCGACCAACAACATGCCCAATATCATAATTATTAGACCCAATAATATTGTCTACTGAATTTTGGTTTTGTCCCAATAATGCTCCTGCATTGTTTGGGTTGGTAAATGGATCGGTGTTCTCATCGGTATAAATAATTTGATCATTATCGGCCACTAAAACCAAACGAATCGTGAATTCACGCTCATATACGCCATTCACTCGATTGATAGAAGTGACCACTGCGGATAAACCTTCAGCAACTGTGCCCCCATGAAATTGGGTAAACTCAGCTGTTGCAGAAACAGCAATACGATAAGTTCTTAAAGTCTGACCATTAGAATCTTTAACAGATTTAAGTTGATTTAAAGTTTGATTATTTTTTAACATGGAGTCATCTAACTTTTCAGTACTTGCCTCTTCTTGACTTAAACAATCAGGCATAGGTTTATTATTGATACAATCTTTCTTGAAATATACCTGATATATATCGGTATTATTTTTAGAAAAAGGATCGATGAAAATAGTACTCTCTTCATCAAACAACATTAGATGAAAACCTTTGAGCGTTATGTCGGCTCTTCCATAACGCAATTGATTACTTGTACTTTGGAAAATAAAAGTTTTTATATTGGGGAATTTGTTGGCCAAACCTTTTTCCATTATTGGTGCCTCAAAAACCATAAAATTGTCGGTACCTCCATCAGGCAATGGCAACTGAATCTGGACAGTGCTAAGATCTTGGTTATTGTTTTTTAAGGGGGCAGTCCTCAAGAAGTTTTTTAAGTTTGACAACTCTAATTCAAAGTAGCTGGCATGATTTGTGGAAATTTGTGCATCTCCAATTAGATGGCTCTCATCTACCGGTTTCCAGAACTGATTTTGTCCAAATGCTAAACTAAATAAGCAAAGTGTTACTAAAACAATCTTTTTCATAATTATTCTTTTAATGTTCCTGTTCCTTCAGGAAGGTCTTTTTTATAATAAACAAAATACAGGCCTAAATCATGCAGATCCTCAATGTATATGGTCGCGTCGTTGCAAAAAATAACAATTTTAAATGCACGATTTATTTGATCTATTCTTGATTGGCACAAGGTGTTATTGCTTTCATAGCCTTTGTATGAACTGATAGTTGGGAATTTGACTTGAAGTTCTTCGCTCATTACCTTACTATCTTCCACCTTATGCATAACTATGCTGCCGTCAGGCATCGGTAATGGAACAATTCCTTGATCGAATAAACTACTAAAATTTTCTGAATCAAGTTTGTAAGTACGAAAAGCACTCGGTAATATCAGGTCTTGGTTAAGGTTTAAATTAACCGCCTCCCAAATCAAATTTGACTTGCTTTTACAATCTAATTTCCCGCTTTTACAAGTATTGAGTCCAGTCAAAACAATAAGAATAAGTAAATATCTCAAATTGCTAATTTAGCTTTAATGTGTTGAATAATAGTATCAGTCTGGGTGCTCTTAAGTTCCTTTTCTCCATATTTTTTAACAGATTGGATAAGTTGGATCCCATTACTCAGAAAAACTTCATCTGCTGATGTTAACAAGTCATCATTAACCTCAACCATTTTAATATCTAAAAAGTTTACTAAAAAGTTCCTACAGACACCTAAAACACATCCACTTTCGTTATTTGGTGTATATATTTTATGATCAACTATGAAAAAAAAATTGGACGAGCTCGCTTCAATATAATGTCCTTGTGTATTCTTTAGTAATACATCGTCATAGTCGTTAGCAGCTCCAAATTGAGTGGCTAAAACATAAAGTAATGCATTAGAATGCTTGATGCTTGCAATAGAGTTATGTTGCTTTAGTAAATTACTATATACGCCCAGTTTTTGTATTGGTTTGAAAATTTCTTTTACCGCCGAGCATTCCAATAGCATTTGTGTTTCACTTCCTTCCGGCCTATAATTGTTTCCTGATGATCGAATGATTGAAAGTCTAACACGTGCTGTTTTATCAGCAAGCCCGTTTCGATCTAATAGTTTAAGTATTTTGGCGATGGGTATATCACAGGAATTAAATTGGAATGTTTTACAGGCCTGATCTAATCGATTTTGATGCTCTGCGAGCAAAGGGATTTGGCCATTGATATACAGTATGGATTCGAAGCATGCATCTGCGACACGAAATCGTTCTACATCATAAAAAGAGAGCTCATCTTTTCTTATAAACTTATCGTTAAAACAGATGATCTGCATTAATCTATATTCATTGTTTCTAAATCTGGAGACACGATAAGTTTACCTGCTGTTTTTTCTTTTATTTCTTTAACCGTAACACCTGGTGCAAGTTCTTCGAGTATAAAGGCCCCATCCTTTATTGAAAACATTCCAAGGTTGGTAATCACTTTTTTGATGCAGTTTTTCCCCGTTAAAGGTAGGCTGCATTGCTTCAACAATTTAGATTCTCCAGCACGGTTGGTATGCATCATTGCTACAATGATATTATCTGTGCCAGCTACTAAATCCATTGCACCACCCATCCCTTTTACCATTTTGCCAGGTATTTTCCAATTTGCGATATCTCCATTTTCTGCAACTTCCATTGCACCTAAAACGGTAAGTTGAACATGACCGCCACGGATCATAGCAAAACTATCAGATGAGCTAAACAAGCTGGCTCCAGGTAACATAGTTACCGTCTGCTTTCCTGCATTTATTAAATCGGCATCAATATTTTTTTCCACGGGGAATGGTCCCATACCCAGCAGTCCGTTCTCTGATTGTAATTCTACATGAATGCCTTTAGGAATGTAATTTGCTACCAATGTGGGAATACCTATTCCTAAATTAACATACCATCCGTCTTTTAGCTCTCTAGCTATGCGTTTTGCAATTTGATCTTTAGTCAACATCGTTTCAGTTTTAAGGAATAAGTTATTGAGTAATTGTTCGTTGTTCAATTCGTTTTTCGTAGTTGCTGCCTTGGAAAATTCGTTGAACAAAAATACCTGGCGTATGCACGTGATTGGGATCAATTTCTCCTGGTTCTACAAGCTCTTCAACCTCGGCAATAGTTATTTTTCCTGCCATAGCCATCATTGGATTAAAGTTTCTGGCAGTTCCTTTAAAAATTAAATTACCATATCTATCTCCTTTCCATGCTTTAACAATAGCAAAATCAGCTGTAAGGCTTTCCTCAAGAACATACATTCTTCCATTTATTTCTCTGGTCTCTTTTCCTTCTGCGACTTCCGTTCCATAACCTGTGGCAGTAAAAAACGCAGGTATTCCTGCACCACCTGCCCTACATTTTTCCGCTAAAGTTCCTTGTGGAGTAAGTTCAACTTCTAACTCACCGGAGAGCAGCTGTCTTTCAAATTCTGCATTTTCTCCAACATAACTAGAAATCATTTTTTTGACTTGATGCTGTTGCAACATAAGCCCAATTCCAAAATCATCCACACCTGCATTGTTGGAGATGCAGGTCAGCTCTTTTTGACCACCCGCAACTATAGCTTTAATGCAATTTTCAGGTATTCCGCAAAGTCCAAATCCTCCAAGCATTAATGTCATGCCATCTTGTATACCTTGAATGGCTTCTTTAGCATCTTTTACTAACTTATTCATATTATTGCTTTTAATTCAATTTCTTTTTTACTTAATTCTTCCAGCACTTTATCGTGCATCGCACTTAAATGCACCAAATCTTCGCTGTATATAATATACGATTCTTCAAACTCTTCATAAGTGTATCCATATTTTTCAAAAATCCCCTTGTAAAAAGTCAACTTTTTCTGATAAATCAATTGATTAGTAGGCAATAACTCATGCTCTACTGTAGCATCAGAGATAGCTAAATCTACCATAATACGAATCATCTCCTCCTCCGGTATCTTTAAGGTCTTGAGCACATCGGCAGTATTATTACAAGCAAACAATACAATGGAAAGAAAAAAGAAAACAACATTTTTCATTAACGTAAAAATAATGAAATAACTTTGTCCTTGAAGTAATTGATAGATATAATTCGATGGTAGATAAAAATAACTGGAAGGAAATAAGCAAAGCATGTGAAAGTTCTCATGCAAGTTTAGTCGCGGTGAGTAAAACTCGGTCAATTGGCGAGGTCAAAGAAATGTATGATTTGGGTCAACGAATATTTGGAGAAAATCGAGTGCAAGAACTGTTGGATAAAAAAGATAAACTACCACAAGACATTGAATGGCACCTTATCGGTCACCTTCAGCGAAATAAAGTAAAGTATATTGCACCATTTGTTAGTCTAATTCACGGCGTGGATAGTCTTCGCTTAATTAAAGAAATTAACAAGGAAGCTAAAAAAAATAACAAGCTTATCGATTGTCTGCTACAGTTTCATATTGCCCAGGAAGAAAGTAAGTTTGGAATTCCTCCTTCAAATGCAATTGAATTTATAGATAATGTAATGGGCTTAAGTTTGGATGGATTAAGAATTCGAGGTGTTATGGGGATGGCTAGCTTCGTTGATGATGATGCTCAAATCGTTCGAGAGTTTTCTGTGTTAAAGCAGGTTTTTGGAGCGCTTAAAAGCAAGTATTTTTCTAGTCAAGAATCGTTTGATATTATAAGTATGGGGATGAGTAGTGATTATCAACTTGCACTTCGGGAAGGTAGCACAATGCTTAGGGTTGGAAGTAAGTTATTTGTCTGATGAACTGTCTTTTTGATCAGCAATTTTCAAAGCAATTGTCTTAAACATTAAGCCCTGGCTTATTTTAGCTTTCTCTTCTTGGATAATTTGAAAAATCTCAAGATTTCGTTCTAATTGATATTCCTTTTTTCCTTCCACAAGTTCAATCTCGTTTAGATTTAAATCTACAAGGTATTCTTCTTTAAAGGTAAATGATGCGCCTTCCTTCGGTGTCAAAATATAAACTAAAACTGAATTTTTAAAGAATTGATAAAGTTCCAATCTTTTCGGTAAAATTCGATCGACAAAATTCACTTCATTCAATATTTTTTCGAAGACTAAATCACTAAATATATCCAATTGTTTTTCGCTACTGGAAGGAGCTGTTTTTTTTAACTCTTCCCATGCATCAGGTGTTATATTGGCAAGTAATAGATATTTTAAAAACTCTTCTTTTAAAGGTTCTAGTTCGTCCTTCCTTAACCTTCTGTACCTCATTTCTAATTTTTATTAATCTCCGGTAAATCATCGTCGCTTGATAGCACAATAGTAATCCATCGCAGCTCATCAAATTGTGAGCAAACAATGATAAGCATTATGGCTGAAGAAATACTTATAATCATACCAACAACTCCCCAAATCCATCCCCAAAGGCTAAAGAGGCTAAGACAAGCTATGGGCATTAGTAAAGTCTTGCCTAAATGCAATATCAAGATGCCAGCTATGAAAATAATGAGTCCGGATAAGTATTTATGAATAGACATAATTAAAACTTGGATAGCGAGAAAACTTTTTTAGCAATTCGCAAAGAATTTTCAAATGCATCAATGTTGAAGTTGTTTCCTATCGTTTTTGTGCCAAAGTAATTTACGAAATGTTCTGTGGGCATATTGCCGATTAAATCATCTTTCGCCATTGGACAACCACCATAACCAAAAATCGCTGTATCAAATCTTCTACAGTCATGTTCAAATGCAGAATCAATCTTTTCTTTCCAATTATGTGGTGCAGTGTGCAAGTGAGCACCAAACTCAATGCCTGGAAAACTTGGAATTAAATTATCAAACAAATAGCCTATGGTGTCGGCTTGAGCAACACCTACGGTATCGGAAAGCGAAAATATATTAATATCAAGTTTGCTCAACTTTTCGATCCAATTTTCAACAATTTCTTTACTGTAAGGATCGCCGTAAGGATTACCAAAACCCATAGAGATATAGACAACAAGTTCTTTTTTGTTTGAAGTACAGATTTCTTGAATTCGCTTGACTCGTTCAAACGACTCTTCAATTGTAGAATTTGCATTTCTTAGTTGAAAGGTTTCTGAAATGGAAAATGGATAGCCTAAGTAGGTGATTTCTTCAAATTCACTCGCTTCGATGGCACCTCGCTCATTAGCAATAATTGCTAATAATTTCGAGGGGGAGTCTCGCAAATCTAGTAGTTTAACCAAATCCCTTGTATCTGCCATTTGAGGGATAGCCTTGGATGATACAAAGCTTCCGAAATCAATGGTGTGATAACCAACCTTTAGCAAGGAGTTAATATATTCAGCTTTTACTGCTGTAGGGATAAATTTCTTAATGCCTTGCATGGCATCTCTAGGACATTCTACTAACTGAATCATAATATTCTATTGATATCCTGCAGCTAACCAAGCGGTATAGCCACCATTTAAATCATAGACTTGCTTGAACCCCATTTCTTTCAACATAGCAGCCGCCTTGCCACTTCGCCCGCCACTTCTGCAGTAAAGCATGACCGGAGTTTCTCTATCCATCGCATCAATATTGGATTTAAAATCTTCTGCGTAAAAATCATGGTTCTTTGCACCCGTTATATTCCCACTTTCCGCTAACTCCTCAGGAGTTCGAACATCCAATAGGATTACGTTTGCGTCATTATCCAGTTTTATTTTAAATAAATTAGGCTTGAATAATAAATGGGCTGTTTTGATTTGCATATCTCTCATCCCACTTTCTTGGATGATTTCTTCTTTTGCATCTTTGTTAGCTGCTGATTGCTTGCATCCAAAAAGCAGAAAGCTGGCGATCATTATTCCTAAATATGTAGTTTTCATCAGGTAAATTTTTACAAAAATAAGATAAAGCTGCTTGGAT
Organism: Chitinophagales bacterium; assembly: GCA_037624485.1. GTDB lineage: Bacteria > Bacteroidota > Bacteroidia > Chitinophagales > UBA8649 > JAFMKE01. The sequence continues at coordinate 82,366 of JASJJC010000021.1, forward strand.
TTAAGAAAAACTATCATTTTTGTGGAATGATTAAGACAACTGAAAATGATTCCAACTATAGACATTTAGATAAAATGACTACCAATGAGCTTTTGCAAAATATGAATAAGGAGGATCAGACTGTCCCTTTAGCAGTTGCTAAATGCATCAACCAAATTGAATCTGTGGTTGATTTAGTTAGTGATAAATTGCTATCTGGGGGTCGTCTTTTCTATATAGGTGCTGGAACTAGTGGTCGATTAGGTATTGTCGATGCAAGTGAATGCCCACCAACTTTTGGAGTGTCCCATGAATTGGTTACTGGGATTATTTCGGGAGGAGATAAAGCGATTAGAAAAGCAGTAGAATTTGCAGAAGATAGTAAGGATTTGGCATGGGAAGATTTATCTGTATTTGCGGTTACGTCAAAGGATATTGTAATCGGGATAGCGGCATCTGGAACAACCCCTTATGTTATTGCTGGATTGGAAGCTTGCAACTCCAATAATATTTCTACCGCTTGTATTACATGCAATGCAGGAAGTCCTTTGGCTGCAGTTGCTAATTATCCCATTGAATGTGTGGTCGGCCCAGAGTTTGTTACTGGAAGCACACGTATGAAAGCGGGTACTGCTCAAAAGTTAATATTAAACATGATTAGTACCTCCGCGATGATAAAAATTGGTCGCGTTGAGGATAATAAAATGGTAAACATGCAGCTAAGTAATCATAAACTAGTAGCGAGAGGCGTTAAAATGATTGTAGAAGCTACCGGAGTTGATGAAACAATAGCCAAGGAAAAGTTGTTAAATTTTAATAGTGTAAAACTGGCAATCGAGGCCTTAAATAATTAGTATGCATGGAATAGAACCCTATTGGCGTTGGCGTGATTTGTACAAAGCGGAAGAAGATGAACATTCTCCATTTTTTGAGCGAGAGTATTCAGAATTTGAATTTACCCATGCGATCTATGACCATGCCATTCACCCGCAGTGGGATTATATTGGATCACCTACCCTTTTTATTAAGATTTTGTTTGTCGATTATGATGATGGAATGGCGGTTATTGAATTGCTAGGTGAGTGGAATGATACAATAAATAATGATGTTATGTTTTTTAAAAGAGATGTCATAGATGCGCTTACAAAAAATGGGGTCTATCGATTTATCATTATTGGAGAAAATGTGCTTAATTTTCATGGCGAATCAGAGGATTATTATGACGAGTGGTACAATGATATTATTGATGAGGGAGGATGGATTGCTTTCGTTAATTTCAATGCGCATGTTCTTGAAGAAATAATGAGTGAAAACATTCATTATTATATGCACAGCAACCAAGAGCTTCAGTCTTTAAACTGGCGAAAATATTCGCCGGATAAATTATTAGTACTGGTTGAAGATAAATTACTTCGTGCCTTACACAGTTAATTTTTAAGCCTTAGACTTAGTAATCGTGGGATAATGCATCCACTTTAAAATCACTGGTTGTATAGAACTTTATTTCTGGAAAGTCATCTTTCGCTACTTTAAGAATCCATGGCGAGTCTGCTAAAAACACAAGATTTCCATCTTTGTCAGTAACAATATTTGCATGCTTTCTTCGCATAAATTCTTTCAGTTTTTCTTCATTTTCACTCAGAATCCAACAAGCCTTAAAATAATTTAAGGGTTTAAAATCAGCAGTAGCGCCATACTCATGCTTCAATCGGTATTGGATTACTTCAAACTGAAGCTGACCCACTGTGCCTATGATCTTTCTATTGCCTAATTTGTGCTTAAATAATTGAGCGACACCTTCATCGCTGAGTTGATTGACCCCTTTCTCCAATTGTTTTGACTTCATCGGATCTTTATTAATTACTTCTCTGAATAATTCAGGAGAGAAACTTGGAATACCTTTGTAAAATAGCTTCTCACCTTGTGTAAGTGTGTCACCAATTTTAAATGTTCCAGAATCATACAATCCAACCACATCGCCGGGGTAAGCTTCTTCAATAATATTTTTCTTTTGGGCCATAAAACTTGTTGGATTATTGAAGCGTACTTTTTTATCTAGTCTCGAATGGTAATAAAAAGTATTTCGTTCAAATTTCCCAGAACAAATTCGCAAGAAGGCAATCCTATCCCTATGGTTGGGATCAAGGTTTGCATGGATTTTAAAAACAAAACCAGTAAACTTTTTTTCTGTAGGCTCAACTTCCCTAGCCTGGGTTTCTCTTTTTTTAGGATTTGGAGCAAACTCAATAAATGTATCTAGCATTTCCTTTACTCCAAAATTATTAACGGCACTGCCAAAGAATACAGGTGCAATCTCCCCGCTTAAGTATGGTGCTGCATCAAAATCTTCATATACTCCTTGAATCAATTCTACATCTTCTCGCAATGTATTTGCATATTCTCCTCCAATTTTCTCGTCAAGATCGGGGGTGTCTAAATCCTTAAATTGTAAGATGTCATCTTGCTTTTGTCCAGCTGAGAAAAGATTAAGTTCATCTTGAGCAAGATTATACACTCCTTTGAAGGTCTTGCCCATACCGATAGGCCATGTCAATGGGCGAACCTTGATTTCCAACTTGTTTTCCAGTTCATCCAATAAGTCATAAGGGTCTCGTCCATCTCGATCTAGTTTGTTAATAAACACAATTACAGGAGTTTTCCGCATCCTGCAGACTTCCATTAAGCGCTCTGTTTGCTCTTCTACGCCCTTTACGCAATCAATTACGAGTATTACGCTATCAACAGCTGTTAAGGTTCTGTAGGTGTCTTCTGCAAAGTCCTTATGTCCTGGCGTATCTAGAATATTAATCAGTTTATCACGATATTCGAAGGCCATTACCGAGGTAGCTACAGATATTCCTCTCTGTTTTTCAATCTCCATAAAATCCGAAGTAGTAGCTTTCTTAATTTTATTGGATTTTACCGCTCCTGCTGTTTGGATAGCTCCACCAAATAGTAAAAGTTTTTCCGTCAGTGTCGTCTTTCCAGAATCTGGGTGCGCTATTACGGCAAAGGTTTTCCTTTTTTGAATTTCCTCGATTAAGCTCATGCATCAATTAATTGAGCTGCAAAAATACGGGGATTAAATTGAATAGCGAAATAAGAATGAACACCTTATTACTTAAAAATAAGTCATTTAAAAAATGGCTAGTTGGAGATTTGATCAAACTAAACCGTTTTCTCGTTTACAAATGACTGCGGTATTAATTTATTCTTGAGGCTTAAATACTATAATTTGATGCCAAAAATGAGTCTAATATTTTGCTAGTAGGACAATTCTAAATGGTTGAAGTTAAGCTAGCCTATTTCTATATTCCTTTCAGCTTAGAAACAAAAATGCCCAATATTCAATATCGGGCATTTTATTAGAACTTTAATATTCTTCTTCATCGAAGAAGAAATCGTCTTTTGTAGGGTAATCAGGCCAAATGTCGTCTATCCCTTCATAGATTTCATCGTCATCTTCCAGCTCTTGTAGATTTTCAATAACTTCAACTGGAGCTCCTGATCGAATAGCGTAATCAATAAGATCATCTTTTACTGATGGCCAAGGCGCATCTTCAAGATAAGTAGCTAGTTCTAATGTCCAAAACATAGGCGGTTTTTTTAATAGCGTGCAAAAATAAGCTAAAAGTTATAAATAACCACTTTTTTATATTATTTTTTTGGAAGCCATTTCACTTCGACAACGGACAAATCATTGGCAAATTTCCTGGCAAGAACAAAAAGGTAGTCCGACAATCTATTTAAATATTTGATAATCAATACATTAACTTCTTCAACTTGAGCTAAGGCAACAGTTATCCGTTCAGCACGTCTGCAGACAGTACGTGCAATATGACAATAAGAAACATGCGGATGTCCTCCAGGTAGTATAAAAGCATCGAGCTCACTAAGCTCTTGATTCATAGAATCTATCAGATTTTCTATAGTATCTATATCCGTTTGCTCTATGTTTTTAAAAAAAGTATTGACTTTCCCCTCAGGTGTAGCTAAAATTGCTCCAATCGTAAAGAGTTCTTCTTGTATTCTTTTTAGTTCGGTATGTTGTTCGCTTTTGCATACATCTTTCACCAATCCAATATGAGAATTTAACTCATCCACTGTTCCATAACAGTCTATCTTCAAGTCAGATTTAGATATTCGCTTTCCTCCGAACAATGATGTTTCTCCTAAGTCTCCTGTTTTGGTATAAATTTTCATAACATAAATTTTTAATAGTGCATGGGCTTAAATGCTACATTCATTCGTAATCCAACGCCAATCCAGATAATATTTCTATCTTCTTCATCAATATCGCTATTAACAGATCGATAGCTTACATTAAAATCAGCATACATATTGTGCCAAAATTGATACGATGCCATTAACTCAATAAAGTTTGTTCGATAGGCTGTTCCTTGCCCAACCCAATTATCAAATTCATTGGTTGCCAAACCCCCATTAGAGGTTTGAAAAATATCCCCTCCATACAAGGTGCCAGTTGTATCATTACCATGGACGGCATTAATATATTTTAGCTGAAGATTTAGTTCAGGAAGGCCTGCAGGTTGATACTTAACAATTCCGATGGTTTCTCTGAAATTAGCACCTAATGGATGGGCTAACTCTTGATTGTAATGGGTGTAATTGGCTAATTGTTGACCATTTTTGCCACTGTGTGTATAAATAAATGGTCGAGCCATATTGTATTCTAATTGTAAATCTAAATTATCCACTCCTCCAACATTTATGTATTTAAACCCTTGCTGAATGGCGTATTTGTTTCCCCACCAGCCATTCAATTGACTAATTTGAGAAAAATTAAACTCATCCATTACAAATTGACCATAAAACTGCGCTGTTTTAGCCACGTTAGCTTTGTAATCAAAACCAATTATGGCGTTGTCGGGACTTCCCAAGGCTTGCTCGATACTTCTATAAAAAATTAATGGATTTAGATAGTGCAGTTCAAATCCATCACTACGGGACATAATAACTCCCTCAAATACTCCGATATCCAACCACTTTGTTACACTGAAATTTAAATGATGGAATGCTCCATACTTTTTATCCAATAATCTATCTAAGCCACGACTATACTGCCCTGTTAACTCAGTGAAAATACTTTGATAGTTTATTTTCCATACACGGATGTTCATTTTCAAAAACAAGGAAGCTGCAGCATTGTCTGAAAGAAGCATAGATCGATAGCCATTCCCAATAAAATTCTTATCATAACCAAACTGGAAATCTAGATGTTCGATAACATTGAAGGTCATGTATCCTCTTGTAGAGAAATAATCTTGACCATTCTCCTTGTAAGTTTTAAAGTAGCCCTCTCCTGGCACATTCTCGAATGTTCTGTTCACTCGCTCATCTCTTACAAAACTTGGGTATCTCATCAAAGTGCTACCCAAATGAAAGTAAAAGCCTAATCGTTTTTTAATATAGGCTCTTAACTCAAACCCTCTTACGATATTAAACGTAAGTTTATTATCCAACTCAGGTGCAAAATGCATTTGAACTACTGGATTTAACCGTAAAGTAAAGGCCTTTGTATTTACACTGAATAAGGATGCTCTTTCTGGATAAATGATTTTCCAAAGTGGTTTTTTTGAAACATTGAATGAATCTACCCATTCGCTGTTATCATTCAGGATATATTCTAAATTAAAGGAGGTTTGTGGGCTTAAGTCAATATTTGAGTTGTACATACTTTCCGCATATTCAGCCAACCATTTTTTATTGTAAGGTTTTACTGAGGTATGAGGCATAGGAAGAATTTCCCCATATTGGATATCTAGACGATCCATTTCATGATAACTATCCGTATTTAATGGAGTATAAGTCCCTTGTCCCCATGAATATAGGCCGAAAAAAAGGCAAGCCAAAGCAATTGTATATTTCATACTTTAAATATCTGAATCAAAAATACTATTTATTCAAAGAACTTGTTTTCTTTTTGCATCATTCTAAACAATAGCCCTAAAGAAACCATAGAAACAATTGCTAAAGAAATTGCAAGAATATACCTTCCAAACAGCAAATGACCTACAGCAAACAAGCCACTAAAACTAACAAGCATTCCTAACAACCACATGACAACTGTCCTTAAAAATTTAGGTCCAGATTGATTTAGAGGTACAATCCCCTTCCACAATCCAATAGGCAAACATTTTTCAGCAAAAGATTTCAAAGTCTCCTCTCCCACCTGCTTAGTTAATAGCGTGCTTATGATAGAAACGACTAAGGTAATTAAAGTGATTATTACGAGTCCATAGGTGTCATAATGAGTGGAAGCATTTTCAGGTTTTAAGTAGGTCAATAAAAAGGTAATTGCTATGGCAGTAAGCATCGCACTTATCTCGGTATATGCATTAGCTCTCCACCAAAACCAACGCAGAATTTGGGCAATCCCTAAACCCGCCGCTGCATTAATGAAAAACTTCCATGCTCCCTCTATACTGTCCATTTGCGAGGCGGTTATTATTGCCAGAAGTGTAATAAGTAAGACCATTCTTCGACTAAATTTAATTAGTTCTTTTTGATCAGCTTCTTTATTGATAAATCTTTTATAAATGTCATTGGTTAGATAACTTGACCCCCAATTTAAATGTGTATCAACAGTACTCATAAATGCAGCCATTAGACTTGTGAATGTTAATCCTAAAAGTCCAACAGGAAGAATTAACTTCATGATTAAAGGATAGGCTATTTCTCTATTTTTGGCCACTAAAGCGCCTTCGCTGAGGTGATTGATAGTTTCATTGCCAATGGGAAACATAACCAAAGAAACTAAGCCAACTAATATCCATGGCCATGTTCTTAATGCAATGAAAGCAATGGCAAATAGTAAAGAACCTTTTTGCGCATCAGCAGCTGATTTTGCCGTATTGATTCGTTGAGCAATATACCCAGTTCCATCGGAGTCAAATCTAACCCACCACTGAACAAGAGTGTAAATTAGAAAGATTTGAAATGGTAAGAGCGGATTGTCTAACGAGGGTAGAAATTCAGTGTAATGTCGAGCGGAAGTTTCGCCATATATATTAACTAACTGGTCTTGAATGCTTTGCATGCCACCAAGCTCAGAAACTGCATAGTAGGCAAATACAATAGAAGTAATCATTGCTATGACAAATTGTACCAAGTCAGTAAGTATAACTCCTCTAATGCCACCGAGAGAGCTATAGGTAAGTACAATAATTAATAATGCTACGATGGTAAGGGTGGCATTTAAATCTCCTTTAAACAATAAAATACTCGGATACCAAACTTCCATAAAGTGATACAAAGCTGGAAGTAAATCCATCCATTGAATAAATGGACTTGCAATGCTAACAGCTGCGGTTATTACCCAGCCGAGAATGAAACAGTTTAAAATAACACCAAAGAAAAAAGCTTTAAATCCGCGCAGTAATGCTGCTTGTTTGCCGTCATATCTAAGTTCAATAAATTCTACATCGGTTAAAACACCGCTTTTTCTCCATCGTTGAGCAAAGAAAATAGCTACTGTGATATAGGTAGCGGCCCAACTCCACCAAAGCCAATTGCCTACAATCCCATTTTTCGCAGTAATACCTGTGACGGCAAGTGGCGTATCTGCTGCAAATGTTGTGGCAATTATAGAAATACCTAACCACCACCATGGCACGTTTCTATCTGCTACAAAGTAAGATTCGATACCAGTACTCGCTTTTTTTGAAACTGCTATTCCCAGTATAAAGACAAATACAAGATAAACGCCAAAAATGATCCAATCTAATTGTTCCAAGTCATTATATTTTTAACAAAAATAGTATTTAGATTCAAAAAACTAGCGCGATACCTTTCTTTATGCAAATGGATTACCTGCAAGACTATTAACTCCCTAGTTCCTTGCGAAAGAAATCTAAGACATAGTTAATTTCTTTACTTGTAGTTAAGGTAGAGAAACTAAATCGAAAAGTAGAATAATCAGTGTTGAGATTAAGGAATTCAAGTACATTCGAACCTTTAACTGCTCCAGAGGAACAAGCACTTCCCGTCGAAACGGATATTCCCGCCATGTCTAGTTGAATAGTAAAGGTATCGTTGATGAGTCTATTGGGGATCGAACAAGATAAAATGGTATAAGTTGTTTCTTCGGGAATCTCATTAAACAAAATCTCCTTATGAATAGCCAGTAATCCATTTTTTAATTGGGTCTTTATTTTGTTAATCTGCGCTTTATCTTTTTCTAAATTAGCATAGGCTATTTTAAGTGCCTCTCCCATTCCTACAATGCCTGGAACATTTTCCGTACTTGACCGCAGATTTCTTTCATGACCACCTCCATGAAGCCAAGGGCTTAGGGCTATTGTTGATTTTTTGTATAAAAATCCGATGCCCAAGGGCCCATTAAATTTGTGAGCCGAAGCAGATAGAAAGGATATATTTAAGTTTTCTAAGTTAAGCGAATAATGACCAATACTTTGCACCGTATCTGAATGAAAGAACGCATCGCTTTGTTTGCATAGTTCTCCTATTCTATCGATATTGTTGATGGAGCCCAATTCATTCTGAATATGCATAATACTAACCAAGGTTTTTTTATTACTCTTGAGAAGCAACTTTTCTAAATGGTTTAAATCAACTTGTCCATAAATTCCTAAATCAAGGTATTCAACTTCGATATTGTGCTGATCCTTTAAGAATTTTGCCGTATTTAAAACACATTTATGCTCTACGTGGGATGTAATAATCCGCTCAACGTTTAAATCTTGTACGGCCAACTTAAGGGCTATATTATTAGCTTCAGTGCCACTTGAGCAAAAGTATATTTCTGAGGATTTAGCTCCTAAGTGATTAGCGATTGATTTTCGTACATTTTCTATCGCAGCTTTTTGTTTTCTGCCAAAAGAATGAACAGATGAAGGGTTACCATAGGACAATCCTAAATAGGGCATCATTGCTTTTAAAGCCTTGGGATGCAATGGCGAAGATGCTGCATGATCTAAATAAATTTGCATGTCCATTATCCTTCGAAAGACTTAATATCTTTTTTTATTTGTTTAACGATGTTTTTAGCAACAGTACTACTGTCACTTTCAGCATAAACACGAACAATAGGTTCCGTATTAGACTTCCTAATCATGACCCATCCATCCGGCATGATTATTTTAAGGCCATCTACTGTGTTAATTTCAAAGTTACTGTATTTAGCCTGCAATTTTGCTAAAATACCGTCAACATCTGTTTGAGCCTCTAAGGGAATCTTACCCTTAATCATTTCGTAGTTTGGGTAGGTAGATCGCAAAAATGAAATGCTTTTGCCTGTTTTGGCGAGATGACTTAAGAATAATGCAATGCCAACTAAGGCATCTCTCCCAAAATGTAATTCAGGGTATATGATACCCCCATTGCCTTCTCCTCCAATTACAGCATTAACCTCCTTCATTTTCGCTACTACATTCACTTCACCTACGGCACTTGGATGATATGTTGATTGATGTTTTTCACAGACATCTCTTAGGGCCATTGATGAGGATAGATTTGAAACCGCACTTCCTTTTTTATTTTGTAAGATATAGTCCGCAACTGCGACAAGCGTATACTCCTCACCAAACATTTCACCATCCTCATTCACAAAGGCTAGACGATCTACATCAGGATCTACAGAAATACCTAAGCTTGCTTCTTCTCTAACCACAGCATTGGACAAACTTGTTAGATTCTCAGCTAATGGTTCTGGATTATGGGCAAATAAGCCTGTAGGTTCGCAGTTGAGCTCTATGATATCTTTTACTCCCAAAGCTTTAAGTAACATAGGTACGTAAATTCCACCACTAGAATTTACTGCATCGACTACAATTCTAAAGTTTGCTTTTGAAATAGCATCTTTATCTACCAAAGGTAATTTTAAGATATGTTCTATATGTTGTTCCTTATAGTTCATGAAGGAATGCGTCCCAATATCATCTACTTCAGGGAAGTCAAATCCACCTTCTTCTGCTATGTCAAGAATAGTCTGACCATCGCTAGCTGATATAAATTCACCTTTTTCATTCAAAAGTTTTAGCGCATTCCATTGTTTGGGATTATGACTTGCTGTCAGTATTATTCCCCCGCTTGCTTTTAAATCTACTACCGCCATTTCAACGGTGGGCGTAGTGGAAAGACCTAGGTCAATAACATCATAACCTGCGCCCATTAAGGCTCCTACTACAAGATTGTTGACCATTTCTCCGGAAATACGAGCATCACGACCAATAACAATCGATTTTGTTTTACCCGTCTTTTTCAACCAAAACGCATAGGCAATGGCAAACTTTACGATGTCGAATGGAGTTAATCCTTCATCCTCTTTACCACCAATTGTGCCGCGTATTCCTGAAATGGTTTTTAGTATTGCCATAGTTTTATTTTAAAAGGTGAGTAAAATTAGTTTATTTAGTGGGATAATTGGAATCAGAAGTCGTTTAATTTATGAAAAACAAAGAATGGTTTGCAAGTTGGTTTAATACGCCGTTTTACCATATGCTGTATCAACATAGGGATTTTGATGAAGCAGAAAAGTTTATTGATTGTTTAATAGAAAAATTAGTTCCAGAAGATAATTCTACTTTTCTAGATTTAGCTTGCGGTAAAGGCCGGCACGCTTATTATCTAGCGAAAAAGGGCTACGTGGTTAAGGGTGTAGATTTGTCCTCGGAATCAATAGACAGTGCCGGAAAAGATTTTAGACTCGAAAATCTAAGCTTTAATGTACATGATATGCGTTTTAATATGCAAGATGAGCGATTTGATTACGTGTTTAATTTTTTTACCAGTTTTGGATATTTTGACACTCTAGAAGATAACAAGAAGGTTATTGATGTAATGAGTAACTCGCTCAATTTTGGAGGAACTTTAGTTATAGATTTTTTAAATGCAACAAAGGCTGTTCAAAATATTGTAAGCGAAGAAACTAAAAAATTGAGCAATGTTTCTTTTGAAATTGAAAGAAAACTAGAGAGTAATGTGTTGGTCAAGGATATCCGGTTTAACTATAAGAATGAGGACTACCATTACCAAGAAAAAGTGCAAGCGCTGAGGCTTAGTGACTTCCAATCCTTAATAAAAAATACAGATCTATCTTTGCTAGAAATATATGGAGATTATGCCTTGAATGCTTTTGATGAAACAAATTCTAATCGTTTAATTATGGTTTTTAAGAAGGCTTGATGGATTATTTAATTCAATTAGATCATCAATTATTTAACTTCATTAATCAAGATCTATCTAATTCTTTTTTTGATTGGATAATGCCTCTTATCAGGAATAAAAATACCTGGATTCCTTTTTATTTTCTGACTGCGGTATTACTTTTTAAAACTTACGGAAAGAAAAGTCTTTTTATTGTTTTGGCAGTTGTATTATCTGTAGGGTTAGCAGATGGCATCTCGAGTCATGCATTGAAGCCATTTTTTGAGCGAACGAGACCTTGTTTACTCCCTGGTTTTATGGAGAATGTAAACTTGGTTGTGTCTAGGTGCTCGGGAGCCTATAGTTTTCCATCTTCGCATGCCGCTAATCATTTTGCTATTGCTTTTCTTTTAATTCTTATTATCCGAAAAAATTACAGCAAACTTTCTTCAATACTTCTTTTTTGGGCCGGAATAATTTGTTTTGCTCAAATCTATGTTGGTGTTCACTTCCCCACCGATATTCTAGGTGGTTTGTTGATTGCTTGGCTTGCTGCGGTAATAAGTTACTCGATTTATAGATATTCAGTGGATAAGATTAATTGGTAGTAAAAATATGCTTATTGAAAAGAGTCATTTTTTAGGAAAGACTGTTAAGTAGGCTTGTACCCTAAATCAACTTTTAGGTATTGATTTTTAAAATTGCTAGCCCTATTGATTAAATAAAAAGCCCTGTATTGCAAATGCAATACAGGGCTTCTAATGAATATGTAATTTTTCTTATTGCTTGGTACCTTGGAATGTTACACTTCCTACAGCATCACCTGTTAAAGCTAATGCACCAGTAAGTGAAGCAAAGTCAGCACTAAACTCAACACCACCGTCCAAAACAATATTAGCGATACCTTGGTAGTTATATGTTTCGTTAGCAATTGTCATAGTAGTACCAGATAATGTACCTTCAACTGTTGGAACTAAAGTTCCTGCAGGAGCTGCTAATAAAGCAGAGATATCAACACCAAGATCATAATTTCCACCAGCATTCTCATCTACTTGAGCGGTTACCATTACACCTGTAAAAGTTGTATCAGTACCAGTTAAAGCAATTACTATTGCTCCATCTGCTGTACCATCATATGTTCCACACGCATCACACGTCGTGGCAGTACCGTCAGGCACACAATCTCCATTGTCACATACTTCACCTGCTGCACAAGTAACACCGTCACAAGGATTCACTTCATCTTCACCACAGGATTGTAAACCGAAAGTCAAGGCACCTGCTACGAATAAACTTAAAAATAATTTTTTCATTGTTTTAATTTTTTTGGTTAATAATTGATTTAGAATAATAAATAATTTGTTAAGATTACAAAACTACAATAAATTCTTGGTTCTGCAACTATTTAACAATAAAGTGTTTTTGATATTGATTGCCGTTTACTTCAAGATTTAGTAAATAAAAACCAGCACTTAGATTATTAGATAGGTCAAATGTTTCTTGAAAGCGACCCGATGTATTTGGATAATTGTTATTCAATATGACTCTCCCTGTTACATCAACAATCGCTAGGTTTAAATTGACCTTATCTAGCGTTTCTAGCACAATAGTGAAAGATCCATTATTAGGGTTAGGGTAAAGGTTCAGTGAACTTAAATCTACAAAATCCCTTATTCCCGTTTCACAATCTACGGTAATTAAAGTGGATGAACCAAAGACATTGCAATCTGGATTAATCGTAGGGAAATTTGCAGGTAAAGGAGGCAGAGTAAATGTGATTGAAGCTTCAGAGTTAGGCCCTATGGTGAAATTTTGAGCAGGAATAGAAACGACTTGATCCGCAGTGATTAGCGGACAAGAATCTGCATATACGGTAGAAATTATCTCATCAATATCAATCGTTAAGGAACCTGTACCAATATTTAATGAAGAAATTTCCCAAGCTCCATTCGGATCACCTGAATATAAATCCGTTAAAGCAAAACATAAGGCTCCACCTGGAACAACTGATGGCAATAATGCAATTAAACCTTCATTAATAGTATCTGGTAAAAGAGCTTGAAACTCTGCAGGTAAAATATCTCTTAAGCCTGCAGTGGTGCCGTCAGGAAAGGTAAAAACTAAACTATCAGTAATCAATAATACCCCTGGAGTAGCGCTCAAAGCTAAACACAATTGTGCGTCTGTTAAGCATCCGCTATCAACTGTAGGATTGTGTATGATTGAATCAACGTCAAGCGCTGCAGCTGAAATTGGCGTGAAATAATAATTGCCGTTAGCTAAATCCGCAGGTATATTGGCGCAATCTAGTGTAACACCTGAACTATCATCAGAAGGTAATACCCAGCCAGCTGCAATTGCAGCTTGTAAGCTCGCCATATCTGTTACAGGACCGTCAGCCTCAGATGAGATCGCCCATGCGACATCATTACCAGGTTTTAATATGAAGTTGTCATGTGTAAGTGCTACATCTGCAGCTAGACTAATAGTGGTACCATTTGCACTAGAAGTTCCTTCTATGCATATATCAAATGGCGCAGAGAGTGCTTTGCATCCGTTTACTGATGTAAACAAAACTGTGAACGGCGCATTGGCAGGATTGAACGAAGATAAGGTGTCTGCATTAGCAGAAGGAATAGGAACTGCTGCTCCCGAGCTGTTTGCAAACCATTGTAAATCATATCCATTAGGATTGTCAACAAATAATGCTCCGCTTAAGTCATCTAATGTTATTACAGAGGCAGTTACATTATCTGACACTAATGCATATGCTGCAGAGCTTGTGGCACAAATTGTTCCTGAATCTATAACTACAACATAATATTCACCCGCTTGGGTCGCTGTATATGTCTGGCTAGTTGCTCCGTTGATTACTGTTGTATCTAAATACCATTGGTACGAACCCGAAGAACTTGCTTCTAGGACCGTACTATCTCCTATACAAATTGGATTAGCTCCATTGTTTGCAATTACAGGTACTTGAGAGGGAGGTAATATTCTTACCGTATCCGTGTAAGTATTTGTAGCTTTCACACGTTTACTTAATGTTATTGAGCCATTTGCGCAACTTGTGCTAAAAGATTGAGTCCCTATACCAGGATCTGTGTTGAAGGTCAGAATAGCCGATCCTAATGCATCATCTGGTGATCCTAAAAGTCCATTATCCTCTTCCCATGCTTGTATAGCTACTCCAGTGCCAACTATTGGAATGTCAACTCCCGACCAGCTTACTGTAGTATTAGAGCTTGGATTTCCTAGAGTGATATCGCCATTTCCAGCATTTATAATTAAGTAAGGTTCTGGTGCAGCAGTGCAACCAATAAATGGAAGATTAATTTCTTCAACATCTCCGCAATAACATGAACTATTAGATGCAGTTAAAGATGCAGCAGAGATATAATATTCTTCTATGGTTTCAGTGAGTGAAACAATATATTCTCCTACACCAACAAATGTATTCGTGGCGCTTGGGCCAGCAGCTAAATTTCCATCGCCAAAGTCCCAAGCGTAGGTTGTTGGGTTAATAACTAATGGTGGTATTAATGTTTCAGCAAAATCTACTGTCAGGGAATCACAAGCCACATTTCCAGACAATGTGAAAAATGGGTTCCCAGCAGGAGGTAATACATTGACGGTAATTGGCAAGTTCTGAATTTGACATTGACTGATACCTGCGACACTTCCACAACCATTAACAGAAACATTAACCGTGTAAGATCCAGCTGGAGCTAATGTGTTAATATCCATAGTTACGCACCCATATCGGTAGCTTTGAGGATTGTATGTGTGAGGAGGTCCTAAATCACTTGTCCAGCAAAACCCTGTAGTCGCAGGGGGTAAATCATTAACACTTAATATTTGAACTGATGTAACTGTAGCTGAACCAATTCCTGGAACCGCTATTGAAACCGGCATTAAATATTGAAAAGTAATGGTTGTATCTACTCCAGCTTGAATAGTTACAATTTCAGGAATTAAGCCCAAATCTTCAGGGCCTGTGCTTGTGTGTATGGTTTCATCTACCACACAGGTAGGACATTGCGCAGAAATACTTACAATAAATAGTAAGGAAATAAATGTGAAAAGTAAATTACTTGCTTTCATATGGTGGTTTAGTTAGTTTCATCAAAGATACTCATTTTTTATATTTTGAGATATTCAAATCGTTTGAGCTGTTTTTGTTTTAAAGAACTGTTGAAAACTTGATCTATTTGAAGATTTATATTCAATAAAAAAATTATCTTAGACATTCAAATCAACTTAAAATATATGAAAAAATTTACTTTCCTGACCTTTCTTTCGTTAATTGCCCTTGCCTCTTATGGTCAAGATGGTATGATTAGAGGCACGGTCACTGAGGCTGATGGTGAAGCAGCTATTCAAGCCAATATAATTATAAATATATCCAAAGGTTGGGCTGCCGTAACTGATTTTGATGGCAATTATTCACTTAAACTTCCAGAGGGCACCTATGATGTCTTATACAGATATATCGGTAAGGAAGATCAAACACTGACCATTAGTATAAAGGCTGGAGAGACTAAAACTCAAAATGTATCATTTTCTGACAAAGTAGAAATGATGAACACCGTTGTAGTTTCTGGCTCGAAGTATGAAAAAAAATTGAGCGAAGAAACGGTTAGTATGGAGGTCTTAAAAAGTGATCTTTTAGAACAGAATAATATTACTTCAGCTGAGGATGGGCTTTCAAAAGTGCCAGGGGTTGTGGTCACTGGTGATGGGCAAGCAAGTATTCGTGGAGGCTCCGGTTGGAGTTATGGTGCGGGTAGTAGAGTTCAGGTGTTGTATGATGGTTTACCCTTACTGTCTGCCGAAGGTGGCGATGCGAAATGGTCGTTGATTCCTATGGAGAATCTTGAAACTATGGAGGTAATCAAAGGAGCAGCTTCAAGTATATATGGTTCCGGAGCTTTGAACGGAGTTATAAATTTTAGAACAAGTTGGGCTAAAAAGAATCCCGAAACAAAATTTAATGTTTGGAATGGGGTGACGCATAGTCCCCGCAATAAGAACGAAGCTTGGTGGTACAAGCAAAATCAGATTCCATTTGAAGCGGGTTTTAATTTTGTGCATAAACGAAAGTTTGGTAGAACAGATTTTGTTTGGCACGGCCAATATTCATCAAATACAAGTCATTTGCAATACGGTGGTTCTAGTGACGTTCGATTTGGCCAGAAATTTAGATTCCGCCCAAAGAAAATTGAAGGTTTAAGCTTGGGGGTAAATGTCAATGCTTCTAGAGGTGTGGGCAGTAACTTCTTCTTATGGAATGGTGCAGATTCTCTTTCTCGAGTTCCTTTAGATGGCACAGCTTCATCTTATCAATCGACACGAGTGATAATAGACCCTTTTATCTCCTATTACGATAAAAAGAACAATAACTATAATTTTAAGTTTAGGTATTTCAACGCGAAAAACCAAAACAATACACCAGGACAAGGATCAGTTCCAGTCAATTATTACGGAGAGTTTCAGTACAATCGATATTTTCAAAAAATCAAGTTTAATATTGTAGCTGGATTAACTGGTTTTGCTGATGTGGTTAATCCTGAAGACCCTAATATACAATCGCTATCGGGGAAAAACAGGCGGTATAATTTAGCTCCATTTATGCAGTTAGAGAAAAAATTGTTTGCCCAAAAATTAAATGTAACCATGGGTATACGTTATGAGTACTTTAGGTTGAAATCAATAACAAAGAATATTACGCAAACTGGAACTTTGAATAGACCGCTTTTTAGATTTGGGGCAAATTTGCAAGCTGCAGAGTATACTTATATTAGAGCATCTTGGGGCGAAGGATATCGATTCCCTAGTATTGCAGAGTCTTTTGTAAATCTTAATCTTGGAGGTATTGGTATTTTCCCTAATCCTAAGTTGGAAGAAGAAAATGGATGGTATGCTGAAGTAGGTGTAAAACAAGGTTTTGCTTTGGGAAAAGATTGGAGAGGATATACCGATTTAACATTCTTTGCCATGCGCTACAACAATATGGTTGAGGTTAATTTTGGTACTTTTGGGGATCCTGTGCCAGGGGCACCATCTGCACTTGAAGCGGCAGGCCTTGGTTTCTCTTTTCAAAACGTTGGAGAAACACTTATTATGGGCGGTGAAATAACAATTGCCGGAACAGGAAAAATAGGTCGAATGCCTTTAACAATTCTTTCGGGATATACGTATACCCGAAGTCGTTCCTTAAACTGGGAAGATCCCTTGACTTTATATGATGTTAATGGTGATGTTTTAACAGATATACCATCAGAAACTCCAGGAGATATCACGTATGCAGCTACTTCATCAGGTGAACAAAATATCTTAAAGTATAGAAATCCGCATGTTTTTACTCTAGATATGCAGTCTAGTGTCAAAAGTATAGATTTTGGAGTGAGTATTCAATATCGTTCGTTTATGGAAAATATTGATTATGCTTTTGTAAGTGACTTATTTACGTCTCCTACTCTTAACCCCGGACTTTATCCTGCTTTTCAGGAGTTAAAAGATTTTAGAGAACGTTATGAAGGCAGGGGCACTACCCTCCTTAGCGCTCGTATATTTTATAACTTTTCAGATAATGCTTCTTTGGGAATCATTGGAAATAATTTGTTAAACCTTACTTATGCTGATCGACCAGGATACCTCGGGCAGCCATTAAATTTTAATGCAAGATTTTCTTATAAGTTTACTGGGAAAAATAGAGATAAGAAAGTAAAGGGTGTTGAATAGGTTCAGATCTCTAAATTGAGACTTCAATAAATTTATATACATTAAATTTGAGGGCTAAGCCTAAACAGTTTAGCCCTTTTATTTTAAAATGTCCTTATGAAGAAAACTATATTAATTATTTCTCTTATCCTTTCCCACTTTAGCTTCTTAAATGCACAAGAAGCAAAGCTCATAGGTAAGATAGTTGACGAAAACAAAGACGATTTAATGGGAGTTAACGTTGTTGTTGATGTAAGTAAATCCTGGGCTACTCAGACAGATTTCGAAGGTAACTACGCGTTAATTTTACTTCCGGGCAAGTATCTTGTGACCTATTCTTTTATTGGTAAAGAGGATCAGTTAAAAGAGCTTAATCTCAAAGCAGGAGATGTAAAAACAGTTAATGTGTTTATGACTTCCAATGATGTTGAGCTCAAATTAGTTACTGTTTCAGGTGGAAAATATGAGAAAAATTTTGGTGAAGAAACCGTAAGTATGGAAATCGTTCCAACGAGTATCATTGAGAATAATGTCGCTCAAGCTCAGGAAGCGCTCAATAAGGTGCCAGGGTATCAAAACTTAGGTGAAAGTCCAAGTATTCGTGGTGGTAGTAGCTTTGCTGCAGGATCTTCCTCAAGGACACTATTTTTGATAGATGGGGTTCCTCAGTTAAGTCCAGAGAATGGAGCTATATATTTTGAGACTATGCCTTTAGAAAATTTAAAACAGGTGGAAGTGCTTAAAGGTGCTTCATCATCATTATATGGCTCCTCAGCACTCAATGGAATTATCAACTTTAGAACGGCTTGGCCAAAAAAAGGAGAGCCTTATCATCGTTTAACTACTGCTGTAGGTATATATCAGAAATTCACCTCAAACTTGATTAAGTCTAAGAATGAAAAGGACTCAAGAAGCCAAGATCCTAATTGGTGGTGGGATGATGAAAATCATTTACCTGTTTTTATGAATCAAACTTATGAATATCGCCAGTCCTTTGAAAAAATAGATGTAGTTTTTGGTTCTTATTACCGACATGACCAAAGCTTCAGAAAGGATAATGAATACGATCGTTTTAGAATAAATGGGAAGCTTCGCCATATCTCAAATAAATTCAAAGGACTGACCATTGGAACCGCATGGAATTTTGCCTACGAAGAAGGTGGTCAATTTTTCATGTGGAGTGGAACGGATAGGGATGTTTTACTTCCATCAGATCCTTCATCAGCGTTTAATAAAGATGTTCGAACGGATTACGTTTTACGCAGAATCAGTATCACCCCATTCATAACTTATTTCGATAGGAAAGAAAACAAGCATAGTGTAAATATAAAGTATTACAATAACCAGAGCACCAACTTCACCTTAGAAAGCAATCAAACTAATCATGTATATGGGGAGTATACATTTGAGCACCAAATGCTTGAGAAAGGGATGAACTTGATAACGGGTATTCAAGGTTCATATACTTTAGCAAATGGAAAGAATTTTGGAAACAAGCCTTATGATGCAACTAACGCTGCGGTTTTTGCGCAACTGGATAAGAAGTTTTTTGGAAAACTAAATTTTACTGGAGGGATTCGGGTTGAGTATAATAAGGTCGATAGCGTAATTCCCCAAAATAAGATGTTGTTGCTGTCTTTGTTTAAAAAAGAGGGATACTTCACTTCACCCGTAAAGCCTTTACTGCGTTTCGGAATGAATTATGAGCCCACCAAAGGAACCTATCTGCGTGCAAGTTGGGGGCAAGGATTCAGAGTGCCAACTATCAATGAATATTTTATAGATCTCAGAAGAACGTTACAAGTAGTGGCTAATCCAAACCTTCTACCAGAAAATGGTTGGAGTGCTGAAATAGGTATTAAGCAAGGCGTTAAAGTTGGATCTTGGCAAGGCTTTTTTGATTTAGCAGGCTTTGTGACCAAATATGTTGATTTGATTGATTTTACTCTTATTCCAGGTGCAGTTCAAGCGCAAAACCAAGATGACGCCCAAATTTCCGGAGTAGAAGTCTCAGCCTTGGGGCAAGGTAAATTATTTGGCTACCCATTTACATTTCTCACTGGATATACTTACATGCAGCCGGTTTTGTTAAATCCAGACTCAACGAGAAGAGACTTGTTTCCAGATACCTATCAGTATATTAGTTATCGAAATAAACATAGTTTTAAGGCTGATATAGAGGCTACAATTTGGAAATTTGCCTTTGGTTTCTCAAGTAATTTTACCAGCTACATGATTAATATCCCGCTAACAACTAATGCAATACTTGGCGTGCGAGATTATAGAGAAAGGAATCCTAATGGAGAGTGGGTTTTTGATGGTAGACTTCGATTTATTGTTTCTGAAAAATCGAATGTCACATTTGTAGTCAAGAATCTTTTTAATAATGAGTATACAACGCGTCCTGGGATTTTGGAGGCCCCTAGAAACTTCACTATCCAATATCAACATCAATTTTAAAGTCCACTGTCAGATTTTTGGGAAAAAGGTTCTTTCAAACTATGTAGGTTCCCAAAATTATTGTAGTTAAGAATTCTAGAGCTTTAGAAATAGGCCATGGCGCCAAGGTGGAGTGCTATTTTTAACCAATCGTAGTTTAAAAATGAAATAATAGCATAAAAAATAGTAGTCTTGGTCTCATACACTTAACTTTAGGCTAGAATAATTTAATTTGAACTTATCCGCAAAAATACATTCTCTAAAGCACTATTTAAAATATGCTTTGCTCTCCAAGGGTAAATTCAAAACACACTCTCCATTTGTTTTTGCTTTTATTACTCAAATTCTTGAAGATAAAGGGTCGGAATACAAGCGATTACGAGATATATTAAATCGATATTATCAGCAAAATAAAATTCAAGTAAGTACGGAAGGAAATGCTGGAGAAGGCTCGCAAAGCCTTGGAAAAAAAAAGGTATCAGCAAGTAGTTTTTCTAACAAAGTCGGTCTACCTCCAAAATATGGCAAGGTTTTACATGGTTTGATTAGAGAAAATAATATTCATAGTGTTATTGAGCTGGGTACATCACTAGGCATAAGTACCTCCTATCTATCATCTCATGCGGCTGTTGATGTTACGACAATCGAAGCCAATAAGCAAGTGCTGGATGTTACCCGTCAAGCATATCAAGAGATAGGGAATAGTAAATCTATTCACTTTGTCCATGCTAGGTTTGACGCTATTTTAAGTGATTTATGTAAAGCGGGCTTGGCAAATACCTTAATTTTTATTGATGGAGACCATAATAAAGAAGCTGTTATGCGGAATTTTACTAGCTGCCTTCCTTTTATAGAAGAATCAACTATTCTAGTTTTTGATGACATCTATTGGAGCGAAAGTATGACGGATTCTTGGCATGAAATTTACCAGCATAAAAAAGTGAAATTGAGTATAGATATTTTTAGATTGGGTATCGTCTTTTTTAAACAAGCAAATAAGGAAAAACAACATTTTCAAATATGGTATTGATAAGAGTGGTAAGTGTTTTTTTGTTTCATATATCTATGGGGTATGGTCAAAAGATATTCTATGCAAAACACTTGTCTTGCATCGCAGAGCAAGGGGGAAGTATCGCTGGCTTAAATGCTAAGGTTAATTGGATACTTAAACAATAAATAAGCTGATATAAATAACAAGTAAACTCGATAAGGACACAAAAAGTAAGGTGTAATCGATTTGCTCAAGTTCTTTATTTCTTGATATGTCTATATATCTTTTGTTGAAGTTGAAAATCATTATAAATATTAGAATGGCTAAAAGCAAAAATGCTCGTATAAAATCAATGGCAAAATAATATTTTACCGTATATCCAGGATATATTACTAAAATGAAAGCCATTAAGAATGAAACAAGCACAAATGGCAATAAAAATGTTTTACCAATAAACTCTACTCTAGTCCATTTTGTCCTTATAAAATTTCTTGAGTATGCCGAACGCATAAAAGTTTTAGAGTAATACCATGCAATAGCGGGTATCGCAATCCAAAACAAGGTAGAGACAATGAATAAGACTTCCTTCTTAATGTAATACCAAGAAGCCACAACAGCAATTCCGTAGGCATTAAATGGAGCTGTAATAAAATTACCTATTACGAAAACCAAGCATGTGATTATAGACCACAATAGGTAGAGTTTAATCTTTGCTTTATACTTAAATGAAAACTTTTTCATTATTACCCACAAAACAATTGCACTTACCAGCATCATGAAATTTGGTAATCCATATAGAAGCACAATTCTTAATCTAGTCCAATCAGCATAAGCTTCTACATTATAATCGATATAGGCAAAATGAAACTTAATATCAGGTAAGTCTATTAAGTAAGCAAATATAAATGTAAATAGCAGGTATAAAATATGAACGGAAAAGTATGAAAGCAAGAATATTAAGGATACATTCCCGATTCTTTTAAGACTTGAAAACTTGCTCATTATCGTACAAAAGTACAAAATATTTTGTAAGTAGGCATATAGTGTAACTTTTGAGCAGCTAAAAGCCTTGTAAGGCTATTTAATTGTTATTGTATCCTTTTATGGTAAGCTAGGTTTCTATCCTGCAAAATGTTGATGGTTTATATTCATTGGTTAAAACTTTATGGAACATGACTACCTAAATAGAATAATGAAATTATTGTCATTTTGTGACTACATGCTAACTGAATTAATTTAATCCAAACTAAAATCCTTCGATGGTGGAACCCATTCACACGGATAGTCAAACAAACAATTCTTCTTAATTAAAAATGCTACTTTTTCAGGTACTTTATCTACCCAATCATTTTGGCCAGCTTTAATCTGCTGGATAATTTCATCTGAGAATATTTGCAGTTTATCTTCGTCAAATTCACATATATCCTTTATGTATCCATTGGATAGAAAGTGTTGGTGTAAATGTTCAATTTCCGGATATGTTTTCAAGTTCTTAGCACTTATAATCTCTCCATTTTTATACCGTTGATAAGGATATGCATACATAGTAACATCATGTGCGAATAGTTGACCAAAAGAATTTAAGACCTTCTTGGAGTGGTCTTCATTGTTACTTAAACCATATATTTTTAAAAGATTTAAAACTCCGATGACTATTCCGATTTTTTTGGTTTTACATTCCGATAAGTATTCTACGAGTTTGTGATGTTCATGGAAATTGGATACCATAACATTATGACCAAGAGAGCATAGTATTTCCGCTCTATCGAGGAAATCCTTTCTACTTTGATCTTCTGCACCCTTGTAAAGGTTGCTCAAAGTCATTTCACTCAATACTGTAAAATCATTTTCATCCACGCCATCTTGAACAAAACTTTTTTTACCATTTTCAAGCATATCTTCGTTGACTAAGGTCATCGGTCTAAATCTTCCTCGCATGACCATTATATTCTTTTTATACAAGAAATCCTTAGCTTGATACATCATTCTATTCGGACCAAATATAGTAGCATTAGTAAATCCCATTTTCACTAAAAGCATTCCCAGTAATCGATTATCTACATCACTAAAACTAGGCCCTGAAATGCGAATCATATCCACCTCTAAATGGTTGGTGCTCAGATTGTCTTGCAAGGACTTTACCAATGTTTCTGCATCATCTTGGTGGTAGTAGGCGCCATAAATTAAGTTGACACCAATTTCACCTAAAACACGCTGCTGCAGAATAGCATTATTGTCATGCACCCTTATATGAAAGATAATATCGTTTGGGGCACCGTTTGGTTCTGTCTGAAACCGCAGTCCAACCCAACCATGTGGTTGATTTGTTCTTTCATAATTTAAGGTTGTAACTGTATTGGCAAAAGCAAAAAATTTGGAATTCTCGGACTTCTCTCCTACCAAGCGCTCTGTGAGTAGACTATATTCGTGGTCGAGCATTTTCATTAAACGGCTCTCACTAACATATCTACCATCTTCCTCTTCTCCATAAATATTATCACTAAATGCCATGTCGTATGCAGACATCGATTTAGCGATTGTTCCGGAAGCTGCACCAACTCTAAAAAAATTGCGAGCCACTTCTTGACCAGCACCGATTTCAGCTAAAGTTCCATATATGGCTGCATCAAGGTTGATTGTAAGCGCTTTTTTCTTAATAGGTAATATTTCTCTGTTTTTACTCATGCGCTTTTTAAATTGCTCTGTTTACATCAAATGATTCCAGTAAATCAGCAACTCGCTTTACAAAACGTCCTCCCATGGCACCATCTACAATTCTGTGGTCATAGGAATGTGATAAGAACATCATCTGCCTAATAGCAATAACGTCACCATTTTCTGTTTCCAATACTACTGGCTTCTTTTGAATAGATCCAACAGCCAGAATACCAACTTGTGGCTGGTTAATTATCGGTGTGCCCATTACATTTCCAAAAGAGCCCACATTGGTCAAGGTATATGTTCCACCAGTAGTTTCATCTGGTTTTAATTTATTTACTCTAGCACGATGAGCTAAATCATTTACTTTTTTAGTAATTCCAACCAAGTTGAGTTGGTCGCAATTTTTTATTACTGGAACAATCAAATTGCCACTTGGCAAGGCAGCTGCCATTCCAATATTAATATCTTTCTTTAAAATAATATTCTCTCCATCCAATGAACAGTTTACATAAGGAAATTCCTTTAATGCTTGAGCAACGGCTTCAATGAATATGGGTGTAAAGGTTATTTTCTCTCCTTCCCTTTCTTGAAAATCATTTTTTACCTTATTCCTCCAATTTACAATATTGGTCACATCTGCTTCAACAAAAGTAGTAACGTGCGGAGAAGTTTGAACAGAGTTTACCATATGCTTGGCTATCATTTTACGCATTCTATCCATTGCAACAATCTCTATATTTCCTGTATGAGTCTTACCCGCAGTTTTTTCTTCAACTTTCATAGGGGGTGTTGTAATGCTTTGCGCTTGACTTGGCACTGTTTCAATGGATACTCCTCTATTTTGTATGAAGCTTTGCATATCTTGTTTAGTTACCCGCCCATCTTTACCTGACCCAGGTATGCGCTCTAATTCTTGCATAGAAATATCTTCCTCTTTAGCCATACTCATCACCAAAGGTGAGTAAAAACGACTGCCTGCACTGGCACCTAAAGGCGCACTATTTATCTGCGCTTGAGCAACTTGCACTGTCTCCTCAACGGCTTGAGCAGCAGTTTCAACTGGCTCAGATACTATTGGAGTTTCACTTGTATTATCAATACTTTCAGTTTCAATTATTGCAACTGCCGTGCCAACGGGAACAACATCTCCTTCATTGAATAAGAGCTTAGTAATTTTACCGGCAACTTCACTCGGTACTTCACTATCGACTTTGTCCGTCGCAATTTCCAAAACGGCTTCATCCATTTCAACCATATCCCCTACCTGCTTATTCCATGAAAGGATTGTTGCTTCTATGATACTTTCGCCTAATTTTGGCATTATTAATTGAACTGTTGGCATTTGCGTTGTATTTTGTGCAAAAATACTGATTTGCCCGTTTAAAGTTAAATTAAACCAGTAAAACTTTATTCAAGTAAGATCAAGCCGATGGACTTCAAAATTTATCATATACCAACCAGACAAGAAGGGCAAATCTATGCCTTCCCTGGTCCTTTAACTAATCGGGTTAATGACTTTGCTGTCAAGCACTTGAATACGCTAGGTGTGAACATCGTGATTAACTTATTAAGCGAGACAGAAAATAAGGTTCACGCTTTGAAAAATCAAAGAAAAACATACGAAGCATTAAATATCCAGTTAGTAAAGTTTCCGATTCAAGATTTTAATACACCAGTATCCTCGGATAATTTTAAAAAACTCATCCGGTGCTTGAGAGATGAAGTAATTGCTGGAAGGTCAATAGGTATACACTGTATGGCAGGTATTGGACGTACAGGAATTCTCGCTGTATCTTTACTCTGCGCACTTGGTATGGGCACACAAGAAGCAATGCAACATGTTTCCAAGCATCGAGAATGTAAGATTCCAGATACGGAAGAACAAATGCAATGGTTGCAAGAATTTAATCAATGATGAACCTCCAAGGGACATTTGTAGTTTAGCATTAAGAAGAATCTTATATTTGCAATAATAATGAGTATCACAAAGAAAGCAGAACGAATTAGGAAGCCAGAATGGTTGAAGGTGAAACTTCCTTCAGGAAGACAATCTTCGGATGTCTTGAAGAACGTTGCAAAACATGATTTGCATACTATATGCCAAAGTGGTAATTGTCCGAATCAAGGAGAGTGTTGGGGCGAAGGCACCGCCACTTTAATGATTTTGGGTAATGTTTGTACAAGATCTTGTCAGTTCTGCAATGTAGAAACAGGGAAACCCGAAGCAGTAGATGTCATGGAACCTTTTCGTGTAGCAGAATCTGTTAAATTGATGGGCTTGAAACATGCTGTAATTACGAGTGTAGATCGGGATGACTTAAAAGATGGTGGAGCAAAAGTTTGGGCGGCCACAATTCGGATGATTCGTAAACATTGTCCAGGAGTTACTATGGAGACCTTAATACCCGATTTTCAGGGAAAATGGGAAAATCTTCAATATATTATCGATGCTGACCCAGAAGTAGTTTCTCATAATATTGAGACCGTAAAACGTCTTACAAAAGAAGTGAGAATGCAAGCCAAATACGAGCGCAGTATGGAAGTTCTGTTGCGCTTAAAAGAAGGTGGTGTAAATCGTACGAAAAGTGGAATTATGCTGGGGTTAGGTGAAACAGACAAGGAAGTTATTGAGGCTATGGACGATTTACGGAATGCCAAAGTCGATGTCTTAACTATCGGGCAATATCTGCAACCGACGAAGAATCATTTAGCAGTTCAAGCATATATTCATCCAGATGTATTTAAGAAATACGAAACAATCGGGTTAAGTAAAGGTTTTGCATTTGTAGAAAGCGGGCCATTGGTAAGAAGTTCTTACCACGCTGAAAGACATGTTTAAAAGGGCTCACAGCAAGAGATGTATCGAGTATTTTTTTATTGATTGAGCCAGTTATGTAAATCTCTTTGATTCTTATCTTTAGAGTTAACTAAACTTCAATACTTCACAGCTTGGCTGTTCGGGCAATTCTTCAGCAAGCAGCCACCTGCAAAATATTATACCCTCTTTATATGCCGCGGTGCTAATCCAATTGTCTACATCCATTTGCTTATGACTTAAGTAAAGGGTGTAAGTGCCATCCTCGTTAGTTATTGCGCTTTCTTTATTAATACCCACTTTATAATTTTTGAAATCCATCGATTGCATCAAATAATTCCACGTTTGAATGCCCCAATAGCAGCACTTAGGAGAGGAAAAAGTAATTTTTAAGTATTCATTATCTTTTAATTTAAACTTACCAAAACAATAGATATTATCTACGGTTCCAAAACTACCTTGATCGGCCTCAAAATTAAATGGCGGTAAAAAATTATTTATAGGAAAATCAACCGGCAATGGTGCAATCCAAGTCGACTGCTCAAAGAAAGTTGTCATCACTTGAATTCTATTCGCTAACTGTTCATCATTTAATGGTTTCGATTCACTTTGGGGCGTTACGTTTACTATGGAGAGTTCACTTTCTTGACTATTAAAACGATCGAAAAAATATTCTCTAGTAAAAAGATTGACTACATCTTCATGCAGTTTAAACTCATTTTTAAGTTTGGGGTTTTGTGTTAGTTTAATTTCAAAACTTCCATCAGCTTCAAAATCGATTAGCGTATGATTAATATTGTTTGCCTGCCGTTCTACTATACTCCCATCAGCTTCGCCGCCGTATGTAGCAAAAGCTAAATAGCAACTATCAAAGCGTTTACCCTTTATAATGTATTCTTGATCGGCCCTTAACTGAGTAAAATAGTAAACTGCATCGACGTTATCTCCTAAGATTTTATGATTTTCGGTAGAAAGTAACATAAAACTAGGGCGTAATGGATCGTTGAACAAATAAAAATCTATGCAGGTTCTTAATAAATGGAATAGGTGATTATAACCATCAACATGACCTTGTTGATCAAGATTTTTATCTGGATCTAAAAAGGTGTTATCGGCATTTTTAATTACCTCTAAAAATTGATTTAATGCTTCTTTGCTTAAGGCTGACATATTTATACTTTATTTAAAAACTGAATGTAATTTTTGAAATATTGATTAATTTGGTCATCATCTAAACCGAATTGAGCGAGGGTATAATGATGGACTCCATGCTTTCCTGGAGGATTTTCTGTTAGGAAATTATTCATATTTTCTCGGCTTAGGTCACTTAAATCCCAGTTGAATTTTTTGTAAACCTCTTCTACAACAGACATTTGGTTGCCAATAAAGTCGTCAAATTTTAAATCAATAATTTGCTCTTCTTTGTCAAGTTTCTTTCGCTGCTCTAAAAAACGATTAAATGCCTCACTCCAAAATCCTGCTTGTTCAGCCCCTGTTCTTATTGGTTCTTCCTTGTCACTATATAAGGATCGCACGGAAGAAATTAAACTAGCCGCTGAAGCCACAACTTTGCCCGGATGTCTGTGGGTCATGATAATTTTAGCATCTGGATAAACCGCAAAAATCTCTTCCAAGCGTATAAGATGCACAGGGGACTTTAATAACCATCTTTTCGGATTTAATCCACCTGACTCCAGATATTGGAGAAAACGTTTATGCCATCGCATAGTGCCTAGCTTATCGGCTTTATTCAAAAACCAATCCATATAACTTGGTATGTATACTTGCGCGGATGTTTGAAAGCTATTGAAATCTAAAAAATTGACTCCTATACATTCTTGAGGTGAATCTACCTCCATATGATGCTTTTTTTGAAAGTCTGGCACTAGTTTAAATAATTGTCCAAATTCCTTTTCTACAGTCTGTTTTTGAGGATTATTTGTATGATTTTCAAGCGTAGATACCGGATACGGTAAGAGACACTCCCAGGCCAACGGTGAACGCGTATTCTCATCTTCATTTAACAAAGCATGCAAAATGGTTGTACCTGTGCGAGGCATTCCTATAATGAAAACGGGTTCCTTTATGGGTGTTTGTGATAGCTTCGGATTATTGTGGTAAGCTTCTTCTATTTTTAGCCGTTGATATAAAGTTCTATTCAATAAACTCTTAATGGCTAGTGCTCCAAATGAATTGATATCGCTTTCAGCGTTAACTGAGTTGACTAATAAATGAATGCCTTCCAAAACGTTTTTAGGTATTTCACCTGTATACTTTGCTTTCTTTATTGCCTTTGCTATGATTGCATCTGCACCTAGCTTGAATGGATCTAATCCTATCTTTTTAAAGAACTTTCCCACGAAGTTGATGCCATTAAGCATGGAAGTCCTTTGAATAAAAATTTCTTGTTTCTGATTTCCCAAAATGTTACATTAATTGTTTAAGCTTTCTAGCTAAATTCAAATCTCCCTTGACCTTCAGTTTGCCAGTTAAGGTAGCAATTAATGGCTTGATTTTTTTCTGCTGAAGTTTAAGGTAAGTGTCCAAGCTCATAGTTATGGTGCAGTCGGCTTCTTCATTCTTATCACTCATTGTGTTTTCGCCATCGGCTCCATCAATAAGCATGTATTCACCATCCATTATAAATTTGAGCTTTTTCTCAATGGGATCAATCTTTTTGATCTTTTCTGCAAGCTCTTCTCTTAGTTCAATCATATTCATGACGTGAATATAATAAAAAACTTCTTAGACTTAATATTCTAAAGTCATAAGTGTAGGTTTTAATCTTACAACCTAGAACGATAATAAATTTAATGTAGAATAATGAGTAAGATGCCGTATTTATCAATTTAAAGCACTTTCAAGGAATCTTTTGGAGAGCTGTATTCAATCTCAATAAATGTTCTCCCTTTTCTTTATAAACCTGTAATAGATATTCCGATTGAAAATGGAGTCATTGCAGGACCTTGGTTTTTCTTAAATAATTCGGTAACACTATAAAAGGCAATGATATTGAATCCACCATAACCTATACGAAGAGTCGGGCCACCTTTAAATAAAGCGACATCTCTATACCCTTTGGTCTTAACTTTTTTAAAGTATCCATTATCTCTATTCGTCTCCTTATTTACAGCTACTAGTCTTACAGAAGATCTAAACCCAAGCGCAAGCTTGAATACATTTCCTTTTTCAGAAGGCTTACCAAAAAAACGAAGTTCTACAGGTATTTCCACATAGTTTACGGCTAACTTATGTCTTTTAAACTCATCTTGATCATTGTAATTTGCAATTGGATTGAAATCTGTTCCAGTTGAGTCTTCAACCATAAAACTATTGTGGTAATAACTTGAATGACTAAATCCTAGGCCAGGAGCAATACTTACTCTTGAATTTTTTATAGGGATATCATACATGTAATATAGCCCAACTCCTCTTGAGAGCCATTTGGTTTCAAAGCCATCATTTTCCTTGTGGAACAAATTGTCAAAAGTTAAGTTGATCATGAAACGATCGCGTGGTTCCATTTTATCATCCACTGCTATTTCTACTTCCTCCTCATTCACTAACTCTTCGCTTTGAGAAAAGCCCATCACGGAGGTACCTAAACATATTAAAGCGACAATCCACATTTTTTTCATTCTGAAGTATATTTTATTTAAACGCTAAATTAATCACTTTAATCTAAAAAAAACGATATTTACTTTTTTTAACTTGCTACCACACATTATTTGAATATGCCAGTAAATAAAGAAGCTTTCCTAAGGTATCGAATTATTGATCGAATGTTGAGAAACAAATACAAGCCTTTTCCAAGCATGGATGATTTGATTGATGAATTGGAGGAGAAATTGGGTAAATCATTTTCTATTTCTACCATACAGAAGGATATTAAATCAATGAAGGAAGATGAGCTCCTGGCCTATAAAGCTCCAATAAAATTTCAGCGAGCACATCAAGGATATCATTACACCGATCCATCTTTTAGTATCACAGAGGTGCCCCTAGGGGAAGAGGATCTGGATGCAATTGAATTTGCAGCAATGGTTTTACAGCAGTTTAAGGATGTTAAATTATTTGCTGAATTCGGATCTGCTGTGGATAAGATTTTCAATGCAGTAAGTGTAAGCTCGATTCTTAGTGAGGATGAATTAGAACAAATGATTCATTTTGAAAAGGTACCCTATTATAAGGGGAGTGAGTGGATTGCGCCAATTTTAGAATATATAAAGCAAAGGAAAAGCCTTTTACTAGGATATAAGCGATTTGAGGCAGAGGATTCGAAAATGCATCTCTTACACCCTGTTTTATTGAAAGAGTATAGGAATAGGTGGTATTTATTGGGAATGCTAGAAAAAAATAACCACGTGGTGATGTATGCCTTAGATCGTGTTATTTCCTGCGAAGATGGAGGTATTTCATATCGTCACCATCATCAGTTCTCATCCAAAAACTATTTCCAACACGCCTATGGAATAACCACTTTTGAAGGGGATCCCGAAGAAATAGTATTTGAATGCAGTCCCTTGCAAGCAAATTACATTAAAACGCAAGCGCTACATCAAACGCAAAAACTGATTAATGAAACAGAGAAATATGCACGTTTTAGTTTGAAAGTGGGTGTAACTCCTGAATTAATTATGGATTTACTAAGTTTTGGAGCTTCGGTAAAGATCCTTCAACCGGAGAAACTAAAAAAGGAGTTAGTCAAACGATTAGAATCTACATTGGCTCAGTACAAATAGTTGTTTTCGACTATTGTTCTCCTACTCCAATATTGAGGTTTAATCGTCGACTCTTATTGATTTGATCCTCAAAATCGCAAAAAAATCCTTGCTGGTGGAGGTATTTAACTTTATCAATTTGAGGAATACTTTGCGTTCTTAAAAAAATTATCGACCGAAGGGTATCCGTTGTCGTACTGTCTTGTAGACTGAAAAAGCTAAAACAAATAAGAAGCTTAAGCATGTTTTAGTATTTTCTGCATAACAAGATGAGCAGGAGCAACTTTGTATTGCTTCCAAAACAAATCATCTTGTTGAAGCAAGATTAAAGTAGGTAAAAACTGCTCTCCAAATTGTTGTGCATGCATTGTTTGCTTATCGATATCCATTTTTATAAACGAAAATTTACCCGAAGTTATATCTTGCTTGTTTAAAGTATTTAAAATGCTGATAGCCATCCTTCCTGTTCTTATTAAAGAACAATATATATAAATATTAGGTTCATTTGTACCTTGTGAATAAATTCATAAGGTAGAGTGAATCATTTATTTTACTTTTGCATCGACTAAATGTTTTTTTCATGAGTACAAGTTCAAATCAATATGACAAGCGTGGAGTTTCTGCCGGAAAAGAAGAAGTTCATGCTGCTGTAAAAAACTTAGACAAAGGGCTATATCCAAAAGCGTTTAGTAGAATCTATCCAGATTATCTGTGTGGAGATAAAGATTTTTGTAATCTAATGAGTTCGGATGGAACTGGCACTAAATCTATTTTAGCTTATATGTATTGGAGGGAAACTGGAGACCTTTCTGTTTGGCGTAATATCGCAGTGGATGTATTGGTCATGAATTTGGATGACTTGTTATGTGTTGGAGCAACAGGACCTTTTTTGTATACCTCAATTATCAACCGAAATAAGCATTTGATACCTGGTGAGGTTATTGCCGCAATTATAGAAGGTGCTCAAAGCTTCATCGATCAAATGTCTAAGTTTGGTATTGAAATCAAGTACAT
This sequence comes from Chitinophagales bacterium, assembly GCA_037624485.1. Lineage (GTDB taxonomy): Bacteria > Bacteroidota > Bacteroidia > Chitinophagales > UBA8649 > JAFMKE01. Next base: position 114,836 of record JASJJC010000021.1, read on the forward strand.
GGGTGGCGAAACCGCTGATTTGGGTGATACGGTACGAACCACTACAGTAGATGGATCTATGACGGCTAGAATGAAAAGAGAAGACCTAATAATTACAAGTGAGATAAAACCCGGTGATGTTATTGTAGGATTATCCAGTTCTGGTAAAGCGACATACGAGAATGAATACAACTCAGGCATTGGAAGTAACGGGCTTACTTCTGCAAGACATGACGTATTGAATAAGTCATATTTAAATAAATATCCGGAAAGCTTTGATCCTTTAACTGATCACTCTGTTTTGTATATAGGAAGTAAAAGATTGCAGGATAAATTAGAAGAAACACCGCTAGACTATGGTAAGGCATTGCTCTCTCCTACAAAGACTTATTCACCAGTAATGAAAGTAATGCTTGAAGAAATGAAAGAAGATATACATAGTTTGGTGCATTGCACTGGTGGTGGACAAACTAAAGTCTTGCACTTTATTGATGAACTAAAAATTATTAAAGACAACCTACTTCCTACACCCCCACTATTCCAAGCTATTCAACGGGAGTCTGGCACAAGTTGGCAAGAAATGTATAAAGTCTTCAATATGGGGCAACGCATGGAGGTTTATCTACCAGAGTCAAAAGCACAGCAACTTATTGCTATTGCTAGCAGATTTGATATTGAAGCTCAAGTTATAGGCCGCGTTGAATCTTCGAAGGTCAAGGAAGTTCAAATTATCTCTTCTCATGGAACATTTAAATATCAATAAGAAGTATTTTGTCTAGTTATCCCTCAAAAGTATTATTGTTTGGTGAACATATCGTCAATTTAGGTGCGGAAGCATTGGCTATACCCTATCCCGCTTTTCATGCTAAGTTGAGTTTTGATAATTTGCATTCGGACTTCATTCCCGACTCACCAGCTATTTTAGATTTGATTTACACCTATATTGCTGCTAACAAAAAGCTTAAGGGAGTGTATGATTTAAGTGCATTTCGTGACGATCTAGATAAGGCACTTGGATTTCACATGAACATTCCTATTGGCTATGGTCTAGGAAGTTCTGGTGCATTAACCGCTGCTATATTTGAACGCTATGCTAAAAATTTGTCTTTAAACGAAGAACAGTTAAAAATTATACTAGGAGAAACCGAGTCATTTTTTCATGGTAAAAGTAGTGGGCTAGATCCATTAGTATCCTATGTCAATCAAGGAGTTTGGTTAGGCAAAGAATGCAAATTGCTTGAACAAGATTTGATCTGGAGAAAAGATTTCGAAATATTTTTGGTCAATACAAAAAAATCTAGAAAAACAGGCCCATTGGTCGAAGCGTTCTTGAAACGAGTGGAATCTGATGAAGGGTTTGCTCGTATAATTGATGAATCCATTATTCCAATAAATAATGCGATTATTCGAAATTTTTTGAAAAACGATCACGAAGAAACTTTAGCGCTAGTAGAACAATTTAGTAAGCTCCAAATTCAACACTTCAAAGAGTTGATTTTGCCAGAACACATCGATCTTTTTATGTTAGGATTGGCAACGAAGGAGTACTTCCTTAAAATTTGTGGTGCAGGCGGTGGAGGATTTATGTTGGGTTTTACGCTGAATAAAGATGTAAAGTTACCTTTTGAGGTGATTTGGATATAATCGATTATTCTTCTTAATTTTAAGTATGGTTTTACGTATCATTCCTTTTTTATTAATAATGGCGGTGGATACTGTAGCATTGGCGCAAAATAAAGGGGGAAATATTGTCTTTTGGTCTGCTCAAGAATGGGAATGTGAATACGTAAAGCTTGATTTATATACCTTAGACACTTTACTTGTTTATTCAGGTAAACTGGATCAAGTGTATCAAGGGTTTGAAATTCCAGATTGTGGAGAAGAGAATACATTGAGTGTTCCAAATATTGATGTCGGAAACTATTTTTTTGTTGCTGATTGCTCGAGAGAACAATGCAATCTTTGCGCGGGTGAAGGAAGCTATTGGCAACCCATTGTGCATTATGAAGCCGTCAAACAGAAAGGTGCAAGAAACAAGGGAAATATTTCCGGCGCGTGGAAGACTTGTTATCTTTGTGATGGAGATGGTCAAGCATCCACTACACTTTGGATAGACACACTAACAATCTATTTTGATAAATGTCGCTCAGTATTGTTAAAGTGATTTCTAGCTTATATTTCACTAAAGAAAAAAACATAGTTGATTAGTGTGTTTAATCATCCAAAACTAGATGAATCAAGAAATACAAAAGCCTCTAACATTAGAGGCTTTTTGAATTAATATTGACGTTTTACAAGATTAATCTATTTTTTAAACTGCCCACTTACTTCTTTATTCTTATAACCACCCGCATAGCTATAAAAACCTTCACCTGACTTTACGCCCAACTTACCTGCTTGTACCATATTGACTAATAGCGGACAGGGTGCATATTTTGGATTTCCAAATCCCTCATATAAAACATTACATATTGAAAGTGCTACGTCTAATCCCACAAAATCAGCTAATTGTAAAGGCCCCATAGGATGGGCCATTCCAAGCATCATTACTTGGTCTATTTCCTCTACTCCTGCTACCCCTTCGTACAATGTATATATAGCTTCATTGAGCATAGGCACTAAAATTCTATTCGCTACAAAACCTGGATAATCATTCGCCTCAACAGGTATTTTACCTAAGCTTTTGGATAATTCAACAATGATACTCATCGTCTCTTCACTCGTCGAATATCCTCGAATAATTTCAATCAATTTCATAATTGGCACAGGATTCATGAAATGCATGCCTATTACCTTATCAGGACGTTTGGTGGCACTAGCAATTTTTGTTATCGAAATGGAAGACGTGTTACTCGCAAGAATACATCCTGCTGGCGCATAGGAATCGAGTTGTTCAAAGATCTTTAATTTTAAATCAACATTTTCCGTAGCAGCTTCTACTACTAAATCTACAGATTTCACTCCCTTCTCAATAGAAGTATATGTGCTTAAGTTCTTTAAGGTTGCTTCTTTGTCCGATTGAGTAATCTTTTCTTTAGCTATCAATCTATCTAAGTTCTTATTAATATTAGCCATACCCTTATCCAATGAGGCTTGAGAAATATCAATTAAATTTACTTTATAATTTGTTTGAGCAAACACGTGTGCAATCCCATTGCCCATCGTTCCAGCACCAATTACTGCTATGTTTTTCATGTTTAATTTATTTTAATGTTTTTGAGAAAACAAATCTACTATTTTATGCAGTAGAAGTATAACAAAGACTTAATAAAAACGAACCCGTATTTACTGCGCGGCAGACAGTTGCAAATTAAATAAATGCCTAATTGACTACTATCTTTTGATTAAAAACCAGCGAAGATTCAGCGTAAATAGTTACAATGTATGCACCATCTAACCATTTATCCGTATATACATCTAAAACAGATTCATTGGGGTTTAGTCGATGTGTAAAGACTTCCTTACCGAGCATATTATTGACCTTTACTTGAAAGACTTTATTATGCTTATTTTTAATTGCTATCTTGAATAACCCTTGTGCCGGTATAGGTGAGATATCCGCAAATTCCATCAGTCTGTCTGTTTTAATAAGTCCAGTGTATTTGCAAGGCATAAATTGCAGGGTATCATTGGGCAATTGGTTGTTGAAGATGGCTAGTACATAATCTCCTTGTTGTGCATTAAAGACTTCAAAATAGCCCGTTTTGTTTTGAGTACTTCCTTGTGTATTTAACTCAAATGAATCTACTATTTCCCAATCATCTTGGGGTTTAGCCTTAAACAAAATAACTAAGCTATCTTCTGAGTTTGTAATAAAATCATTATCCAATAAACCACTAGTATTGCTATTACTTCCATTGTAGCGAAATATAGCATCTGTTTCGAAGTTTTCATCCCATACGCCACCAACACTCCAATATCTATTTGGTGACAAATGAAGACCTTCAATAATTTCTTGAAACGGCTCAGGTTTAATATAATGATGAGTGGCATGCATAAGTACGGAATCATTAATAGCTTTCACATTAAAAATCACTCTTGCTAAATCAAAATCTATGGCACCTATTTGGTTTAGATATTTGTATTTATCCACTGTGGCATCTTGAATTTTCTCCTCTATATCTAATGCATAATATTTAGGTTCAAATGGAAGCTCTAAACTAAAACTTGAGCATGGACCATAAGTGGCGACTTGAACGGTTTGAAATTCCGTTGGAGAATTATAAAAAGTGACATCGATGGGCAAGTATGTTGTATAAGTACTGTTTTTCCACAATTTTTGTTGAATGCTTCCCTCTATAAGAAATGAATTATCGCTGGTACTTAGCTCTACCTCTTTAATGCTGTAATGATGGAAACCTTTTTCAAAGATCCAAGACTCAAAGAAGCTTGACAAATCTTTTCCAGAGCAGGCACTTAAGTAAGACTCGAACAAGGAGGAGTTTACTTCTTGAAAAGAATAGTCATTTAAAAACCCCTGAATACAACTTTGGAAATCAATTTCACCTAATATTCCACGCAATGTATGCGCCATATCTGCGCCTTTATCATAAACCGTGCTACTGTATACTTTATCACTTGGAACACCAGAAACAGGATAATAATCACCATCATTATGGTGTATTAGTCTTAGTACATTATCATGATTGTCTCGAGAATAGTTTTTGTAGGCATCTTCTCCGTATACAAACTCAATAAATAAGGCTTCTGAAAAACTAGCCCAGCCTTCATTTAACCACATATCTCCTTCCGTTTCACAAGTTACTAAGTTCCCCCACCAATGATGGGAAAGTTCGTGAGCCATAAGTGTTTCATAGGTAGTTGTTCCATTTACTGCCGCGCGCATGTAAGTTATATTTGTGGCGTGTTCCATTGCACCAGAGTTAAATGAACTTAGGCAGTATCCCACGCGATCAAATGCATAAGGAGCATAGATTTCTTCATAGCATTGCATAGCGTCTTCTAAGTGAACAAAGGAGGCCTTCATCGCTGCTGTATCGGAAGCTTTTGCTGCGAGTTGTATAGGTATTGCTGCACTTTGTATACCGGTATAAGTCATATTTATCGTTTCATAATTAGATACTGCTAAAGAAGCTAAATAGCTAGGAATCTCTTGGTTCATTTCCCAATGCCAAGTCTTGGTGCCATTCATGTTATTAATTTCTTCTATTAATATCCCATTACAAAACGCTTTTCTCGTATCATCGGTAGTGATCTTAAAACCGAATGTGCATCGCTCCACAAAGTTGTCAAAACAAGGAAACCAGATTCGACCATAGTTATGCGGATCTTCCAAAAAACTAACACCAATGTTATATGCATAGGTGCTATTCCAATAAAAACCTCCCCAATCACCAGGGTTCTGAATAGGCGTTCCACCGTAAAATATTTGAATTTCGCTTGGCTGATTTTGATTAAGAATAGTTCCTAGCTCAATAAACAAACTGGGGCCATTGTGTTCATGATTTAAAATATTTCCATCACTTTTAACTGAATCTACTTGAAGACCTTGTAAATCAAGGCGAATGGATGATATATTATCTTGAAGTGCTATTATCTCAATATTCGCTTCTGCTAGAATCATGCGTGCATTCCAATCACTCATGTCAATGTGCAGGTCAGTATGCAGAATATCGATTGAATCACTTCGTGTATCTATGCTTTTAAAAGTAGATTTTGATAAATTTATTTTTGTCTCAAAACAAGATAAAGGAACCGTAGACTTTTGCGCAAGCAAAAATAATAGTACAATACAATTTAAAAAGGTAAGGTATATTTTCATTGTGCTTATTTGTTTTAAGGTACACTAAAGTTAAGTTAAATAATCAAGTCACTATATATTTGCACATAATTATCAAATGCAAATATTTTATGAAAACAGTAATTATAACAGGAGCTAGCAGCGGTATTGGAGCGGAAACAGCTATACTTCTTAATCAGAAAGGCTATCAAGTTGTTTTAGCAGCAAGAAGAATGAACAAATTAGAAAAGATTGCTGAACGATTGAATGAACATCACCTTCTAGTAAAAGTGGATGTATGTAAAGTGCACGAAGTCGAAAGCTTAATTAAACAAACGATCGATAAATTTGGAAAAATTGATGTATTAATCAACAATGCGGGTCTGGGATACATCGCTTCTCTAGCAGAAGGGAAATTGGAAGATTGGCATCAAATGTTTAATGTCAATGTGAATGGTCTTTTAACGTGCACGCATAAATCACTTCCTTACCTGCTAAAGGAAAAGGGAACAATTATAAACATTGCTTCCGTGGCCGCGCATGAAGTATTTCCGAACACTGTAGTTTATTGCGCGACTAAACACGCTGTTAATGCCATTACGATAGGAATAAGAAAAGAATTTCGTGATAAAGTTAAAGTATGTAATATTTCACCTGGGGCCGTTCAAACTGAATTTTTAGAGCAATCTGAGGAAAATGATAATGTAAAACAAATGCGTGATTTTTTCTTTAACAATGAGACCTTGAAGGGTATTGATATTGCCGAAACTATTTACGAAGTTTTAAGCAAACCAGCTCATGTTTCAGTTAACGAAGTGATTATTCGTCCGAATATTTAAATTTTGTTGATGGCTGTTTTGGTGAGGTATTGTAAATAAATTATCCAAAAGAAAGAAAGTAAACCAGTTGTGATTGCATAGAGCATAATCATGTGCACTGGATTATCAAAGTAGTATCCTGCAATTACAAGTGCTGCTATTTTGAATACAATCGATACAGTGTTAAATACTAGTGGTGCATCTAATCTATTGATTACATCACTAATCACGCTTATTGGTGATTGAACAAAAAGGAAAATGGAAGCTGCTGCCATCCATTGGAAAAAAGGTACAGCCTCAATAAAATCTTCTCCAAAGACCATAGGGAAAAGAAACCTTGCAGTAATAATCCCGAACAAATAGATAACTGCAGAAAACAATATTAAAGATTGACTAACTTTTTTTAAATGGGGTATTAGTTTCTTTGGATCTTCTGCTGCCAACTTACTCGAAGTATTAAAAAATACGTCTCCAATGGCAGAACCAATAAAGTTTCTTGGCATTCCGGCTACTCTTGCTCCATATGCGTATAGTGTCTGAACGCCTGCTCCCCAGAACGCAGGAATAAAATAATTGGGTAACTCAACAGAAAAAGTATTGATAAAATTACTCATCATAGATACTGTTGGATAGCGTTTGTAGTTTACAGCTAAAGTTTTTAGTTCCTCAATTTGATGACTTTCTCTTTTGACCAATTCAATAAACGTATAAACGACAAAAAGAACGGCTTGACTCATTATCCACGCCAGGACTAAACTCGTGGCGGTAAAACCCCAAAACTTCGTTAAAAAGAAGCTCATGCACAGCATAACTGATGCCTGAATCGTTTTAAAGAAGGCATTCAATTTAAAATTACCCAGCTTGTTATGAAAGATGATAAAGCTTTGGAAGGACGCCATAAAGAAAACCCCAACGGGTAATAATAAGATAAGTGCACTTATTTTTTCTAAGCGAGGTATAAAGGAATGAAATGGAATAAGATAGAGCAAAATAAAAAGTAAACAACAAAACACAAAAGAGAGGACTAAAGCTATTTTTAATAATCCCGAAGATTCTTTAAGCTTACTGGGCAGCATACTAGCTAATTCGTAACGCCCCGTAGATGGTACAGCCAATAAAATACTTAGCGAAATGAAAATGGTATAGATACCGATTTCAACCTTGTCGAAATATCGGGCAAACAATACATAGGCAATGAAAATTAAAACTTGAGACAAAAGATTCCCAACAAAAACAATGGAAGAAAGACGAAGAAATGTAGATTGTAAAATCCGTTGGATCATATTAACTCATCTTTAGTACAATCCCATTCGTATTCTTTGGTTTTAGAAATGATTTGGAGTTGCTGTTCTGATTGAATGACCGTACAATTAGATTGAATTTCTCCTCGTATCACGCATCCAGCTCCAATAGTAACATTGTTGCCGATATTACTGCCTGCTAAAATACTGCAGTTCCCTCCAATCCAAACATTATCACCTATGTTGATTCCTTTTGTATGGGATAATTTTCGATGGTCATACTTGAAATGATTCGTAGTTGTAATTATCGTATGCTGTCCAATATTGACATTATTGCCCATCTTTAATCCACCATAAGCATTAATGTATACGCCAATATTATCACCAGGATCACAACAAACTCCTTTTTTAATATGCTCTACTCCAATGACTTTGGAGGTGAAATGTACAGGCCACTTAGCCTTGCTATTGATTCTTAATATTTTTTGAGCAATGAAATAGCTACCTAATATTTTATAATTAGCTTGATACCCTTTACGAGGCCGCTGATATTTAGGGTAAGCGAGCTTGACGATAAAACGAAAGAGGTTATCATCAAAAAAATGCAGTATGTATTTGATTAAGTTTTTCATTTATTGTTGTAACAAAGGTAAAAACCTTTTTTCAACTGCACGCATCAATAATTCATAAGCTATATTTTCTTCATTCCAATTCAAGCTTTTGGTTTTTTCCCGCATCAATATAAATGATTCTTCTTCTGAGTCTAATTGAGAAAGTTGAGTGATAAATTGATTATAGCCCTGTAGATCATTATTAAACAATTCAGCCTTTAGGATGAAGCTTTTATTTAAATCAATAACAGACTTTAAGCTTCTAAAGGGTTTATGTGTACTAAATTTTCTCTTCGTACTACTAATCTCTTGGAAAGGCGATCCCTCTTCGATTACTTGAATTTGAGGAGATTTTTCCGGTAATACTTCAGATTCATCCTCCACCATTACATCATAAGTTTCAGGAACAGAATTTTCTTCCAAAAAGATTCCTGCGCTGCTTTTTAATTCTAAATTATTTACTTCTTCAAGTAATTGCAAGACCTGCTCTTTAAGTAACTCTTTTTCTAATTGAGATACTTTTTCTAATCCATCCTTCATGAAAACATTCATTAATAGATTGATTTTGTCCATTAATGACGTGATTTTTTCTTGAGACATACCGTTAATTTTATTTATACAACGAAAATAATTGAAAAAAATTTATTCAAAGAAAGCAATTTCTTATAATAGCTTGTATTTTTACCTCAATGTTTATTGAACCAACGGTTAATAGAGATAAAAAAGGATGGATTGAAGTAGTCTGTGGTTCCATGTTTTCAGGAAAAACAGAAGAACTCATACGTCGTTTAAAGCGAGCTATAATTGCCAATAAGAAAGTCGAAATATTTAAACCCGAGATCGATGTTCGTTATGATGAGAGTGAAGTCGTTAGCCACGACAAAAACAGTATTCGTAGCACTCCCGTCAGTCATTCACAAAATATTTTATTGCTAGCTGATGGCGTAGAAGTTGTCGGTATCGATGAAGCGCAATTCTTTGACATGGAGTTAATCAGCGTATGTGAAAAGTTAGCTAAACGTGGAACGCGAGTTATCATTGCGGGATTAGATATGGATTTTCAAGGCAAACCATTTGGCCCTATGCCTTATCTATTAAGTATTGCTGATTATATTACTAAAGTACATGCAATATGTGTGCCTTGCGGTGAGATAGCTTTACACTCTTTCCGTAAAATATCTAATGATAAAACGGTTCTCTTAGGCGAAAGAGAAAGTTACGAACCTCGCTGCAGAAAATGCTTTGAGGCGGGTATGGCAGAACAAAAGAAAGCAAAAATTTAGCTAAATCTAATCGCCTAGCTGTTTCAAAGCTTCCTCGATAATCTTCGATTCTGTATTTAATACTTTGTAGAAACTCTCTTTATCGTAAAGCTGCCTTGCTAGGTTTGCCTTTAATAATAATTTGACTCCTTGATCGTAAGCTTCTTTTTCCATGAATTGTGCCTTAAATCCTTCGTCAACTGCGTATGCTTTAAATGAGTCTATAATTTGATTTGTAATCGCAAATTCGTCTATAAATTTCGACTCATTATATTGAGCTAATTTAGACGAATTCAGTTCCATAAACTGATACAAAAAAGGAGAAATATATGACCGCAGCGAAGCGACGTAGTAATTGGCATAACTCGTGTCTATGGGCATAAATATATCCGGAGCAATTCCACCACCACCATATACCACTCGATTTTTTACCATAGTATAGTATTTTATCGTGTCTTGCTTATTGCTTACAGAATCTAAACCTAATAATTCCCCATTATCATATCTCGAATCAACTTCATTAAAATAGTTATCTAAATCTTCATAAGATTTTTGAATACTTCTACCTGAGGGAGTATAATACCTGGCAATAGTAAGGCGCAAGGCAGAATTATCTGGAAAGGCATATTGGTCTTGAACCAATCCTTTTCCAAAACTCCTTCTTCCGATTATGGTTCCTCTGTCCCAATCTTGCACAGCTCCTGCCAATATTTCGCTAGCCGAAGCAGAGTTTTGATCAATTAGAACAATCAATTTTCCCGCTTCAAAAATGCCTTTACGTGCAGTGGTGTATTCATATTTATCTTGATGTAATCCTTCCGTATATACTACTAATTTACGCCCAGCTAATAATTCGTCGGCCATTTCTACAGATGCCTGTAAATATCCTCCTGGATTGCCCCGCAAATCAAAAATAAGATTCTCCATACCTTCTTGTAATAGTCCAGATACGCCATTCATGAATTCCTCATACGTTGTTGCTGCAAATCGATTGACTTTTATATAACCTGTATTTTTGTTGAGCATATAACTCGCATCAACGCTATATAAAGGAATTTTATCTCGTGTAATTTCGAAATCAAGTAAGTTCCCATTACGAAGCACAGAAATCGCTACCTTAGTTCCTTTTGGACCTTTCAACAATTTCATGACGTCTCCGTTGCTTACACCTACTCCGGCAACTATAGAATCTTTTACGGAAATAATCTTATCACCACCCGATACGCCTACTTTTTCAGAAGGCCCACCTTCAATAGTGCTCTCTATATGTATGGTGTCTTTTATTATTCTAAATTGAACACCAATCCCTTCAAAATTACCCTGCATATCTTCCCCAATTCCTTGAGTTTCTTCTGCTGAAATATAATACGAATGTGGATCTAGATCTTCTAGCAAATCTAAAATAGCCTTATCTTCTAAATCTTGCCGATTTATAGTATCCACATAGTGTTGCTCCACAAAGTCCAAAACGTCTTCTATCTTATTGTATTCGTATTTACTGAATACTGTATATTTCTCTGCACTTTGTTGATTAATCATGTAGCCTATAAAAATTCCTCCAGCAAGTGAAAGTGCAATTATAAGAGGGTTTAAATTCTGCTTTTTCTCAACAGATTTTCTGGGAGTAATGTCGTTCATAGAATTTACTTAGAACCAAGACTTAATTAGATCTTGAATATTAAGGTCAAATAAATAATAAGGGATAAAAATAATTGAAGACCAGACTAAAAATGACAAGAACATCAATACACTTATTCTTAGCTTATCTTTACTTAGAGACATGGAAAGGAATATACCAACAGGTATACTTAGTATCGGTGTTAACAAGGCTATTCCCGGTAAACCGAAATTTCTTCTAATTTTCACAACAAATCGATTCCAGGAGGTATAAGTCTTTTTCAAACGATTAGGAAACAATTTTAAGAACCACTTATTCAATAACTCTCCAAAGAAAGTGAAGATAAAAACACCAAGAATTCCACCACCTACGGTACTCACATAACTCGGAATTAAGCCTTGTTGAAATCCTAGGGACGCAGCAATTCCTGTCAAAAATTTCACAGTTGAAAAACTGAAAACCAACAAGCCTGATAAAAATTCTTCCAATGTATTAATAAATATAGCGATTAATGAAGTACGACATTTCGTTGACTAAGATACGACATAAGCACCATCTTTTTGAGGGTAACAGAGCTCTGCAAGATGCTTATGAAAAATCTAATAAACTTAATGGTACATACTCTATCTAACGTAATCGGAATCATTTTTGTTTTCTAAAATCATCGAAATATTGAAGAAAATGTTTAGACGAAGCAAGCCATGCTCTAATTCCCTAAACCAATACTCACATCTTCTAATTAGGCTGGATTTTTTTACTTTTATAGGATTCTTGCAGGTAATTATTCATTTTTTATAACCATAGTAGCAAATTCAACACATACATAGATAGCGTTTAAAAGTAAAATTTACTTTAAGTTACACTAGATGCATTCTTAATAATAATCGGTTAGATAGAAGCTATGCTTGTTTTATTTGAGTTAAATAGTGTTAAGCTCAGATAATCCCATCGGATAGCCTAGTATCTTTGATAAGCGATGAAAAAATGGCATATCTATGGTATAATTGGAGTTTTAACGCTGGCGCTCATGGGGCTAGCCTATGTGCAATCCATTTATATAAAAAGAGGATTGGTTATTCAAAATCAAATCTTCAATCAATATGTCAATGATGCCTTGGTGCGTGTTGCTGTGAAAATTGAAGAAGAAGCGGCATTTAAAATGTTAAACCGCCCTCGTTTAGAAAAAATTTACGACAAAGTTCAAAGCAGTAATGGAAGTTGTGGGATTCGCCTTCAATATCAAAACGGTTTGATCCTATTGGATGTTGAAAAAGAAAATGAAAGCTTTTCCTTTATAGGGACGACTCTAAGCGAAATTGATAGCTTGGTCAAACTTGCCGACTTAGGAGAAGAAATTGAGTCAGAGCTTACTGGAGGTCTTTTGGAAGGATATAATGAAATGTTGGAAGATCTCACGATGCAGTTTCTATATGGCAATACTTCAAGCCCTAGTTATGATTCTAGTCAGATTCACAATTTTTTAAATTATGAGTTGGATCGAATTGCTATAAATACACCGTTTGATTTTGCTTTGCTGGATGGTTACACCTTTCGACAATTTTTTAGCACATTTAAAATTTTAAATCCTGCTTTACAAAACAATGCATACAAAACCTCCATTCATACGAGTCCATTATCCGGAGATCACGCAATATTACTTGTTGATTTCCCTAAAAAGCGGAGTTTTTTACTGAAGTCTAATAGCGAGTTACTTAGCTCTTCGTTCATTTTCATCTTACTTATTGTAAGCTCCTTTGGTGCAAGTATATTTATAATATTTAAACAAAAGAAGTTGTCAGAGTTGAAAACTGATTTCATCAATAATATGACGCATGAACTGAAGACACCTGTTGCTACAATTTCCTTAGCTACTCAAATGTTAAATAAGGAAAAAGTAAGGCAAGATGAAACTAAGATTCAAAACTACGTTGCAATTATTGGTGACGAGAATAAACGCTTAGGAACGCATATTGAGCGAGTTTTGCAAATTGCCCAATTGGATAAAGATACTTTAAACCTTAGTAAGGATTTAGTCGATATTCACATACTTCTGGAGGATACCTTATCTAAGTTTAAGCTTCGATTTGACGATGCTGATGCGCAAATTACACATTCTTTAATATCCCAAAACTTTTCGGTAAAAGCAGATAGAGAGCATTTAAGTAGCGTATTCTCTAATTTATTGGATAACTCAATAAAATATAAACAAGCGGGTGATTTGCATATTGATATCAAAACATACAATAAGCTAAATCAACTCGTTATAGAAATAACAGATAATGGAATTGGGATGTCCAATGATGATCAAAAAAAGATTTTTACAAAATTTTATCGAGTTCCAACTGGTAACGTTCATAATGTGAAAGGCTTTGGATTGGGGTTAAGTTATGTTAAAACCATCTTAGAAGCCCATAATGGAGGAATAAGAGTTAAATCTGAACTCAATAAGTACACTACATTTATCGTTAACCTACCGATAACAAAATAAAAAAAATATGAAGGACATTAACAATAGAATATTATTGGCTGAAGATGACCCCAATTTAGGGACGGTATTAAAAGATTCTTTAGAATTAGAAGATAACTATGTCGAATTGTTTGCCGATGGTGAACAGGCATGGAAATCATTTAACAAGGACGATTTTGATATTTGTATTTTGGATGTAATGATGCCCTTGAAAGATGGGTTTACATTAGCTAAAGAAATAAAGAAAGTCGCACCTAAAATGCCGATTATCTTTTTAACTGCTAAATCCATGAAAGAAGATAAATTAGAAGGTTTTAAACTTGGGGCAGATGATTATATTACAAAACCATTTAGTTTTGAGGAATTACAACTAAGAATTGAAGCTGTAATGAGAAGAGTGAATAGTTCCATACTCCCCAGTCAGCAAGCTGAATTTACACTAGGTAAATACACTTATGTAGATAATGATCGAGCCTTAAAAATAGGTGATGATTCAACTAAGCTCACCACTAAAGAAGCTGAGCTGCTGAAGTTGTTAGCTCATAATGTAAATAAAATAGTAGATCGAGATGTTGCTTTGAAATCAATTTGGGGAAACGATAACTATTTTACTGGCAGAAGTATGGACGTATATATTACTAAATTAAGGAAGTACTTGAAAGCCGATGATCGAATTGAAATTGTTAATATTCACGGTCAAGGATTTAAGTTGATTGTAAAGAATTCATAGCACATAAAAACTTAGCTTAGTTTAAATTGTATTTTCTCTTAACTTTGGCTCAGATACCCCAAGCCTAAATGGACGAACATCAGCATATTAAAAATCGATTAGAGCCAGTAATTTCAGAGATTACTGATTGGCCCATCTACAAGTTGAGCCAAGACCGTGAGTCTTTTCTTGAGGAAGCCATTTCCAAAACGATTGATAATTTATTGCAATCATATAGTAATGCTGCTGTTTTGCACAGCGAGCTAAAAAGTGTGCTATATCAGGAGAAAAACAGATTAACCAAAGAGCCTTGGAAAAGTGACACCCCTGAAGAAAGAATATTTTGGAGTGAAATAAAGCGTCAAATACTCTTAACCGATAAGCTTGACGAAGAAAAGAAACAATTTAAACAGGATAAAAAAATACTTCGATCAATTCTTGAGTATTATTCGCTTGAAATTGTAGCAAATTTTGAACCCGGCAAATATAATATAGCTCGTCGTATTTTGCCCTTTCTTTTTAGCCGTTTGATGAATGCCTCACCTGGTAAAAAACTTAAGTTTTTGTTTGGTAGTAAGCAAACCATTTACGATAAATTTAATATTACCGGCCCCATTGATCATATTCGAAATTTATCTAAAAAAGGTACTGTAATTATAGTTCCTACACACTTTAGTAATATAGACTCTCCTACTATTGGATTGATTATTGATATCATTGGTTTGCCCGCTATGACATATGGTGCGGGAATCAACCTATTTACCATTGGTATTCTTTCAAGGTGGTTAAATGATTTAGGTGCGTATAAGTTAGATAGAAGAAGAAAAAACAAACCTTACCTAGAACTATTGAAAAATTATAGTACGGTAGCCATTTCAAGAGGAGCTCATTCGCTTTTTTTTCCCGGAGGAACTCGGTCACGTTCTGGACAAATTGAGAAGAAATTAAAACTGGGATTACTCGGCACTGCACTGGAAGCTCAACGTCAGAATTTATTGAAATTTCATAAGGATACAGCTAAAAAAGTATACATCGTACCAGTTGTCTTAAACTATCATTTCGTTATGGAAGCCTCTTCTTTAATTCGGCAGCACTTAGCCTACGAAGGGAAAGAACAATTTATTCCTGAAAAGGATGATTTCAGCACTTCCTACAAGTTGTTAAAGCTGATTTTTAAAGTAATTACTGCCAATCCAGGTATGACCGTTTCCTTTTCTTCACCGATGGATGTCGTTGGCAATGAAGTTGATTTTGAAGGGAATAGTATTAATAATATTGGACAAAATGTAGATATCAAAGACTACTTTACCTTAGCAGGTAAAATGAAGGAGGACAAACAAAGAGACAATGTTTATACTTCAATTTTAGGTGAAAAAATCGTAGAAAAATTCCTTACTGCAAACACTGTTCTTAGTAGTCATTTGGTTTCATTTGTTGCCTTTGAATTGATTCAGAAAGAATTTAAAAACTTAGATATTTACCAATTATTAAGAGTTCCAGTTGATGAAATTGAAATCAATGTTGAAGAATTCAAGGTGAAGCTTAATACTATTAAAGAAAAAATAATTGACTTATACGCTGAAGGTAAGTTGAGGGTTCATGATCGTATAAAAGGCGATAATGATGAAATTATTAAACATGGTTTAAAGAATTTAGGTGTCTATCATCCAAGCTTACCTTTACTCAAAAATGCAAACGGTAATATCATAACACAGGATTTAAAAGTCTTATATTTTTATAGAAACAGATTAATGGGATATGGACTCGAACAACACTTTAAGTAAATATGGGGTCATAGGAGCGGGTAGCTTCGGCCTCGCCATTGCTAATTTATTGGCAGAAAATGGTAATGTGCTGATATATGCCAGAAATGAGCAACAAGTGAAAGATATCAATATCAATCACTTATCTAAAAACTATGTGATGAAGGAGGCCGTCATTGCGACGAATGACCTCAAAACAATTGCAGCCGAATGTCAATTAATATTTCCAATTGTTCCCTCAAATGGCTTTGTAAGTATGCTTGAGGACATTGCACCCTATTTAAAACCCTATCATGTATTGATTCATGGTACGAAAGGGCTTTATACTCCAAAGAAGATTTCTGGTGATATTTTGTTGAGAAAGGAGGAGGTGTTTACCATGTCCGAACTAATTAAAATTAAAACTGGTGTCGTAAGAATTGGCTGTTTAGCTGGGCCTAACTTAGCTTCAGAGTTAGCTGAAGATCAGCCTGCAGCGACGGTTATAGCAAGTAAGTTTAATGAAGTAATAGAATTGGGCCAACAGGCACTGCGGAGTAGTCGATTCCAAGTCTACGGATCGAATGAGTTATTAGGGGTAGAGTTGGCTGGTGTGCTTAAGAATTATGTGGCAATTGCTTCAGGAATGCTAACAGGTTTAGGATATGGCGAAAATGCAAGAGCCCTATTAATTACGCGAGGTATGGCAGAGTTAATTTATATAGCAAAAGCATTAGGAGCCAATGAACGAGCTTTCTTAGGCTTGGCAGGTATAGGTGATTTAATTGCCACGTGTAATAGTCCCAAAAGCAGAAACTACAGAGTTGGATTGCAGCTGGCAGAAGGAAAAAAATTAGATGAAATCATTGAGGCTATTGGTGAAGTCGCTGAGGGAGTTAAAACCTTGCAAATTGTGAAAGCTATGCAGAAATATGGATATAGAGCCCCATTGGCAGAGATTTTATATAAAATTGTTTTCGAAGAATTAGCGATTAAAAAAGGTATTGATTTTTTGATGAGATTTTCTTCAGATAAGGATGCAGAATATATTGTTTCCTAATTATGCAATCTAGATTTTCAATATATCCTGAGGACGCAAATGAATCACTTGAATTTGACAAGATCTGCGATCTGCTTGATCAACAATGTTTAGGAGCATTGGGTCGTAAAGCTTTATCAAGCAATCATTTTTCGTATCAAAAGGATGAGTTAAATTTCGTTTTACGTCAAGTGTTGGAAATGAAGTTTGGTTTGGAAAATAACCTTAAGTTTCCCGCTCAAAATTACCATGATTTAAGTATTGAGTTGAAGTCTCTAAGTATCATCAATAATGTTATTGAAGGGAAGCAATTTAGAAAGATATTGGATAGTGCTAAAACTGTTGAAAACATATCCCTTTTCTTTAAAAAATATCCTGATCAGTTTAAAACTCTTCGCAAAAATATTGAGCTTATCTCCATTGATCCAAGAATTCCAAATTCAATTGATAAAGTTATCGATGAAGAGGGAAAGGTTCGCAGTGATGCTTCTCCAGCTTTAGTGAAGATTAGAAAGGAAATCAATTCTAAATCTAAGGCTATACATATTGTATTTGGAAGGATACTTACTAATCTTAAAAATGAAAGTAAACTAGCCGAAACACAAGAAAGTATTCGAAATGGTAGGAGAGTTTTAGCTCTTCAAGCGGAAAGTAAAAGAAGTATTAACGGAATCATTCATGATGAATCTGATTCTGGAAAAACGAGTTATATCGAGCCGCAAGAAACCGTTCTACTCAACAACGAGCTATTTGAGCTTGAAAGAGAAGAAAAACGGGAAGTTTACCGCATTTTAAAAACCCTAAGTGCAACAATCGCAGAGGCCATTCCCTTACTTAACAACTATCAAGAATTACTAGCTAGTTATGACCTTATTCGAAGTAAGGCAATAGTTGCAAGATTAATGAATGGCAATATGCCTATAATTGGAGATGACGGTAATGTTCAGTATTTCAATGCTTACCATCCTCTTTTATTGATTAAAAATAAATCCTTAAGAAAAGAAACTATTCCTTTTGATGTGGCACTTAACAAGAACAAGGGAATATTACTTATTAGTGGGCCAAATGCAGGTGGAAAGTCCGTCGCTCTAAAAGCAATGGGATTAATGCAACTCATGTTGCAATTTGGCTTACTTATACCTTGTGATGAGAATTCTAAGGTTATTTTATTCGAACAAATTTTTGCAGATCTAGGAGATAAGCAATCCATTGAAGACGAACTAAGTACCTACAGCTCACATTTACTTTTAATGAAGACCTTTTTGCAAAGAGCAAATTCAAAAACATTGTTTCTTATTGATGAATTTGGTACCGGCACAGATCCGAGATTAGGAGCTGCAATGGCGGAAGCTTTATTTATTCATTTAGCAGACACTGGTGCCTACGGAGTGCTAACTACGCATTATTCAAACCTGAAAAAGGTAGCAGAACAAGATGATCGATTCCTTAATGCGGCAATGGTATTTAATGAGGATAACCTAAGTCCTACCTATCAGCTTTTAACAGGTAAGCCAGGAAGTTCTTATACTTTTGATATCGCCGAAAAAATAGGTTTAAACAAGGCCTTAATTGAAGAAGCTAAAACCTATGTGGATTATACCGATCTGAAATTTGAAGAACTCATAACTAAAGTAGAGAAACAACGTAAATCACTGGAAGAGGAAAATAGAAATATTAAAATAGAAAACAAAAAATTAAAAGAAGCAACACTTAAGTTTGAAAAATTAAATACTCAAATACAGGAAAGACAAGGAGAACTTCGCACGCAAATAATAAACCTAGAAAAACAGAAAAACGAAGCCATCGAACAAGGCGTTAATCAGGTTCTAAACAAAATAAACAAAGCAAAAAGTAAAGAAACTGCAGCTTTAAATGCAAAGGATTTTGCTAAATTGAGAAAAGAGGTCTTAGCGAAGAAAGAGGGAGCAATTCAGCCTTCACAGATTATATCATCACGAAAATTAGGTGTTGGAGATATTGTACTTATTGGAGAATCAGAAAGTGAAGGAGAAATCATTGAGTTAAGAGGTAATCTAGCTATAGTAGCTGTTCGGGGCCTCAAAACGAGTATCTCCTTAAAAAAACTTCAAAAAATAATCAAGCAGGATGTGCTGCCTAAAACTAGTAAACGAAGAATTACGAATCACGAAGTAGAAAGCATATTCGATATACGTGGATTAATGCAGGAAGAAGCAAGGCCGATCATCGAACAGTATTTTGATCAAGCTCTCTACAATAGTATGGATGAGATAAAGATTATCCACGGTAAAGGTTCGGGAGCCTTAAGGAAACAATTGCAGCAATTAATTCGTGAATACAAGTCAAATATTTCTTCATGGCAATATGAAGAAGAAAAGAAAGGTGGAAATGGGGCAACAATCATCCGTTTTAAGTAAAACCCTGCATGAATGTTTGTCATACTTGTTCAAACAGCAAGTACGATTTATCATTTATAGCTACCCTTTAGAATCTGAAGTCCACGTTTTTGTAGATCAACCTTCACAAGCATTAAAAAGCTATGTGTTAAATACTTTCAATACATTAAATAGCGAAGTACTAAAAGGACAGGTTTTCTCTCTCGAAAACTGGGAGACTATTAAGGACTTTCAATTGAATCCATCAATTTTAAAACAAGAAGAGCTGAGAGAAAAGAATTACATGGTTCAGCATGAATACGAGTCATATGTGCGCAGTGTTCAAAAGGAAATTCAGTCAGGTAATATCGTTAAATGCGTTGCCGCAAGAAAAAAGAAAGTCCCATTACCTAAGAACTTTGTCTTAGCCGAGGCTTTTGCGAAAACACTAATGAATCATGAATCAGCTTATTGTTATTTGGCGCATTCTAATTCAGGGACATGGATGGGCGCAAGTCCTGAATTATTAGTTCATAACGAAGGAAAAAAATCCTATACAGTAGCATTGGCAGGAACCAAATTAGTGGAGGATAATAGTCCTTGGAAAGCAAAAGAACAGCATGAACAGGCTCTGGTTAGAGATTATATCATAGATACGCTTAATGAGCAGCAAGTTAAAAATATCCAGTCCAGCGCTGTTCAAGAGGTCCAAGCAAGCCATATTAAACATCTTAAAACCGTTATTGAGTTTGACTCATTGCAGGGAGTGGAAGGATACCTGCACCCTACTCCGGCGGTTTGTGGATTACCTGTATCAGCAGCTAAATCCATCATTAGTCGTTTTGAAAAAGATGGTCGGTCGCTATATTCGGGTTATTTAGGTATAACTGGCGAAGTATCTAAGCTTTACGTTAATCTTCGTTGTATGCAAATCTATGATAAATACGCTGATTTGTACGTGGGGGCAGGTATAACAATGGATTCTGATCCATTAAAGGAATGGCAAGAAACAGAAGCAAAAGCGGATGTGATGAAAAATATACTAGAAGAATAATGTTTCTTTCCCCTGCGGATTACTTTTGAAGGATTCTATGCAGTCACTTGCTCAATTTATCCAAAAAAACTAAAAGAACGAGGTATTCTTTCGGCTCAACTAGAAGATGTCTCCATTTGAATTGGCAAATATATCGTTAACTAATCGAATTCTTTTATCTAATCATTATTTCCCTCTTCGATCTGTATAGGACGAAATTTTAGACAATGAATATCAAGAAGTAATTCAAGCATTCCATTCGAATGGCAACTTTGTTAGTGCATTTGAGTGTTTTGCAAAAAATGTTACTTAACTCCTACCATAAAGCTTTTAAACTTTAGCCTTTAATTCTTAATAGAGAAGCTCTATTTTTTACAAAGTTTAAAAATCTATTTCATTTATTTCTTTTACTTTTGTAAGGTATTGAACACAGATAAAAAACACATCCAACACTTAGCCGCAATTTGCAAAGCAAAAGGGGTTTCCCATGCTATTGTTTCGCCTGGTTCTCGGTGTGCACCTCTTATTATTGCATTCAATCAAATGGATGGAATTGAATGTATTTCTGTTATTGATGAGAGAAGTGCAGGCTTTGTTGCCTTAGGTATTGCACAACAAAGCAAAAAAGTAGTTGCTCTTATCTGTACTTCCGGTTCTGCAACCCTTAATTATGCACCTGCACTTGCAGAAGCATTTTATCAAAAAGTTCCCTTATTGGTTCTGAGTGCCGATCGTCCCAATGAATGGATTGATCAAGGAGAAAACCAAAGCATTAACCAGTTTGAGGTGTATAAAAACTATATAAAGAAGTCATATCAGCTTCCTGTGCATGTTGAAACAGAAAAAGATTTATGGTATTGTAATCGTATCGTTGCAGAAGCGCTTAATACATGCCTGTACCCTGATTTTGGACCAGTGCATATCAATATACCCTTGAGAGAGCCATTATACAATTTAGAAGAAACAACTGTTAAACAAACTAAAATTATAGATTTTGCTAAACCTGTTTATGCATTGGATACTGCAAAAATGAAAAAGCTTGCAGAGGAATGGGTTGGGTACGATAAGATTTTGATTGTCGTTGGTGGATTAAAGGAAAGAGACACTGATTTGGAGCGTATCCTACAAAAGTTTAGTGACCAGAGTAACGTAGTTATTCTCAAGGAGTCTATTTCCAATGTCTATGGAGAAAATTTTATTGACCAGGTTGATGCTAACATTGAGGTAATTCAGGCGATAAAATCAAATAAATACGTACCTCAATTAGTCCTTACCTTAGGCGCAGGTGTTGTTTCTAAAAAATTAAAATTCTGGTTGAGAGCACAAAAATATTTGAATCATTGGCACATTACTAGTTCGTTTGAACATTGGGATATTTTTCAAGGCTTATCTAAAGTCTTACAACATGATGCACAAAGTTTCTTCGAGCGCATGTATGCCTCAGTTGCTGAGTCTGAAAGTACATATCGTATGGATTGGAAATTGTTGAGTGCTTCTACTGAGCGAATACACAGTGACTATTTAAACCAACAAATTTTTACAGATTTTAAAGTGTTTGAATTTCTTTTTAAAAATTTACCCGAAGGAAGTAATGTGCATTTAGGAAACAGTACACCTGTTCGTTACGCCAATTTATTGCATATAGAGGAGGAGAAAAACTTATCTATAAACTCGAATAGAGGGGTAAGTGGAATTGATGGGGTTATGAGTACCGCAGTCGGAGCTAGTATTGCCAAACCAAATCACCTATGTTTTTGTATTACAGGCGATGTCGCCGCTTTATATGACTCCAATGCTTTAATGAGCGCGCATTTAAGTCCTCAGTTAAAATTGATAATCATTAACAATCAAGGGGGAAATATTTTTAAAATAATTCCAGGACCGCAAAAGCTTTCAGAGTTAGAACAGTTTTTCGAAACTAAACACGCTTACAACTTTGAACATTTAGCAAATATGCATTCATGTGCTTATTATACAGCATCAAACATAGAGGAACTTAGAATTAAATTCTCCAACTTTATTCAAGAAGCAAATGAAAGTGCTATTTTAGAGATTAAAACAAACGGAGATACCAGCGCCCAATCACTTCGGGCTTACTTCGAATATTTAAAGCAAGAAATTAACTTGAATTAGAAAGCAATGAGTCAAGAAGAAAATATACAAGAAGAGAAGCAAGCGGACATTTCCTTGATAGATTTACAAAATGCCAATATTTATCAGGAGGAATCTTTGATTCTTAATCAAGTAGACTTTAAGGTAAATGCCGGTGAGTTTGTTTACCTAATTGGAAAAACGGGTAGTGGCAAAAGTTCATTGCTTAAAACTTTATACGCTGATATCCCATTGAATAAGGGAGAAGGGACTATCAATACCTTTAACCTTCGTAAATTGAAGGATCAGCAGATTCCTCTTTTACGCAGAAGTATAGGTATTGTATTTCAAGATTTTGAATTATTGATGGATAGAAGTGTCGCTGAGAACCTTTCTTTTGTTTTAGAAGCTACTGGTTGGAAAGCAACCGATAAGATAAAAGCTAGAATAGAGCAAGTCTTAAATCAAGTTGGACTTAAAACTAAACATTTCAAAATGCCACATGAGCTCTCTGGTGGCGAACAGCAAAGAATCGTAATTGCTCGTGCTTTGCTCAATAATCCTCCGCTAATTTTGGCAGATGAACCTACAGGCAATTTAGATCCAGACACTTCTGATGATATAATGAACCTATTATTTAAAATCAATAAGGAGTCAAATACTGGAGTGATAATGGCCACACATAATTACTCTATCATTGAAAAATTTCCTGGTCGTATTGTTAAGTGCGTTGATGGTATGCTAAAGGAAGATGAAACGATGATGATGTCATTATAGGTGTATGGATTTCTCCATACTCATACCGGTTTATAATAGTCACATTGAATGCTTATGCGATGAGCTCTGCAAACAGGCAGCTAAATACTCCGATAATTTCCAAATTTTATTTGTGGACGATTGTTCGGAACTAAGCATTAGCTATATCAATCAAAAAGTAAGTTCATACACCAATGTAGACTATCAAATCTTAAGCCAAAACATCGGTAGATCCGCGATACGCAATTTGCTCTTTGAAAAAGCACAGTATGAAAATTGTATTATTATGGATGGTGATGTTCGTATAATACGCGATGACTTCATATCAACTTATCTCAACGCATTAAAAGAGAATGTAATTCTGGTAGGAGGACACAGTTATCAGAAGGGTGTTCCTATGGACCAATTGAAATTATTGCATTGGATGTATGGCGTAAAAGTGGAAAGTAAAAATTATAAAGAAAGGCAAGCCTTTCCCTATCGTTCATTCATGACCAGTAATTTTGCATGTTCTAAGCAAACATTTCAACAATTAAAATTTGATGAAACCATTCGTGGGTATGGCCATGAGGATACCTTGTTTGGTATTCAAGCCAAGCAAAAAGGCATACCGATACATCACCTAGACAATCCCATACAACACGATGGTTTGGAAAATACATCTAACTTTATTGACAAACAAAAAAATGCGGTAATCAACCTAAAGCGTCTTTATAATACCAGCCCTAATAAAAATGAACTTCATCAACAAATTAAACTTATTCGATTAGGTGAATTGAAACTTCCTTGGTTCCTTTTAAGAATCATAAGGCCTTTATTGCTTAAAAATTTGAAGGATGATTCACCTAAAATTTTATCGCTTCAACTGCTCAAGATCCTTTGGTGGAGATATGGATAACTAGTATGTTGCGTGATATAAAAACTTATAACTTTACAAGGAAATAATGGTACAAAAAAAATGAAAGTTGCAATACTAGGATATGGAAAAATGGGTAAAACCATTGAAGATGTTTTGTTAGCTCGCAAGCATGCGGTGGCCTTAAAAATAAATGAGGGCAATATTGAAGAACTTACATTGGATAATTTGAAATCTTGTGATCTTGCTATCGAATTTTCAAATCCTTCAAGTGCTCTTTCCAATTATCGATTATGCTTTGAAGCAGGAATTCCTGTGGTAAGCGGAACGACAGGGTGGCTGGAACATTTAGATCAGCTTAAATTAGAATTAAATGACAGGAATGGTACTCTTTTCTATTCTCCAAATTTCAGTATTGGGGTAAATATATTCTTTAAACTAAATACTTTTTTAGCTGGGTTGATGAATCAACAGGATAACTATGATGTTGAAATGGAAGAAATTCATCATAAGGAAAAGTTAGATTCACCAAGTGGGACGGGTATTAAAACGGCTGCTCTTATTTTAAGTGAAATAGAAAGGAAGGATAATTGGGTAGAAAATGTCAAAAGCAGGGATAATGAACTTCTGATCAAGGTGAAAAGAGAAGAAAATGTCCATGGCACTCATTGTGTTGATTATTTTTCCGAAGAAGATAAGTTGACTATTTCACACACCGCTTTTTCTCGAAAAGGATTCGCATTGGGTGCTGTTATTGCGGCTGAATGGGTTATCGGAAAGAAAGGATTTTTTGGAATGGACGATATGCTTAATTTTTAAAAATTTGTGCGCGAAAAACTTTAATTTTGACGCACATAGAAAATAATGAATAAATGATTTTTATTGCCATAATATTAATATTGGTGGGCTATATGTTTGGTCTATATCTTTGGTTTGAAAAAGCTGGAGAACAAGGGTGGAAGGCTTTCGTGCCTTATTTAAGAATTAAAACTTGGATTGAATTAACTGATAAGCCAAAATGGTTTATTGTGGGCAGTTTTATTCCAGTGCTTAATCTTTTTATTTACACGAATCTGATAGGAGAAACTAGCGATAGTTATAGGCGATATGCGTTTTGGGAACATACCATTGCGATACTTGGTGGTTGGTTTTGGCTACCTTATATTGGGAAAAAACAAGAAGAAAAGTACCATGGTGCAGGCGGAGAAAACGACAATTATAAACGGCCAGGAAAGTTAAAAATAAGGGAATGGGCAGATGCAATCATTTTTGCAGTTTGTGCAGCATACTTTATTCGAACTTTTGTTTTTGAGATATACGCCATTCCAACATCAAGTATGGAAGGAACTTTAAGAGTTGGTGATGTTTTGGTGGTAAGTAAGTTTCATTACGGAAGTCGAGTGCCGAATACACCGCTAGCATTTCCCTTAGTTCATCACAGTTTCCCTAAGATTTTAGGCGGCGGAAAATCCTATTTAGAATGGATAAAGCTTCCTTATAATCGATTGCCAGCAATTGAAAGTGTTAGCCGAAATGACATGGTTGTATTTAACTTTCCAGCTAATGATACCACCACCCGAGAATTTGACAGTGCGCTCCCCTACTATGACTTAGTAAGACGCGCAGAGGCAGAAGGCGTTCCCAACGCAAGAAAATTTATAAAAGACAAATATACAGTCATTTCTAGACCTGTCGATAAACGAGAGAATTATATTAAACGTTGTGTTGCTATCCCAGGCGATGAGTTAGAAGTAAGAAGTGGTAAGTTATTGATCAATGGTACGCCGGCTTATGAACCCGAAAATTTGCAATTTACTTTTGTTGTTTATGCAAGTTCAGTAATCAGTGATGACGAATTCCATGATATTGATGTAACTGAATTTAATGTAATTTCAACTGCTCGCTCAGTATATGAAGTGTATACAAATAAGTCTAAAGCAGTATTATTGGCTGCAATGGATAAGGTTACCTCAGTTGAGCCATACTTTTACAATGAGAGTGACGATTATAATGGTTCAGCATATACTTTCTACCCGTACCATGAAGATTTCAGATATAATCAGGACAATTATGGCCCGATAACTATTCCGAGCAAAGGACTAACCATCCCATTAAATAAGACCAACTACCTGCTTTATGAACGTTGTATCCGTGTATATGAAAGCAACAGCCTAGCGATTATGAATGGTAAGGCATACATCAATGGTGTGGAAAGTGATTCGTATACGTTTAAAATGGACTATTACTGGATGATGGGAGATAATCGTCATCGTTCGCAAGATTCTAGGTTTTGGGGCTTTGTTCCTGAAGACCATATCGTAGGGAAAGCATGGTTCTTGGTGACTTCATTCAGCAAGGAAAACAGCTTCTTACGCTTAGATAGAACTTTTAGAGGCATCCATGGTAATTGGGCTCCACAAGAAGAAAAGTATAGGCATTAAATATCTATTGTATGAAATCCTTTTTTACAATCAAAACTTTAGTTATTTTTGGGATAGATTTAATCAAACACTGGCCTAGTAGCTCAATTGGATAGAGCACTACATTACGGCTGTAGAGGTTTGGGGTTCGACTCCCTACTAGGTCACAAAAGGTCTTTTCAAGTAATTGGAAAGACCTTTTTTTAATTTTTAAACTAGATAAAAAACTTGCATTGTAAGGCCCCGTTTAGTTTATGCAGATAACACGAAATAAAACCCCACCCAACAAGACTTAGGTGAACAAATTAGCCTTCAAGCGAACAAGACCAAATTACTCAAGTCATAACGTTTATATTTTGCAGATTTACCAAAACTATCAAACCATTTCACAACAAACTCATGATCATCTTTAAGCATGCTATTCATGGCAATTTGCGTATGACTGTCGCTAACTTTCTTTAATAATTTAACAAAATGCAAACTTAGAATTTCTTCTGGAACATTTAAGTTCTTAAATACATCGATAAATATGTAATCATAAACCTTTGAGCACTTTTCGAGATATTTAATTGCGTCTATATTATGTAGCTCTATCCTATTGGTAGTGGATAGTTCAAAATAATTGTGATACAAGTCTAATACGTTATGGTCCAACTCAACGCCATCAATATCTAAATTTAGATGTTTTTCTTGGTTCAATATATTAGCGATACTTCCAGCTCCAAAGCCAAGTATTAAGGCATTCTTTCGAGCCTGATTAAATTTGAATTGTTTGATGACTTCTTGAAAAACTCGGTGTAAGTTCCCATATGAATAGTTTGCTAAAGCAGTATCTAAAACAAGTTTGCCATTTTGAAAACTAACTTCCAACTGACCACTAACATGGGATTGGCGAGTTTCAATATGAATAGGATAAATATAACTTAACAATCGCTTAAGATTGTAAGAAAAGAACATTATAAGTCCTCTTTTACTTCGTTTAAAAATGCTTTGATTTGCTGCAATGACTCAACAATACGCTGGTTATTTTTAATATTATCTGTATTCGAATTTAATTTTTGTTTAGCTCCATCTAGAGTATATCCTTTTTCCTTGACTAAATGATAGATCATTTTCAGATTTTTAACATCTAGTTTTGTAAACAAGCGATTACCTTTCTTGTTTTTACGAGGTTTTAAGATATCAAACTCCTTTTCCCAATAGCGCAATAAAGATGTGGACACATCAAAAATTTTTGCGACCTCGCCAATAGAATAATATAGTTTTTCAATCTTAAATTCTTTATAAGGCATTAAAATTAAGTTTTTAGGTTGTTTAGATAATCAAAGTTATTCATATTAGATTTAAATGCGCTTATTTTTCGCACATATTTTAATGTTGACCGTCAAAATAGCTCAAGAAACTTAATTGGAAGAGTGAAACTTTTATCCTCGTTTACGGATAAGTAATAATAAAGACTGGTGGCAGCTCTCATATTCCTTATGAGTTAAAGTAAAAAGCTTTGCGTGTGTGCTTTGGTAAAATACGAAGTTAGGCCAATGTGGTAGTAGATAGAAAAAAGAAGACCTAACATCTTTCGAATTAAGTCCTAATAATAGTGCAGGAAATCTGCATGTTATGAGCAAAGTAAAAGGCGAATAGATTAATCTAAGGAACTTCCTGTATTTTCAGAAAGACGAATCATTTCCTCAAAACTACTGTCATCTAAGTCTTGATAATAAAAATATACAGGATTCACTTTTTCTCCATTTTTATGTACCTCATAATGTAGATGTGGGCCAACGGATTTGCCAGTGTTTCCGACATAGCCAATTACTTGACCGCGTTGAACTTCCTCTCCTTGTTTTACAGCAAAACCGCTCATATGGGCATAAAGGGTCTTATAACCATAACCATGATCAATGATTATCCGTTTGCCGTAGCCTCCCGAACTATAATTGACTTTAATCACTTTTCCTTTACCTGTAGCATAAATTTCTGTGCCTTTTGGTGCAGTAAAATCCATTCCTGCATGAAACTTACTAACTCCGTATACTGGATCTATCCTCCAACCGTAACCTGAAGCCATACGTTTTAAGTCATGATTAGATACGGGCTGTATAGCTGGTAAAGATTGAAGTTTTTCTTCTTTCTTGTGCACTAGATTCGCAATTTCGTCGTAAGATTCTGATTGCCAAAACATCTTGCGCTTTAAGGCATCCAACTTAAGGTTTACATCAACCAATAAATCTCCTGTATTATACATTGCAAGTTCCTGATAACGTTCGCTATTGCCCACTCCAGCGTTCCATAAAGATGATGAAACTGGTTCAGATTCGAAGATTACTCGGTAAATATTTCTATCCCTGTCTTGCAAATTTTCAATTACTTTATTCAGTTGATCCATAGAAGAACTTAAGTATTCTAGCTGCTCTGCTTGAGTCTTATTTTCCTTCATTAACAACTTCTCTTTGGGTGATGAAAACAATGAACCACCAATAATTAGAATAAGAAAGGCTGTAACAATTGCTGCAGATAAAAATCCTAAAAATTTCAATATTCTATTCTTCCATGAAACCTTTACTTTTTCGTATTGTAAGGTTTTTAAATTATAATAGAACTTTTCTTTTTTCACAGCTAGATAAAAGCGTACTTTTGTACTTTTAATTGAATAATTGTACGTCAAATATAGTTAATTAATTTTAGCTTAGACTCTTAAAAAAACTTAATCCTGCTATGGAATCAGCAAAGGAAATTAGGCAAGCTTTTTTAGATTTCTTTGAATCAAAGCAACACAAAGTTGTATCGTCTGCACCTATAGTTGTCAAAGATGACCCTACCTTAATGTTCACCAATGCCGGCATGAACCAATTTAAGGACTTTTTTTTGGGCAATAAAGCAGTAATTGATTCACGGGTTACAGATACCCAAAAATGCCTGCGCGTATCAGGGAAACACAATGATCTTGAAGAAGTCGGTGTAGACAGCTATCACCACACTATGTTTGAGATGCTAGGTAATTGGAGTTTTGGTGACTATTTCAAAAAGGATGCTTTATCCTGGGCATGGGAATTGCTAACAGAGGTCTATAAAATAGATAAGAACAGATTATACGTTTCAGTTTTTGAGGGAAGTGAAGAAGAAGATATCCCCTTCGACCAAGAATCTTTTGATACTTGGGGAAAAATCGTGCCTGCAGATAGAATCATTCGAGGAAACAAAAAAGATAATTTCTGGGAAATGGGGGATGTTGGCCCTTGTGGCCCTAGTTCTGAGATTCATTATGATGGAAGAACTGAGGAAGAAAGAGCAAAAGTGGATGGAGCTAGTTTGGTCAACAAGGATCATGATCAGGTTATTGAAATTTGGAATAATGTATTTATTGAATTTGAACGTAAGGCTGACGGCAGCTTAGTTAAGCTTCCAAGTAAGCACGTGGATACTGGAATGGGTTTCGAGCGATTAGTCCGTGTAATACAGGGCGAATCTAGTAATTATGATACCGATGTATTTATGCCACTGATTAAAAAACTAGAGGATCTTTCCACTAAAAGGTATGGTTCAGATGAACAGACCGACATTGCTTTTAGAGTCATTGCTGACCATATTCGTTCAATAAGTTTTACGATAGCAGATGGACAACTTCCTGCTAGCAATGGTGCAGGTTATGTAATTCGAAGAATCCTTCGAAGAGCAGTTAGATATGGCTATACGTATTTAGGTTTTAATAAACCTTTTTTAGGTGAGTTATTGCCTGTATTGGAAAATCAATTTGATGGAATATTTCCTGAACTGAAAGCTCAGCATGATTTTGTAGTAAAGGTGATAAACGAAGAAGAAACAAGTTTTTTCAAGACACTTGCCACAGGACTTCGATTAATCGATGACCTCATTCTTAACACAGATAAAAAAGTGGTTGACGGACGCAGGGTTTTCGAACTTTACGACACTTATGGTTTTCCATTAGATTTAACTCAGTTAATTGTTGGAGAAAAAGGCTTAAGTGTTGATGTTGATAGTTTTCAAAATGCTATGGCTGAACAAAAGGCTCGATCTCGAAATGCAGAACAATCCGAGCAAGGAGACTGGCAGGTTTTAATGGAAAGTGACCTCAGTAAGTTTATTGGATATGACCAATTAGAAAGTACAGTAAGTATTGTAAAATATCGTGAAGTTGAGCGAAAAGGAAAAATAGTTTACCATGTAGTATTAGATAAAACTCCATTCTACGCTGAAAGTGGTGGTCAAGTTGGCGATACGGGCTATCTGCAAGATGGTACTGCAAAATATGAAGTGATAGACACAACTAAGGAGAATCAATTATTTATTCATACATTGAAACACCTGCCAAAAAATATTGAAGCAATTTTTAATGCAAGAGTTAGTACTCAAAAACGAGAAGCGACTCAAATGAATCATAGTGCCACTCACCTATTGCATGAAGCGCTGCGTGAAATTTTAGGGAAGCACGTCGAACAACGAGGTTCTTTAGTCAACGACCAATACTTACGTTTTGATTTCTCTCATTTTGAGAAAATGAGTAAAAAAGAGTTAGCGCAAATAGAAGATTTCGTCAATAATAAAATTGATCAAAACATTGCTTTAACCGCTCTGGATGATGTTCCTATTGGAGAAGCAAAAAGTATGGGTGCTATGGCCTTGTTCGGTGAAAAATATGGTAATCGGGTTCGTGTAATTAAGTTTGACTCATCTGTAGAATTATGTGGCGGGACACATGTTAATGAAACTGGTCAAATCAGGCAGTTTAAAATTATGAATGAAAGTTCAATAGCTTCTGGAATTAGAAGAATAGAAGCTTGGACAGGAAGTAAAGTCTTAACCTACTTTAAAGAGCAAGAAGCATTACTAGAGGATATTAAATCTGCTCTAAAGCAATCACCTAAACCGATAGAGACGATAGAGAAATTACAGCAGGAAAATGCTGAATTGAAGAAGCGATTGGAAAAATTTTCAATCATGCAACAAAGCGTGGTAAAAGATGAATTGAAAAATAGTATGCAAACTATCAATGGAGTGAACATCATTATTGAGAAAGTGAATTTAGACAGTAATGATGCGGTAAAGAACATCGCCTTTCAACTAAAAAATGAGCTCTCTAATCTTTTTCTGGTTTTAGGCGTCATAGTAGAGGGTAAACCAATTCTAACAGTCATGGTTAGCGATGAATTGACAAAGTCTACTTCGCTGCATGCAGGTAATATTGTAAGAGAGCTAGCTAAAGAAATTCAAGGTGGTGGAGGTGGACAGGCCTTTTTTGCAACCGCTGGTGGTAAAGATGCTGAAGGTCTAGATAGTGCTCTTACCAAAGCTAAAGCAATTAAATTTTGATTGAAGTAAACAAACGGAGTAATTATGATGTGGTTTTATAAAAAAATATTGATTTATCGATTATATATCGGTATTGTATTATTGATTGGGTCAATTGCTTTGGCAATTATAGGGGACAACTGGGGCTGGTTTAGCTTATGCTTAACGGTTGGTTTAATTGCTTTCGTATCTCATTTTCTTTTTGGCCCGCTTCGATTAATCCAAGAGGCTGTTCAGGCTGGAGATATGGCAGCTGCGGATAAGTATTTAAAGATGGTTCAGTTTCCTAAACTACTGATTAAGCCAGTGCGTCAGGGATACTATATGATCAAGTCTAATATGGCTATGCAGAATAAAGACTTTAATACTGCTGAAGGTTTCTTAAAGGAAAGTATTAAGAGTAAAAGTAGTCTTGCGGGGGAGGAATTTGAGGGAGCTTCTTATTTGCAACTAGGTATGTTAGCTATGCAAAAGGGTGATCGTAAAGACGCTAAACGTAATTTGAAGCAGGCCTTAGCAAAAGGTCTTCCTGATGATGACAGTATGGCTGCTGCCCTGCTGCAACTATCTTCAATTGAAATTCAGGGTAGACAGCTTAAACAAGGAAAAGAGTATTTTAAAAAAGCAAAAAAATTGAAGCCGCAGAGCAAAGAGATTAAAGAGCAACTTGCTCAGATGGGGAAATATATCTCAAGAGTTAGGTAAACGCATACATTCACTAAAGTAAGCTAATGCGTATGAGGGGAGTTGAAAGAATTATCTTCTGTATTAATCTTTTACTTCACGGATATTATCGCCAATGTCAATCGCGATATTGCCACAAGTTTACCATTTTCATCTTTGATTTCTATACTCCAAACTTGACTCTGTCGTCCGAGATGAATAGGCTTTGCTCGACCAGTTACTATCCCACTTCTAACTGATCTTAAATGGTTGGCATTAATCTCCTGGCCTACAGTCGTTTGTTTTAAATCTTCTAAACAAAGATAACCCCCCATACTGCCGAGTGTCTCGGCAAGCACAACTGAAGCCCCGCCATGTAAAACGCCGAATGGTTGGATTGTACGTTCATCAACAGGCATGTTAGCTTCTATATAATCGTCTCCAATGGCGCTAAACTTAATGCCCAAATGCTTGACCATGTTGTTTTGGGTATTATTTAATCCGTCTAATGTAAACTCCTTCTTCCAAATCATATTTCTACATTTCCTTATTCATGAAATTAGATTACTTAAAATCCTTGTAAAGCATACTTGGTTGTATTTCCGTATTATGCTGGTACTTTTCACTCTTATAAACATCATATTCCCCATCAATCGCATGGTAGTATATTTGACAAATTTCAACATTTGGGTATATACGAATGGGCTGAACACAGAATATCTCTAGTGTCCAAAATCCATCAAACCCAACATCTCCAAAACCAGCAGTCACATGGATAAACATACCTAAACGACCGATGGAGCTTCTTCCTTCCAACATAGGCACATATCCCTCTGTTCGCGTGTGCTCAAGCGTTCTACCTAGGTAAAGTTTATTTGTCTCCAACAGCAAACCTTCTTCTGGAATGATAATCTTGCTTGCGGTATTAGGCGTTCTCATATCCAATGTATGCTTATCATAGACTAATAGCTCATTAAACAGTCGCAAATTATAGCTGTTTGGATTCAATTGTTTCTCATCGAATGGAGCAATAAATATATTATTATCTAATTCCTCTTTTATTTTTTTACCACTTAGTATCATAATTGTTGCAAATATAATCAAGCCTTGAAGCTTTTAGCTTCAAAGTTTAATAAATTATACAGAATTCAAGTTAACTTTATTGTTGAGTAAAAGCCAAAAGCTTAAGGAAAGCGCTATGAATAATTTAATTGTGTTACATAATAGTCGTTGCATGAAAAGCAGAAATGCCTTGAAAGTACTCGAAGAACATAATATCCCCTATTCTATAGTTCCTTATTTGGAAGGAACGCTTGATGTAGATGACTTAAAGGACTTACTCTCAAAACTCCGACTGAATCCTAGTGATATTGTTCGTAAAACAGAAGCCCTTTATAAAGAGTGTTTTAAGGGTAAAGAATTCAGTAATGGAGAATGGCTTGAAATTCTAGTTAATAATCCAAAGCTCATAGAACGTCCAATCTTATTCAATGATAAGAATGCAGTTGTTGGTCGCCCAACAGAAAATGTAATTACTTTCATCAATAAACACTATAAAAAATGAAGCAGCTTGTATGGATATTTTCACTTAGTTTTTTGCTTGTGTCTTGCGGAGATTCACAAGAGAATTTGAACAAGGAAATTGAGGGCTTGACTGAAATAATGAAAAATGAGAACTATCCAAGTAAGGAAAATATGGAAAAAATAGTTATTCTTTTTGATCGTTACATTGAAGAATTCCCGGAGGCAAAAGAAAGCTATTCTTACATGGAGTTGAAAGCCAAATATCAGGCTGCGAACAATAACTATGAGCAAGCCCTAATCACTTACGAAGATTTAGTTAAAAGGTATCCTGAAGATAATCGGAGTGCTGATGCTGTTTTTATGCAAGCTTTTATCATTGAAAACTATCTTCTAGACAAAGTAAAGGCCAAGACAAAATACAGTGATTTTTTAAAGCATTACCCCAATCATGAACTTGCAGATGATGCACAATTCTCGATTGAAAATTTATCCTTAACTGATGAAGAAATTATGAAAAAGCTGCAGTCCTTTCAGACTGATTCATCAAATATTAATTTACAAAACTAGAAATTTAGGAATCTACCGTATGGTATTTTTCTACAAACTGATCTACCCTTCGCAGTAAGCGTGTACTGCCAATATATATAGGGCTTCTTTGGTGTAAGTCTTCAGGGATGATATCCATAATTTCTTGGTGCCCATCGCTCGCTCTCCCACCTGCTTGCTGCATCAAAAACGACATTGGAATGCATTCGTAAAGCAAACGTAATTTACCCTGAGGAGCATTACTTGTCGAAGGATACATAAAAATTCCGCCTTTGAGTAAAGTCCTGTGCATGTCACCAACCATTGAGCCGATATAACGTAAGCCTTTTCTTTTCTCATTAACCAACCAATCAATATATCGACGGGTATGCTCTGGGAAAAATGCATAATTCGATTGATTAACTGCGTAATACTCTCCTGTATCAGGAGTTTTAATATTAGGGTGCGACAAACAATACTCGCCTATACTAGGGTCTAAAGTAAATCCATTTACGCCATTCCCTGTGCTATAGACCATCATCGTCGAACTTCCATAAATCACATAGCCAGCAGCGACTAACTTATTTCCTTCTTGAAGAAAGTCATCTATGTTGCATATACCCTTTGAAGATTTTCGTTTGTAAATTGAAAATATGGTTCCAATACTTGCATTGATATCGATATTCGAAGAGCCATCTAAAGGATCCATTAGAACTACATAATGCGCCTTATGCCCATCTTCAGTGTCAACTACAATAATATCTTCATTTTCTTCACTTCCAATTCCAGTGCATTGACCACCATTTTTCAAATAGTTTATCAGCATATTATTAGCGTAAACATCCAACTTTTGTTGTTCTTCATCCTGAACATTGGTACCACCAGTAGCACCGAGAATATCAACTAAACCAGCCTTGTTCACTTGCCTATTTATCACCTTAGAAGCAACTCCAATATCTCGGAGTAACTTAGATAAATTACCAGTGGCATCTGGATAATCTTTCTCTTTTAAGATGATGAATTCATCCAAAGTAAAACCGTTATAGTGATTCATGAGCTTGGGGTTTATAATGAACAAAGATAAGTTTAATAATGCATTTTCAAACTGAAAATTCTCATTACCTTTGGGTAAACTTTAAGGATGCAGGTATTTAAGTTTGGTGGAGCTTCAGTTAGAGATGCAGAAAGTATCAAAAATGTTGCAACCATACTAGAGCAAAATGATGAATTAGATAAGGTAGTTGTGTTTTCTGCGATGGGTAAGACAACGAATGCCTTAGAGGATGTGGTGAATTTGTACGTAAAAAACGATGAAAAGTACCTGCAATATCTGCATGAAATTAGAGATTATCATCAAATGGTCTCAGATGACCTTTTTGGAGTCAAGAGTCCTATTCAATATAAAATATTTGCACTTTTTGATCAAGTTGAAATGTTTTGCTCACAACATAATTCAGACAGTTATACTTTTATATACGATCAAATTGTTAGCGTTGGTGAATTGGCTTCATCAACCTTGGTCTCTTCCTATTTAAATCATGTGGGAATTTCAAACAAATGGGTAGATGCACGTGATCTTATTAGAACGGATCGTTCTTTTACAGATGCCCAAGTAGATTGGGAAACGACCAAAACATTGGTAGAGGATAAAATTAAAGAACTTAAAGAAAAAACTATTATTACTCAGGGTTTCATCGCAAGCACTTCTGAAAGATTTACTACTACCTTAGGTAGAGAGGGTTCAGATTATACTGCAGCGGTGCTTTCTTATTGCTTGAGTGCTGACAAAATAGTAATCTGGAAGGATGTAGAAGGCATAATGAACGCTGATCCTAAAATGTTTAAGGATACTATATTGATTCCAAAAATTGCATTTAAGGAAGCTATTGAAATGACTTATTATGGCGCAAAAGTAATTCACTCCAAAACCATAAGGCCACTTCAAAATAAAAATATCCCATTGGAGGTTCGTTCTTTTCTTAGGAGCGTTAAAGGAGGGACCTTGATTCATCGTTTCGATGAAGAGATTCAGTATCCCCCAATAATTGTTCATAAAAAGGAGCAGGTATTGCTCGAATTCTCAGCTAAAGACTTCTCCTTCATAGCCGAAAATCATATGCAAGAAATTTTTGGAGCCTTTGCTAAAGCAAGATTACGCATGAATATTATGCAGAATGGAGCTATAAATTTCCTGGCAGGTATAGACCATAATACAGCGAAAATTGTAGAAGTCATCCATTCACTCCAATCCTCATTCAGTATAAGTAAAACTGAGAATTTAGATCTTATAACGATTCGCCATTACAATGATGAGGTACTCAATCGAGAGCTCAATCAAAAAACCATTTTCTTAACTCAAAAGACCAATGAGACTATTCAAGTTTTATGTCAATCTAGTTAAAGGATTAAGGTTACATTCCCTTGCACATATTCAATATCATTACTAATTTCTGAAGTATAGGACATGCTGTATGAATAAACACCCATTTCCGCTTTTTGCCCTTTAACAAAACCGTTCCATCCAGCATTAGAATCATCACTCATATATATAACTTGTCCCCATCTATCATAAATAGTGCATTGATAGTTTGAGAATCCTATTTCGCAAGAATTAATCAATCTAAAATAATCATTAACCCCATCTTGATTTGGGCTAAATCCTGTTGGAAAAACTATTGCACATTCATTAGAGCAATTTTCAATATCAATGTAAAGTGAGTCAGATACCTGACAGCCAGTATATAATTCTTCAAAACTTACTGCATACATTCCAGAATGATTAGGATTAAGATATTGCCCTTCTGTACCATCGTTCCAAATGAAGTTTTCTCCTTCTATTTCAGCAAATATAGTGTTGTTATCTTGCATACAAAGTGTGGTATCTTTCAGCACATCAACTGGTGTTGATTCATTAATAGTTAGCTTTACGGTGTCATACATTTTTTCACCACAAAAGCCAGTCATAAGAAGCTGAAATGTGTATTCACCGCTTTCAATTTCATATATAGAAAGAGCGCTAGAATTCGCGCCTGAAAACACTGGGTTATTCTCTAAACCAGATAGTAAGCCATTGCTTACAATATTCCATTCGTAGTTTTGAACGTATGAAGAATTAGAACTTAAGGTATGATTGTAAACATCACAAATAGTAACATCTTCCAATTCTTCAAATACGATACTATTTGGAGATATAACAGTTATTGATTCTGAACTTAAACAACCATTATTATCAATTCCAACTACAGTATATGTGTTTTGGGTATTACTAGGAGTATAACTTTGACCATTTACAACTTCATTATCCCAGGTATAAGAAAGTCCACCTGTCCCCCACAATGTAATACTTTCACCTAAACATACCGTTGTATCTGAGGCAATAATTCCAATATTAGGTTGAGGATAAACAGTTACAATTACGCTATCTTGACCTGAACATCCATTTGAATCAATTCCAAACAATGTATAGCTTGTAATGCCTAATGGAGGTGAAAAACTTACACCATCTTCAATAGAATTTGACCATGAATACAAACTTCCGCCTAATCCATTTAATGTAATAAATTCAGTTTCACAAATATTATTTCCAGAGCTTAATACTGAAATTTCTGGGAGAGAGTTGCTTATAATTTCAATGCTATCAGAATCTGAACATCCATTAGTATCAGTACCGGTTAAGAAATATGTTGCAGTTCCTGCAGCTGGAACAAATACTGCCCCATTTGAAATCTCATTATTCCATGAATAGTTTGCTGCTCCTGATCCTGAAAGAATTATACTGTCTCCTTCACATATGATGCTTGATGAAGTCTGAGCAGTTACCTCAGGTAATCCATTAACGGTAATCTCTATTGAATCACTTCCATGACACATAAAAGAACTATTAAAAGAAATGACACTATAAATATTAGTTCCTAAAGGCGGAGTAAACGATATCCCATTTGAAATCCCATTTGACCATGTAAATGAATTTGAACCACTTGCGGAAAGTATGATACTCTGCCCTGCACAAACTTCCGTATCACTAGCAGCAATAGTTATAGTTACTGGGGGTAATGATGTAATTGTTGTTAATAAAGTATTGATACATCCATTAATATCTGTAGCAATTACAGTGTAATCAGTTTGACCTTGAGCAGGTATAAAATTTTGTCCATTAGTAAGGCCATTATTCCAAGAATAATTGCTTGCTCCGCTTGCTATCAGGCTAACACTATCTCCATTACAAACCGTATCACTACTTGAAGCGATGCTTACATTAGGTAAAGTGTTTACGATAACATCAATACTCTCAGAAATTATGCAACCATTAGCATTTGATCCTGTCATTGTATATGTTGTCGTTCCTAATGGAGGAACAAAAGCGATATTATCTAATACACCGTTGCTCCATGTAACATTTTGAACACCTGTAGAACTAAGTGTAATCGTTTCTCCAAAACAAATAGGTGATATAGGATTAATACTTGATATTGCGTTCGGATTAAAAACAACAACTACTGTGTCAAAACTTGGACAGCCATTTGAACTATATCCTGTTAAAATATACTCTGTAACACCAAATGGTGGAGTAAAAGCCACATTATCCAATACTCCATTATTCCATGAATAATTTGAAGCTCCAGAACCAGTAAGAGTGACTAATCCATTTGAACACAAATCGTCAGTGTTAATATTTCCCACAACAGGAGTAAAATTGTTTACATTGATTAGTGTTGATTGCGAAACTGGACAGATACCATTAAAAAACGTTGTAGCTGTAAAAATTTCTGCAGTTGATGGGGAAACCATGACTAGCGTATCATTAACCTGAACAAGATTAGGGCTTGGTGTCCAATAAATACTATCTAACGATGAGGATCCGTTTAAGGTAATTGCCTCAGCAATTCCATTACATACGAAACTAGGTGCGTTTAAGCTGAATATTCCTTGATTGTTTACTACATTGATTGAATATGTATAAGTTGAACTTCCAACTATAGGACAAGCTTCATCAGCAACATTTACTGAAAAAAATCTAAGGCCTATATCACTTGATTGCGGTGTCCAACAGAATGTAGCTGTAGGAGCAAGAGTATTATTGTTGAAAATTTGAAAGGTTGAGTTTGCAATCTCTTGATTCCAATCAATACTTAGCATTTGAGATTCAGCATCACTAAATGATAGATCAAAACAAATTTGGCTATTAGCACAAATAGATGTTACAAAGTCTAATGAATCTATACCAGCAGTATTATTAATACCTGATGCTGTAGGTGGAACGTTCGCACAAACAGTAACATTGAATTGAATATCTCTTAGTGTTGAACCAATTTTAACACCATTTCTGAATTCTTCTACCAAAATACACATTACACCTACTTGCTGTGCTGATGGAGTAAAACTTATGGCTCCAGTATTAGGGTCAATTTGAATAGGATTTGATGTTGTCAAAGGACTAAGACCGCTAAAACCTGGAAGATACTCTACAGGGTCATTATAACCCTCGTAACAATCACTTGCACTAAAATAAAGAGAATCACCATCCGGATCATAAACACCATGATTGTATATAACTGGTTGGTTAACACAAACAATTGGCGTTGGATAATTATTAAATACAGGAGAGTTATTTAAAGTATTAATTGGCGCTGTATAAGATGCCGATAAATAAATATTTTCACTACCAGGATTCGCTAGAGTAGTAATCGAGTAGTTTCTGCAGCAAAGTGTGTAATCAAACACGATATCTGTGCAACCTGATGGAATATTAACTGTAGTAGTATAAACATGCTCCTCTATCCCAATTGTACCAGACCCAGATTGACACGCTGTAGGAAGGCCAGGACACGTTGGAGTAATATCAGTATAACCATTACGAAATGCTGTAACAACTCCAGAACCACAGCTAGAATGCCATTCGATGTCTTCAAATGCATATAAAGGTATTCCGTTACAGTCTCTATAAAGTTTCAACGTTATATTAAATGTATTAGCACCAACTTGTGTATAGATCAAATCACCTCCTAATGCATGTGTTGCATGAGCTGTATTTGTATTCAATAAAAATATAACCGTAAAAAGGAAAAAGAATAGCTTTCTCATAGAATCCATTTTTATGTCTAATAATAATCTCATGTAGGTATTTACGAGATTAGAATAAGATAGTTTCAAATGGATAGGTAAAACAAAGCCCAATATATGCTACGTACTCTTTTTACATGAACAATAAAATAGGTAAAAAAAATAAATAGATTTTAAATATAAGATGTACTATAAGAGATTTAAACTCAGTGGTAATGAGGGTTTAGCTTGTTTGGGGTAAGGCCCTTTTGAATGTGAAAGTATTGTAATATTTTATGCGTTTAAGTACTAATCAGAAGTTAGGCTGGAATGACACAAAAAATATCTAATAAATTAGCTTTTCACAAGATTATTATCCCATTAAAACCAACTTATAATAGTAGACTAATTCGTAAATAAGCCCAATTAAGCCTATGAAATGGTTTAAAAAAGGACATAAAAAAAACCCTATTTAGATTAAATACGGCAAATAATTCTAATGGTATTAAGAAACAGAAATAGTTAATTTCTTCTTTGAATGATTAAATCTGCTAAACCCACTAATTCGGTCTTAGGCTTTGAGGTTTCTATCGCTTCAAGATTTAGTAGACTTTCATCGATTAAATCTTTCATTTTTTGGAGACAATACGCTTTCGCACCACTAGATTCAAAAATCGATTTCACTGAAGATATTTTCTCATCTTCTTCTCCACTTTTATCCTCATACCAGCGAAGTAAATTCTTTTTCTCCTCTTTACTGCCCAAATCTAAGCTAGCTATGAAAAGAAGAGTTTTCTTATTATTGATTATATCACCACCAATTCGTTTTCCAAGCTGCTTGTCACCAAAAGTATCGAGATAATCATCCTGTATTTGAAAAGCAATTCCTAGTAATCGACCAAACTCATATATTTTCTTTTGATCTTCTTGCGATGCACCAGCTATTTTGGCGCCCATCTGAAGACTACAAGCTAAAAGAACTGCTGTTTTGAATTCAATCATTTTGATGTATTCTTCTTCAGAAACCCTTTCCAGCGTCTCAAAATCAACATCCATTTGCTGTCCTTCGTGAATTTCTACCGCTGTTTTACTGATCAAATCAAACAAATCCGCACTAGTTTTACCTTTTAGCTTACAAGCCATCTGTAAGGCTGTGATAAACATAAAATCTCCACTTAGAATACCTGAGTTTAAGCCAAATTTTTTATACACGGTTTCCTTTCCTCTTCGAACAGCTGAGTTGTCCATAATATCATCATGAACTAAAGTGAAATTGTGAAAAAGCTCAATGCCGTATGCATTCGAAATAACATCCTCAATTTTTCCACCAAACATTTCATTTGAAAATATCATCAGCAGTGGACGAATGTATTTACCCCCTGACTCCATGGCATAAGAAATTGGCTGGTAGAGAGCCCTTGGAGTATCCTTAAAATAGACTTTATGCAGACTTTGAAACTTGGCTTGTAATTCTTTACT
Organism: Chitinophagales bacterium; assembly: GCA_037624485.1. Lineage (GTDB taxonomy): Bacteria > Bacteroidota > Bacteroidia > Chitinophagales > UBA8649 > JAFMKE01. The sequence goes on from JASJJC010000021.1 coordinate 157,109, forward strand.
ATGCTTCATTAAATTAAAATTATTGATAATTGATTATCCAACAACCTCTAAATCTATTTGTTTATCCTTCAAGCTAGTTTTAGATACCTTAACCTGAACCGACTCCCCAATTTGATAAATGGTCTTTGTCGTTAAGCCTGTAAGTCGCATATTCTCTTCGTCGTAGACAAAATCTTCTTGCATATTTACCATAGCGACCATTCCCTCGCACTTATTTTCCACTAATTCTACAAAAAACCCTCTTGCGATTACACCGCTTATAATTCCTTCATATACTTCACCTATTCGAGTAGATAAATATTCTACTTGCTTATACTTAATAGCTTCACGTTCAGCTTTTTGTGATTGACGCTCCATTAAGCTAGACTGCTGACAGAGATCTTCCAATTCCTCACTAGTATATCGAGGACGATCTTTAAGTAAGGTTTGTAAAAGTAGTCGATGTACTAGAACATCCGGATATCTTCTTATCGGAGAAGTAAAGTGAGTATAGTGTTCATAAGCTAAACCATAATGACCTATATTCTTTGTTGTGTATACGGCTTTAGCCATTGAACGAACAGCTAAACGGCCAAGTACACTTATTTCGGGTTTTTGGATAATTATACCCATCAAATTATTTAATGCATCTCTTGCCTGTTCAGCATCCTTAAATGCAATGTTGTATCCAAATCGCTTAGCTACATTAGACAGAATCGTTAATTTAGACAGGTCGGGTTTGTCATGCACTCTGTATACACCGGACTGCTTTCCTCTACCCTTTTCCGCTTTACTTAAAAATTTTGCGACTGTAGTATTTGCTAAAAGCATAAAATCTTCCACTAATAAATTCGCATCAGTTCTTTCCTTAACGTAAACTTCTACAGGAACAGCATCCTCATCTAACTTAAATCGAACTTCATCACCCGTGTCAAAATTAATTGAACCATTTTTTGTACGTTTTTCTCTAAGTGAATAAGCAATGCGGTTAAGAAATTCTAATTCATCAAAAAATTCACCTTCTTGATTATCCAAGATCTCCTGTACTTCATGATAAGCAAATCTTTTGTCAGAATTAATTACTGTTTTGGCAAAAGAATATTCTACAATTTCATATTTCTCATTAATTTCAAACAATACTGAAAACGCACATTTGTCCTCACCTGGGCGAAGCGAACATACTACATTAGATAATTTTTCCGGCAACATTGGACATACTCTATCCGGCAGATATACTGAAGTAGCTCTAAACTGGGCTTCTCTATCCAAAGCACTGCCTGGGTAGACGTAATGAGAAACATCCGCTATATGCACGCCAATCTCAAAATTCCCATTTTTCAGTGGTTTAATCGAAAGTGCATCATCAAAATCTTTTGCATCAACAGGGTCAATGGTAAAAGTTAACTCCTCCCTATAATCCAAACGCTCTCTAATCTCATGAGTGGATATTTTTTCATTTATTTTATCCGTTTCTGCAAGAACATCGCTTGGAAAAATAATATTAAATCCTTGCTGCATAAGAATGGTACGCATTTCAAGCTCATTTGGAGAAAGATCATTTAACTTCTCCATAATTTTCCCAACTGGATTCTTTCCTGCAGTGTCATGCCAGTTAACAATATGAACAACTACCATATCACCCGTTTCACAATTCATCGTGAAGCTTTCTGGAATAAAAATATCAAATGGAATACGCTCATTGTTTGGAACTGCAAAACCGAAACCTTCCGTTTTTTGGAACTTACAGATAAACTCACCTTGGGAGTGTTTGATAATACGAATTATCTTTCCCTCGGGTTTCTTTTTGTCATACTTTGTTAACTCTACCTCAACAACATCATTCGACATTGCATTCATGGTATGCTTTCGCTGAATTTTCACATCAGCTTCAAAATCATCAATAATGACATAACCTATACCACTTTTTGCTAAATCAAGTTTACCTTGCAGAACTTCGTTAGGTTTGGATAAAAACTTTTTCTTGGAAATTTTACCAGTTGAACCAAAATCAATCAGTCCTCTTTTTTCTAATCTACTAATTGCGTGTTCTATTTTTTCTGGACTATACTTTTTTGAAAAGTGACTAAGTACAGCGTCAGGGTTCATTCCTGACTTTCTTTTCGCTTCGATATATTTTAGAATTGCTCCATCAATTCCCGAGTTACCACTCTTCTTTTTTTTCTTTCTTGACATCTTTTGTTCTTCCTCGTATTTATATTTTTTAAAAATACAAAGGTAACAAAAGCAAACTAGGAAGAATTATTTAAATAGAGATGGAAGCATTATCTGGGTTTCTATTAAATTTGGCATTCAATTTGAATAGTAAAATAAAAATTGATTTATGGTAAAATATATCTTGTGTTTTGTGTGCTTAAATTTAAATATAAAATCGTGTAATCTGGATCAATCAAAACCTACGGAAATTACTTTGGAGGATAAATCAATACAGGTAACGAATATAATTCAATTGCATGATGTTTGGGCCTTAGTTGCTATTAAAGGGATAAGTTTAGATAAAGTAAAATTTACTGCGGGAGTTCCTACCATGGAAATTTTTGCAGAAGATTTAAGGGTGCGTGGCTTCGGAGGCTGCAACAATTACTTTGCGAGCATTAATGGTTTATCTGATAAAGACTTTTCTTTAGGACCTGTAGCCTCAACTAAAATGTATTGTATCAACATTGACGAGAATCAATATTTAAATCAATTGGATAAAATTGAAAGCTTTCAATTGTCTAAAATGCAATTGGATTTTTATCAAGGAGATACTCTTCTCTTGAGTTTTAAGAAAGTGGATTAAACCTAGACAATTAATGATTAATGTCAAGATTGATTTTTTCTAGTAAATAAATTCTACTACTAGCAGATCGATGAGCTGAATGAATAAGCTATCTAATTTTGTATACACACAATACACGAATCTGTTAATCGTTCTATTGAGTAGTTCGATAAATCACGAAAATCGGTGTCTATCTTTACTTAAGTTTTAAAACCTTTATGGCTCTGCTCAAAAAGTTATTTTGGATTCTCCTCGCTGCTGTGCTGATTTTTCTTTTAGGAATTAGTGCATTTCTGTTTATCCAAAAAGATTTTATTCGAAATCAAAGTATAAAATCACTTAACAAGCAATTAAATACGGAAATTGATGTTGCTGGGCCTATTGATTTGTCCTTCCTAAGTAATTTTCCGAATATAAGTTTAAGCTTTAATGATGTCATCATTGCAGATAGGCTTAGAACTAATGATACCTTAGCTTCACTTGGGAATGTTAGGCTGAATTTAAACACTTGGGCCTTACTTAATAAGGATGTATCTATCGATGGTATAAATGCACGCGATGGATTCATCCATTTATATACAGATAAGCAGGGATTAGCTAACTACAACATTCTCAAACCTAAAGAGTCTTCTTCAGCAAGCACGCTATTGCAATTAAAAAGTATAGTACTCAATAATGTTGAGTTAATTTATGATGATGAAGAAAACAATATATATACTCATGCACTTAGTATTAGAAGTGAAATAGCGGGATCTTTTTACCAAAAAGATTTTGATTTAATGATAGATGCAGATTTGTTTAGCTATAGCTTGTTTATAGATGATGCTTCATTGTTTCCTGCTAAAAGTATTGAAGGAAAGCTTAAGCTAAAATATACTGGTGTTGAGGGGTGTCTCGCATTTGATGAAAACACGCTAAACATCCAACAGAATAAATTCTTGGTTTCAGGGACAATTTGCAATAAAACTAAACTAATAGATCTTGTCGCGCATGCAGAGGGAAGTGACTTAAGAGAGGCACTGGGATTAGTGCCAAACGAATGGCTAGATGCAAGTAATATTGTTGGGAATGGTGCATTCAAATTAAAATCGTCAATTTTGGGAAAGTTAAAAAACCCTGCCATTCAACTGGATTTTAATATCACTCAAGGAGTTTTAGATCTTGAACAACAGCAGCTGCAACTTACTGATTTAAATTTGGACGGTTTATATCGTAAAACTAAAGACAATCAACAAAGCTTGCATATTACTAAGTTTAATACAAAAGCTGCGAACTCCTATTTAAATGGTGATCTACTTATCGCTAATCTGCACGACATTAATATTGAAGCTCATTTAACAGCAAGCTTGAATAAGCAATTTTTAAACACTTTTCTACCTGAAGATTTTGAGGTAAAAGATGGTTCGATTGAATTGAATGAAATGACGCTTTTAATCCACCATAACACCTTGGATAGTCTGTGGCAATTGGGTGAAATTGAGGGTGAACTTAGTTTGAATCAACTCAGTGGCCAAATACATGCTTTAGATTTACCTTTCAACTTTTCGGGTAGGTTGACAGGCAAAGAAAGCTTCCTGTCAAGTGAAGAGATCAATATCAATATCGGCGATAATCATCTAAAGTTTGATGGAGAAGTAAATAATCTCATGGAAATTATACTTAATCAAGAAAAAGAAACCATCGTCGACTTAGGGATAAATGGTAATATGAGCAGTGATTATTTTAATTTGAATGACTTTATTCAATCCAGCGATAAAGATGAAACTAGAACGACAAAGCCTAAGGAAATTGAATTTCCGCCAATATTTGGCAACATTAAACTCGAACTTGCTCATGTCATATTTAAAGGGCTAGATATTTATGATTTAAACATCGAGGCAATTGCAAATAATACAGCTTATACCTTTGATATTGTAGATTCAAAAACCTTAGGCGGACATTTTAGTGGCCATCTTTTAACCAACGTAGATCAAAATGATTTCGAAATCAACTTAAGTGCAGACATTCAGCATGTAGCTATTCAGGAATTGTTTTCCTCTTTTGATAATTTTGGGCAAGAAGATTGGGGAAGTGAAAATATTCATGGTCAGTTAAATGCCCAATTAGATTTTAGTGCCACCTGGTTGGATTTCACAAACTTGGATAGTGAAAATTTCATTTTACACAGTCAGGTTAAGCTTTCAGATGGCGAGTTGATAAACTTTGCTCCTCTTATGAGTCTATCTGGGAAATTGGAGTTAGAACAATTGGAGCATTTATATTTTACAGAGTTACAAGCGGATATTACTATTGAAGATGAGTGGATATTCGTACCAATGACAACAATCCAAAGTAATTTATTAAGTTTGGATGCTGGAGGGAAACATAGTTTTGACAACGAGATTGATTATAAGTTAGTTTTAAATTTGAAAAATCTATTAGCAGCTAAGTTTAGAAAGAAAAAAACAACAGAAGAGGATTATGTCAACGATGCTAAAGGAGGGGTTAACCTTTACATAAGTATGACAGGAACAGTCGATGATCCAATAATGTTTTTTGACAAGAAAGGCGTTAAGGACAAAATGAAAAACGACTTTATGGAGGAGAAAGAAAAATTCAAAAATCTCTTCAAAAAAGAAGAAGAAAGTGAATTCGAACATGTTGAAATTAACTTTGAAGAAATTAAAGAAGAAGATAAGTATTTAGATTGGGAAGACTAGCCTTCTTATATTTGCATATTATATGGATATATACCAGCGAAAATCAGGAATAAAAATAGTGTTACTAGTATCGGCAATACTTATTGCAGGGGGATCCTTGTGGTATACTAATCAGCTAGCTAATAAAATTGCCGCCGAAGAAGAAAATAAGGTACTCCTTTGGGCTCAAGCCTTAGAAAAGAGAGCTCACCTCGTGAAGGTTACAGGGAAATTGTTTGAGAAGATTGCTGCCAATCAAAGAGAAGATATTGAAAATTGGGCTGCAGCGACTAGCTTAATCATTAAGGTCGAAGAGCCAAAGTCCATTACTTTTTTGAGCAAAATAATTATTGGTAATACAAACATTCCCGTTATTCATGCAAGTAATAATAATGAAATCATTGATTATCGAAATATAGACTTTCCTTTTAATTCAGATACTACCCAATATTTGGATAGTCTTTTTAAGTCAAGTACTTTCAGGACCTACCCTCCGGTACAAATTAATTACATCTCAGGTCAAAATTTTATTTACTACAGTGATTCAAAGATATTTTCAGAGTTAAAGCAGACCTTAAATGATTTGATAGAATCATTTATTTCTGAGATTGTGGTGAATTCTGCTTCACTTCCTGTGGTTTTAGTTAATGAGAGTCAAGAAGTTATAGCAAGTGGGAATATTGACAGCGATTTACTCTCTCCTATTATTTTGAAACAGACTTTAAATGATATAAAAGGTGAAAATATGCCGATTATAATTGATCTAGGCGATGGAAGCAAGCGCACTGTTTATTACAAGAACTCCATTATTTTGAAACAGCTCAAAGCGTTCCCATTTGTGCAACTTTTTCTTTTTAGTATTTTAATGCTTGTCGCCTATCTTGGCTTTAGTAGTACTAGAAATGCAGAGCAGAATCGTGTTTGGGTAGGCATGGCTAAAGAGACTGCTCATCAATTAGGAACTCCCATATCATCATTATCTGCTTGGCTAGATTATATGAGAGAAATGCCCGAGGATGCTGTTAACGATGAGCAATTTATTCATGAATTAGAGAAAGATGTTAATCGACTCGAGCTTATAGCTGAACGATTCTCAAAAATTGGCTCCAAGGCTGATTTAGAAGTAAAAAATGTTAGACCAAGTATTGAGAGAGCGGTTCAATATATGGAGAAGAGAAGTTCAGAGAAGGTCAAATTCACTCTGGAATTGGAAGAAGAAGAAACTAAATTTGCCATTAATGAGGCTTTGTTCAATTGGGTTATTGAGAATTTGATTAAAAATGCTATAGACGCTATGGAGGGAGTAGGCTCTATCAAAGTGAGGGTCTTTAAATCTAGTAAAAACGTAATCATCGATATAATAGATTCTGGAAAAGGAGTTCCAAAAGGAAAATACGAGACTGTTTTTCAACCTGGATTTAGCACCAAAAAAAGAGGTTGGGGACTAGGATTGTCTTTGGTTAAAAGAATTATCGAAAATTATCACAAGGGAAAAATTTACATTAAAGAATCCAATGAAAATGGCACATGCTTTAGAATCAAATTACCGCTTGTTTAGCCCAACTAAATTCACTGTTAAGTTGAACATTTTTCGTTAACTTTACACGAATAAACCATTAAGAATCATGACTAAAGAAGTTTTAAATATTCCCCAAAAAGCGATACAATTAGAAGATAAATATGGCGCACATAATTATCATCCTTTACCGGTTGTTTTAAAAAAGGGTAAAGGTGTTTTTGTTTGGGATGTGAATGGCAAGGTCTATTTTGATTTTCTATCTGCTTATTCTGCGGTGAACCAAGGGCATAGTCATCCAAGAATTATTAAAGCCCTTACTGATCAAGCACAAGAGTTAACCTTAACTTCAAGGGCTTTTTACAATGATTCTTTAGGCGAGTATGAACAGTACATTACCTCCTATTTTGGTTTCGACAAAGTACTGCCGATGAATACTGGTGTTGAAGCTGTTGAAACTGCCTTGAAACTTTGCAGAAAATGGGCGTATGAGAAAAAAGGTATCCCGGTTAATCAAGCTAAAATAATTATGGTAGAAGCTAATTTCCATGGGAGAACTTTAGGCGTTATTTCGGGTTCTACAGACCCTGATAGTCGAGACGGTTTTGGCCCTTACCTGCCTGGTTTAGAAGTGATTCCTTACAATGATGTAAATGCCTTGGCAAAAGCCTTAGAAGACCCTAATGTAGCCGGTTTTATGGTTGAACCCATTCAAGGAGAAGCTGGAGTGGTTGTTCCAGACCAAGATTATTTAAGTAAATGTAAAGCATTGTGCAAGGAAGCGAATGCTCTATTTATTGCTGATGAAGTTCAAACAGGATTGGCGAGAACCGGTCGCTTATTGGCGGTTTGCGGTGATTGCAACTGTAAAGGTTTTTGTGAAAATAAATACGAAACAAGACCAGATATTTTAATTCTAGGTAAAGCGCTATCGGGTGGAGTATACCCAGTTTCAGCAGTCTTAGCAGATGATGAGATTATGTTGTGTATTAAACCAGGCGAACATGGTTCTACTTATGGAGGAAATCCGCTAGCATGTAAGGTAGCTGTGGAAGCTTTGAAAGTTCTAAAGGACGAAAGATTAGATGATAATGCAAGATTTTTGGGTAAATACTTGCGTCAAGAACTACGAAAAATTGAAAGTCCATTAATTAATCTTGTAAGAGGAAAGGGTTTGTTAAATGCTATCGTTATAAACGATAGTCCAGAAAGTAGCACTGCATGGAACTTGTGTCTTAAACTCCGAGATAATGGTTTACTCGCTAAACCGACTCATGGTAATATTATAAGACTAGCTCCACCTCTAGTGATAAGTAAGCAACAACTGGATGAATGTATCGAGATAATTCGAAAAACATTCGTGGAATTTAAATCCTAGTTTCTATTCATTCTAGAATATATAATAAACGCCCTTTGCAATTATATTGATATTTCAAGGAAACAAGTTCAAGATTAATCTAGATTCTTGCGGAAATATTTTTGCATAAAATTTATTAATCGGATAGGCATTAAGCGAGCAGCGAATTCACCAGCATGCGCTTCATTACCAATCAGAATCCGTTTTTTGTTTCTTTGAATACCTTTGACAATAACTCTAGCAGCTTTCTCGGGAGATCGTTTACTTAAAAACTTATCATGAAATATTTGATTAAAAGCTTTATCTCCTCCTTTAGCATTTAATGAAATATTTGTATTTACTCCTCCAGGGTGAACAGCATGCATAGTTAAACCTTTATGCCTATTTTCCGCCATTAGCGCCTCCGTATACCCCCGTATGGCAAACTTACTGGCACAATATGAACTTTGAAATTCGATACCTACAAGACCAAATAGACTGGATACGTTTACTAGTGCGGATTCACTTTTATTTTTTAGTTGCGGAAGAAAAACTTTACTTCCATTGACCATTCCCCAAAAATTAACCTTCATTAACCACTCAAACTGCTCTATTGATGTCTCCTCTGCTGTCATTTTCCCTAAAGCAACTCCTGCATTATTGATAAGCACATCTGCTCCACCAAAGTCTCTTTCTATTTCATTGGCGATATTAACGAAGGAAGCATATTCACCTACATCGAAGCAATAGGTCTTAACCACATGTGAAGCGAGTTCTTTTTTAATACGCTTTAAGCCTACCTGATCAATGTCCGTCAGACACAATCTTGCGCCCTCTGAGGCGAAATGGCGAGCCAAAGCTGCACCTATACCGGAAGCTGCACCCGTTATTACAACGAGCTTATTTTGAAAATTTTTCATCTTACTTGTTTTGAAGTGCTGCTTCGCGAAGTTTTTTCAAGAAATCAGATGCGAAAATAAATTCATACAATTCCTTATTCTCAGTCTCTTCCATCACCTGCTCCTTAGACCCTTCCCAATGCTTATACCCTTGATGAAGAAAAGTAACCTTATCCCCGATACCCATTACTGAATTCATATCATGCGTATTTATAACGGTAGTGATATTGTATTCTACAGTAATCTCTTTGATGAGGTCATCAATTACTAAAGCTGTTTTAGGGTCAAGACCAGAGTTAGGCTCATCACAAAACAAATATTTTGGATTCATAACTATAGCCCTCGCTATCCCTACCCTTTTCATCATTCCTCCACTTATTTCGCCAGGATATTTATCATTAGCATTAGCTAAATTAACTCGACTTAAACAGAAGTTTACCCGCTCTGTTTTTTCTTCTAAGGACATTTCAGAAAACATATCCAGCGGAAAACGAACATTTTGCTCTACTGTTAAAGAGTCAAACAATGCATTTCCTTGAAAAAGCATTCCCATTTCATTGCGTAATTTTTTCTTCTCCTTGACTCCCATTGAACCAATTGGCCTATTGTCATAGAGAATTTCTCCGTCTTCAGGATTAAACAAACCAACCAAACATTTTAGGAAAACCGTTTTACCCGCACCACTAGAACCAATAATTAAGTTGCATTTTCCTTTCTGAAATTGCGTAGAAATACCCCTTAAAATATCTTGATCGCCGAAGCACTTTTTGATATTACGAACTTCAATCATAACAGTAAGAATGCAATTAAAAAGTTAGCAATAATGATTACTATAGAGCTATTGACTACTGCTCTTGTACTAGCATTTCCTATCTCTAGTGCGCCACCCTTAACATAAAAACCTTGATAACAAGCTACGGAGGTAATAATGAAAGCAAATACGTAACATTTAATCAACATTATTACTATATAAAATGCTTCATGGCCATCTTGAAGGCCTCTAACATAATCGGCAGTACTGAAGAAATCACCAAGCACTCCTGCTATTCCGCCTCCAATAATACCAAGTCCTACCGCCATAATAATTAAAAAAGGAACAATAATTAAACCACCCAAAATCTTTGGGCCTATTAAGTATGCCGTAGTATTCACACCCATGATTTCTAATGCATCTATTTGCTCAGTAACACGCATACTACCCAGCTCAGAAGCTATATTTGAACCTACTTTACCCGCTAACAACAAAGCACATATTGTAGGAGCCATTTCAAGAATTAATGAATCTCTAACGATAATCCCCATCCACCACATAGGAATTAAACCGATATCTAATAATTGATAGGAAAATTGTACTGCAGTAACTGCACCAACAAAAGTTGACACAATGGCAATAATAAGAACAGAACCAATACCAATTTGGTATACCTGGCGCATGGTTTCTTTGGCATACATACTAAGATTCTCTGGACGAGTAAACATACTCGAGATCATTAAAATATACTTACCTATGTCGTGTAGAAACCCCATTTAAAAGAATAATGCCAAAGTTAAACAAGGCTTTTTAAAATGAACGTATATTTACCAACAATTTTAAAATTAATAACTTATGAATAATATTGTAGTTAGTGGAGCCAGTCGTGGTATTGGAAAAGCGATTGCTGTGCACTTTGCACAAGCCGGTTGGAATGTGGCGTTTTGTTCTCGAAGTCAAGATAAGCTTGACAGCTTAAAAATAGAACTTGAAAAAGTGAATGCAAAAGGCAGGTTTCTTGCTTTTGCCTGTGACATGTCTAAGCAAGATGAAGTTGAAATATTTGCAGCAGCTGCAGCAGATTTTTTAGGTAGTGTGGACATTTTAGTCAATAATGCTGGCGTTTTCTTGCCCGGAAATGTTCATGATATGGAAGCAGCAGATTTTGAGTTAATGATGCGTACTAACATTATTAGCGCATTTACTCTAACTAAGGCCTTGGTTGGTGAAATGAAAAAATATAAAGAAGGTCATATTTTTAATATGAGCAGTATTGCAGGCTTTATGGCCTACCCTAATGGCGGAGCATATAATGTAAGTAAACATGCCTTAACGGGATATTCAAAGACATTACGTGATGAATTAAAGCCATTCAATATCCGAGTAACAACCATTTACCCTGGTGCAACGCTGACGGATTCTTGGTCGGGAGTCGATATACCTGAATCCCGTTTTATGCCAGCTAGTGATATCGCACAAAGTATTTGGGATGTCCATCAATTGAGCAAAAGGACGGTTGTAGAAGATATTGTTTTAAGACCCCAACTAGGGGATATTTGACAAAAGCAGACGAAGGATAGTCCAGCCAAGGCTATTTCTATTGATTATTTAAGAAAATTATTAAAGATTTTCAATTTGGGAAAACTACCAAAACCAAAGTTCTCGAAACTGCTTAAGCTATTATAGGCAGATCTGCACTACTCTTTTGAGGAACAGATGAAGGTCTGGGCTTAAGGCCAAGTAAATTAAACATGTAATTGTCCGTTCCAATTTCGGGATTCGGAGTAGTTAACAATTTGTTTCCAGCAAAGATTGAATTTGCTCCAGCCATAAAACATAATGCTTGCTCCTCCAAACTCATAATTTCTCTACCGGCAGAAATACGCACAACCGCTTGCGGCATTGTAATTCTAGCTGTAGCGACCATTCGAAGCATTTCCCATACGTCTACACGTTTATTTTGTTCTAAAGGTGTCCCCTTGATTGGCACTAAACAATTGATTGGTACTGATTCAGGTTGTGCAGGTAAATTGGCTAAAGTATGAAGCATACCCACCCTATCTTCATCTGTTTCTCCCATTCCAATAATTCCACCAGAACAAATTTTTAGCCCTGAACCTGCAACAGCCTCAAGTGTTTCTAAACGATCCTTGTAGGTTCTAGTCGTTATTATTTTATCATAGTATTCATCTGAGGTATCCACATTATGGTTGTAAGCATTTAATCCAGCATCCTTTAATCTTCCGGCCTGCTCTGGATTTAACATCCCAAGGGTACAACAAACCTCTAAACCTTCCTCGCGAACAGCTTTAACCATTTCTAGGACATTGTCAAAATCGTGATTGTCACGAACACGCGTACCCATACTTGATATGCAAAATCGAGTAGTTCCATTAGCTTTCGCCTCTTTCGCTTTCGCCTTCACGGCTTCCAGCTTCATCATTTTACTTGCTTTCACATCCGTTACATACTTAGAGGATTGAGAACAATACGAACAATCTTCAGGACAGCCACCTGTTTTAACCGATAGTAGCGTATTTACGACTATCTCTCCTACTTCGAAGTTATTTTTATACACTTCACTGGACTCATACATGAGTTGCAGTAATGGTTTGTTATATATTTCTGAAATTTGTGCTTTGGTCCACCGTTCCATATTATTTGTTTTGTCAGTACAAAGATAAAGGAGTTTTTGAATTAGAGGGAAGAATTACCTAAACTACTTTGAATTCTAGTCTTAAGGTTTTAGTCTATAAACTGGTATTGAGTTTTAGCGAAGTCAAATCAAGTCTGCTTGATACAAAAATTGCTTGGTTATCCAAAGCATTGGGTAAACCATTACGATCAGCCCATCTAGACCGAAGGTGTAAAAGTATTCTGAGGCATCCCTTTTCAAAGTACATATAAGCTTAACTCCAACAAGAAATAAAGGTAGGAGGATTATACTCAAATAGGAATAAAACATTAAGCAAACAAATGCTAACAATAGATGAACGAGCGAGATGAATTTGGTTCCTGTTAAACCAAACAACATCGGCAAAGTTGTTAAATGAGGGTTTTGCCGATCAGCATTCCAATCTCGAATATCAAAGGGTATTGTTAAACCTAGAATAAAAAAGAAAACTCCACTGCATAGCAGTAATAATTGAAGCCAAGGCAAATGCTTATAATTATCAATTAAGGGGATTCCTAAAACAAAAACTACCCATACCATTGCGACAATTTGAGTTTTAAGAAACCAAAACGACCTTAGATTATAACGCTCAAAACCTGTATATACTAAAGATAAAGTTATTACACCTAATAAAATAAGTAATTGAAAAAACGAAACTTCACTTAAACCATAAATAAATCCTAGACTAGCTATAAATAAGCACCCATATATAAACGTTTTATGCTGCTTTAGCCAGGCATTAAAAATACTTGTATTTCCTTCTGCATTGAGCCCTTTAAGCTTTAAAAAATTATAGCCGATAAACGATGCAGTAAAAATAAGTACGCCTTCAGTAAAAATTGGCGAAATACCTACACCAAGGCAAACGGATAAGTATAGGCTTAAGGCCGCAAGACTAATCCAGGTATTCGAAAAAACAATAGCATCTGTAATTGGTTTTAAACTATTCCAATAATTAGATGCCATTTTAAGATTATAAATTAATAAGAGCTTTGCGCTCTTTAATCATTTCAGGAAAACCCTAATCCAAATACTTAAAGTTAAAGTCTGGAGTCAATTTTAGTAAAGTTTCATAGATTAGTTTAGCAGCATTTTCCATGTCCGCCAATTCGACCATTTCGACAGTGGTATGCATGTATCGCAAAGGAAATGATATCAATGCACTTGGGACACCTCCATTGGAATATGCAAATGCATCGGTATCTGTTCCCGTAGCTCTTGATGCGGCATCTCTTTGGAAAGGTATTTTCTTAGCCTCTGCAGTATCAATAATTAGATCTAATAATTTGTTATGAACAGCTGGTCCGTATGTAAGAATAGGCCCTCTCCCGCATTTAAAATCTCCTTCGGTTTTCTTATTAATCATTGGTGTAGATGTGTCATGCGCCACATCGGTAACAATAGCAACATTTGGCTTAATGGTTTGCGTAATCATTTCCGCGCCACGTAAACCAACTTCTTCTTGTACTGCATTCACAATGTAAAGTCCAAAAGGCAATTTCTTTTTATTTTCTTTTAACATCTTAGCCACCAATGCAATAACCACCCCGCCAGCTCTATTATCTAAAGCGCGACCAACAGCATATTTTTTATTTAAGATCATGAATTCATCTTGGTAAGTTATTACGCTGCCAACATGAATCCCCATTTCAAGTACTTCTTTTTTAGAAGTTGCTCCACAATCTAAAAAGATTGAATCCGCTTTTAAATCGGGATCTTTGCCACCTCTTCTTGTATGAATTGCTGGCCATCCAAAGACTGCTTGAACAAAGCCTTTCTTAGTATGAATATTTACTTTCTTTGAAGGAGCAATCATGTGGTCAGAACCACCATTTCTCTTTACATAAATAAAGCCATCATCCGTTATATAACTAACGTACCATGATATCTCATCAGCATGCGCTTCAATAACTACTTTAAATTCGGCTTCTGGATTAATTACACCGTAAACCGTACCGTAGTTATCCACTTGATGCGTATCAATATATTTACTGATGAAATCTAACCAAATTTTTTGCCCATTCCACTCATATCCTGTGGGTGCTGCATTGTTAATATACTTCTCAAAAAAAGCTAGTTCACTTTTGCCAAACATCTTTGCCATATTTCCATTAATTTTGATATTGCCTCGAAGATAAGAAAAACCTATGTGTCAATCGACTAAAACTTCGGGCACTTTTTGCAAGGCTTGTCTTTTTTCTTGTATTTCTTGCAACACTTATTTTTTTTCTTGGAGCAGTTGTTGTAGCTATCCATTGCCTTTGGAAGAGTTTCCAAGAGTTCTAAACTACTTAGGGTGGTGTCAAATTCAGTCAATTGATTCTTATTTAGAACAAATATAAATAAGCTTTTTGGATTATCCTAAATATTTTAATACAGAATTTGCCTTTACTAAAGTTTCTTCCCATTCCTTTTCAGGAATTGCATCATAGGTTATCGCACCACCCACTTGCAATGATAAATAGCCTTTTTTTTGATTAAAAACTAAAGTTCGAATCAAGACATTAAAATCATATGTCAAATCTGGCTTAATGTAACCCAATGCACCAGAATAAACCCCTCGTTTGACTTGTTCATATTCCTCTATTAAGTTCATAGCCATTACCTTAGGTGCTCCGGTCATGCTGCCCATCGGATAAGCATTTTTTAGTGCTTGTAAAGGATGGATATCTTTTTTCAAATGGGCACTTACAGTAGAAATCATTTGGATGATATTTTCAAACTCATACACACCAAAAAGTTCATCAACATTAACAGTGCCGGGTATAGCGCTTTTTGCAAAATCATTTCGCACCAAGTCTACAATCATAACATTTTCAGCACGTTCTTTTTCATCATTAAATAACGCAATTTTCCTCTTTTCATTCTCTTGATAATTGTTTCCTTTTTTTAAAGTTCCCTTTATGGGTTGAGAAATGATTTTACCATTTTCATGCTTCATAAATCGTTCAGGAGAAAAACTTAAGACATGATGATCTTCCATTTTAAGATAAGCAGAGAAGGGGGCTTTCGCATTTTCGTTAATTCTTAAAAAGGCTGCTAAACTATTGAAGCTTTGGGTATAGGCATAAAGCTCTCTACAGAAGTTCAATTCATAGACAGTGCCTTCTAGAATATTATTTTTTATAGTTTTAAGATGCTGGATATACGCTTCTTTGGTCATTCGACTTTTCCATTTCAATACAGTGGTATGCTCAGGAGAGTCTGTCAAAACCATTGAATTAATCTGATCCATCAGTTGAATAGATTCAAGCGTGCTTCTATTTATCGTACAACTGCCATCGCTTATATGAAAGGTATAACGTGGCTCGAAAAAATACGTACTCGGCATTTCTAGATAGTCTGGATTTTTTGAATGCAGCTGTTCAAGCTCATTTTTTAAATCATATGCAAGGTAACCATAGATACTTTCGGATGAGGTTTGCTGAAATTCTTCAAGCTGCTTGAACTGAAGCTCTTCATTCGTTAAGGAAAGTTCTCGAACTTTGTCGACTCCAACAGTAAACTCCAAAGAAGAAGATAAGTGACTTGCCTCATTGTTATCGAGGCATATAAAAACTGTAAATTGATTGGCCCAATGCAACAGTTTCCTCTTAAACAGGGAAACATCACCAATTGAAAAACTGCTTTGCTCGACCATTAAGTCTAAACTAAGGCACTTTGTTTAATGAGCAACTTTTCTCTTTCTGGTCCTGTTGAAATCATACTTACTGGAACAGCTAAGTAATTTTCCATATAGCTCACAAAATCTTGTAAATTAGCAGGTAAGTTATGATAACCTATACCCTCTAAATCTGACTCCCAACCATTGAACGATTTGTAATTGCAGTTGATACTATCTGTTACTTCAAACGGAAGCTCTTTAGTGTTTTTTCCATTCACGGTGTATGAATCACAAGCTTTTATTTCACTGAACTCATTAAGGACATCAGCCTTAGTTAAGGCAATTTGAGTCACTCCATTGAGGAATGATGCGTAACGTAAAGCCACTAAATCAACCCAACCACATCTTCTTGGCCTTCCAGTGGTTGCACCGAACTCAAATCCAGCTTTTCGAATACGCTCACCTACATCATCATGCAATTCAGAAGGAAAAGGTCCACTACCAACACGAGTACAGTATGCCTTTGTAATACCAATAACCTCTTTAATTTTATTTGGGGCAACACCTAATCCGTTGCATGCTCCTGACGTTATTGTATTCGAAGATGTTACAAATGGATAAGTTCCAAAATCAATATCAAGCATCGAACCTTGAGCTCCTTCAGCTAATATTTTTTTATTGTTTAACAGCGCATTATTTACATAATACTCTCCTGATAATATAGTAAAACGCTTCAACTCTTCAATGCTTGCAAACCATTCTTTTTCTTCTTCTTCGATATCAAATTCAAAATTATGCATACCAATGATTTGCAGATGTTTTTCTTTCAATTTTTGATATTTCGCTTTAAAATCCGGCGTTAGTATATCTCCTACTCTCAAACCATTTCTTCCGGTCTTATCCATGTAAGTTGGCCCTATACCTCTCAGCGTAGAACCGATTTTCGCCTTTCCTTTCGCTGCTTCAGAAGCTGCATCAAGTACTTTATGAGTCGGTAAGATTAGGTGTGCTTTTTCAGCAATTAATAGATATTTTTCAATATTTACGCCCCAAGATTTCACTTGTTCGATTTCCTTACATAAGGTAATTGGATTAATCACCACGCCGTTACCGATGAGATTATACGTATTATCGTGCAAGATTCCTGAGGGGATTGTATGCAAAACAATTTTCTCATTATTTACTACAAGCGTATGACCCGCATTAGGTCCACCCTGAAAACGAGCGATGACATCATATTTAGGTGCTAGATGATCGACAATTTTTCCCTTGCCTTCATCTCCCCATTGCATTCCAATTAAAACATCTACATTCATAAGGTTTTTTTTATTAAAGTGAAGCTATAGCCTCTTCTTTAGTTGCGGCTTGTGGAAACACATCCGTCAATTTTGTGATTGCTAATAAATTACTTAATTGTTCTGGAATAGAAACTATAACCATATCTCCTCCGGCGTTCTTACTCTTAGTAAGAATATTAATTAGCACAGATAATCCTGTACTATTGATAAATTTCATTTTAGATAACTCAAGCACAAATTGATTACTATCATTAGCCAAACTTATGTCTACCGCTTCTAGAATAGGACTGGCATCTTTTTCACCCAGTAGGTTGCCGCTTAATTCTAAAATAGTTATCTTATTTTCAATTATTCTACTAATTTCCATTTTGTGAAATTTTATTTTTCTTATTTAATTGGCAACCACTGCAATATCCGAATAAATTTAGGGAATGGTGTGTGATTTCAAAGTCAAGTAAGCCTCCCATCAAATTTTTAATTTGTTGTATTCTTGGATCGCAAAACTCTACAACCTTGCCACATTTAGCACAAATAATGTGATCGTGTTGTTTATACCCATAAGACTTTTCGTACTGAGCTAAGTTCTTGCCAAATTGATGTTTGCGTATCAAATCACAAGAATTTAAGAGATCTAGGGTATTATATACCGTTGCTCTACTCACGTTAAAATTTTTATTTTTGATATCAATGTATAATGTTTCTGCCTCAAAATGATCTTCTCTTGAATAGATCTCTTGTAAGATAGCGAAACGTTCAGATGTTTTACGCAACCCGTTCTTTTCCAAATATGTTGAAAAAATATCTTTAACAGCTTCTATGGTATCTGTATTTGCAAGCACGTGACAAATTTAAAGGTTTTTATAAAGTATGTTACTAAAAGTACTAACATTTATACACTTTGATCCTCTTCTACTTCAAATCGGGTAATGGAGACGAGTCCTTCAATAGCTTTCATTTGATTGATTACAATTTCTAACTGCTCACTATCTGTAACGTATAACATTATTTTCCCTTCATATATTCCATCTTTACTTTCGAAGGAAATCGATTTCATATTAATGTGTAAGTTGTTCGTAATTATTTCAGACACCTGGCTAATAACGCCCATAGTATCAATGCCATTAAGCTTTAGACCCGAGAGAAAGGCGACATCTCTTTGATTATTCCATTTTGTTTTGACAACTCTATAACTATACTTAGACATCAATTGTACCGAATTAGGACAGGTCGTTCGATGAATCTTAATTCCATCGTTTATTGTAATAAAGCCAAATACATCATCCCCTGGTATAGGATTACAGCATGGTGCAAAAGAATAATCCAATTGATCGGAACTTTGCCCCATAATAATCAGCTCAGCATTCTTAGACAGCGTTTTAGCAATGGTTTCTTGGAAATCATCCTTCTTTGCTTGAACTTTGGGTCGATTAGCTTTAACTATACCATGAACAACTTCAAGATTTTTTAAGTCCCCAAACTTTATTTTATTTTTGGAAATCGCTACAAACAAATCTAATGGGGATGTAAGTTTGAAGTAATTGCTGATCGTCCAAAAATTCTCATCTACAGCATTAATTTTAAGCTGCTTAAACTTTCTTACTAAAATTTGTTTACCATCTTCCGCAGTGAAACGCAACTCTTCGTTTATGGCTTTTTTTACGGCATTTTTAGCTTTCCCTGTTACCACGAAACTTAACCAGTCTTCATTTGGTTTTTGCTTTTTAGAAGTTAAAATCTCAATTTGATCGCCCGTTTTCAAGACATAACTTAAAGGCACTAGCTTTTGGTTAACCTTCGCTCCGATGCACTTATTTCCGATATCGGAGTGAACATCATAGGCAAAATCGAGTGCAGTGGCATCTCTTCTTAAACGTTTAAGATCGCCCTTTGGAGTAAAAACAAATATTTCTGAGCTGAATAAATTCATCTTGAAGTTGTTGACCATCTCCAAGGCATTTTGCTCTTTATCGTTCAATAAGGATTGAATACTAGCCAACCATTGATCTACTCCATCATCAGAATTTACGGTTCCACCTTCTTTGTATTTCCAATGGGCAGCAACTCCTTTTTCAGCAATCTCATGCATTCTCTTCGAACGTATCTGAACTTCAACCCACTTGCCTTTAAGCCCAACAACAGTTGTGTGAAGTGCTTCATAACCATTTGACTTTGGATTGGAGATCCAATCCCTTAATCGTTTAGGGTTGGGTCTGTATAAATCTGAAATTATCGAATAAACATTCCAACAATCACTTTTCTCCTTTGCATCCGGACTATCGACTATTATTCGAATAGCGAACAAGTCATATACTTCTTCAAAGCTAACTCCTTGCTTTTTCATTTTACTCCATATAGAATGTATAGACTTAGAGCGACCATAAATTTCTAGATTTAACTTTTTCTTAGTAAATAAATCACTTAAGGGAGTAATGAAATTATTAATATATCTGTTTCTTGAGCGTTTAGTTTCATTCAACTTTTTCGCTATAAACTTATACATTTCAGGTTCCCGATATTTCATGGATAAGTCTTCTAACTCAGATTTAACCTTGTACAATCCCATTCTATGTGCAATAGGCGCATACAAGAAATCAGTTTCAGAAGCTATTTTTAATTGCTTGTCTCTAGGCATACTGCACAATGTTCGCATATTATGCAATCTATCTGCTAGCTTAATTAAGATGACCCGGATGTCATCCGTAAGTGTCAATAAAAGTTTCCTAAAATTTTCTGCCTGAATGGAACTATTTAAATCAAAAACACCAGAAATTTTTGTAAGTCCATTAATGATTTTAGCCGTATTCTTATCAAATGCATTTTCAACGTCCTCTAAAGTTAGCTCGGTGTCTTCTATTGTATCATGGAGAAGCGCACAAACTATTGAAGTCGTTTCTAATCCAATTTCTTCACTCACAATGCGCGCGACTGCTAAGGGATGGAAAATGTATGGTTCACCTGATTTCCGACGCATACCAGCATGATATTCAATCGCCATTTCAAAAGCTTGACGAATACGTTCTCTATCTCTTTTTCGGAGATTGAACTGAACATTTCCTAAAAGCCGTCGATACTCTTTTAAAATTTCCTTTTTCTCTAATGGACTTAGTGTTATATCTTTAGTTTCTAACATTTTAATACTTAATCGCTACTTATTGCTAATCTACTAAATATTGCTCAACTCAATGTTGCTTTTTTTAGAATTCGAAAAAAAAAGAAAGAAAAGATGATTTATTATACTTAAAATCAAATAAATATTATCTTTGCACCCGCTTTAGAAGCGAAGTTCATTTACATGCGGGTATGGTGGAATTGGTAGACACGCTAGATTTAGGATCTAGTGCCGCAAGGCGTGGGGGTTCGACTCCCTTTACCCGCACTCTTATAAATAAACGCTCACGAATTATTCTTAATTAAAATTACTATCTGTGCAAATTACTCAAGAAAATGTAGATAGCTTAAATGCTATTCTGAAACTTAAAGTAAAGAAAGAAGATTACGAACCTAAGATTTTAAAATCTCTAAACGAGTATCGTAAAAAAGTCGATTTAAAAGGCTTCCGTAAAGGTCAAGTCCCTATAGGAGTTGTTAAAAAGATGTACGGCAACCATATTCTTGCGGATACCGTTAATGATATGCTTAATGAGTTAGTAAATAATTACATCATCGAAAACAAGTTAGATGTTCTGGGAAACCCCCTTCCTAAAAATAATCAAAAATTTGATATCGAAATTAGTGATCTTAAAGATTTTGATTTTGAATATGAAATTGGACTTGCTCCGGAATTTGATTTAGACTTTTTTAAAAAGAAACCCACTCTAGAAAGAGATGTAATCGATATTACCGCCAAAATGATTGATGAAGAAATGGATCGTGTGCGTAAACGATATGGAAATGTTGAAGAAGTTGTCGGAACAATGGAAAAGGATGACATGCTCACCTTACAATTTGATGAAATTGATTCTAATGATACTTTAGTAGAAAATGGTATTAGTCACAATGCGCCAATTGCATTGGATATGATTAAGGATAAAAAGATTCAAAAAATAGTACAAGGCCTTAAAAAAGGAGAACACTTTGTTATTAAAGATTTAATAAAGACTTTTGAAAAGACAGCAGATGAATTAGCTAAGCAGATTTTGAATTTGGAGTTAACTCCTGAAACCTTACCTGGAGTTCAAGCAAGTTTAGTAGATGTAAAACGAGTACATCCAGCTGAAATAACAGAAGATTTCTTGAAAACTGTATATGGCGAAGGAAGTGATGTGAAAGATGAAGTAGGAATGCGATCTCACATTGAAAAAGAGATTAAGGTATACTTCGGAAAGCAAGAAGATTCAAGACTTTATAATAAACTAGCTGAAACACTCATTGAGAAAACTGCAATGTCCTTTCCCGATGAATTTTTAAAGCGTTGGATTAAGTTGACCAACGAAAATCCAATAAGCGAAGAACAAATTGAAAAGGAATATCCTGCATTTGCAAAAAATTTAAAATGGAGTTTAATTGTAAAAAAAGTTAGCAGAGAGAATGGTGTTGATGTAAGTATGGATGAGGTAAAAGCACGCACTGCTGATCAAGTTCGTCAACAAATGGCTAGCTACGGAATCCCTGACATGCCTGATGAGGAAATGGAAAAGTTTGTTCAAAATATGATGGCCAAAAAAGATCATTCTAGTCAGACACGTGAAACTTTATTAGAAGAAAAATTGTTCGAATTTTTTAGAGGACAAATAAAAACTAAGGATAAAAAAGTTAGTTTAGAAGAATTTTACAAACAATAGTTGCCCAGAATATGAAAAATTTTGACAAAGAAGTAAGAGATTTTGCAGTAAAACATCAAGGAATTAGCGGGTCAGTGTATGATGATTATGCTTCAGTGCACAATTATATGATCACTCCTAATATTATTGAAGAGCGAAAAATGAATGCCGTAGCAATGGACGTTTTCTCTCGTTTGATGATGGATAGAATAATATTTTTGGGAGTTCCTATTGATGATACCGTGGCTAATATCGTTACTGCGCAACTACTATTTTTAGAATCAATAGATGCGAAAAGCGACGTTCAAATATATGTAAATAGCCCAGGCGGGGGTGTTTATGCAGGTCTTGGCATTTATGATACCATGCAGTATATTCTGCCTGATGTTGCCACAATTTGTACTGGAATGGCAGCCTCAATGGGTGCGGTTTTATTGTGTGCAGGTACCAAGGGTAAAAGAACTGCCCTCAAACACAGCCGAGTTATGATACATCAACCATTGGGTGGAGCTGGAGGGAAAGCAAGCGACGTGCAGATTACCATAAATGAAATTAGAAAACTAAAGAAAGAGTTGTACGATATTCTGAGCGAGCATTCAGGTCAAACCTATGAGAAAATTGAACAAGATTCTGATCGTGATTTCTGGATGAAAGCTCAAGAGGCTGTGGATTATGGTATGATTGATGAAGTACTCATTCGGAAAAAATAACTAAACTGTCCAACATTTATACTATTTATAATGGCTGATAAACCCGATATATCAAATTGTTCTTTTTGTGGTAAACCAAAAAATGAGACTAAATTATTGGTTTCAGGTATTGATGCCAACATTTGTGAGAATTGTGTAGAACAGGCTCAAATTATTGTCAATGAGGAAGTTGGAAAGAATTCTTCTAACGGTTTTAGATTTTCCCTTCCCAAGTCAATCAAACCTAAGAATATTGCCCAATTTCTTGATGAGTATGTAATTGGTCAAGAGGAAGCAAAGAAAGTTATTGCTGTTGCGGTATACAATCATTACAAGCGACTTAATCAACGGAAAGAGGAAGATATTGAGATTGAAAAATCAAATATTTTATTAGTTGGCCGCACCGGTACCGGTAAAACTCTGCTAGCAAAATCAATTGCCCGTTTTTTAAATGTTCCTTTTACTATTGTAGATGCTACTGTGTTTACTGAAGCAGGTTACGTAGGAGAAGATGTAGAAAGTATTTTGTCTAGATTACTTCAAGTGTGCGACTATGATATCCAGGCTGCAGAAAGAGGTATTATTTATATTGATGAAATTGATAAAATTGCGCGTAAATCAGATAATCCATCCATAACTAGAGATGTCTCTGGCGAAGGTGTGCAACAGGCATTGCTTAAGTTATTAGAAGGCGCTGAAGTACTCGTACCACCTCAAGGAGGAAGAAAACACCCCGATCAAAAGATGGTCAAGGTGAACACTCAAAATATTCTTTTTATTTGTGGAGGGGCCTTTGATGGAATTGAGAAAAATATTGCGAAGAGAATAAATACGGCAGTATTAGGTTTTCGTTCAATAGAAAAGGATGAAGAAGAGATAGATAAAAGCAATTTACTGCAATATATTAATCCAGAAGATTTAAGACGTTTTGGACTTATACCTGAGTTGATAGGAAGAATTCCTGTAGTATCTCACTTAAACCCTCTGAAGAAAGCGGATCTTTTTAGCATCCTAACTGAACCAAAGAATGCACTAGTAAAGCAGTATCAAAAATTATTTGAAATAGATGGTATTGAATTTAAATTTAGTAGATCTGCATTAGAGTACATAACGGACAAGGCTCTTGAATATAAACTAGGTGCCCGTGGCTTAAGATCAATATGCGAGGCAATAATCACAGATGCTATGTTTGATCTTCCATCTGAAGATGTTAAATCTTTTGAAGTTACCTTGGAGTATGCAACTGAAAAGCTCAGCAAATCAAAGCTAAATAAGCTGATTAAGGTAGCTTAGTTAAATAGCTTCTAATTCATTGCTATTCTGCCTATTGTAGTCTAATATTAAACGTATACTTGAATCGCTTGGTGTATCTTTTTGTGAATCTAACAAGTCTTTAACTTGTATTAAGCTTGCATTTTGCTCACCCAATGTTTCATCAAATTGAAGGCATAACTCAAAAGCTTGAACTTCTTCGGCAGGCATTTCGTTGTAATGGTGTAACAATAAATCGTCGAGAGTAAAGTTTGTTTTCATAGAATTTTAATTGATGATTTTGACTTAAGAACGTAGCTTGAAAAAACAATATTGTCTAATTCTCAAGAAAAATGCATTTTAAGTTCAAGCTTATCAGATTAGCAAAATAAAAACTTCATTTTTGTAAGGCATATGAAATTTGAACTAGTATCTAAATTTAAACCCAAAGGCGATCAACCGAAAGCAATCAATGAATTGGTAAAAGGGATAGAGACCCAGCAAGAAGCGCAAACTTTATTGGGAGTAACTGGCTCTGGGAAAACCTTTACCATAGCAAATTTGATCGAGCGAACACAGAAGCCTACATTAATACTAACCCATAACAAAACCTTAGTTGCTCAACTTTATGGAGAATTTAAACAGTTCTTCCCTAATAATGCAGTTGAATATTTTGTTTCCTACTACGACTACTATCAGCCCGAAGCATACATGCCCTCATCAGACACCTATATTGAAAAAGATTTACAAATTAATGAGGAAATTGACAAGTTGCGGCTAAGTACCACTGCTTCTCTCCTCTCCGGCCGTCGAGATGTTATTGTGGTTGCTTCTGTTTCATGTATATATGGTATGGGTAATCCTACTGATTTTGCTAGTGGAATTATCAAACTAAGTATTGGCCAAATAATTAGCAGGAATACTTTTTTGTACGACTTAGTTTCTTCACTCTATAGCAGAACAATTACCGATTTCTCAAGAGCTACTTTTAGAGTTAATGGGGATACTATTGATATCAATGTTCCTTATGCAGATTATGGTTATCGAGTTAGTTTTTTTGGAGATGAAATCGAAGAGCTTTCAAAGTTTGACGTACAATCTGGTAAGACAGAAGCTGACCTTGAAGAAATGACTATTTTTCCGGCTAATTTATATGTAGCACCGAAAAACCAAATGAGCTCTTTGGTTAACAATATTCAAGATGACTTAGTTAAACAAGTAGATTATTTCAATAGTATTGATAAGCATTTAGAAGCCGCCCGATTAAAAGAAAGAGTAGAATTTGATTTGGAGATGATCAAGGAACTTGGTTATTGTTCAGGAATTGAAAATTATTCAAGGTATATGGATAAACGAAATGAAGGCGAACGCCCCTTTTGTTTAATCGATTATTTCCCAGATGACTTCTTGTTTGTAGTAGATGAAAGTCATGTGACTTTACCTCAGGTAAAAGGTATGTATGGAGGAGATCGTTCCCGAAAAACTAACCTTGTTGAGTATGGATTCAGACTACCCGCTGCATTGGATAATCGACCACTTAATTTTCAAGAATTTGAAGGGATTATGAATCAAAGTATCTTTGTAAGTGCCACACCTACAGATTATGAGCTAGAACGATGTGAGGGCGTTGTTGTCGAGCAAGTAGTGCGTCCTACAGGACTTCTTGATCCAAAAATTGAAGTAAGACCTACCCAAAATCAAATTGATGATCTATTGGAAGAAATCCGAATAAGAAGAAATCTTAATGAAAGGGTTTTAGTAACCACTCTTACGAAACGGATGGCAGAAGAATTAGCAAAATACTTCGCTAAGATGGGTGTCCGTTGTCGATATATTCATTCCGATATTGACACGCTCGAACGAGTTGAAATAATTAGGGACTTGCGTTTAGGCAAGTTTGATGTGCTTATCGGTGTTAATTTACTTCGTGAAGGATTGGATATTCCTGAAGTTTCACTTGTTGCCATATTGGATGCGGATAAAGAAGGATTCCTAAGAAATAAACGTAGTTTGATACAAACATCAGGACGTGCAGCAAGAAACGCCAAAGGATATGTAATTATGTATGCGGACAAAGTTACGCGGAGCATGCAAGAAACCATTGATGAGACCGAACGCAGAAGAGAAAAGCAAATTCAATATAATCTTAAACACAACATTACTCCGGAAACGGTATATAAGTCCCGTGAAGAAATTATTAAATCTGGGTCAGTGCTCGATTTTATGCATGCAGGGAAAACTGAAGAGATTTTTGACAAACACCATCAATTAGCTGAAGAAGATGGCAGTGAATATACCTCAGCAAAAAATCTCCAAGCTAAAATAGATTCCGTAGAAAAGTCAATGAAAAAAGCAGCTGGACAAAAAGATTATTTAGAAGCGGCTCGATTACGAGATATGCTCTTCAATCTAAAAGCAATCCATCAAGAAAAATTTTAAATTTAATATAGCAATACAATAAAATACAACCTGTTAAAGCTTTAATTAGTTTAAAAAAACATGCTTTCTATTGTTATCCACTATTCAACGTGAATAATACAAGTATAATATCTCGAATAACTAATCTATTTTTGTGTAAAATTTATATTTATGAAGAAGTTAAGTTTATTAATAGTTTTATTATTTATGCTAGGTTCATGCGTTACTTCCAAAAAGTACGATGAGTTAAACGCCTTAAGTGATAAACATTTAAGTGATCGTAGAGATGTGGAAGAAAAACTGGCAAATATCACAAATGAAAGAGATGAATGTCTTAGAGTTAAAGAAAAGTTAGTGAATGACTTTAATCTAATTAAATCAGAACGAAATCAATTGCTAACAGATAAAAAACAATTGGAAAGTCTTGTGGAGGAGTACAAAAAACTCAATGATGATTTGTTTTCATCTAAAAAGAGTTTGTTAGATGAAGCTAGTTCCAATCAAAAGATTCTAGCTGATAAGCTAGCTTTAAAAGAAAAAGAATTGAATGCGATATCCGCAGCTCAAGAAGTATTGGATGAAAAATTGCAGGCACGTGAAGCTCAATTAGTTTTATTAGAAGAAGAAAATCAAGCGCAAAGTAACCGCATTAAAGAATTAGAGGATAGGTTAAAAGAAAAAGATCTCGCTCTACAAAATCTAAAAACAAATATCTCAGATGCTTTAAAAGGATTCAGTTCTGATGAGATAAGCGTTGAGGAAAAAAATGGCAATTTATATGTTTCACTTTCAGAGAAATTACTTTTTTCTTCAGGAAGTTTTGCTATTGATATAAAGGGAAAAGATGCTATAAGCAAATTGGGTCAGGTACTAAGTAATCAAACCGATTTCAATATAGTAGTTGAAGGGCATACAGATAACGACCCTTTCAATGGCTCTGGTGTGCTAATAGATAATTGGGATTTAAGTGTGAAGCGAGCAACATCAGTTGTGCGAATATTAACTCAAGACGGAGGTGTTCTTCCTGAAAATGTTTCAGCAAGTGGTCGTGGAGAATTCATTCCTTTAAATGAAAATAGTAATCCTATAGAAAAGGCAAAAAACCGTAGAACGGAAATCGTCCTCAAACCCAATTTAGATAGAATAATGAATCTTTTAAACAACTAAACAGGTGTCAAAGAGCGGTAATGAAATGTCTTTTTTTGACCATCTAGAAGAATTAAGGTGGCGTTTATTTAGAACAGGCGGTGTGGTTCTTCTATTTGCGCTTCTTGCCTTCACTTTCAAGGGTTTCGTTTTTGATAACATCATTTTTGCACCAACCTACAGCACTTTTATTGCATACGAATACTGGTGTATGTTTATCCAAAGTGTCGGCTTATCAGAAAACCTTTGTTTAGGTAATCTAGATTTCACCATCATCAACACGGAAATGGCTGGTCAGTTTATGGTCCATATCAAAATAGCAATGGCTTTAGGGGTCATCATTGCATTTCCTTATTTGGTTTGGGAGATATGGCTTTTTATCAGTCCAGGTCTGCACATGAAAGAAGTTAAAGCTTCTCGAAAGGCAATACTAGGAAGTGCAGTACTATTCTTTATTGGAATTTTGTTCGGTTATTATGTTTTAACCCCCTTCTCCTTGGATTTTCTTTCAAAGTATAATGTAAGTAATATCGTAACGAACACCTTTACCTTAACAAACTATATCAGTTTTATCAGTACTTTGGTTTTAGCGAGCGGAATCATGTTTCAATTACCAATGGCTGTTTTTCTCTTAGCAAAAATGAATATTATTACTGCAAGAATGATGCGAGAATATTGGCGTTATGCATTGATAATTTGTATTATTCTTTCTGCGATAATTACGCCACCTGATGTCGCTTCAATGTTTATGGTTACCGTACCATTGTTTTGTTTATATTTAGTTAGTATTTTGATTGCAAAAAAAGTTAACCCTTAAACTTATAATTATTATGAAAATTATCATCGGATCTGACCATGCTGGATTTAAGTTAAAAAAAGACCTAATTAGTTACTTGCAGTCCCTAGAAATTGAGGTCGATGATAAGGGAACTTACAGTTTAGATTCTGTTAATTATCCGGATTATGCGCATGAAGTTGCTAAAACTGTCCTAAAAGACAAGAATAATCTTGGAATTCTAATTTGCGGAAGTGCCAATGGAGTCTGCATGACTGCGAATAAATATAAAAAAATACGTGCGGCAATAGCCTGGCAACCAGAGATTGCCGCCTTAGCTAAGCAGCATAACAATGCCAATATACTCTGCTTGCCAGCAAGGTATATCAGTACTATGAAAGCAAAAATTATACTAACTGCCTACCTAGATGCCGATTTTGAAGGAGGTAGACATCAAAAACGAGTACAATTAATCTAAAAAAATCATTTCGATTTCCCATAGAAGTTCCTAGTTATTAATAAATACTCCAGTTAGGATGGTAGCTCTTAAGCTTTTATTTCGTATTTTTGATGCCCGTAAATAGGTTTCATGAAGAAGATTTTATTAGCATTACTCGTATCTCTAACTCTTAGTTCAATTGTATTTAGTCAATGTACAGTTACGCCTATTTTAATCGACTCCATTATTGATTGTGGTGATTCTTCTGAAATTCAAATTACGGGATTTGCCCTCTCTGCTATAACGGATACATTTTCGGCTATAGGACCTACTGATCCAGGATGGTCATCAACTGCGGGTGCAGTTTATAACAATCCTTTCATTCCAAGTCCTCCTTTTCCCAATTCTGGAACGATTGATGGAGGAGTATATTTCTGGATGGGTGCTACTAATGTGCTGCCTGCAGCACTTGAAACAGTGCCATTTAATGTGACTTTTGGTGGACAGATTTGTTTTGATTTTGTTTATGCTATTCAAGGTGGACCAACCAATATCGCTGAAGGTCCTGATTTATCTGAAGAAGGAATTACTTTACAATATTCTCCCGATGGAGGAATAACCTGGGTTGATATTGTTTATTTCATGCCTAATGGAGAGCAACTACCTAGTAATCCTGGACCCAATTTCCCAATGAATAATCCACCTTTTAGTAATACTGGTACTCCTTACACAGTATGGAATTCAGTTTGCCTTCCTATACCCGCGGGTGCGTTAGGAGCAAACACTTCATTCCAATGGATTCAAGAGTTTAATTCAGGTGCATGTTGCGACCATTGGGGCCTTGATAATATTACTGTTCAACTAGCCGATCCGGCTTATACTTTTTATGACGAAAATTTTGTAGTTATTGATACCAACTTCATTTATGTTTCGCCAACCGATACTCAATCTTACACCATAACCTATACGAATGGTATCGATGACACTTGTACCGGAACGGTATTAATTAATGTAAATCCGACGCTTGTAATGGATGATTTCTTTATCTGTGAAGGAGTTGGCTCAGGAGATACCTTAACCTTAACTGGTGTTGCTCCTTGGGCTCCCGTTTTGTGGACTCCGGCAATTGGTTTAGATGACCCAACCAGCCAGACTCCATTTGCTAACCCACCAAGTCCAGGTCCATCACAAACTTATACGGCTACCTCCGCTTGTGGTGTTGACTCAGTGACAACCACATTCTACAGTGTGAGTGCTGTGGCTGAAAAAGGGACTGTCTGTCCCGGTGAAATTGATCAACTTTTCGCTAACGTATCTGGAATATCGCAAGATTGTAATGAAAGTTATACAGGGTTTTCTATTCCCTATTATAAAGAGTTTTCAGCAAATCAAACACCTTTAAACTTTTCCAACCCAGATAACGGGACGAGTACTATTATTAATCTTCCTTTCCCCTTCGAGTTTTATTGCTCACCAATTACTGAAATAAGAGCAGCGGTGGATGGTTACTTAATGATGAGTTCATCCGCTTTTCCATCTTTCGCCAATAACCTTACTATACCTGTAAACATTCTACCCAATCAAATTGCAGCATTGATGTGGGATGATCTAGTGGATTCTTCAGGATTATCGAGTTTTTTCGTTACGGGAAATGCACCCAATAGAAAAATGGTTGTGGAGTTTGATCTAGTTCATAAAGGAGGAACCTCTCAAACGGAACAAGTTCAAGGACAAATTATTTTACATGAGACTACTCATTTTATAGATTTGCTTTGCGAAAATTGTATTAATGACGATAGCGACCCTACTTCAACGCAGGGTATAGAGAACTCTTCGGGTTTTTCAGGTCAAGCAACACCGGGTAGAAATAATACTAACTGGGAGGCAATTAATTCAGGATACAGATATATACCAAACACGCCTAGTGCCACCTCACAAACTATAGCATGGACACCAAACCTTAATGTTTTTGGGGCGAATACTTTAGCGCCACTTGTTACGCCTGACACCACTACAACTTATACGGTAACTGTAATAAACAATTCCGATTCTTGTACATATACAGATACGGTAACTGTTTTTGTAGAAGAATCATTAAGTATTGATGCAAGTCCGGATACAAGTATTTGCCTTGGAGAAAACCTCGTTATTCCAGCAACAACGACTGCTGTAGGAGGAGGAATTATTTTTGAGTGGACACCCAATAACTCCAGTATTATAAATAATACTGTGTTAAACCCAAGTGTGAGTCCGGATACTACAACAAGTTATATTTTGGAAGCCAATCTTAATGGATGTGTTGCATTCGATACTATTGTTGTGGGAATATCGAGTTTTATCGTTGACTCGAATACCTTGGTAGATGAAATTTGTATAGCTAATTCTGGCTCTATAACGATTAATGTTTCTGGTCAAACGCTAGGTTTGCAATATTCTATAGACGATGGCACAAATTATCAAGCATCTAATATATTTAACGGTCTGTCCGGTGGGAACTATGATATTAGAATTGGAAGCATCAATTGTGATACAGCCTACAGCGTTAATATAGTTGGAGGTGCAGCCTTAATTACTACAGACTCTATTGTTGTTGTTAATTCAAATTGCGGCGCCTTAGGATCCATAGCGGTCTATGCATCAGGCGGAACTCCTCCTCTACAATACAGTATTGATAGTGGAGCCACTTTAAGTATTGATTCATTCTATTCAAATTTAATTGGTGGGCAATATAATGTTAGAATACAAGATAATTTCGGTTGTATACAAGATACGCTTATAACGCTTGAGGAAACCCCCACATTGGATTTAATTCCTGATAGTATAAGCATGGTTTCTTGCTTTGGTGCTGTAGATGGATCAGTTGCTTTAACGACAACCGGCGGTCAGCTACCCTTTCAATATTCATTGGATGATGTAAATTATATCTCTGCTAATACCTTTACTAATTTGGATACAGGAATATACATGGCTTATGCAATTGATTCCAATGGATGCAATGATTCTGTGATGTTTAATATTACACAACCGGATCTCTTAGATGTTCAAATTACCGTTCCTGGCAATGTGCTTTGTGCTGGAGGAACTATTGATAGTCTAAGCGCTGATATTTCAGGAGGAACCCCAAATTTCACTTATCTCTGGAACACCAGTGAAGTAATTCAAAGTATACAAAATATTGTAATTGGCAACTATTGGGTGCAAGTTACAGACTTGAATTTATGTGTAGCATCTGATAGTGTAATCATTGCACAACCCAATCCGTTGTTTCTAAGTATTACTTCTGATAGTGCTCTATGTAGTGGCCAAAATTCTGGTTTAGCACATATTGATTCTTTTTCAGGAGGAACTCCGATATATACTTACAATTGGGAAGGCCCGTTGGGACCCGTAGCGGGAATTGATACAGCTGCTGCACTTCCTGCAGGCCAATATATTTTAACAATTACAGATTTTAATGGTTGTACTGTTTCAGATACTACGGTTATTTTTGAACCTTCTCCTGTTACAATCGTACTAAATCCAACAAGTTTAGCTTGCTATGCTGATACTTCAGCTTGCATTGATGCAGCTGTAAGCGGTGGAACTCCCCCATATACCTATTCTTGGTCACATGGTCCAACTTTAGAAGATGTTTGCGGCCTTAGTGCAGGAGTGTATACATTAACATTAACTGATTCAAGAGGATGTATTTATGTGGATAGTGCTGAAGTCACTCAGCCTGACTCCTTAAATTTATCAACGACCCAAATAAATGTGACTTGCAACGGCTTTAACAATGGATCCGCATCTGTTCTTACTTTTGGAGGTACTTTACCCTACACCTATAATTGGATAGGTATTGGTCAAACAACAGCAACTGTAAATAACTTATTTGCTGGTTCTTATACCGTCTTAGTTACTGATGGAGGTACTTGCGCTGATTCTATTTCAGTTCTAATCACTGAACCTACAGATTCTATTACTTTGACAATAGATAACATAGATAATGTGGCCTGTAATGGAAATAGCACTGGATCTATATCTATAAGCACATTTGGCGGTACGCCTAATTACACATACGCCTGGAGTAATGGTGGTGGCAACAATGAAGACCTCAGTAATGCTAGTGCAGGGGCATATACATTAACGGTAACGGATTTAAATGGATGCCCCAACTCAATAAACACTATAATTACTGAGCCGGCAGCATTAAGTATTAATCTAGCTGGAACAAGCGCAACTTGTTTTGGTGCAAGTACCGCCAGTATTGATGCTATTATCTCAGGAGGAGTTACACCATATGCATACGCCTGGACTGGGCCAAATGCTTTTACTGCCAATACGGAAGATATATCTTCGCTTGCAGCAGGAAGCTATACACTAACAGTTATAGACAGCAATAATTGTCAACTTACTCAAAACATTGTGTTAACCCAACCGTCAGTTGTAAGTATCAGCTTTGATCAAATTCCTGTTAGTTGCTTTGGCGGAAATGATGGAAGTTTAACTGCAAATATTACTTCAGGAAGCACTGCTCCTTATGCCTTCCAATGGGGCACTGCTGCTAACAACCAAAATACAGCAACAGCAACAGGTTTATCTGAAGGCACGTATACTGTTACCATTACTGATGGCAATGGTTGTGCGTTCACGGACAACGCTACCGTAACTGAGCCTGCTTTACCCTTAAATATTCTAATGGATAGCACCAATATTACTTGTGCTGGTTACAATAACGGTATTGGATCAGTTTCGCCTAGTGGAGGAACACCAGGCTATACCTACTTGTGGAATGACCCGCAAGCTCAAACCAATAATATCGCAACTGACTTAGCGGCGGGCAACTATCAAGTAATCGTCACAGATGCAAATGGATGTGCGAAGATTGGATCAATTACAATTAATGAACCTACTCCTATTTCCATAGTTGCAATACCTGACTCAACAAATTGTTTTGGAGATGCAAGCGGTACAATTACTATTCAAGCTAATGGAGGTACCACTATAGGTTATGGATATTCGATAGATGGAGGTGAAAATTTTCAATCTAGTGCAAATTTTTTCAACCTACCTGCAGGTGTTTATAATGAAATAATCGTTCAGGATTTAGGATCTTCAGAGGAATGTTTATCTGTTCAAGTATCTACTACTATTTATGAACAGCCCTATTTTTCGTTTGTGATTAATCCAGATGATACAACTTTGCAATTGGAGCAAAGCCTTAGCCTCTCCTTGGAAGTAACTTCACCAAATTATACCAACGCAGATATTGCGCAGGTGAACTGGTTTCCAACTGCAGGTTTAGATTGTGACGATTGTATTGATCCAATTGTTCTTACTTACGATAATTATACCGAATATACTGCAACAGTGTATTATGAAGGTGATGACAATGAGCTTTGCAACAGTTTTTCAAGTACAATAATTATTGTCGAAAATAATCTAGCGTTATTTATTCCTAATGCATTTACTCCTGGTAATTTTGACGAAGTCAATCGCAATTTTGAAGTGTTTGGAGAAGGGATAGAATTCATTACAATGCAAGTCTACAATAGATGGGGAGAGAAAATATTTGAAAGTGCTAATCAAAAAGCTTCTTGGGATGGAACCTTTAAAGGTGAACTTCAAAATCCAGGTGTTTATACCTATTTTGTTAGTATTGAATACCTAGATGGGAAAACCTTAGATCGTAAAGGAAGTGTGACCTTATTGCGTTAATCATAAGCAATAGACTATAAAAAACCCTAAAGGTACTCTTCTAACAAGGTCACCTTTTTATTAATATTTAAAGCAGGAAACCATATGGTCGTTTACCATTCCGCTTGCTTGCATAAAGGCGTAACATATCTTACTTCCCACAAAGGTGAAGCCATCCTTCTTTAACTGTTTACTCATTTTCATACTAATAGCACTTTCCGCAGGTATCTCACTGGACTTCTTGTACTTATTCTTAATTACTTTACCCTCTACAAAGGCCCAAATATAATTACTAAATGAACCATGAACCTCTTCTATCTTTAGATATGCTTGAGCATTTTTTCTTATCCCAAAAACTTTTAAACGATTACGAATAATACCGGGATTTAATAATACCTGCTCCAAGTATTCATCAGTTAAATTTGCAATATTTATAGGGGAAAATGAACAGAAAATATCGCGATATTGCGCTCGTTTCTTGAGTATTGTAATCCACGATAAACCGGCTTGCTGTCCTTCTAAGCAGATCATTTCAAAAAGCTGCTGGTTTTTATAGCAAGGAACGCCCCACTCATAATCATGATACTTTATATACAATGGATCGCTATTGACCCAATGGCACCTTATATTTTCCATTATACTTCCTGCAATCGAGCAATATATTTACCTATAATATCAAACTCCAAATTTACGTGATCACCAGTAATTAAGTCTTGAAAACCGGTATGCTCATAAGTATATGGAATTATAGCAACTTCAAAGCTTGTATCGGTAACATTAAATGCTGTTAAACTAACCCCATTAATACAAATTGAACCTTTCTCAACAATTAGCTTATTTCGGCTGGCACTATAATCAAAAACAAAACGCCAACTTCCTTCATTAGATTCTTTAACAGTGCAGACTGCTGTGTCATCTACATGACCTTGAACGATATGACCGTCTAGTCTACCATTCATCTGCATGCACCTTTCTAAGTTAATTTTATGACCAAGTTTTAAATTTGAAAGATTACTTACTGCTAAGGTTTCCTTTACAGCCGTAACCGTATACTTATCCTTCCATTGCTTCACAACGGTCAAGCAAACTCCATTGTGCGCAACGCTTTGATCTACCTTCAATTCATTTGCTAGACTTGACTGAACCGTAAAATGGACATTTTCTTCTTCAGTCTGAATCTCGATTAGTAGTCCTACATTTTCAATAATACCTGTAAACATCTTTCCTAACTGTTTAGTTATTCTTAATTAAATGAATGAACCCGCCACCATCTCTATCTTGCGGGAGAGGACGTTTTTCTAAAGTGCCATCGCTCCTAAAAACAAAATAGAAACCACTATATAGATAGACTCCATCGTTGAGTGCTTTCTGTGTTTTTTGATCAGATCCATCCCAATTTATATTTGGGTTTTCGGTTTGCCAAACCACATTACCCCACCTGTTAAAGATTTTCATATCAATTTTTGCTACGAATCTCCAGCCAGGAAATGGCGTAAATATATCATTTGCTCCATCTCCATTTGGTGTAAAACTATTGGGTAAGTCATAGAAAGGGCAATTCTCCACGCAAATTGTATCACTAAACATACCTACATTCGCTTTTTCATCGATAGCTCTTATTATGTAGCAGCCCGCTAAGGTTGTATTTAACTGATGAACAAAAGTGGTGTCACTGGTTGAACTCAATAATTGAAAGTCAAATTCATTCTCTGCATAATATAGTTCAAATTGCAAGGCATCATCCCCACATAAAAGTGTACTCCAAGACAATCTATTTTGGAAATTATTATTTGTCCAAGCTTGCCCTTGAATACTTTCACAGTCATTACGAATAATCAATTCTGGAGGGCAAGGAGCTATTGTATCAATAGGTATTGCACAAACTCGTTGGGATAAATTAATTAATGGGACTGGCAAACTATTGTTTGTGTATCCTCCTGTACTTTCTATATAATAACAATAAGTAGAATCATTAATTAAGCCTGTATCAATATAGCTTCTAGTGGCAGTTGTAGTTAAACTATCAAAAATCCCATTGACATTATCACTTCTGTATATCGTATAACTATCATTTAACCATGGGACATCTTCCTCCCAATTTAAAGCTAGAAGGCCATCCCCTGAACCAATAGTTAAAAATATGGATGATGCCACTGAGGTATTTCCTATGGTGTCCAGCCCTCCATTTGCATAAAAAACAACTTGATAACTAAATTCATTAGCCTCAGTATTTAAAAGCAAATCGTTGAAAATAGTATCGTTCATCAATGCATAACTCGGCGCTGAGAAGCTTTGGATAAGTTGTAGATTACTTCCAATAAAATCTTGAGAACGATATAACTCAAAAAGATACGGTGGCGGGTCCAAAATTGTATCTAACAGATCGACCCCAGCCAATGGCTTAGTCCATCGAATAAATATTTCACCATTAACTGCGTCTGTTTCTTCTACGGAAACATTTAATAGAACGGGCAGATCTAAAGGTAGCTCCACACAAGCTTCGTTGCTCGGGGCACTTACTATCCTGTTGTATACACTGCCTTGTGATGAAGTAGGATTCTTTCCAAAATGAGCTAAAACCCTATAAGAATATTGGTTGCCTCGATCTAAATTCAAATCTAGATAATCATATGTCAGAATATTATCCGCCAAAAGCTCATAGGAAGTGTTTTCCAATCCAAGATTACAAAGACCAATGTCCAAACTATCACAGCCAATTTTCCGCCAAACAGAGAAAAACTGAAAATCTGGGCTAGCAATACAATCGTAAGGATCATCCCAGTTCAATAATACATCATTTCCTGTTATTATGGCTTGCAATCCCGTTGGAGGTGGCGGCACTACTGTAATGAGCCATGTTTCTAGATCAGACAATACAATTCCATTTCCATTGGGTTCATCTTCGGCCTTAAATACAACTTGATAAAACTGAGGACGAATATGCTCACAAACCGTATTCCAAGAAAAAATGCCAACAGGATTTAAGCCAGAATCTGTCTGAAATGTTGCCTGAGAAGGAGAAAGAATAAACGGAGCGCCGAGCGCAGAAAGTCTGACAATCTCTCCATTTGGATCTTGGGCGCTTACATTAATGGTAAAATTTGAACCACCGATAACACAAGTATCTCGGAGAACTTCGATTTGTGGTGGATCATCTAAAATGGCCTCAACGATAATCTCCATATCCCTTAGAAGGGTTCCAATACACCTCCCCCCTCTAAACTCACGAATGAGTATGGCGATGTTATAGGTACCTTGTAATTGGGGAGTTGCCCAAACAATTTCTCCTGTATTTTCATCTATGGTGAAGGTGTTGTTTGGCCCAGGTGGAAATTGATCTGGGAAAACATAAAGGGGAACCTCCACTCCATTGGCTTCCAAAGAAGGAACTAATCGAAAATGTAAACTATCTCCGTCTATATCATAGGCATTTGGATTATGATAGAAGGTGTCATTAACATTTGCAAAATCAATAGGTGGATTTAATAATATAGGGGATGAATTACTTTCAAACAGCTCAGGTGGAATATACTTCAAGGTATCCTCAAAATAAATAGGAACGCTCACAGAACCTGTACCAGCAGATATATTGACAATATTCGCTATTCGATTCTGATCGGTCACTGAAATGATATAAAATGGAAGTGCACCACTATAGGTATGGATTCCACTTTGATAAATATTTTCTTTGATATCATTACCAATCAACTCACCATTTGGAATACCATTAAATAATGGACCATTAATCCGGACGATACTTTCTATAGTCCCATCGCCCCAATCTAAGCTAAGTGAATCTCTATCTGCATTGGCGCTAATATCACTAATCTTTGAATAGCTAACCACCTTAACTCTATAACTTAACGGTGAAATATATTCATAAAGCAATTCACCAGCTCTATTGTGCGTAGCAAAGCTATTTATGCTTGTTAAAACAAACAAAAGAAGGACTAGAAATTTTATAAGAAATTTACTTTTCATTTGATCTAACGAAAATACAAAACATCGCTTGTATTTGCCTTATTTTTTTATCAGGTATGTACATAAACCTAAAAAGCTTCGCAATTTCTAGATGTACTCTAGTAATATAACGAAGCTTTTCAAAGTATATTAATGCTTTACTCAGAGGTTAAAGAGCTTTTGGCATATAACCTATTCATTCTTGCGATATTCTCTAGCGAGATACCTTTTGGACATTCAGCTTCACAAGCTCCTGTATTTGTACAATTCCCAAAACCTTCTTTATCCATTTGAGCAACCATATTTAATACTCTTTGATCGCTTTCCACTTTACCCTGTGGTAACAAATCAAGTTGAGAAACTTTAGCTGAAACGAATAACATGGCACTGGAATTCTTACAAGCGGCAACACAAGCACCACATCCTATACATGTGGCTGCATCAAAGGCGGCATCTGCATCGTGTTTTGGAATAGGAATAGAATTCGCATCCTGTGTATTTCCACTTGTATTTACTGAAACATAACCCCCTGCTTGTATAATTCGATCAAATGAGCCTCTATCAACTACTAAATCCTTAATAATAGGAAATGCACTTGCTCTCCACGGCTCGATCGTGATAGTATCTCCATCGTTGAATGAACGCATATGAAGTTGACAGGTTGTTACTCTATCTCCTGGTCCATGAGGTTGCCCATTAATATACATTGAACACATCCCACAGATACCTTCGCGACAATCATGATCAAAAGCTACTGGATCTTCTCCCGTTAAAACCAATTGAATGTTTAATACATCAATCATTTCTAAAAAAGATGAATCTGGCGAGATATCACTTACTTGATAATCTACCATTTTACCTTGATCATTTGCACCTTTTTGGCGCCATATTTTTAATTTTAAATTCATTTTATTAGTATTTAGATAACTAGTTTACTAGATAGCTAGTATTCTACTTATATGATCTTGTTTTTAACTCTACCGCCTCAAATGATAATTCCTCTTTATGTAATTTTGGCTCAGCATCTTCTCCTTTGAATTCCCATGCTGCAACATATGCGAAGTTTTCATCGTCTCTTAACGCTTCACCTTCAGGAGTTTGATGTTCTTCTCTAAAGTGACCACCGCAGGATTCTGTACGATTCAGGGCATCAATGGCAAACAGCTCCCCTAGCTCAATAAAATCGGCAACTCTACCTGCTTTTTCAAGTTCTTGGTTAAACGATTCATTTGAACCTGGAACAAAGACATCACTCCAAAATTCGTTTTTAATTGCCTTAATCTCAGCAATAGCTTCTTTTAGGCCTTTTTCATTTCTAGCCATACCCACTTTATCCCACATTACTTTCCCTAAACGCTTATGAAAATAGTCTACCGGTTTAGATCCTTTATTGTTGATAATTTTATTGATTCTATCTTTTACCTCTTTTTCTGCTGTATCAAATTCTGGCGTTTCTGTTGAAATTTCACCAGTACGTATTTCTTTTGCTAAGTAATCTCCAATGGTATAAGGAAGCACAAAATATCCATCAGCTAATCCTTGCATCAAAGCAGAGGCACCTAATCTATTGGCACCATGATCAGAAAAATTGGCTTCACCAATTGAATATAATCCTTCAACTGACGTCATTAAGTTATAATCAACCCATGTACCACCCATAGTATAGTGCACTGCAGGATATATCATCATTGGTGTTTCGTAAGGATTTTGATCGACTATTTTCTCATACATTTCGAATAGGTTACCATACTTTTCTTTAACCACTTCCTGCCCTAATCGTTTAACTTCTGCACCATTGTTATCATCCACATCAAGCATACGCGCTTTTACTTTACCGTATCGCATAATTGCTGCAGTAAAATCCAAGTAGACCGCTTCTCCTGTTTGATTGACACCAAATCCTGCATCACATCTTTCCTTAGCTGCTCTTGATGCAACATCTCGCGGTACTAAATTACCAAAAGCCGGATATCTCCTTTCCAGGTAATAGTCTCGTCTATCTTCTGATAAATCTGTTGGTTTCAAAGAGCCATCTCTTATATTCTCAACATCCTCCTTATGTTTAGGCACCCAAATACGCCCATCATTTCTCAATGATTCAGACATCAAAGTCAACTTACTTTGATGGTCTCCGCTTCGTGGAATACATGTTGGATGAATCTGTGTATAGCATGGATTAGCAAAAAAAGCTCCTTTTTTGTATGCTTTCCAAGATGCAGTTACATTACTTCCCATGGCATTTGTCGAAAGAAAGAAAACATTACCATATCCGCCATTAGCCAAAACCACTGCATGTGCAGAGTGTCGTTCAATTTCGCCTGTAATTAAATTTCTTGCTATAATACCTCTTGCTTTGCCATCGACCAAAACTACATCAAGCATCTCATGCCTGTTAAACATTTCCACTTTACCTGTCGCTATTTGACGACTTAGGGCAGAATAAGCACCTAATAGTAATTGCTGACCCGTTTGACCTGCTGCATAAAAAGTTCTAGAAACTAAAACGCCTCCAAAAGAACGATTGTCCAACAAACCACCATATTCGCGAGCAAAAGGAACACCTTGTGCTACACATTGATCAATAATATTACTCGATACTTCAGCTAGTCTATGAACATTGGCTTCTCTGCTCCTGTAGTCTCCACCTTTTACTGTATCATAAAATAATCTATAATTTGAATCGCCATCTCCTTGATAATTCTTAGCTGCATTGATGCCTCCTTGAGCTGCAATCGAGTGCGCTCTTCTTGGGCTATCTTGAAAACAAAAAGTCTTTACATTGTAACCAAGTTCACCTAAGGTCGCTGAAGCAGATGAACCTGCTAAACCAGTACCAATAACAATAACATCAATGTTTCTCTTGTTGGCTGGGTTGACCAAGTCAATGTGACCTTTATGATTTAACCACTTTTCGCTCATTTTCCCTGCAGGAACATTAGAATTTAGTACAGACATTTTTATATGATTTTAATGGATTAAAAAGTGATAAAGTGCAATGAAAGCAAAACCAGCTGGAATTACTACACTATAAAAGAATCCTATCTTTTTAATAAGGGGTGTATACTTCGGATGATTTGCCCCAACGGATTGAAAGGATGATTGAAAGCCATGATTCGTATGTAATCCTAAAAAGAAGAATGCTGCAATATAAATTACAACACGCACTAAATTTTGAAATTTGGCTACAAGTTCTTCATGATAACGAAACTCTCCTCTTTCATTTAAGCCGGTCATATTACCTTGGCCATATTTAACAATCATTTCATGTACCCAAAAATCGTAGAGGTGCAAAAGCATGAATAGCATGATTGCTACTCCCGTATAAATCATATTCTTACTAAGTTTTGTTCCTCCAGTATTATTTGTCGAGAAATATTTCACTGGACGAGCCTTTCTATTTTGAATTTCTAAGACAATTGCCATTATAAAATGGAAAATAATACCAAACATCAGCACGGGTTGCAGCAAACCTTGCACTAAAAAGTTGGTTCCCATAAACTGAGAAACCTCATTGAAAGCTGCGGGACTAATAACTGATAAAAGATTGATGGAGAAATGTTGTAGAAGAAAAATCATCAGAAAAAATCCTGACAAAGCCATTAAAATTTTTCTACTAATTGTGGACAATTTTGACATGTACTTAAATTTTACACAAAGGTAATTAATGTATGCCTAGTAATCAAGACTAACTTGACTGAAAAAACAATTTAGAAAATATCTAAATAGCTTTTAATCGGGCATCTACCAATATTTAAAACCAGCAAAATGAATATTTGTTCAATAAGAAACAGCAACTTTAACCCTTTCACATTTTCTATTTAACTAGAATGGGATATTGAAAGCCACTTGTTTCAAATTGAATGGCAAATCATTAACGCTATCATCAAACAAAAAAAGATGCGAAAACCGCTATTCTAAGGCTTGTATATGAGGTAGATTTATTCGATATGGAGAATAACTTTTAATCCTTTACAAGGATATGTGCAACAATACATCACTTAAGCCTTCTACTCTTGTTAAGCCGGTATCATCAGGGATTTCCTTGGAAGTAACCATAAAACATTCCATTCCAAGAGTTAATCCAAAGCGCATATCCGATAGTTTATCCCCTACCATAATGGATTTGGTGAAATCAATTTCTGGAAAATCTCGTTTCGCCCACATGGCCATACCTATCTCTGGCTTGCGGCAAGGAGAATCCTCTTCTTCTAAATCTGGACAATAATATATCCGATCAATCCGACCATCCTCTTCACGAACTACTTCAACTAATTTGTTATGAATTTCATGTAATTGATCTTTGGTCATTAATTCCTTTCCAACACCTTGTTGATTAGTAACAACGACGATTCTGCCCAGTAACATACCAAAGTAACGCAAGGCACGATGTACATCAGGTAAAAATTCAAACTCCTCCCAAGATGTCACATAGCCATCTTCAATGTTTTTATTGATTACCCCATCTCTATCGAGAAATAAGGTCCAGGTTTCATCAACTTCAATTGTCTTTTTCACTAAACATTTTTTTTTCAACTAATTCACAAATAATATGTCCTAACAACAAATGACATTCTTGTATTCGAGGAGTATCTGTGCTAGGTACTTTAACTATTAGGCTACAATTCTCATCTAAGATGCTCGCATTACTTCCTGTAAAAGCGACAGAATCCACTCCCATCTTCTGGGCTTGCATCGCTGCATTAACTATATTAGGAGATTTACCCGAAGTACTTAAAAGCCACAGCACATCCCCTTTCTTAGCTTTTGCCTCTAGCAAACGAGCATAGAGCTTATCAAAACCAAAATCATTGGATATGGCAGTCAATGCAGCTTCATTTACATTTAATGCTTCAACAGGTAAAGCTTTACGGTTTAAATAAAATCTTCCTGAGAATTCTGCGGCCAGGTGAAGAGCATCTGCTGCACTCCCACCATTTCCACAAATCAGAATCTGATTCCCGGCTTTCAATGTATCTACAAATTTATGGGTAATCTGACCTACACTTGAAAGTAAATCTTGGTCCTGAATCAGGGCCGATTTAAGGTCAGCGCTTGCTTGAATACGTTTGATGATCTCTTGCATGTCCTTAGTTTATTACTTCTTTTTAGATTTACCGTAATAATTTTTTACAAAGCCCAAAGCTTCTTCTTTCCCCATTAACTTTTGAATCACTGCATAAATCAAACCTGCGCCATAGGCGAAAACTTGAATATTCAAGGTGATAACAGCGTACAAAGCTACAAGGA
The DNA here is from genome assembly GCA_037624485.1 of Chitinophagales bacterium. Lineage (GTDB taxonomy): Bacteria > Bacteroidota > Bacteroidia > Chitinophagales > UBA8649 > JAFMKE01. Next base: position 200,984 of record JASJJC010000021.1, read on the forward strand.
TTTGTCGATGTTTTAAAAAAGCTTGGATAAAAGCAAGTATACAAACTAGAAAATGGCCAAATACAGCAATTTGAAATAAAACATCAAAAACTGGGAAAAACACAGATAATATAAAAAGTGCATTATACATTAATAGTATAAATGCCGGCAAAAAATGAACAGGTTTTAATAACTCTTTATGGGCAGTGCCTAAGTTAATTCGTGCTACTCCCCAATTGAAGATTTGTTTAAAGAACTTCTTAAGGCTAGTTCTCCGTTTGTGATAAACAAAAGCATCCGGTATAAGTCCAACTTTAAATCCAGCTTGATAAACTCGAGCCGAGTAATCCATGTCTTGACCATGACGCAACATGTTCATACCACCTAATTTTTGATACACGCCCTTTGCAATACCCATATTAAAGCTTCTCGGGTAAAACTTACCTATACTTTTTTCCCCTCCCCTCGTTCCACCAGTACCTATGAATGAAGTCATACTATAGTTGATGGCTTTCACTAAAGGTGAAAAAGATTCATGAGCAGCATCTGGCCCACCGAAAGCATCTAAGGCATTAGCAGTAAGATAATCATCTACCTTTTGAATCCATTCTGGTGGAAACATACAATCTGAATCAATAAAAATGAAATAATCGCTATTCGCGTTTTCCATTCCATAGTTTCTTGCTTTGCCAGGTCCTTGATTTTGTTGAAAAATTGCTCGAGTAATTAATCCACTCTCCGATTTATAGGCTTCTATAAATTCTTTAAAGCCATCTGTAGAGCCATCATCGACAAATAGTAATTCAAAGGCATCACGTGCAAAAGGCATTAGCTCAGCTGAGGCTAAAAGTTCTTTAACTTCTCCTAAGCGGTTATAGACTGCTATAATGATGGAATATTTCAACAATTACTTTTTAGGTGTGATTATATAATACGCGCAAGTGGTCACAAAGTTTCTGAAGAAAGGTATTGAGCGAATAACGGGCAACTGCTTTCTGGGTTTGAGCTTAAACTTAATATCATAGTTCGGGTTGATAAGATAAAGTGTTTCATCCAGAATTGACCATATATTAGGCAACAGCGCCCTTTTAAAGCGTTCTATGCTAATTCCAGTTGACTTAATCTCTAACAAGCTATCGGTAGCATAAGGAGATTCGGCAAACCACTGTAATAATCGTTTATAAATAAAATTTGGTAGAATATGGAAATAAGGTACTTTGCGCAAAATACTTCTACACCCTTGCTGGTGACCACCAAAGGGCATATACCATGGTGGGAAGCCAAAAAACACAATACCATTAGGTTTCGTGAATTGCACCAAGAAGCTTAAAAATTTTTCTTGATCAGAGATATGCTCAATAACGTCTCTCATCATGATAAGATCAAACTGACCAATGTCCTCCAACTTGGCATCGTAAATATTTAAATTTAATAATTTCGTTTTGGAAGTATCCTTACAAAACTGCCTGGTAAAGGTCTCTGCATTCTCGAGTTGTTTGGTGTTCAAGTCCACACCAACTACCTCGCAACCTTCATCAATGAAATATTTCAAATTACCTCCTTCACCACATCCAATCTCCAAAACTCTATGCTGATGACTAAGCTTGAGATACTTTTGAATATAAGGTACCACATACTTCTCTGTAGTGTAATCTTGTTCTCTAAAGTAAAGTTCTCTTTTGCTTCTGCGTTCAATCATTTCGTTATCTAAAGTAGCTACAAAGAAAAAAAAAATGTTTTACTTTGTTAGGAAATTATTCGATTTATGAAAATAATCTTTAAAAAAGCCATCCCACATCTTATTTCGATAATTATTTTATTGGTAGTTTCTTGCTTTGAGTTTTCCCCTCAGCTAGAAGGACAAAAAATTGTAGCAGGTGATATTGTAAATTCTGACGCTAAAACCAAGCATATCAAAGATTATATGGAAAATAGTGAGAATTTGATTTATTGGAATTCATCTCAATTTTCTGGTGGCCCCATTTTCCTTTTAAGCTTAGGTAAAAAGAATAATTTCTTACGATATATTGACAAGGTAATTACCTTTAATCACAGGGCTCCAATCGGACTTTTTTTCGCATTGGCTCTTATCATGTATATAGCGCTTTGCTCATTGGGTGTAAAACCATCGCTATCACTAGTCTTTAGTTTGGCTTATATGTTCAGCCCCATCTATATAACTTTATTGGAAGCTGGCCATTTCTCCAAGGTATATACCTTAGGTTACCTACCATTAATAATTGCCGGATTAATATTGGTAATGAGAAGCAATCACCTAAAAGGTGGTTTACTTTTCACCTTAGGCTTGTCGCTTTCCATCTATTCAGGTCACGTACAGATGATCTATTATTTAGCCTTAGCGCTAGTATTATTCCCTATTCCATTTTTGATTAGCTTCCTCAGGAAAAAAGATTATACTTCCCTCTATAAGGGCATTGGAATATTAATAATTGGAACAACATTAGGTATTTGCTCAAACTTTTCCCAATTGTATTCATCTTTAGTTTTTTCTGAAAAAACAATGCGTGGAGGAGATGTTCTTGAGATTGAAAGTCAAAGCGAGAGCAATGGTGGATTAGATTGGGATTATGCCATGAATTGGAGTTATGAAGTCAAGGATTTCTTTAATATAATGGTGCCACGAATTGTTGGTGGCGGAAGTCAAGAAATGGTTGATAAAGCAAACCCTATCTCAAAACTAATTATTCAAAATAATGGAGTGGTTAAAAATGGAAAAGTCGCTATCCCTGGTTATTGGGGAAATATGCCTTTCACATCTGGTAGTGCTTATTTAGGTGCTAGTATATTATTTATTTTCGTTTTAGCATTGTTTGTTCTAGATAAGGAAATAGTCCTATCCAGTATTCTTTTCTTTTTTGTCATCTTTTTACTTTCTTTAGGAGAACACGTAGGAGTGAGCTTCGGTGGGATTGATTTCAATATTAACAAGATTTTCTACCAGCATTTACCTATGTTTAATAAGTTTAGAAGCCCTAGTTCTGCAGTCTCCGTTCTTTCTCCATTTATTATTATTATCGGCGCATTAGGACTCCACCAGTTACTGCTAGATAAAGACAAGAGCAAAAACTTTCAAAAGCTGCTTTTAGCAGGAGGAGTGAGTGCTTCGGTTATTATACTCATTTGGATAATTGGGAGTCTAAGTTTTAGTTTTTTAAGTCCTTCAGATGGAGATAATTATCAGATACAACAGATTCTTGTTCAAGGAAGAAAAATGATTTTTACGGCTGATGTGTATCGCTCATTTATTTTTATGGCGATGGTTTTTGGCCTGTTAGTGTTGGTTTTAAAAAACATTCTAAAAAAAGAAATGCTTTTTATAGGTGGTATCGCTTTCCTTTTTTGTTTAGATCTTGTTCCTATCACTCGCAGATATTTTAGTCATGAAAATTTTGTTTCAAAAAATAAATATGAAACTAAATTTGCAGCTTCTCCCGCATCCGCTGAGATTTTAAAAATAGAAAACAAGGGCCGTGGATATTATCGAGTTTTAGATTTGACTACCAGTACTTTCAATGATGCCAAGCCTTCATATCATCACAACCAGATAGGTGGTTATGATCCAACGAAGCTTCAACGTTATCAAGATTTGATTGATTATCATATCAATAATAATATTCAATCCATTTCACAGCAGTTACCTTCCGTGAAAACACAAAAAGATGTTGATGATCTAATGAATGGGCTAGGCGCCTTAAATATGCTTAATTGCAAGTACATTATTATTAATCCGAAAAGTGCTCCTCTAATTAATAATAGCGCAATGAGCAATGCCTGGTTTGTGCGTGACATAGCCTATGTTCAGAACAATCAAGACGAGATTGCCAAGCTAGCTCAAGTTAATCTAGAAAATACAGTCATAATTAATGAAAAAGATTTTGGTTCAGAATTTAAGGTTGGAGATGGTTCGGGTAGAATTGACTTAGTAGCTTATGAACCCAACAAGCTGACTTATACTGCAAGCAACACCTCAGATCAATTGGCGGTGTTCTCCGAAGTATGGTATGGAGGAGATCCTGACTGGACAGCAACTATTGATGGTGAAGTGGTTGATATATTTAGGTCAAACTATCTTTTAAAAGCCTTAGAAATTCCAGCTGGAAACCATGAGATTATCATGGAATTCAGTCCAAAGCCTAAGGGTGCTGCAATCTCAATTCTTAGTTCAATTATTTTGTTAATAAGCTTACTTATTATGATTTTTAAAGCGGGTCAAGGCTTGAATCATGACAAAATCAAGAACTAAATAAAGTTGCTTATATCCTCTTGATTACTGACCTATTTTGAGCATCGGATTATAGCGTAAAACCGTATACAAATAAAGCAGGAGTTCATTTAATTTAGTTTTATGAAAAAACCCACCATTATCATTTTTTACTTAATCCCGTTAAGTTCTAACAAAGCAAATAATTGGGTAGATGGATTTACTTCAGCAATTGAATTGCTCAAGGATAGGTTTGAGTTCATTTATCACAATATCAATGAATCCCCTATTCCTACGAATGATGATTTTTATGAAAATATTGATCTGATTTTCATTAAGGCAAATTGGAATTCAAGGCTAGAGATTGAAGCGAGGCAAAATCTAAAGCATATACAACCACAAAAGGCTTTGATAATTTCTGGCAGCAAGCTTCCAAAATCTGATTCCACTTCCAATTTTTACGATCTTCTTTACTATGAGACTAATTGGTATAAAGAGTTTATTGATTTTCATCCTAACATTATTCATGCTTTTGGTATTGACCGGAGTAAAATGCAAGCAGATCCTTCTGTTCAAAAAACAATCGATATTTTGAGTATAGGATCATTTAAGCATTACAAAAGGCTTCATTTGTTAATTTTTAAAAGAGGAAAAAAACTTTTTATTGGAGAAAAACCAAAAAAATTGAACAAGAAAAATTTACAAGACTATTTCTTCTATTTTCTTCTTAAATTGTTCCGTATTGAGATAAAAGATTTTATGGATTACCAAGAGTTAAGCACCTTTATTAATCAAGCAAAAAAAGTATATATCCCAGCAAGTTTAAACGGTGGAGGAGAACGAGCTATTTTAGAGGCTAGATCTTGTAATGTTCCAGTTGAAGTTGAGGGTGACAATCCAAAGTTAGTCTCGCTACTAGGTTCACCTATATATGACCACCATTACTATGCTATGCAGATAGAGAAAGGTATTAAAACCCTGTTATGAAAGATTTGAAACTATATTGGTGGACACCAAAGAAATACTCTAAGTTCACTATACTGGGAAGGCTTAATGGAGAGTATTACAGATATTCCAATGTACCATCCAATTTTGGTGATGAACTTTCGGCTTTTATCGTTTCTAAAGTTTTAGATACAGCGGTCAGACAAGTTCCCAAAAATGAAATAGGGAAACTTTTAGGCATTGGCTCCATACTTCATCAAGCAAAGGATAACGATGTCATTTGGGGGAGCGGGATAAATGGAAAGTATTTAAATAAAAAAATAAAAGCTAAAAATCTAACCATACTCAGTGTAAGAGGTCCGTTAACTCAAAAATATTTAATCGAATGTGGCTATGATGTGCCTGCAATTTATGGAGATCCAGCTATTCTTGCACCTTTATATTATCAAGCTAAAGAATTTAATGAAAAGTCTGAATTCTCTTACGTACCGCATTTCAGTGAGTTAGGGGATATTGATGAGCACTTAATGGAGCATGTAATTAACCCAACATTACCATATAAACAAGTAATAGACAAAATTTGCAATTCTAAATTGGTGCTATCCTCATCATTACATGGATTAATACTCGCAGAAACTTATGGTATTCCAGCCGTCCTTATTCGAAGTAATCCAAATGAACCTATTTTTAAATATGAAGATTATTTTAGAGGGACAGGTAGAGAATCGGCAACTTTTGCTAGCACGATAGCGGAAGGATTAAAGATGGCTCCTACCAAACCCTTAAAAGTAGATCAGGAAGCTTTATTACAAACACTGAAAAACTGGTACAAAAATATTTAATTGGATAAAAAAATGATTGCGAAGTGATTAAGATCCTTATCGTTGCAGAAGAAACTGAAAGAAATACCTTCATCAAAAATCTTACGGATTCATTGAAACCTTCTTTTGAAGTAGTAATTGGTATTCAAAAATTTTGGGAGAGTGAGTCCAATTATGACATTATTCATTTTCATTGGCCAGAGCATTTATCTTTTAGAATTAAAAGGAAATCACTGCCTCCTACACCCAATAAGCTAAAAAAAATAAAAGCTAGAATTCAAGACCTAAAAACTGGTGGAGCAAAATTAGTATTAACGCGGCATAACAGTCAATCCCATGAATATGAAAAAGGCTTTTCTAAATTATATGATTATCTGAATCAAGTAGTCGATGGAGTTATACATATGGGAGCATACTCTGTTCAAGAATATAGCACCCTATACCCTTCTTCTCTTTCTCAACATACAATAATTCCTCACGGCTGGTACCACGACATCCCCAATACCAAAACCTCTGAAAGTGCCAGAGCAAAACTAGGTCTATCTACTGAAGCCTTCGTTATACTAGCATTTGGTGCTTTTAGAAATAAAGAAGAAGAAGATTTTGTTATTGAGGCATTCAAGAAACTCGATTTACCTCGGAAACAACTAATTATACCAAGAGGATTCTTCTTCAATAATTTCCTTTTCTTTAGACTTTTAGATTATCTTAAGCTAAATTTTTACAAAAAGCTGATAAAACGGAAAAAGAAAAAGCTTGCTCCTTTTAGTGTTCACTGGGATCAAAAGTTCACCTCGAAAGATGAAATTCAAGATTACTTCAACGCTTCTAATGTTGTTCTAATTCCCAGATTAAAAATATTGAATTCGGGAAATGTTCCATTAGCTTTTTATTTCCAGAAACCGGTGATAGGACCTAACCAAGGGAATGTTGGAAGTATATTAAAAGAAACGGGTAATTTAATATTTGATGTAAAGTCAGTTGATTCGCTTACAAATGCTATGCAAAATTCAATCAATAAAAATTCTAAAGGCAATGAAAACTATCAATTTGCTAAAGAAAACTGGAATTGGAGAATTATCGGCCAGAGCCATATTAATTTTTATACATCGCTTATTTAGCTTGCTTCAATTCTCTAAACAGCTTGTATAAATCTATCAAATAAAAAAGTACTGCAATTGAAATACCGATAAATAACGAATTGATACAAATACTCAAAATTGGATTGGAAACATCTGGCAAGAAATTGTAAAACAACACGTAAGTGATAGTCGTGTAGGACAAAATAATTAGTGTGTTTTTTGAAAAAGGACTGATCTCACTTTTCACCCAAACTAAGAGGAATGACAGCAAATTAGAAATCGTAATCGCTATTAATGATGCCAGAGCCGCGCCGGTTATTCCATATTTAGGTATAAAAAACAGATTTAAACCCACTACTAAAATTGAAAGCAATATATTGATATATAAATTATAATTAAAATAGTCAGACATTTCAATAATCTGTTTATTCAATCCAAAGCCGATATCTACAATTTTAGCTATACTAATGAGCAGAACCACCCAAACTCCTCCTTTATAGAGATCTCCATTGGGCATAATTTGATAAAAAGCATCAAGATTAAACCAAATCATAGTAAACAAACAATAGCCCACGAAAAGTTGAATAATACTGGATTTCTTGTAAATATTCTTTAGTTCGTCCATCTTATTCTCTTCTAACTTAAGACTCAATATTGGAGAGGCCACTTGGATTAACATGCGTTGTGGTATTTCTATCACAGTAGCTATGAAGAAGGCGATTGTATATACTGCGGTCTGAGAAGTTCCCTGCATCGAACTAATCATTAAAGTATCTATACTTACTATCATAATGCTGGAAGTAATGGTAAAATACAGATAAGTATTATACCTAAGTGTATCGTTAAAAACTCCTTTTAGTTGATTAATAGTTGGAACCGAAAATTCAACTTTAAGTATTTTTAAAACATAAAATACAATAAGTAGTAGAGGTATAATGTAGAAAAAAAATAAATACAGATGCACGAATTGATTAAATGCCAGTACGTGCCAGGCAAATAGCAAAATAGCAACAATTACGAGAAGCCTATTAACAACGCTATTAAATATATTTGGAATTGCGATTCGCGAGAATGAACCTGCAACAGCAAAAAAATATTGAAAGAAGACACTTCCAATAGCTAATGCTAAGGGTAAGTATAGAAAATCTAACAACTGAGATGAATTCGTTATAAAAACCTTTATGAAAATCTCATGGAAAAGAAAATATAAAAGAGAGAAAAAACATATTGAAGCAAGCAGGAAAATAAAGTTTGCTCCCAAAAATTGCGCATGATTGTATACCTTACTTTTTAAGTTGCTTTTGTTGAATTTCCTAATGGAAAATACAACACCAAGAAGCATAAACGAATAAAGTAGTATAGAAGCACGTTGTAAAGTACTTAAAACTCCAATTTCATCAGGAGTCAAATATTTCGGTAAAATAAAAAGAACGGTAAGTGCTCCGATCCCCACTCCCATAAAACCTGCGAGACTGGCCTTAATACTCTGTCTAGCTATAATTCCCATAGCTATATCTGTTTCTCCACCAGATAGTCGTTTCTATCCGGTGCACTTCGTACAACTAACTCACCAAGAAAGCCAGCCAAAAACAGCTGAGTCCCTATTAGCATGGCCACTAGAGCTAAATAGAAGATTACATTATCTGTCACTAAGGTAGGTTTAATACCAATTTGCCAAAATACAAAGAGCGCTTTTTCTAGTAGTACCCAGAACGTAAACAAGAAGCCCAACATAAACATTAAGCCACCCAAAAATCCAAAAACATGCATCGGACGTTTTCCAAAACGAGTCATGAACAATACAGACATTAAATCTAAGGGGCCATTAACGAATCGCTCCATACCAAACTTGGTTACCCCAAATTTTCTAGCTTGATGTTGAACAACCTTTTCTCCAATTTTATTGAAACCGGCTTTTTTAGCTAGTACTGGAATATAGCGATGCATATCTCCATAAACCTCTATACTTTTTATCACATCTCGATGATAAGCTTTTAAACCACAATTCATATCATGAAGCTTGATGCCTGACATCATGCGCGTCACTCCATTGTATATTTTTGTCGGGATGGTCTTGGTAATAGGATCGAAACGTTTTTGTTTCCAGCCGCTTACTAAATCGAATTTATCTTCAACGATCATTCGGTACATCTCAGGAATTTCATCTGGGCTATCTTGCAGATCAGCATCCATGGTAACAACCACATCCCCTTTCGCCGCTTGAAAACCAAGTTGCAAGGCTGCTGATTTACCGTAGTTTCTTTGGAATTTTATTCCGTGAATATTCGAATCTTTTAAAGAAATATCTTCAATAATTTTCCAAGTATCATCCTTGCTTCCATCATCTACAAAAATAACTTCATAAGAAAACTTATTCTTCTGCATAACGTTAGTTATCCATTGATATAACTCTGTTAAACTCTCTTCTTCATTAAAGGCTGGTATGACTAGGGATAACTGCATATATTAATTGGTAAGCTTTTCATCAATAATCAACTCAACAGGCTTCTCTTTCCGCATAACCAAGCTCGTTAACAATGAACCTAACAAGCCTACGAGTAGTATATTCAATAGACTAGTCAAAACGAAAAATATAAGCCCTATAAAAGCGGTAGCTACTACCCCTAACAAACCCCATTTAAAGGCAATTTGCATTTTCTGACTCATAGCAAGTTCGTTTTATTTCCCTTTATAATACCGAATACCTTTCCCAACAAATTACGTCCTACAAATGGATTGTTTTTACCCTTTGAATAGACTTCTTCTTTAGTAAAAACCTCATCACCCTGCATACTAAACACAGTTAAATCTACTTTATTACCAACCTGGATAAGCGGTTTATTTTGCTTGAATATTCCGTATGCATTGGTGAGTTTTTCGACTAACTCATCTTCGTTCAATGCTTTTTCTGTTGCCTTTCTAGCTGCCCTAAAAGCGCAATCAATTGTGCTCATTCCGAACGCTGAATGATCGAACTCAAGCTTTTTCTCATCTAAATGTAAAGGGAGATGCCCACTACTAATAACATCAATAGTCCCATCTGCCAACCCTTTAAGTAATGCGCTGATATCTTCTTTTTCTCGTAAATGTGGTGTTACCTTAAAATTAGTATCATAATCAAGCAATTCACTGTCCTCAAAGAATAAGTTTGCTACATTAACACCAGCTGTTACATTTAAACCCTTCTTTTTAGCGCTGCGAATCAAATCGACAGACTTCTTTGTAGAAATGTTTATAAAATGCAATCTAGATTGGGTATGTTCCAATAAGTACAAATCTCTTGAAACCATCAATTCCTCTGCCAATTTAGGAACTCCTTCTAGTCCAAGCTTGGTACTATTCAAGCCCTCATTCATTTGACCTTTACCTGCTAAATCATCTTGATTAGGCTGACTTAAAACCACTCCATCAAACTTTTTAACGTACCAAAGAGCTCGCTCCATTAATCCTGCATCATGTATTGGCTTAATTCCATCCGTAAATCCTACAGCACCATGATGATGCATATCATATATTTCAGCAATATCTTTCCCACCAGTACCTTGTGAAACAGCTCCTAAGCAAAATACATCTACTAAAGAATGTTTAGAAGATTTCTGGGCAAAAGCCAATTGTGCACTATTATCTATTGGCGGTATAGTATTTGGCATCAAGCAAAGATTGGAAAATCCGCCTTTTTCAGCAGCATTCAATCCCGAATTAAAGTCTTCACGATATTCATAACCAGGCTCAAAAATATGAAAGTTGCTATCCATCCATGCGGTTGAAACACATGCGCCTTGTTCCTTAAAAACTTTGGTATGATCATCTGGTAAAATATTAATACCTATTTCCCTTATCTCTCCCGATTCGATGAAAATATCCATTTTCTTCAAATGATATTTCGAAGTTTTATCAAAAATTTTAATGGATTTAAGTAGTAATTTCATTTGTTATCTGGGTAAAAACCGAAGTAAAAATATTTCAATTGCTAAAAAAAGTAAAGCTAAAATAATACATAACTTCCAAAAGGACTCACCATCTTCGATTTGTTTTACATTATCCTTAATTAAGGCTAGGTTATTTTCAAGAACTTTCACGGATGTATTTAGGTAATTTTCGTTCAAATTATCCAAGGTATAATAAGATAAATCACCCTCACTTCTGTCATAATTTAAGGCAACTTTAGCAAAATACTCTTCTCTATCATCAACAACTTCATACACACCATTTTTCAGCGACAAGCCAGGTAAACTTAATAATAACTGACTGTTTATATTAGATTTACTAGGGATAAACTCCTGCTCTTTATTGCGAATTGTTAGCATACGCTCATCATTCGTGAGTTGGGCAGATAAGATAATTTTTGTACTCATTTCAATTGTATAGGCAATGTTCACATTTTTAACTCCTAAAACGGCCATTCTATAACATAAAGGAGCAAAAATCGCTTGTTGCGTAATATTGCCGTAAGCATCGCCTAATGCGGCACTTAAGATATAAAGCTGCCCATTCCCCACAGAAACAGACGATAAATAATTCGTCCCATCTGCAAAGGCCATTATAGATTCTTGAGAAATTGATGAAGACAACGAATAGTATGCCTGCAATGTGGGTAATTCCAGTTGAGTCGGCACTTCTTCAAACATATCTGTTAACAGTGGATGCTCGAGATTAATCGTATTTACCTTCCGTTTATCCTCTTTCTTTTGTAAAAAAGTTCCTGCGTTTAAAGCGCCTAAAAATTGATTATAATTTTGAATATCTCCTTTATTATGGGGTATAAATAAAATTTGGCCACCCGAGTTTACATAGGCTTTTAATGACTCCATCAAGCCTGAAGGAATATTGATCAGATTACTGACAAGCACTAAATGTTGTTGATCCAATAATTTATAGTCTATATTACTTACCCTATCAGCTTGCAAAAAAACTTGCTCGTTATTGGAAAAGACAGCTTTTGGATACTTTTCACCAGCTTCCTCATAAATACAATAAACTCTTAACTGCTCCTCTACAAGAAATGTGAAGTAATACGTGTCGTCAAAGCTTAAAGGGTAATCATTGATCACAATTTTACCTTGATTCCAACCATTTGATGATATTGTGAATGCAACCGTATCGTAAATCGTATTATTTGGAGCTATCGTATAATTACCAATTGATTTAGTTTCTTCATTTATGGAGAGCTGGAAACTTCCACTTTGCTCCTCTTTACTTTGATTTCTTAACCTTACAATCAATTTATTTTGTTGACCTTTTAATTGTGTTGGGGCCTGAAAATAAACCTCTTCAATGCTTATGTTTCTTATGTTACTTGGTGAAAGTTTAATAAGACTAGCTTGATATGCTGAATCCGCATTGAACAATCCATCATTTTTCTGAAAGTCTGACAATTGATAAATCAATTTACTTCCTAAAGTATTTTTTAGACTAATTTTCTGTTTTTCAAAAACAAGATCTTTCTTTTGATGAGCTGCGCTTACTTGAATTTGATCAAGTAAATTAAGAACCTCTACTTTTCCTAATAAGCGTTGATGCTTGGCCTCAAAATCATTCGTTATAATTTGGAATTTATTATTCTCTCCGTATGCTTCAATGATATTTCTGGCCGCAGTTTTGGCTTCATCAAACAAGATAAACCCATCGCCTTCTGTTTGCATACTAAAAGAATTATCGAGGTAAATAGATATTCCCTTTTCTCTTAAATTACTATCCGTATTATTTGGAATAAATGGTTGTGCAAATGCTAGCACCAAAAAGAATACGGCAAATAAACGGCTAGCAAGAACTAAAATATGCTTTAGCTTATTTCTAGTGGCTTGCTCATCCTTTATTTCGTTTAAAAATTGAGTATTGGAAAAAAGGATTCGTTGATACCTTCTAAAATAGAATAAGTGAATAACTATTGGTAATGCCAAGAAGAATAAGGCCCATAAAAAATTAGGGTGTAAAAACTTCATTTACAAATTTTTATGCCTGAGCTGTATTTCCTCCGAAGTTCATTGGCATGCCTGGTAATACATCGTTATCTTCAATTTCACCATATGCATTTTCAAATTTATCGATGTTGTCTGCCAATGCTTTATACAAGCGTTTTGCATGTTGTGGAGTTAAAATAATTCGAGATTTAACCTTGGCTTTATTTACACCCGGTAATATTCGCACAAAATCCACGATGAATTCTGACTGAGAATGTGAAATGATCGCCAAATTTGAATATATTCCATCCGCTATCTCTTCGGTTAACTCAATATTTATCTGATTGCCTTGTTGTTTTTTTTGCTCTTCACTCATGTTTAATGTTTATTGAACAAATATAGGATAATTCTAAAAGGGTGAACAGTTAAATTATGTTTGTTGTTAAAAAATAATATAATTTCATCTAAAAAAAATCACCAAATCAATAAGATTTCAATAATACTACGATTTTTGACTTGTTGGTCTAAGTAAATTGATAGAATGAATTATCTTTACTGTCCAAACTTATAAAAATATGAGAGAAATTCGCTTTAGAGATGCCTTAAGAGAAGCCATGCAAGAAGAAATGAGACGAGATGAGCTGGTTTTTTTAATGGGTGAAGAAGTCGCAGAATACAATGGCGCCTACAAGGTCAGTCAAGGTATGCTTGATGAGTTTGGTGAAAAACGAGTTATCGATACTCCAATATCTGAATTAGGATTTGCCGGTATCGCCACAGGTGCGGCCATCAACGGTGTTCGACCGATTGTAGAGTTTATGACTTGGAACTTTGCTGTCTTAGCTTTTGACCAAATCATTAATGGTGCTGCTAAAATTCATAGTATGAGTGGAGGGCAGTTTTCTTGCCCTATCGTTTTTAGAGGGCCTAGTGGGTCAGCTGGACAGTTGGGTGCTTCGCATTCACAGGCATTTGAAAGTTGGATGGCCAATACACCTGGATTAAAAGTTATAAGTCCTTCAAATCCTTATGATGCTAAAGGTTTATTGAAAAGTGCTATAAGAGATGCAGATCCGGTTGTTTTTATGGAGTCTGAAATGATGTATAGTGATCTTGGTGAAGTACCTGAAGAAGAATACCTCATTCCAATAGGAAAGGCTGAAGTTGTGCGAACAGGTAAAGACATCACCATTGTTTCTTTTAACAAAATGATGAAGGTAGCCAAAGAAAGCGCAGATGCGTTAGCTAAAGAAGGTATAGAGGCTGAGGTAATCGATCTTCGAACTATTCGTCCCTTAGATTTCCCGACTATTGTTGAGTCGGTTAAAAAAACTAATCGAATAGTTATCATCGATGAATCTTGGCCTTTCGGTAGTATCTCTTCAGAAATCAGTTTTCAAATTCAAAAACATGCATTTGATTATTTAGATGCGCCCATCAAAAGAATTAATGGAGCAGACGCAAATATGCATTATGCCCCTAATTTAGTAGAGGCCTATCTTCCATCTGTTAAAAGAGTCGTAGAAGCAGTAAAATCGGCCTTGTACGTATAAACTATAGAAAGGAGTCCAAGGCTAAGACATAACTTTCCAAGCCAAATCCTGCAATAACTCCCTTACTTACAGCAGATATCAAAGAATGTTGTCTAAATTCCTCGCGCGCATAAATATTGGAAATATGAACTTCAATAACGGGAGTAGTGATAGCTTGTACAGCATCTCTAATCGCTACTGAAGTATGGGTATATCCTCCTGCGTTAAGTATTATACCGTCATAATTAAAGCCAGTTTCCTGCAATTTATTGACTATTTCTCCTTCAATGTTACTTTGGAAATCAGTAAGTTGAATGTCTGCGCTATAAACCTCTTTCATCTCCTTAAAAAAATCATCGAATGACATATCCCCATATATATTCTTTTCTCGCTTTCCTAACAAATTCAAATTCGGGCCATTGAGAATGATTATCTTTTTCATAACTAGCTAATTAACTTTCTTTCCTTAAACTTTAATATATGTAAATTTACTTTAGATATTTAGAAATGGCTATAGAAGAAGAATATATTATTGATTTTAGCAATTATCTCAAGTTAGAGAAAGGAAGGTCTGATAACACCGTTCAAGGATATATACGTGATGTTCGGAAACTACTTCAATACATAGATATAGAATTACCGACAAAAAGTTTTAGGGATTTAAACTTAAAAGACATTCAAACATTCATAGGATTTTTGAATACTGAATTTGGACTTAGTGAACAATCACAATCACGCATTATATCAGGAATTAAAGCGTTCTATAAGTATTTGAGGATTGAACAAATAGTTAGTAAGGATCCTTGTGAAATGTTAGATGCTCCGAAACTAAGTCGGAAACTTCCTGATACACTAAGCTATGCGGAAATACAACAAATAATTGATCATATAGATTTAAGTACGGATGAAGGCATTAGAAATCGAGCTATTATAGAAACCTTGTACAGTTGTGGCTTAAGAGTTTCCGAACTAACCACCTTGAAAAGAGCGCATTTATTCTTCGATGCTGATTTCATCAAAGTATTTGGAAAAGGGGAAAAGGAGCGTTTAGTTCCTATTGGGAGCGAAGCCATTAAGCAAATTAATATATATATAGATAATATTCGGAATCACATAAACATTCAGAAAGGACATGAGAATACCTTGTTTCTAAATCGAAGGGGCAAAGGTTTAAGCCGTGTGATGATTTTTTATATTATTAAGGATGCCGTTAAAAAGGCAGGTATTCAGAAAAAAGTTAGTCCGCATACCTTTCGCCATTCATTTGCAACCCATTTGGTCGAAGGTGGCGCAGATTTGAGAGCTGTACAAGAAATGCTGGGACACTCCTCCATTACAACAACTGAAATATACACTCATTTAGACCAAAGTTATTTGCAAGAAACCATTGCACAATTCCATCCCCGCCATCGAGCCTCTTCTTAAGAATTTAGTTCCCTACTTAGAGCTTCGTTAATCTTGAGTACATGTGTTAAAATCATGACATGTGTCCCTCCCTCAATCCGTAAGTTTAAATTTTTTATTCTAAAACAAGGAAACAAATAATCACTTCCTCCATGAATATGGTAAGCCTTAAAGTCGATAATTGGATTATTCCACTTTACTATTTGATTAGCAGCCCAATAAACAAAATTGGGATTAACATCTTCAGCCATATTTTTTAGATTAGCTATGATATGATTACTCTTTGAGCCTAAGGTTTTAAACCACATCAACACCATAAACATCCATAAATAAAGTTTGCCTGGAATCAGTTTGGGAATAGGTATATACTTGAACAACCGGATCCAAAGGGGCAACTCACGTGTACTTTTAACACTAGAAATAATAATAGTCTTTTTAGGAGGATAATGTACTGCAATTTCTTGTGCAACCATACCTCCCAAAGAAACCCCAACTAGTATAAAAGGGTGATTCTTATCGATACCTTCTGCCAAGCGATAGGCATAATTTGAAATGGTCTCTCCTTTCAATGGTTCGATAAACTCCAAGACTTTGGTTTGCGGAAATTTACTTAGTTGTCCCGCATACATCCGTTTATCACCTCCCAAGCCAGGAATTAAATAGACATTCATTAAAAAGATCTTTTAAGTGTTAAATGTGTCACTTTCTTTTAAGCCATCCCGCAATCGAACTATGCGTTTAGCATACTGAGCAATATCTTCCTCGTGTGTTACAAGAATTACGGTATTCCCACTTGACTGAATTTCATCAAAAATGCCCATAATTTCATTGGACGTCTTTGAATCTAGATTTCCAGTTGGTTCATCTGCTAATATAATAGAGGGCTTATTTACTAAAGCTCTAGCTATTGCAACCCGTTGACGCTGTCCTCCAGATAACTCATTCGGCTTGTGACTCATCCTATCAGTTAAGCTTACTAATCCCATGACCTCTTCTCCTCTTAATATTCTTTCTTTTTTTGATATTCCTGCATAAATTAAAGGCAACATCACATTTTCGAGTGCAGACAATCGAGGAAGTAAATTAAAGGTTTGAAAAACAAAACCTATTTCTTTATTTCTTACGTGTGCCAGCTCATCATCTGTCATTTTTTCTACAGCGACATTATTCAGTAGATAAGCACCATTTGAAGGCACATCCAAACAGCCTAAGATATTCATCAGAGTAGATTTCCCAGATCCTGATGGCCCCATGAGCGCGAGATACTCATTTTCCTTAACCTCTAGATCAACGCCTGCCAAGGCATGAATCAGTTCTGCCCCCATTAAATAGGACTTCTTAACTTGTTGAAGCTCAATGATATTCACTTGCTAATTACTTTAGGCACTTTTATGTAATCTGAATCCTTATTGGGTGCATTTTTCAATGCTTCCTCTTTAGAAATAAGCTGTTTCACTTTATCCGCACGAAATACATTAGTATTGCCATTCATAAACACCAATGGCTCTACTCCATCCGTATCTACTTCTTGCAATTTTTCTACTAAATCTAAAATATTTCCTAGATTTTTCTGAATTTCTAGAGCGTCTTCATTATTAAACTCAAGTTTAGATAACTCAGCTAACTTATTTATTAAATCACTATCAATTTTCATCTCAATTTTATCTTTACTAGGTGAAGATAAAAGTAAATCTAAGATGTACTTAATATTAGTTATAAACAATTTAAAATTTATGTAAC
Source organism: Chitinophagales bacterium (assembly GCA_037624485.1). GTDB lineage: Bacteria > Bacteroidota > Bacteroidia > Chitinophagales > UBA8649 > JAFMKE01. Next base: position 218,609 of record JASJJC010000021.1, read on the forward strand.
ATCGACCAAAAAATAAACCTAAAATTTACATAATTTAGCTCATCAATAAAATATTAAACGCAACAGGTATTATGGGGGAAGAAATTGTTTTGAGTGGGATGCGTTCTTCCGGCAAATTACACTTAGGCAACTATTTAGGTGCAGCGGTCAATTTTGTTAAAATGCAACATGATTATCAATGTTTTTATTTTATCGCAGATTGGCATAGTTTGACGACAAAAAACAACAAAGCTGAACTTCAAGAAAGTGTAAAAGACGTGCTTGCCAATTACATTGGAGTAGGTATAGATCCTGAAATTGCCACTATTTATTTGCAAAGTGATGTTCCCGAGATTGCAGAATTATATCTGTATTTAAACATGTTTGCCCATAAGGGTGAATTGGAAAAAACAGCTTCGTTTAAAGAAAAGATAAGAGCGAAAGGAGTAACAATAAATGCGGGTCTACTCACCTACCCTTCTTTGATGGCTGCAGACATTTTGATACATCGAGCAAAATATGTTCCGGTGGGTAAAGATCAAGAACAGCATCTAGAAATGACCCGAACATTTGCCAATAGGTTTAATCGGATATATGACACCGACTTTTTACCAGAACCTAAGGCATTCAACTTTGGATCTGACTTGGTTAAAATACCTGGTTTAGATGGTGGAGGGAAAATGAGTAAAAGTGATAACAATGAAAATAATGCAATTTTTTTAACCGATGATGAGGCTACTATTTTAAAGAAATTTAAGAAAGCCAAAACCTCAGACTCTCCAACAGAAAAAGATCAAGTTATTCCTGTAGAAATTAACAACCTATTTAGTATCATGGAGCATGTATCTAAACCGGAGACTGTTCAACAGTTTAAAGATTCCTATAAGGATTGTAGTATACGATACGGAGACTTAAAAATGCAGTTAGCAAAAGATACCAATGAATTCCTAAAACCTATTAGAGAGCGCATCACAGATCTTCGCGCAAATGAAAAGTTCCTTAAGGAAGTCGCAGAATTAGGTAAAGAGAAAGCAAGAAAAAGCGCCAAAGAAACCTTGGATGGTGTAAGAGAAATTATGGGTTTCCAATATTTTAAATAAGACGAATACTAAACTCAAACTAAACAAAACATGGGAAGTAAGAAAATAAATCACATCGCAGTTGCAGGAAACATTGGAGCCGGCAAATCGACCCTAACTAGCTTATTGGCAAAAAACTTTAATTGGCAACCTCAATTTGAGGATGTCGAAAACAATCCTTACCTCAATGATTTTTATGATGACATGCCGAGGTGGTCATTTAATTTACAAGTTTATTTTCTCAATAGTCGATATCAACAAGTTATTGAAATAAAAAACAATTCAAATCCGATCATTCAAGATCGAACTATTTATGAGGATGCAGAGATATTTGCACCTAATCTCCATAAAATGGGTTTGATGTCATCGAGAGATTTTGAAAACTATAAAAGTTTGTATAGTACGATAATTTCCCAAACAAAAGCTCCTGACTTGATGATATACTTAAAAGCATCAATTCCCAGGCTCGTTGATAATATTCAAAAAAGAGGGCGAGATTATGAAGAAAACATACGATTGGATTATCTAAAGCGATTAAACGAATTTTATAATTCATGGATTGCTAATTATGATCAAGGCAAATTATTAGTTATTGATTGTGATAAGCTCAATTTTGTAGAGAGTGAAGACGATTTAGCAGAAATTTACAATAAGGTGCAAGCCGAGCTTCATGGTTTATTTTAGATAAGCAATCTTAATGCAAACAAAAAGCTCCGTTAAACAATGTTTAATGGAGCTTTTAATTTATTTTAAAAATAATGCGTTAATCTATCGCTTGCTAATATCCACGAAAGTACGCTCTGCAGTGCCAATATATATTTGTCTTGGTCGACCAATAGGTTGACCTTCAGCTCTTAATTCTTTCCATTGAGCCATCCAACCTGGCAAACGCCCTAGAGCAAACAAAACCGTAAACATTTCTACAGGAAATCCTAGAGCTCTATAGATAATACCTGAGTAGAAATCTACATTAGGAAATAATTTTCTATCGATAAAATAGCTATCACTCAAAGCTGCTTGTTCCAACTTCTTAGCTATTTCTAGAATTGGATCATTAATACCCATTTTTTCTAAAATCTCATCTGCAGATTTTTTAATAATCTTTGCTCGAGGATCAAAGTTTTTATACACCCGATGACCAAAACCCATTAATCTAAAAGAGTCGCTCTTATCTTTTGCTTTATTCAACCATTTGTCAGTATCTCCACCATCATCTTTAATGGCTTCAAGCATTTCTAAAACTTTCTGATTGGCTCCGCCGTGAAGCGGCCCCCATAAAGCGGCGACTCCAGCACCAACTGATGCATACAAATTTGCATTAGCAGATCCGACTAAACGAACTGCGGATGTAGAACAGTTTTGCTCGTGATCAGCATGTAAGATTAAAAGCTTGTTCATCGCACTTACCACAACTGGATCAATTGTATAATCCTCGGTTACATGACCAAAAGTCATTTGTAAGAAGTTCTCAACGTAACCCAACTTGTTTTTAGGATATACATTTGGATGACCTTGCTTATTTTTCATTATCATTGCCACTAGTGTTGGCATCTTCGCCAACAAGCGGATAGTTGTTAATTTTCTGTCCTCTTCACTGCGATGAGGGTTTAAGGCTTCAGGATAGTACGCCGAAAACATACTTAACATAGTCATTAATTGACCCATAGGATGCGCTCCGCTAGGAAGAGCATCAAAAACAAATTTCAATTTTTCGTTGACGAGTGTATGTCGCGTGATTTCTTCCTCAAAACTTGACAATTCAGATGCAGTAGGAAGTTCACCTTCCAACAATAAATAAGCAACTTCCAAGAAACTAGCTTTGTTTGCTATTTCCTCGATGTTATATCCTCTATATCTTAAAATTCCTTCTTCCCCACTAATGTATGTGATACTACTTTTCGTAGCACCCGTGTTTTTATATCCGACATCATAAGTTACATAACCACTTACCCCTCTCAAGGTGCTAATATCAATTCCTTTCTCATTTTCGGTTCCTACGTGAACTGGAAACTCATGTGTTTCATCACCTAATATAAACTTTGCAGTTTCAGACATACCTTCTTAGGGTTTTAGATTAAAGTAAAATTTGGCTTTTTCGCTCGGCAAATTTACGAAATATTTAACTTAAATAAAAGTTAATTGCAGAGTTGAAATTAAAAAATATCATTCGTTTTGATTTACAGTATACTCGTTGTATTTTTGTTTTTCAATAAGTTTTCAAAACTAGCGTATGCAATTTAAAAATAAAAGTGTTTTAATGATCACTGCGATAGTGGTTTTTGGGGTCATAGCTAGGCTGCTTCCCCACTTCCCTAACTTCGCTCCAATGGGAGCAATAGCGCTATTTGCAGTTGCTTTCTATAAACGAAAATCACTGGCTTTAATTATGCCAGTTACCGCTTGGTGGTTGAGTGATTTGTTTTTAAATAATACAAGATACGCGGTAACGGAAGAGATCTCATGGTTTACCTTAGATCAATTGTTTTCAATCATCGCCTTAATAATTATTGTCGTTTTGGGTGGACTCTTGCTTAAAAAAGTATCCTTATCTAAAGTAATTTTGGGAAGTACTGGAGCAAGTTTAGTGTTTTTTGTCATTTCAAATTTTGGAGTTTGGATGAAAGGTATGTTATATCCGAAAACCATTCAAGGCTTAATTGAGTGTTATTCAATGGCTCTCCCCTTTTACCAAGCAACTTTTCTTTCAGACATGATTTATACCAGTATGTTTTTTGGAGCAATGTATTTTTACGGAAGCTACAATAATCAAATAGCTGATCGATTTAACATGGCGAGGTAGACAAATTGTCAGTCCTTTATAAAAAAGAGCGACATTATGTCGCTCTTTTTTATGTTTATACCACACCATGACCGAAAAAACCAATTGGTACTTAATTTGAAGAATTGTTTTTCTATTTAATCAAATAAAAAAACAATTATGAGAAATTTAGTAAAAAGAACAAGCTCTAGATCGGGAAATTACCCTTCTATATTTAACAATTTATTTTTGACAGAAAACAGCAGAGGTAATAGCTTTAACCGTCAATTTCCCTCAGTAAACATTAAAGATGAGGAAAAAGCATATACGCTCGAATTAGCTTTGCCCGGATATCAAAAAGAAGATTTATCTATCAAGCTTGAAAAGGATATGCTGATCATTTCTTCTGAAAATAAGGAGGAGAACGCAGAAAAAGAGGCTGCTTATACTCGAAGAGAGTTTAGTCATACAAGTTTTAGCAGAAGCTTTACTTTGCCTGAAAGAGTAGACATAGAAAATATTGATGCCATTACAGTTAATGGAATCCTATTACTAACGCTACCAAAAATAGAAGAGCCCCTTAAAAATAAAGTAAAGCTCATATCCATCAAATAATTAACATTTGTGCAAATAAGCGTTCTATTTTATCAGCACGCTTATTTGTATTTTAAAGTCTAACTTTGTTGCATAATTATCAACTTATGGAGAAGAAAGTCTTATTGGATGAAATGATTGAGAAGTATCGCGTATTGGTTTCTGAACGATATGAGTTTGATTCTTTAGAAGCGAAGTTCATTCTTGATGAAAGTGTGACTCCTGAGCTCATTAATAAAGTGAAGTTATACTTTCTTGATTACATCTATCCTTCCAAAGATCAGCGAGAAATCTTAAACGATGCATTTGATGATTTGGACAAGCATATTAAGAATCCTGGTCACCTATTGAAATTACTTGGTGATGCTCCTGGAATAATTTTTAACTTTGGATGGCAATTCCCAAAAGCCTTAAAAGCTGGTTTTCAAGCCTTAAAAAGTTTTAAGGCAGCTTCAAGATTTGAAAAAGAACTTGTCGCTATTGCAAAGAAGAAAAAGGTCAAGCTCCCTATAAGTGATGAACTTTTTGAGGAAATATTAGCTGATTTACCGCAAGATGAATTACGTGATTTCATTAGTGAAATGGAGGATTTACTGAGCGCACTTACCGATAGCAAGTTACTTAAAAAGACTACGGCAATCTTAACTGAGCTTATTAAAAAAATGAATGAACAAAAAGACTTTTTTTCTGACGAAGAGATAAATGCCTTAAAAATTGGAATCGATATTTTGGATAATGGATACAATCTTTTTGACAATATGAGTGAGGCGGAAAAAAGAGAAATGATTGAACTTATTATTAAAGCTGAAAACGATTTTTTAGAAGATCTCGATGAAAAGTACCACCAAAATAGATAGTTCATTTTGGCGCTGTACAGTTTTACCATCTCTTTTGTTAGTATTTAAGCAAGTGACTTAAGTCAATCGATTAATAAAATAAAAAATGATACCATGATATTATCACAAGTGAAATCAGTCCTTCAACAATTAGAAAATATATCGTTTCAATTACCCAATGGAGAATGGGTGCCCAAGCATTTCCATGTTACAGAAGTTGGTAAAATTACCAAGCATTTTATCGATTGTGGTGGAAGCATCAGAAATGAAGAAGTCATAAGTTTTCAACTTTGGAATACCGATGATTATGACCACAGATTGCATCCAGAAAAGCTATTGAATATTATAGCACTGTCTGAAAAGATTTTAGGAATGGAGGATTTGGAAATTGAAGTGGAATATCAAGCAGAAACCATTGGGAAATTCGGACTTGATTTTGATGGTGAAAAATTCCTATTAACATCTAAGCAAACCGACTGTTTGGCAAAAGATAATTGCGGAATTACAGAAGTGAAACCTAAAGCGAATTTTTTAGACTTAAACAATGAAGCTTCTTGTCCTCCTGGCAGCAACTGTTGCTAAGCTTAAGGATATACAGCATAATTTAAACAGAACGGCCATTAGAGGTTTATAAAGCCTTTTGATTCAAAAAGGGATGAAAGCGCTTAATTAATATAGCCGTGACCAAAAAGCAGCCAGACAACCAAGCACAGCAGATCAGGTTTCGGCTAAGATAAAATTCATTGTATTTTACTAGACGTTATAGATAGCCGTAATCAAATCTTTATAACTCTCAATAACAACCTTACGTTTAACCTTCATCGTCGGTGTTAATTCTCCTGTTTCAATAGACCACTCATCGACTAACAATTCGAATTTCTTAACTTTCTCCACCTTACCAAAGCTTTCATTTAAACGCTCTACCTCTTCTTTAAAAAGGGCCAAAACCTCCGGTGCTTTTACCATGGATTCTTTAGTAGAACAATCCAATGCATTCTTAGAACACCACTCCGATAAATTCAAGAAAGAAGGAACAATCAAAGCACTCACAAATTTCTCATTCTCTCCGACAACCATTATTTGCTCTACAAAAACTGATTCTTTCATTTTTTCTTCAATCACTTGAGGAGCGACATATTTGCCTCCAGAAGTTTTGAATAAGGCCTTCACTCTATCCGTTATTTTCAGGAATTTCCCATCAACCAACTTACCTACATCTCCCGTGTGTAACCAACCATCTTTATCAATCGTTTTGGCAGTTTCTTCTGGTTTATTGTAATACCCCATCATTACACTTGGTCCCTTACATAATATCTCTCCATTATCAGCAAACTTCATTTCCACATCCGGCAATACAGGCCCTACAGTTCCAAACTTAAACCCTCCAGGCTCAAATCGGTTAACGGTGATCACTACCGCAGACTCGGTCTGACCGTATCCTTCTCTTATCGCTATACCTGCAGCACTAAAGACCCTGGCTAATCGTTCTTGAAGAGCCGCAGCACCTGTTACTATTCCAATTACATTGCCGCCCAATGCTTCTCTCCATTTACTAAAAATCAATTTATCTGCGATTTTAAATCGCAAGCCTGGCTGATACTCTTCATGGTATTCATTAGAAGCTATATCTAAAGCCCAAAAGAATAGTTTTTTCTTCAAGCCAGTAAGCTCCATACCCTTACTAACAATCTTATCATATACTTTTTCCAACAATCGAGGAACAGTTGAAAAGAAATGAGGTTTTACATCTTTTAAGTCATCTGTAAGTGTCTCGAGACTTGTCGCATAATAGCACCCTGTACCTGTAGCAAAATAGGTGTAGGTTACCACACGTTCAAAAATATGGCAAAGAGGCAAGAAACTCAAGGCATGGTTATCCTTAGTTAATGGCAATAAGGTTAAAACTGTCTTAATATTACTGACAATATTGAAATGAGATATCATTACCCCTTTTGGTTTACCCGTTGTACCAGAAGTATAAATAATTGTAGCCATTTCTTCCGGCTGTATCTCATTCGCACGTTTATGAACTTCCACAATATCAACATCCTCGCCATCTTTCAAAAAGGTTTCCCAATTTTCACAACCCTCTACTTCATCAAATGAGTAGATCTTTTCAAGAGAAGGTAAGCGATCTTTAATCGCATCTATTTTTTCATAAAGTCCTGCATCCGCTACAAAAACCATTTTTATCTGCGCATCATCGAAGATGTAAGCATATTCATCTTTTGAAATCGTTGGATAAATCGGAACGTTTACGGCACCCACTTGAAGCATTCCATTATCAATAAAATTCCATTCCGGTCGATTATTCGAAATTAAAGCGACTTTATCACCTTTTTGAATACCTGCCTTTACAAATGCCTTACTGACCTTATCAATGATTTCATTGACTTCGGAGGTGCTATAATTTCTCCACTTCCCATTATATTTAAAATTTAAACAATCAAATCGAGGATATTTTTGTTCCTGGTACTTTAAAATGTCAAATAATCTAGTGTAGTCTTTCATGAGTTTAGTTTGAGTTTTTTATGGATTATTGTCTAAAGATAACATCTAAAACATTAAGTACAAATCTTAAATTAAAGATTTGTATTCGCCTAAACCCTGATCACTATAATCCTTAAGTAGGGTCCTGGATATGATGTTCCTCTTTATAGTTTCTGTTCATGATAAAAAATATAAGAGCAGCTACAAACATCAATCCGGTAAAGAACCAATAGTAAGCTGCTCCCTCCAACATTAAGGAGCCATCAGGTCTTTTAATAAATAAGTTAACCAAAGCCGTAAATAAATTACCCATCGCAACAGCAATCAACCAAAAACTTAAAACTAGCGATTTAAGCGCTTTAGGTGCCTGCGTATACGAGAATTCTAAAGAAGAAATCGATACAAATATTTCCGCAGCCGTCAATACAACATAAGCCAAAATTTGCCAAGCAATATTCATGGCAATACAATTATCCATTTGAGCTTGAACCCATGCAATCAATGCGAAACTTAGCGCTGCCAAGACCATGCCAATGGACATTTTATTTACATAGCTCAGCTTTATCACCTTCCCTAATTGTGGGTATACATAGTAGGCGAAAATAGGTATAAACATGACAATAAACAATGCATTCATCACACCCAATTGTGAAGGGTAAACCGTAATTGAAGTAAATCCCAAATTCATTGTTTTAATCATTAAATCCGATTGAGCCTGCAATACCCAAGCTCCAGCAGTTTGATCAAACAATGACCAAAATACAGCAAGAAAAATATAAATAGGAGAAAGTTTTAAGATTAATTGAGCACCCTTTTTACTAAATAACTCCTTTGCATATAAAGACCATCCTGCCGGTGGAATATGAACAAATTTATTTCGTCCCAACCAAAATACAAACGTTGCAATGACCATCAATACTCCGGGCAATCCAAATGCCACTGCACTATTCAAGCCTTTTGAAATCAGGTATTCACTGCGCAGCAATGGCTCTGCACTTAAATAGGCTAACACTGCACCAGCATTGATCGAAAAGTAAAACCAGTTGTACATCTTATCCAATAAATGCGAATTGGATGCATTGAATTGATCACCAACATGCGCAGACACGCAGGGTTTAATTCCTCCAGCGCCTATTGCAATTAAACTGCATCCAATAAAAAACCCATACTGATTTTCAAAAAGAGCAAGCACAAAGTGACCAATACAATATACAATCGAGAGGCTCATAATCGTCTTATACTTACCTAAGTATACGTCAGCAAAAAATGCGCCTGCCAAGGACAAGCCATACGTGGAGAAAATAAAAATATGCAACCAAAATTTCGCATCTGTTTCATCGAAAATAGCTAAATCTCCTGCAGCATTTGTGATAAATCTGGTAAGAAAAACGACAAATATCGCCTTCATGCCATAGAAACTGTATCGTTCTGCTGCTTCGTTACCTATAATATAGGGAATGCCTTTTGGAAATTTAAAACTTTGCTGAGACATGCTTCTGGATTTAAGGCGAAAATTAAAGCTTAAATATATGTATATTTATTTATTAAATCCTTTTTGAAAAATGATTCTTAATCGGCTGCTTTTACTACTCTTATTCAACTTTATATGGCTCATTTCCTTGGCCATAAATGATGGCTTGCAGTTTACTGAAAATAAGGGGCAATGGCAAGAAGAGATTATATACAATGGACGTTTGAACTTTGGCAATATATATCTTGAACGAAATCAAGTAACCTTTCGCCTCGTTGACATCCCAGACCAACACCAGCATAATGGAGATTTAAATGCGTCCCTTGAAGGACATCAATATTCAATCGCCTTTTTAAATGCTAACCCCAATCCTCATTTCACATACTCTGGTAAGAGCGCGCACAGCTATAATTATTTCTTAGGTAACAATCCGGATAAGTGGGTAAACAATGTAAAGGCTTATTCCTCCATTACCTATCGCAATCTTTATGATGGCGTGAACATGGGGATTTTCGGAGATGGACAGGATATCAAATATGAATATTATATCAGTCCCAAGCATAATCCTGATCAAATCAAGGTGGCGTATAAAGGGATAGATAAAATAGTACTGCTTGATGGCAATCTAGTCTACCAAACTACAGTTTGTGAAATAACTGAAATGGCACCATATGCTTATCAAATCATTAATGGAAAAGAACAAGCAGTTCGTTGTCATTATAACCTAGATGCAAAGAATAAAGAAGTATCATTTGAATTTCCACAAGGTTATGACTCGAATTACGAGCTAGTTATTGACCCCAGTATAGTCTTTGCTAGATTAAGTAACTCGACAAGTGATAATTTTGGATTCACCGCCACCTATGATGATATTGGAAGAGCTTATTCTGGTGGAATTGTATTTGGCGTCTCCGGACAATACGAAACTACATCGGGCAGTTTTAGTCAAACCTTTGTCGGAGGAACGGCTAATCTCACTGGAACCGGTCAGTTGGATATCGGCATATCCTGTTACGACGGCACCAGTGGAAATCTTATTTACGGCACCTATGTCGGTGGTACAAATAATGAGTTGCCCAACAGTATGATCGTTAATAATGCAGGTGAGTTAATCGTTCTAGCCACAACAGGATCCAATGATTTTCCGCTTGGACCGAGCCCCTATGACAATAGTTTTGCGGGTGGGCAAGTGGTTGATTTGCAGAACAATGGAATTTACTTTGATGACGGTAGTGACATCGTTTTGTTTAAGTTAAATGCAAGTGGTTCAAGCCTTACCGGAGGTACTTATATGGGCGGTTCGGGAAATGACGGGCTGAATGATGATGCCGCAATACAACTCAGTTATGATGGGTCTGATCTCCACTTTAACTATGGTGACGCCTTTAGAGGGGAGGTTATTGTAGATAATCAAGACAATGTTTATGTCGCTTCTTCTACAAATTCTACAGATTTTGAAAGTTTAGGAGTTGTGTCGAGTCTCCAAGGGGAGCAAGATGCAATAATTTTTAAATTAGATTCAAACCTTAATACATTGCTATTTTCTAGATATCTCGGCGGAGCTGATGATGATGCCGGATATTCGATGAAAATAGACAACAACAATAACTTGTTTGTAGACGGAGGAACAAAAAGTTCTAATTTCCCAACAGCAGGTATTCCACTTCACCCTAATTATCGTGGTGGCGATTGCGATGGATATATAGCTAAATTAAGCGCATCAAACGGAAGCTTACTTGCCTCGACATTTATTGGCACAGGAGACTTCGACCAAGTTTATTTTGTAGATCTTGATGAGGACGGTAATGTTTATGTTGTAGGACAAACCTTGGGCACATATCCCGTCGAAAATTCTGGGTTTAACTTCCCCTTAGGTAAACAGTTTATTCATAAATTAGATAACAACCTAAGTAATACCATATACAGCACCCCATTTGGCACAGGCAGTACAGTAGTGGATATCTCTCCTACAGCTTTTCTCGTTGATGATTGTGAAAGAGTGTATGTCTCCGGCTGGGGCGGCAACACGAATCAAAACAGAAATATTAGTCTGAGCAATCCCAATATCAGCGGACTACCTGTCACTGCAGATGCTTTTCAAATGGGCACTTCCGGCGGTGGAGACTTCTACTTTTTTGTACTGGAAAAGAACGCTTCAGGACAGTTATTTGGCTCTTATTTCGGCGGAACAGCTGCAGAACATGTCGATGGCGGTACCAGTCGCTTTGATCAACGTGGAATTGTTTATCAAGCTATCTGTGCCTCATGTGGAGGTGGAAGCTTCCCCTCTTCCGGTGGTTTTAGTGTGAGCTCCGCGTCTAATAATTGTAACGTGGGTCTTGTTAAATTGGATATTGGTCTTGCTATTACGAATGTTGAATTGGATGCATTTCCCTCAGCAACTGGCTGCGTTCCACTGACTGTAAGCTTCCAAAGTGTATTGGAAGATGTCAGCCAATTTCAATGGTATTTTGGCGATGGGGACTCATCAAACCTAGCCAATCCCTCGCATACCTATGTTGATACAGGAATATTTGAAGTCATGTTAATCGGTATTGATCCGAATTCTTGCAATGAGAGAGACACCGCATTTCTAAACGTGATTGTTGGAAACGATACAATCATAGCTAGCCAAATAGATACGCTATACACCGAGTGCGATAGCTTGGGTGTATTTGTGGGGGCCATAGATATAACTTCAAGCACTTACGACTGGTTTATGGGAGATGGAACGGAATTTTTGAATGCAGGCAATGAAGTATCACATATCTATACGGACTTTGGAGAATACACTATAATTCTCCATGTCACCGATACGACTAAATGTGAAACTGAAGCTTGGGATACCACCATAGTCAGTTACGCTCCAAACATTGATGCAGAAATTGGAACTAATTCGGGTTGTATAAATACTCCGTTACAATTTACAAACTTTAGCAATCCATCCGCAGAAACTTTTATTTGGGATTTTGGTAATGGACAAACTTCCAATGAATTTGAGCCATCGATTAGTTATGCTGCAGGGGGAGATTATATCGTAATATTGACGGTTATCGATTCTGCCACCTGCATACATATTTCCAGTGATACTGCAATTGTTCAGATTGTACCTCCACCTATCGCTAATTTCACAACAGATTCTTCATATTACCTTTATCCTGAATTGGTTAATTTCACTAATTCAAGTATCAATTTTCAATCTTTCCTTTGGACTTTCGGAGATGGAGAAACAGATACAGCCATACTTAACCCAGCGCATTTTTATCAAGTTGTTGGTGATTTTTCGCCCTGTCTAAAAGTATCTAATAATGGATGTTTGGATTCTACTTGCTTAGATATTTTCATTGATTTCATGCCATTGATTGGCGTTCCTAATGCATTTTCTCCTAATGGGGACAATCTAAATGACATCGTTTATGTGGAAGGTTCGGGCATCATAGATTTAAGCTTCCAAATTTATAATCGATGGGGAGAATTGGTCTTTGAAAGTTTTGATAAAAATCTTGGATGGGATGGGGTTTACAAAGGTGTTCCCCAAGAATTAGAAGTCTACACTTATGTAGTGAAGGCCAGGTTTTTAGATGATAGTTCACAAACCTTAAAAGGGAATATAACCCTATTGCGATGAATGTTGTCGTCTACCAAAGAAGTAAGCCACAACATAGGATTAAAACATACCTATTCTTATGCATGTGCAGCCTAAGTATATATTCCTATGCTCAAGATCTTCATTTTTCTCAATATTTTGCAAATCCACTTTCCTACAACCCGGCCAATACTGGTTTTTTTGAGGGAAGTTACCGCTTGGGCGTCAATCATAAGCAACAATGGCCCTGGGCTATTGAAGGGAAATTTTTAAATTACAATTCCTCCTCAGCTTATGCAGACTTCTCCATTCTTGACAAAAAAATCAACAACTTAGATTGGGCTGGAATAGGATTCAACTTCATTAATGATCAAGCAGGTGATGGGAATCTTATAGCCAACAAAGCCTATATGTCTATGGCCTATCACAAAGGACTGGATGAGTTACACCAGCACTTTTTATCTGTAGGATTCCAAATCGCTTATGTCAGCCGTTCTATAAACTTTGGTGCCCTTTACTTTAATAATCAATGGCTTGACGAAGTTGGGTTTGATTTAAGTTTACCCAGTAATGAAGGATTGTATACAGAACAAACAAGCTACTTTGATATAGGTATTGGACTGCAGGGTAAAAATCAACTCAATGATAAATTAGGCCTAAGCTATGGGGTAAGTTTATTGCATGTTAATCAACCTATTGAAAGTTTTTACAATCAAAACAATCGATTAGGAATGCGTCAATTGTACCAAGCTGGACTAGTATATAAAATTAAGGGGAAATTTGATATTAGCAGTAGTCTATTCATTACTTCTCAAAAGAAAGCTATTGAGTTGTTGCTAGGAAGTCTAGCTGGATTCAACCTTAAACAAACCCCTAACCACAAGACTGCAAAATTATATGTGGGCTTGTTTTATCGATTGAAAGATGCCTTATCTCCCATTTTTGGCTATCAATATCACAAAACAAGAATTTTGTTAAACTACGATATTAATTTATCCAAACTTTCCAAAGCCAGTAGAGGCAATGGAGGTTTTGAGTTATCCCTTATTCAAATAGGAGTATTTAAGAAAAAAAAGAATCAGGCCTATAAAACGCATTGCCCTAGCTTTTAAAGACTAAAAAATAATTTATCAATTTATCCGTTACTTTTGTATGATGAGAAAGCTACTTTATTTTTTTATGCTCTTTGCCTTTATGCAGGTTTCCCTTGCGCAAGGAGAATACGATAATGAAATTCCTCAAAATAACGAGGAAGAGTTTGTCGGCTTTAATAAGAAAGGAAAAGAAAAAAAGGACTTAAGTAGAATACGAATTGGCGGAGGTGCGGGCTTTGGATTGGGAGCCAACCAATTAGGCTTTAGTATATCACCAACAATCGGTTACCAAATAGTGGAGGACAGAGTTGAAATAGGTACTGGTCTTCTCTATGACTATTATCGTTTCAAAGACTCAAATCCAGGTCTTAAGTACGTGGAGAATACCGTAGGAAGTAACAACTATATCCGACTATATATTTGGGAGGGGTTATTTGCCCAGCTCAGAGGCGTTTATCAAAAAACCTACCTTAACCTTAACTCTGTTAGCTTAGCTCCTTTGCGTCAAGGCAATGTCTTCGGTGGAGCTGGATATCAATATCAAGTAGGTGAGAAAGTATTTGCAAATTTTGGATTAGAGATCAACTTAATTCCATATGATTTATCCTTGGTTAACAACAGAGACACAAGAATCATATCACCATTTTTTCAATTTCAATTTTCACTGTAGGATTAGAAATGATATTCGGATTGAAAATATATATTAAACATCAATTTTAGCAAATTTAGCGTGTGACTCAATGAATTCTCTTCTTGGAGGAACTTCATCTCCCATAAGCGTTGAGAATATGTTATCCGCTACGGTAGGACTATCTATTTGCACTTGACGAAGAGTTCGGGTATCAGGATCCATAGTTGTTTCCCAGAGCTGTTCTGCATTCATTTCTCCTAAACCTTTATAACGTTGAATACCCACAGTGTTGTCTTTCCCTTTCCCGATTCTTGCTACTGCAGCATCACGTTCGTCATCATTCCAACAATATTGGAATTCCTTCCCTTTCTTAACCAAATATAAAGGAGGTGCCGCAATATAAACATACCCTTGCTCAACCAATGGTCTTAAATAACGGAAAAAGAATGTCAAAATTAAAGTAACAATATGGCTTCCATCTACATCCGCATCACACATGATAATTATCTTATGATAGCGCAACTTTGAAATATCCAATGCCTTTTCATCTTCCACTGTTCCGATACGTACGCCCAGTGCCATGAACATATTTTTAATCTCTTCGTTTTCGTAAATCTTATATTCTAGTGCTTTCTCCACATTCAAGATTTTACCTCTCAATGGCATAATCGCTTGAAATGAACGATCCCGTCCCTGCTTCGCCGTTCCGCCTGCAGAATCACCCTCCACTAAGTATATCTCACCTACTTCAGGGTCTTTGTTTGAGCAATCTGCTAACTTTCCTGGTAAACCAGCACCAGACAATACATTCTTACGCTGAACAGCTTCTCGTGCTTTGCGTGCTGCATGTCGAGCAGTTGCTGCAATGATTACCTTATCAATAATTTGCTTAGCCTCTTTAGGGTTTTCTTCTAAATAAGCCTCTAAAACCTTACCCACAGACTGTGAAACTAAACTTACTAACTCAGAGTTAGTCAACTCATCTTTTGTCTGACTTTTAAACTGTGGATTGGGCACTTTAACAGAAATAACAGAGGTCAATCCTTCTCTAAAATCTTCTCCTGAAACAGTAAATTTCAACTTCGAAAAGAAACCATTATTATCTCCATACTTTTTGAAGTAATGCGTGATCGCTCTTTTAAAACCATTGACGTGTGTTCCACCATTGTACGTGTTAATATTATTACAATAAGAAACTAAATTTTCAGAATAGCCTGTATTGTATTGTAATGCGACATCGATTTCCACACCATCCTCCCCACCACTTATAAATATTGGTTCTTCCAATAGGGAAGTTCTTGCTTTATCAATATGCTTCACATATTCTATTAAGCCATTCTCACTATAAAATGACATTTTTAACATTTCACCTTCTTCAACTATTCGCTCATCGGTAAAATTCATGCGAACTCTCTTATTCAAGAAAGACATTTCACGAAGTCTATTTGAAATTTTCTCAGAAACAAAATTCACTTCATCAAATATCGAAGCATCAGGCAAAAAGGTTACCGATGTTCCAGTATCTGAAGATTTTCCTGTTTCAACTGGCGGCGCCAAAGCCACACCTTCAGAATATTCTTGCACAACTATTTTGCCTTCTCTATGTATTTCAGCTTTAAGATGAGATGAAAGGGCGTTCACACAAGAAACCCCTACTCCATTCAATCCACCAGAGACTTTGTATGAATTTTTATCAAATTTACCTCCAGCGTGAAGTGATGTCATTACCAACTCTAATGCTGATAATCCAGACTCTTTATTCATTCCAATAGGGATACCTCTACCGTTATCTTTTACCGTAATTGAGTTATTCTCATGGATAATGATATCAATGGTATCGCAGTGTCCTGCTAATGCCTCATCTATAGAGTTATCTAGCACCTCATTTAACAAATGATGTAAGGCCCGAGAATCAGTCCCCCCCACATACATGCCTGGCCGCATTCGCACTGCCTCTAATCCTTTTAGCGACTTGATATCATCTGCACCATACTTTGCACTGTTTTCATTTTTTAAGTCTTCTTCTTCCTTGCTCATCGCTTTAAAAATTTAAGTTAAGCTTATCTATCAAAGATAATAAAACCGATAGTTAAACAGCAGTTTTAGGCTTTTCTAGAAGACATAGTTATCCACAAAGCAAAAATATTAAAGTAATAAACTCTTAAACGTTTTATAGATCAGTTATGCGGAAAGAAGGTATAAAAAAAGGGAGGTATAAATACCTCCCTTTTTTTGTTTTGATTGATGTGCTTGTTATTTGATAACAACTAGTTTTCTTGTCTCTTTGCCCATTCTAGTTTCAAATGTCAAAAAGTAAGTTCCTTCTACTAAGTCTGATACATCGATATCTAAACCGTTCTCAGCAGCAAATAACATGTAAGTCACCTTCTTCACCTCTGCACCTATTTGATCAAAGATTTGAACAGTCATCACTTCTCCAGTTGTCGTCTCTACATTAACACTTACTACGTCATTCCCTTTACTTGGGTTTGGAACAAGTGCGCCAATGAAGAAATTAGTTTGTCCTTCTAATCTTGCTGTTTTGATATCAAAGTACTCATAC
>JASJJC010000022.1:0-16584 GCA_037624485.1 Chitinophagales bacterium
ATATTCTCTATTGTAATACTCGTTGGCAAAAAGGTCGTTGTAATGGTATGCACCGAATCACAGCCAAACTGGTTGGGGTTGGTAACACTCGATACGCCTACATTAGCAGGGTCACAAGATGTAGCATTGGTAAAGGTAGCATCTGATGGCAACAAGGTGGTCGTAATGGTATGCACCGAATCACAGCCAAACTGATTGGGATTGGTAACACTCGATACGCCTACATTAGCAGGGTCACAGGAGGTGGCATTGGCAAAGGTAGCATCTGATGGCAACAAGGTGGTCGTAATGGTATGCACCGAATCACAGCCAAACTGATTGGGGTTGGTAACACTTGATACGCCTACATTAGAAGGGTCACAAGAAGTGGCATTGGCAAAAGTAGCATCTGATGGCACCAAGCTTGTCGTAATGGTATGTACCGAATCACAGCCAAACTGGTTGGGGTTGGTAACACTCGATACGCCTACATTAGCAGGGTCACAAGATGTAGCATTGGTAAAGGTAGCATCTGACGGCAACAAGCTTGTGGTAATGGTATGCACCGAATCACAGCCAAACTGATTGGGATTGGTAACACTCGATACGCCTACATTAGCAGGGTCGCAGGAGGTGACATTGGCAAAAGTTGTGGCAGAATAATTTACATTAATGTTATAATTTATCAATGAGTCACAACCATTCAATCCAACACCTTGAATCAAAACATCGACAACTGTGTCCGAATCAAACCAGTCACCTTGATATAAAACGGAATCACATCCCGTTAGGTTTATAGTTTCGGTCAAGGGTGAGCATGGCAGTGGAGCGTAACAAACTTCAATTCCCCAAGCACTTAACTGACCCCCGTCTTGGTTGAAAGCATCATCGATAGTGAGAATCCATGTGCCGTTTGCATTTTCTCCATTAAATGCAGATAAACTATCTTCTGGTTGATAGCTTAAACCATCCGTCGGAGGACATGGGTAATTGTTGTTTGAGGCCAAATCATCAAACTGGATGTCGAAGTTATTTTGATTGTTACAGATATTTGAAAGAAGAGTGCTTACTGTTGAGCTGGGGCTCGTTAGAATGAAAGATAAATCTGAAATATAGCTATGGTTTCCTGATAAACTGACTACATTAAGGTCATTTATAATTCCGGTAGATCCGCTAATTAAAAGGTCTGAACTAACTGTTGGAGTGCCTGAATTTGAAATATTAACCGGAATGTCAGTACTATTATAGGTCATACAATTGATTGTAGTAAATGAAAAGGGACCACTATTTATTGTATCACACGCATTCACCGCCTCCACCTGCCAGTATACGGTTGTGTTTGCTGGTAAAATTCCTGACGTATAGCTTTCACTGGTTAATCCATTACTATTCTCAATGACTGAAGTTAATCCTAAATCAGTTGCAAGTGTAATGTTATAAAAGTCTGCATTGGGTATTGCTGTCCAAGAAAAGATGCTCGGCGAACTTACGCCAGTTTCTCCATTGGATGGGCTTATTAAATTTACAGTACCAGATAAACGTGCTAAAACATTTAGAGTTATTGGTAAGCTTTTAATTCCTGTTGAACTTGAAGCATTTAAGGTAAGGTTAAAATTGCCAGAAACTGCTGCGGTATTCGTAATCGTGAGGGTCGAGTTATATGGCGGTGCTTGATTGTTGGGGCTAATGCTGAACGATGTCCCCACAGGAGTTCCAGTTAAACTTAGCGAAACATTATCATTAAATGTACCTACAAAGCCAATGTTAATATCGAAACTTACATTTTCTCCCGCGCATATGGTTTGATTGGGGTTGCTTAGGTTAAGGGTAAAGTCATCTATGATTGGATTGATAGTGAAGGTATTGTTTGAAACATCGAAGAATGTGCCATTCGCGCATTGCACAATAATCAAAGCATCGCTTGTGCCAATATTAGGAACACTTACCACTTGACTACCATCATTAGGCACATTGCTCGCTAGTGTATCTGGAAAAGTTAGCCCTCCATCATAAGATATGAGAATATTGACGCTACTGCAACTTACGGGCGAAAGGTCGGTATTTGCTACATCCCAACTTACTGTGGTATTGGTATTTCCTGTCCAAGTAATACCTGAATTATTTGGATTAGTCACAATGAATGGGCCAGCGTTACCATCAACTTCTACGGTGATATCTGCATGGTCATTGCAGCCGCCACCCGGAGCATTATCTCTTACCATAACTCTAAAATCCATACTTCTTGTGACAGATGGAAGAACCTCCCACGTTGGGTTATTCCCAGCTATAACATCAGGTAGATTTGGGAAATATCTTGTCGGGCTAGTGCTCGGGTCGAGGCTGCGAAATGCAGGTCCATCAGTATTTGAGGATGTTGGCGGCATAGTGGCCACTGCATTATCCATTTGCTCCCAACAGTAAGTTAAGGTATTTGAGGAATTAGGGTCAGTAGCTAAGGCTGTTAAACTGAAAGGAGTGCTTGCAGGAATATTTATTGTTGTCTGTGGTATAGTTACAGTAGGGGCTAAATTGGATAACGGAGTTTTTACAGGGCAGTTATGCCCCGAACTTGTAATAAAATTGCCCATTTCCTCGATACTAATACCATGAAAGTAGTCGTCACTATTGTTTTGAATATTTGGATTACAAATTCCTGCATAACCCATAATTGTTGAGGCACTTCCTGGCTCAATTGCGGTAGCCCCATTTCGATTGCAACTATTGTTTTGAGTATGGTTAGCTCCAAATTGATGCCCCATTTCATGCGATACATAATCAATGTCAAAAGGATCGCCAATAGGAGCGGGACCTCCAGTTACCCCTCGTGCTTTATTGTTTGAGCATGGCGAATATAACTGCGCTAGACCTCCACTGTTTGTTCCAAAAATATGACCAATATCATAATTAGCTGATCCAATAACTGCATCAGTGTTGGTTTGATTTTGATTGATCATAGCTCCTGCATTGCCATTGGTAAAAGGATCTGTTCCGGCGTTTGTGTATATGATTAAGTCGTTGTTGGCGATAAGATTCATTCTTATTGATATATCCCTTTCGAAAACACCATTAACCCTATTCATAGTGGTGACCTGAGCCGCTAGGGCTTGGGCAACACTTCCACCATGAAATGCAGTATACTCTCCAGTGGCAGAAACTGCTAGCCGATAGGTTCTTAATTCACATGATCCAAAACTTTTAATAATCCCATTATTATTTGAAGACGTTGTGCTAAACGGCACTTCTTCATCTAGGTGACAAATTAACTGTTCATTTTCTCTTTTAAAGTCATCTTTATAATAAGAGAAGTAGTGATTAATATCGCCAAGATGCATAATCGGATCAATAAAAATCGTTCCCTTATCAGTTCCTAGTATCATTCCGTGGAAACCAGCGGGTGTTATATCAAATCTAGCAGACCAAGTCGGATGGTTAGGATTGTATCCAAGAAATGTTTTCATTTCAGGATACTTTTCTGTGAGGCCCATTTCATAAACGGGAGATTCTACAATTTTGAAAGCAGTTAAACTACCATTAGGCATAGGCACATTAATGACTACAGGCGAAGCAGAAACATTACTCAAATTATCCTCTAATGAAGCTTTAAAAGTGTATGCTTTTAAAGCCTGATAATCCAAATGGAAGCTAGCTGCTCTGTCAGGATAAATATATTGGGTGCCTTGAAGCTGAAGTTCTTCATAATTTCTTTGCGACCATAAGCTGTCTTGAGCTTGAATAAGAAGAGTGGTGCAAAGCGTCAGCACGTTGAGGATTAAAATTTTCATAAAAATTTATTAAAGATTTAAGCCATAAATATAAGCTTATTTGTTGCGTAATAAAACATATGATATTTGTTAATTGAATCGCATAGGAATTTAGTTTTTATAAGTAAATTTGCAGTAATGAGGTATCTAGATTTTTTAATAAAGCCGATTGCTAGAAGACAAACCCGTAAGACTAAAAATATACATCTTTTAGGTGTTGTAAATCAGTTAAATACATTTGGTTACTTAATTAAAAACTCTAAGAATACTAGCTTCGGAATAAATCATAATTTTGATCAAATTGATCAATATTATGACTTTAAATGTCAAGTTGAAATACAAGATTACGAAGCAATAAAGCCGTATATTCTTAGAGCTCGGAATGGTGAAAAGAATGTGCTTTGGAAAGGTCGACCCATCTATTTTGCAAAGACCAGTGGCACGACCAGTGGCTCAAAATATATACCTATCACCAAAGATTCCATTGGGCATCATATTAAGGCTGCAAGAAATTGTTTATTTGCTTATGTAAATGAAACGGGTATTACTGATTTCTTTTCAAAAAAAATGATTTTCCTTCAAGGTAGCCCAAGTTTAGACGAAGAAAATGGTATCAAGATTGGCCGGTTATCGGGTATAGTTTACCATCATGTTCCTTCGTGGCTTTTAGGCAATAGACTCCCATCTTATACGACCAATTGCATAGAAGACTGGGACGGAAAATTGAATGCTATAGTTGAGGAGACTGCTAAAGAAAAGATGTCATTATTGAGTGGTATCCCTCCATGGTGTGTCATGTATTTTGAGCAACTCTTAAAAAAGACGGGTGCTGAAAATTTAAAAACTATTTATCCAGACCTCCAATTGTATGTGCATGGTGGTGTTAATTATAAACCATATCAAAACAAAATGACTGCTTTACTCGGTGCGGGTGTGGATGCAATAGAAACTTATCCAGCTTCAGAAGGGTTTTTTGCCTATCAAGATTCTCAAAAGGATGAGGGTTTATTATTGAATTTGGAAGCTGGTATTTTTTACGAATTTGTCAAATCAGAAGAAATATATAACCAGCAAGCCAATCGTGTGCATTTAGGAGGCATTGAACTTGGAGTGGACTACGTCTTGATTGTTAGTACAAATGCGGGTTTGTGGGCATACAATACGGGCGATACAGTGAGATTCGTGAGTGTTAACCCATTCAGGATTGTTGTTACTGGCCGAATCAAACATTTTATTTCTGCTTTTGGTGAGCACGTTATTCAAGAAGAAGTTGAAGCGGCTATCAGTCAGGCAAGTGCTGATATGCTAGTCAAATATACTGAGTTTACCGTGGCTCCAATTGTCGCTTCAGATGGAGGTGAATCCTGTCATGAATGGTTTATAGAGTTGGAGAATGCTGGAGATGTTGATCTTGCTCTATACACCAAAAAGTTGGATGAACTGGTGCAAAGTAGGAATAGCTATTATCGGGATTTAAGACAAGGAGCTCTCTTAGGGCAAATAAAGCTTACGCTTATTGAAGCCGGTGGATTTGCCTCATACTTTGCGGAAAATGAGAAAGTTGGTGGTCAAAACAAGGTTCAACATTTAGCAAATAATCGCGAATTAGCTGATAAGCTATTGAAGTATGTGAAAAAGGGTTAATTTGACTATAAAGTGGCTTATTTTTCGTAATCTTGCGCTTCAATTATAACTATGGCAACATTCATTACCGTGGTACAATTTTTTGCAGGATTATCGCTACTAATTGTTCTTCACGAAGCAGGTCACTTTTTCACAGCCAAATACTTTGGGGTTCGTGTAGAAAAGTTTTATCTTTTTTTTGATTTCCTTTTCCCAATGCCAGAAGTGGCAAAATTTGCTTTATATAAAAAGAAAGTTGGCGATACGGAGTACGGTATTGGTTGGTTTCCTTTTGGGGGATATGTACAGATGTCTGGTATCATGGATGAAAGTATGGATTCCGATGCGCTTAAACAACCTGTTCAGGAGCATGAGTTTAGAGCGAAGCCAGCGTGGCAACGCTTAATCATTTTACTTGGAGGAATTATTGTCAATATTTTAGTGGCATTCGTTATTTATGCAGTGATAGCAGGTGTGTGGGGCGATAATTACCTAAAGGTTGAAGATCAGGTGCATGGGATATACGTCGACTCAACAGGTGCTGCTCTAGGCCTTCAAAATGGTGATATCGTTACGCATGTAAATGGTGAAAAAATAAAGGATGCTAAGAAAGTGAAGCTAGAAATGCTCTTTTCGTTGGCGGATAACATAACATATGTGCGTGATGGACAGGAGGGAACAATAACTGGAATAGATAAGCTCTTTTATAAAGGGGTAATAGAAGATCCTAGTATTATACTTTTTGCAACCGCAGAACTAAGTATTATCGATTCGGTGACGAGTAAGGTCTTAGCAGATAATGGTGCATTAGCAGGCGACAGGCTAGTAAGTTTTGAAGGTGAGCCTGTGAAATATCACCAAGATTTACTCCTTTTAAAGAAAGATAAACCGAATAAGCAAGTTAATTTTGAAGTTGAACGAGATGGAGAAGTTTTAGCGCTCAGCACCCAGTTAGACGAGAACTCTGCAATGGGCTTTTTCACTAAGAGTGATTTGAAGATAACGCATAGAGACTATAACTTCTTTCAAGCGCTAGTAGCAGGTCCCGTGAAGTCATGGGAGACTTTAGTTTTCTATGTTCGTCAGTTTAAATTAATGTTTGATCCCGTAGTTAAGGGTTTTCGACAAATAGGAGGTTTTGGCACCATAGCTAAACTTTATTCAGGCGGTTTTTCTTGGTATGCTTTCTTGAGCAAGACTGCATTCTTATCGATTATTCTTGCTTTTATGAATCTACTTCCAATCCCTGCATTAGATGGCGGACATGCGGTCTTTACGATTTATGAAATGATCTTCAGAAAACCTCCTCCAGAAAAATTCATGTACTTTGCTCAAGTGGCAGGTATGGCTTTGCTATTCTCTTTGTTGATATATGCTAATGGTAATGATATTTTTAGGTGGTTGAGTGGTCAGTAACATTTAAGCTTAAGAAAAATAAAAGAGCCTAACAATCAAATTGTTAGGCTCTTTTTCTCGTACCCCGGGCGGGAATCGAACCCGCACTCCCGAAAGAACTGGATTTTGAATCCAGCGCGTCTACCAATTCCGCCACCAGGGCTCCTTCATCAATACATTTCTGCTCAACGGTTTGCAAATATAAAGCTAGTTTTCGATTATTTATTAAAAATTTGAACGAATAGCTAAATTCTGATCAAAACAAGTTGGGAGGTTCTAGAATAATAATAATTATTGTCTATTTCTTTGATAAAGTACTGGGAATACGGTTAGTATTAATCCCACAAACAACAGTTTTACCAAAGAACTTATTAAACAAGAAAACTAAATTAAACTGCGTTAAAAAAAATACTTAATATATTCTTTGGAGGGAGGACTCAGTGGATTAAAAATCTGCTCTAAAATACTCCAACACAGCACGCGCATCTTCTTCGCTTAAGTGTTGATTTAGCATGGGAGATTTGTACTCATTAAACAGCGCCATTGTGAGGGTGTCTTGCTCTAGCATACCCTCAGGATTCAAGATCATATTCATAATCCATTCAGGCGATCTTCTTTCTACTACTCCCGCAAGTGCTGGACCAACTAATCGGGAATCCATTTTATGACAGGCGATACAATTAGCATTAAAAACTTCTAGGCCGTATGCCGCCATATCTTCATCTATTTCCTCACTTAATACAAGCTTTGTTATCGGACCAACTCCTTTATGCATTAAAGGATTCGTAATATCATCAAGGGTGATTCTTACTTCTTTTGTATATTTTTTAATGGACTGTTTATTTTCAAAATTCGGTCCTGGAGAAGGGGTTTCACCACAAGCATATAAAGAAAGAAAAATGGATAATTTAAATAAACTATTTATAATATTTTTCATAAGTCAATAATGGTAAAATAACGATGGATTAACACGTATAAAGGTAGGTCTTCAAAAATGATTTCAATAATTAAAGATGAAGATAATACCGCTTAAGTAACTGCATGAATCGAGGACTATAAGATTTATCCTCAAGTTTGTAAAAAATACTCTTTTCGCTCAATTTTGGAAGTGGGACGGCACAAGCTAATAATATAACTCTTTTTGTTTTGGCCAATACTGTATCATGTAACTCAATGATTTGCTGATGGTTCAATCCGATTCGATCCAATTCATTTTGGTAAGCCATCAATACCTCATTATTCGATAATAGAAAGGCGCTTATGGTTTTATCTTTAGCATAATGTTTAATAAATCTTGCCCAATCTTTAGGGCCTAAGCTTTCTGTTTGTCTGGCTATATTTTTTTGCGGCGAACTATTCTTTGATGTATTATTGAAAAATGGAGGATTACTAATTATAAAATCAAAACTTTCATCACTTTCCCACACTCGCATGTCTGCGTGAATCAATTCTATTTTTTTGCGCCACTTGCTTTGGTTTACATTAAAAACAGCTTGCTTCAGGCAATTTTGTTCAATTTCAATTCCAGTTATGGAAATTGATTCTTTATGACCGAGCATAAGGCTTAAAAGTCCCGATCCGCAACCCACATCAACAATACTTCCTTTCGAAATATATTCATTTAACCATGCGCCAAAAACGCAAGCATCCGTGCTTACCTTATTGGCACAATCAGATTGCTCAATGGTAAATTCTTTAAATTGGAAATAAGTATTAGCCAAAACTCTACAGTAAGTCTAAAAATCGAGTTTCAATTTCTTCAAGAATAACTTCTTTTTCATCATATTTCTCCTCACAACGGGCCCTAAAAAATCCGCAATCATCGCCATCTTGCCGAGATTCAAAAAAATAAAATTCGGTACTGCTAGAATCTATGAAATTCATTGATGCCGATATCCATGCGGGCTTAGTCATCAAGCCCTGTGATAAAATCAGTTGGAAATATAGGGTGTCACTTACTGCACTGTCGTTAAGTTGTATATTAATTCCATTGTTTGCAAAGCTTGCACTATCGGTTTGAATAGTGTTGAATAGTGTTGTCTGATTTTGAGGAACCACAAATGATTCATTAAGTGGCATAAATCCAAATTCTTGACTGGTAGCTAGTAAAGCAAATACTGAAATTGCCAAGGGATAAATAGGCTTAATTTTAATGATGTTAAGTTCATTTTTTCTGCTATAGATCCAATAGGACATTGGCAAAATAAGCAAAGCAATTAAATCGGTATAATCCACTACACGGGAATAGTTGAACAATGGCAGCATATTAATCCATTCGATAAGGCCACTGCTCCAAGGTGATTTCCAGAAAACGAAAAATAGGGCACTGGCAGGGATGATTGTTTTTATCCGTTTTGGGAAAAAGATTGCTAAGAACAAGGGGAGGATGAAAACACCGGCAAAATCAGATATTTTGCCTGTCAACCAATTGTGAAGGGTCTGTTTCAGTATAAAATCATTGAGAAGAAGTAGACCAACCGCTCCAGTAAACCAATAACTTCGAATAAGTTGAGAATCTATTCGCATTTTTTTCGTCTTTACCGCAAGTTATACATTTTTTATCGGTTTAGTAAGTTATGTATGCGGCTGTCTGCTGACTAAAACCTTATTTTATTTGCCTATATGTAATTTTTAAACTACTTTTACCAAACGTTTGTTTGATAAACAATAAATAGGATTTAAAACTTAATATATATATGGAAATAAGTACACAAACTAAAGCAGTTATTCCGGCAAAAGATCGGCATATTCGGAAAGCTGCAGTGTTGGGCTCGGGCGTTATGGGATCTCGAATTGCCTGTCATTTTGCAAATATTGGTTTGGAAGTAGTCCTGCTTGATATTGTCCCTTTTGACTTAAAAGAGGAAGATAAAGACAATAAATCCAAAAGAAATAGCATTGTGAATAGTGCCTTGAAATCTACTTTAAAGGCAAATCCTTCGCCTATCTACGATAAGTCCTTTGCCAATCGAATTACTACTGGTAATTTTGATGACAACATGAATTTGATTGCGGATTGTGATTGGGTAATTGAAGTAGTAATCGAGCGACTGGATATCAAAAAGCAAGTGTTTGAAAAAGTTGAACAATTCAGAAAGCCAGGTACATTAATCACTTCGAATACTTCAGGTATTCCTATCGAAATGATGACAGAAGGAAGAAGTGAAGATTTTGTTAAGCACTTCTGTGGAACACACTTTTTTAATCCTCCGCGTTATTTACGTTTGTTTGAAATTATCCCTTCAACAAAGACCGATCCCGAAATTATTAAGTTTTTTGAGCATTATGCGGATTTATTTTTGGGTAAAACTCCAGTGCTATGCAAAGATACACCTGCCTTTATTGCAAATAGAGTCGGCGTTTTTTCTATGTCGGCCATATTTAAATTACAACAAGAAATGGGCTTGACAGTTGCTGAGATTGATAGCTTGACTGGATCTCTAACGGGTAAACCAAAATCTGCAACGTTTAGAACAGCTGATGTTGTTGGATTAGATACTTTAATTAAAGTAGCAAAGGGGGTTTATGATAATTGTCCTAATGATGAGATGCGAGATACTTTTGATGTACCAGCCTATGTCCTGAAAATGGAAGAAAATAAGTGGTTAGGTGATAAGACTAAGCAAGGATTCTACAAAAAAACAAAAGATGAAAATGGCAAGAAGGTCATTTTGCAGTTGGACCTTGCAAAAATGGAGTATGTGCCAAGTGTTAAATCGAAATTCGCGTCTGTTACGGCAGCCAGGCAGGCAGGAGGTTTAAAAGCTAGATTAAAAGCCTTAGCGGTTGGTAAAGATAAAGCAGCTGAGTTTTTAAACAGATTGTCTTACATGATTTTCCAGTATGTCTCTAATCGAATTCCGGAAATCTCCGATGAGCTATTTAGAATTGATGATGCTATGCGTGCCGGTTTTGGTTGGGAAATTGGCCCTTTCGAGCAGTGGGAAGCTGTTGGAGTAGCCAAAACTGTTGCTAAAATGAAAGCAGCTGGTTTTGCACCAGCAACATGGGTAGATGAAATGCTCGATGCTGGAATTGAGTCATTCTATAAGGTAGAAGGTGGAGAGTTAAAGTATTACGATATTCCAAGTAAAGCATTCAAGCCGGTATCTGGAAGAGAAAACTTTGTGATATTAGATAACCTTAGGGAGAATGCCCCTGTATTTAAAAATTCGGGTTGTACTGTTCATGATTTAGGTGATGGAGTAATGAATATTGAATTCCAAACAAAAATGAATGCCATCGGCGGCGAAGTTTTAGAAGGAATTAACAAGGCGATTGATATCGCGGAAAAAGATGGTTGGCGAGGAATTGTTCTTGGGAATAATGCGCCTAATTTTTCTGCTGGTGCAAATCTAGCCATGATAATGATGCAGGCTGTCGACCAAGAATGGGACGAGTTAAACTTTACGATTAAGTATTTTCAAAATACGGTGATGCGGATTCGTCACAGCGCCATTCCTGTGGTATCAGCTCCTCATGGCATGACATTGGGTGGTGGTTGCGAAATTGTGATGCATTCAGATGCTGCAATGGCAGCAGCCGAAACGTATATCGGATTAGTTGAAGTAGGGGTTGGTCTTATTCCTGCTGGTGGTGGAACCAAAGAATTTGCTTTGAGAGCATCTAGCAGTTTTAGCCCTCAGGATACGATGGTGCCAAAAATTTCAGATCGATTCACCAACATCGCTACGGCTAAAGTAGCAACTTCGGCCCATGAAGGATTTAATATAGGTGTGCTAGACCCGATGAAAGATTTTGTAGTCGTGAATCAAGATAGAGCAATCGCAGAAGCAAAACAAAAAGTGATCGATTTGTTTGAAGCAGGTTATACCAAGCCAGCCGAAAGAAGTGACATCATGGTATTAGGAAGAACTGGTTTAGCGGCATTATATGCTGGAGTTGCCGGGTTTCAAGTGGGAAAATATGCTAGTGAGCATGATGCCTTAATTTCTAGAAAGATTGCTTATGTCTTGTGTGGCGGCGATTTAAGTCAACCAACGCAAGTTTCTGAGCAATATTTATTGGATTTAGAAAGAGAAGCATTCTTATCGCTATGTGGGGAAAAGAAAACTTTGGAAAGAATACAGAGTATTTTAACAAGCGGAAGACCCTTAAGAAACTAGAAGTGACTACCAAGTTAGGTCGCCGTAACTTGTATGAAGTAAACAAAATTGATAATAGAGAGTCTTAGTACTTAATACTAAATGCTCAATACTAAATAAAAAAAGATGGAAGCATATATTGTAAAAGGATTTAGAACAGCAGTTGGGAAAGCAGGTAGAGGTGGATTTAGATTTACAACGCCAGTCGATTTAGCTGCAGAGGTAATTAACTATATCTTGGCCGATACGCCAGAGTTAGATCCTGCTAGAATTGACGACGTAATAGTTGGAAATGCAGTTCCTGAAGCAGAACAAGGCCTTCAAATGGGAAGATGGGTGTCTATTGCTTCCGATTTACCTGAAAGCGTTGGCGGAGTATCTGTAAATCGTTATTGCGGTTCAGGTGTGGAAACAATTGCCATGGCTGTAGCTAAAATTAAAGCAGGTATGGCCGAATGTATTTTGGCAGGCGGTACAGAATCTATGAGTTTAGTGCCTACAATGGGATTCAAAACAGTCCCTAATTATACGGTAGCTAAAGAGCATCCAGATTATTATATTGGTATGGGATTAACCGCTGAAAATATCGCTGAAAAATATGATATTTCAAGGTTAGAGAGTGATACTTTTGCGTATGAATCACACCAAAAGGCATTGAAAGCTCAAGCTGCAGGTCTGTTTAAAGATGAAATTGTTCCGGTAGAAGTAGAAGAGGTATACTATAAAGATGGTAAGAAGCAAACCAGGAAATATACCGTAAGCGCAGATGAAGGGCCAAGAGCAGATACTTCAGTTGAGGCGCTATCTCGACTGCGACCAGTGTTTAAAAATGGAGGTCAGGTAACTGCGGGTAATTCTTCACAAACATCTGACGGAGCTTCTTTTTGTTTAGTTATGAGTGAAGCGATGGTTAAGGAATTGGGCTTAGAGCCAGTAGCCAGGATGATTACAAGCGCAACCGTTGGTCTAGACCCTAGAATTATGGGAATGGGACCTGTTATGGCTGTTCCAAAAGCATTGAAATTAGCCGGAATGAAATTGAGTGATATTGACTTAGTAGAATTGAATGAAGCTTTTGCGGCTCAATCGATAGGCGTAATGAAGAATATGCCCGATTTGGATCCATCAATTGTAAATGTGAATGGAGGAGCGTTGGCTCTTGGACATCCACTTGGATGCTCTGGAACTAAGTTAACTGTTCAAGTATTGAACGAACTTCGCAGAAGAAACAAAAAGTACGGAATGGTAACCGCGTGTATCGGAGGAGGTCAAGGAATTGCAGGAATTTACGAGTTACTAAAATAAAAAATTACTTCCGAGTGCCAAGTGTTTTGGACTCAGTTAAAATATAAATATTAATTAATTACAAAGTACTCAGTACTAAATACTTAAAAAAGATGATAGAACAAGAAACAAAAACAGTATTAAGAGGCGGAGAATTTCTAATCAAAGAATCTTCTCCTCAGGATGTATTTATTCCAGAAGATAAAACTGAAGAACAAGCTGCATTTGCAGAAATGGCTTCAGAGTTTATCGACAAACGTGTAGCTCCTCACTACGATGCAATTGAACACAAAGACTACGACAAAGTTATTGAGTTATTGCATGAAGCGGGAGAACAAGGTTTATTAGGTACAGGTATTCCCGATCAATATGGCGGGATGGGGCTCGATTTTAATACGGACTCTTTAATTATTGAGCATTTTGGTAGAGCGCAGTCTTGGAGTGTCGCATTTACAGCTCATATCGGTATTGGTACTTTACCTGTTTTATATTACGGTACTGAAAAACAAAAGCAGGAGTGGTTGCCTAAGTTGGCTTCAGGCGAAGCAAAATCCTCTTACTGCCTAACGGAGCCAGGTTCAGGATCTGACGCATTGGGTGCAAAAACCAAAGCAGAATTGAGTGAAGATGGATCTGAGTGGATATTAGATGGACAAAAAATGTGGATTACTAATGCTGGATTTGCAGATTTATTTACGGTATTTGCGCAAGTTCAGGAGGATGACCGATTAGATGGTGCAAATGGATTTACAGGGTTTTTAGTAGAAAAAGGAACGGAAGGCTTGCGATTGAATGCGGAAGAGCATAAAATGGGAATCAATGGGTCTTCCACCAGACAAGTCTTTCTAGAGGGGGTAAGAATACCAAGAGAAAACTTATTAGGTGATATTGGAAAAGGACATAAAATAGCCTTCAATGTATTAAATATCGGTCGTTATAAATTAGGTTTGCTCGCAGTTGGAGGATGTAAAGAAAGTGTGCGTGATGCTGTTAAATATGCCAACGAAAGAGAGCAGTTCGGTATGCCAATTGCTAAGTTCGGAGCGATACAATACAAATTAGCTGAAATGGCTACTAGAACTTTTGCCAACGAATCTGCAGTATATAGAACGTCTGGTTTAATAGAAGATAAAATTAACGAATTGGTAGCCGGTGGTATGGATGCTGTCGAGGCTAAATTAGCTGCTGCTGATGAATATAGTATTGAAGCGGCGATTTTGAAGGTTCTAGGATCTGAGGTAGGCGATTATGCAGCTGATGAGAATGTGCAAATCCATGGTGGAATGGGGTTTTCTGAGGAAACTCAAGCATGCAGAGCGTATAGAGACAGTCGAATCAACAGAATCTTCGAGGGAACCAATGAAATTAACCGTTTATTGGCAGTTGGAACGATTCTGAAAAGAGCCATGAAAGGGGAACTTGATATTATGAAGCCAGCTATGGCTGTTCAAGGCGAGTTAATGGCCATTCCTTCATTTGGTGATGAGCCATCAGGATTTTTGGAAAAAGAAATGATTGCGTTAGGCAAAGCCAAAAAGGCAATTTTAATGACAGCGGGTGCAGCTGCCCAAAAATTCATGCAGAAGCTGGATAGAGAGCAAATGATTCTTATGGAGTTAGCAGATATGTTGATTGAAGTATTCGCTGCTGAATCTGCTATTCTACGGGTTCAAAAAATGGCAGCTGTGCAAGGAGAGGAAGCAGTTTCTTTGTATACTGATATGACAAAAACCTACGTATCAGATGCTATGGAGCGTATTAACTCAAGCGGTCGTCATGCCTTGTATGCCTTTACTGATGGAGATACACAAAAAATGATGCTGATGGGATTAAAGCGATTTACCAAAATGGATCCATTTAATACCACAGCAGCAAGAAAACGGATAGCTGCAGCTATTATTGCAGCTAATGATTATCCCTTCTAAGAGACGCACCAATTACGAACATTAAAAAGGCGTCCACTGCTGGTGGACGCCTTTTTAATTTTAGATTATGTTCTTTAAATATATAATGAAAGCGTATTTATAATTTTAAGTTTTATCTACTCTTAATCCTCCGTTTAAAATAGTTATTAGCTATTTCAAATAATACATAGTATCGGGCAGTTGTCTATAAATCTCATCTTGAATAATACCCTGTTCTAATTCGTCTTTTTGAATAACAAATTTAGCTTCCTCCTCAGGCTTTTCGAAATACAACTTAGCTTCTACAATACCTTTTATTGGCATGAAGTCTTTAGATTTAGAAAATTCCTTATTAAACTGACTACTCACATAATTAAAAAATCGGTCTGATTTTTTTGAAAATACAATCATAAATTGGTTTTGTTTTTAAAAAATTAATAAAGCCATAATATACGATTTTTCAGCCTTACGTCCAAGTGTATTGGACAATAATTTTTTAATCTTTATTTTTTTGTTAAATTTGAAATCCTAAAAAATAACATAAACTAAACAGAATGAAGAATCTACAAATTGTTTTGATTGCCTTGACAATGCTTGTATCACTTTCTATGGCCCAATCTCCAGAAGGCTTTAAATACCAAGCAGTGGTAAGAGATGCGTCAAGCAATCCAATGACCGATAAAGCGGTCGGGATGCAACTGACGATTCAGCAAGGCTCCATTGGAGGTACAGCAGTTTATACAGAAACATTTGCACCAACCACCAATGCCTATGGCTTAGTCAACCTAGAAATAGGAACAGGAACAAGCACAGATGATTTTTCAGCTATTGATTGGTCAAATGGACCTTACTTTATGGAAACAGCTATCGACATCAACGGCGGTGCAAGCTATGTAACAATGGGAACAAGCCAATTGATGAGTGTACCCTATGCCTTGTATGCAAAAACATCAGGGAATGGCCAAGGTCCAGCAGGAAATGATGGTGTAGATGGAGCAGATGGAACTAACGGTATAGATGGCACGAATGGAATTGATGGACTTAATGGAGCAACAGGTGCACAAGGCCCAGCAGGTTCTAACGGAACAAATGGAACAAACGGCACTGATGGTGCTACTGGGTCAACAGGACCTATAGGACCTGCGGGACCACAAGGATCCACTGGATTAACAGGAGCTATAGGACCTCAAGGTGCTACTGGATTAACTGGATCCCAAGGGCCAACCGGATTAACAGGTTCTACAGGTGCAGCAGGTACTGACGGAACAAATGGAACAAACGGTACTGATGGTGCTACTGGGTCAACAGGACCTATAGGGCCTCAAGGACCAACTGGATTAACAGGAGCTATAGGCCCTCAAGGATCTACTGGATTAACTGGATCCCAAGGGCCAACCGGAATAACAGGTTCTACTGGTGCAGCAGGTACTGACGGAACAAATGGAACAAACGGTACTGATGGTGCTACTGGGTCAACAGGACCTATAGGGCCTCAAGGACCAACTGGATTAACAGGAGCTATAGGCCCTCAAG
>JASJJC010000023.1:0-130953 GCA_037624485.1 Chitinophagales bacterium
AGATGGGCAGGCAGCAGTTCAAATCACCAATGAAGGTCAGGCCTTCGAAATTTTATGGTCGACCGGCCAAGACGGGGATAGTCTCTTTGGATTAAGTGCAGGCGTTTATACTTTAAACTACCTGGATGAGTTGGGATGTGAGTACACGGATTCGATTTCGGTAGACGCGCCTTTCCCTTTAAATGTGCAAGCAGATATTCAAGCACAAACGTTGGATAGCCAAGGGAGTATTCATATTTTGGCTAATGGTGGAGTTCCTCCTTACAGGATTTTATTAGATAGTAATGAAATTGCAAGTTCCTCCATAACTATGGATTCAGGGGAATATGTATTAGTTGTTATTGATTCTAATGGCTGTGAATATGAAGATTTATTAATTATACCTTTTGAAACAGGGACAAACCTGTTTGAAAATATAAATCACAACCGATCTTTTGAAATAGCGATTAAACCTAATCCAATAGAAGATCTAATTTGGATATCTACAACAATACCCTTTCGGGGTATACTTAGCTGGGAAATAATAGATGTTTCAGGTAAAAAAATACTTCAAAATCAAGAGTTATTTCCCTCATCAGAATTGCACAGGGGTTTTCAAGTAAACTTGGAATCACTAGGCAGAGGGATCTATTTTTTTCGCCTCACTTATCAGAATGAAGCTTGCATGATGAAGCTTATCAAAGAACAAAGATAAAGTAATGAATTTCTGAATTTTCTCGAGTACTTACCTGATGGCTTTTTAAGGTCATATTCCCTGAAGCCATATCCAAAATCTCCAAAAAAGACTTTGCTGAATAAAATTTCTTAAGAAAAGCAAAAGCTTTTTTGGCTTTGACTTTCTCATCAGATGTATTTGCATTGGCATAAGCTTCTTCAATATTAGTCATCTGCACACTTGCATTCGCTGATTCTGCATCTAAAGTCAAAACTATTGCGACTATTTGCTCTGATTGACTGATAACTTCTTCTAGCTCCATGGATCTGTTATCATTATTTTCTGCAGAAAATAATGGAGCAATTGATATTAGAATGAGAGGAATTAGAAAAAATTTTTTCATAGAATTTTGCTTTTTTTAAATAAGTTTATCAAAAGTAATTATTTTTAAAACATAAAAGGAATTAGTATTCATAATATGCCGGGGCATTTATTTTTTAAACAATTTTTAATCAAGTAAAAAAATGTTAAAAGAGACTCAAATTTTTATTCATGTCCCAAAAACGGGAGGGACAACTCTTAATGCCACCTTACATAGTTAGCGTCGATAGTATTGAAATTGGAAGTCAGTTGATTTATCTTGATGAAGGTCTTTATGCACTAAATATTTTAAATAATAATGGATGTGCTGTGAATCACAGTGTAAATATTGAGTTTCAAGATACTTCACTTGTTTTAAGATTGGTTGGTATAGATTTGGGTGAAACCAAGGCTTCACCCAATCCATTTAATAAAGAAATTCATGTTTCAATTCCCTTTTTAAATATTGAAGGTGTAGAATTTAAATTATTGGACATAATTGGAAGATTAATTACAAAAATCGAGGTTACAGAGAATTCTAATTCTACTAAAAAAAATACACATTACAAATGTTAGATGATTTACCGCCTGGTACATATTACCTAAGCATCAATTCTCTTTCCCATGAAAATTTTTTCAGTTTAATTAAAGAGTAACTCTAACAAAAAAAACTGATATTTTTAGATATTTAAATTATTATCAATTTACTCTTAATTTTTTTGGTCGTTTTTTCAAGGTGAATCAATTTATTTTTAATTCTGTTTTATTTTTCTATAAATAATTATTATATTTAGCAGTCAAACTTACTTATCTAAACTAAAAAACTACGTTTTATGAAAAAATTACTACTTGTAATTGCTGTGTTTTTAACCAGCTTTAGTGTCAAGTCACAGTGCAATTATGAAGTCGAACTTTGGGATTCTTGGGGAGACGGATGGAATGGGAATAATCTAGAAGTCTATGTTGATGGAGTTTTAGATGGCACCTACACAGTTGCTTCCGGTCAGTCAGCTGTTTTTCCAATAATTGTTTCTACAGGACAACAAATTACTTTTATCTATGATCAAAGTGGTGGTTACCCAGGCGAAAATGCATATCAATTAACAGATCCAACTGGTGCCGTAATTTTTACATCCAATGGCTCCTTTGGTATGGGACCTTCATCTGGAGGAAATGGTACACCAGGTGATTCTGGTCCTTTTGCTTCTTCATGCCCTTCATGTCCATCGCCATCTGCTGGGACTGCATCTTCTATTACAGGATCAGGTGCAACCTTAAGTTGGTCAAGTTCAGAAACAACATTTGATATTGGTTTTGGATCAACAGAACCTTTGGCTGGTGATACAGTTGGTATTACAGATACATTTTTGGTAGTCAATAACCTCTCACCTCAAACAACATATGAATTTTGGGTAATGGCTGATTGCGGAACATCTGGAACAAGTTCTTGGTCTGGACCTTTCTCTTTCACGACACCATGTGCTGGCGAAGTTGCTCCTTATAATGAAAGTTTTGATGCTGGGACGACTACACCTCAATGTTGGACTAACACGCCAGGCGGTGAGCCATGGTCATTTTTAGCCTCAGGAGGGTTTGGTCCAGGTTATGGGGTTGCAGGGTCAAATGACCATACCTCAGGTTCAGGAAATTTTACTTGGATAGATGGTTCAGGTGGTATTGGTTCTAATGAGTTAATTTCTCCTTCAATTGATATCTCTACTCTAACATCCACTCAAGTTGGATTTTGGATACTTAGTAATAATACAGATGATGCAGCTCAAAACACCATTGAACTATCGGTTTGGAATGGAACTTCTTGGGATTTATTGAATACATATGGTGCAAATGATCCAAATTGGGTTGAAGTTACTGCAATTGTGCCTGTTGGAATTTCAAGTCCTACACAGTTTAAATTAGAGCAAGTGGCATCTGTTGTCGGAGGTAGTGCTTATTTTAATGACTTGTTAGTCGATGATTTCTTTGTTGTAGAAGCGCCTACTGGATGTGTAGGAACCCCTGTTCCAGGACTAACTACCTCAACGTCTGACACTGCTTGTGTTGGAGTCAATATTACTCTAGGCACTACAAATTCATTAACTGATATAGGCTTGACCTTTCAGTGGCAAAGTTCAAGTGATGGTATTACCTACAATGACATAGTATCGGGAACATCTGCAACATTTGACACATCTATTGCAGCCGATACATGGTTTCAATGTGTGGTAACTTGCACAAACAGTGGCCTCTCTGGTACTTCTTCACCTGTGCAAATTACCCTTGACGACCCTCAAGAATGCTATTGTGAGCCAGTTTATGGTACAACTACTAGTTCAGGTTGTTTAGATGGTGATGTGATTGCAAGAGTGATTTTGAATACTTTAGATAATAACTCAGGAACTGGTTGCCCAAGTGGTACTGCTGGTTACAGTGACTACACCGACGATCCTTCTTTGACAACTACCTTAAGTGCAGGTTCAACTTATGGTTGCACAGTATATGCAGGACAGTATGGTGAAGGATATAAAGCTTGGATTGATTACAATCAAGATGGTGTTTTTGATAATTCACCTGTTGGTACTCCAGGTAGTGAGGTTGTTGGAAATACTACATCTCCAGTCCCTGGTAGTGGATCCGTAGGTGTATTAGGTGGTAATGTTACATTCCCTATTTCTCTATCTTGTAATCCTACGCCAGGAACTTACAGACTTCGTATTAGATGTATATACAATAACAATGGTCCTTCCATTGATCCTTGTATCTATCAATCTAATTGGGGTGAAACAGAAGATTACTTGATTAGTATTGCTCCGCCACCACCTTGCCCAGTAATTACAAATCTTGCTGTAAACAACGTAGGTTACTCTTCTGCAAGTTTAACATGGCTTCTTGGATGTGCAGAAACAGTTTGGGATGTTAGCGTCTCAACTGACTCAATCCCTGGTGCTCCTGCAAATTTTGAGGATGTATCAAGTGACTCATTATTTGCGACAGGCTTAAATGATAATACGGTTTATTATGCGCATGTAAGAGCAGATTGTGAGACAAGTGGTGCTACCGGAAATGGTGAAAGTGCTTGGACAACAATCGGTCCTTTCACTACGCTAGAATCGTGCGTACCTCCTACTGCATTAACAGCATTTAACGTAGGATCTGATTCTGCATTAGTTTCTTGGTCAAGTGATTCAACACTTTTTGATGTTGCTTTTGGTCAATCTCCTCTTGGACTTCCTACAGCTCCAACTGCTGGTTACGGTTCTCTTGCAAGTGACACAGTAATTTTGAGTGGATTAGCCCCAGGTACAGATTATCAATATTACGTGCGAACTAATTGTGGCGCAAATGACCAGAGTGATTGGTCAGGACCTTTTAGTTTTACAACTGAGCCGGAACAATGTAGCGGAACGCCTTCATTAGGTGGTGTTGATGTTTCATCATCAGATACAGTTGTTTGTAGCCAACTTGGTTTTACTCTAAGCCTAGAAAATGTTCCTACTGTGCTAGGATATGTTTATCAGTGGCAGAGTTCAAGTGATGGAATCACATACAATGATATAGCTACGGGAACATCTGCAACTTTTGATACATCTATTGTTGCTGATACATGGTTCCAATGTGTTGTGACGTGTACAAATAGTGGTCTTTCTAACTCTACTACTCCATTGAATATAACCCTAGATCCAAATGTTCAAGACTGCTATTGCGAGCCAGTTTATGGTACAACTACTAATTCAGGTTGTTTAGATGGTGATGTGATTGCAAGAGTGATTTTGAATACTTTAGATAATAATTCAGGAACCGGTTGCCCAAGTGGTACTGCCGGATACAGTGACTACACTGACAGTCTTTCTTTGACGACTACATTAAATGCAGGTACAACTTATGGTTGCACAGTTTATGCTGGGCAGTGGGGTGAAGGATACAAAGCTTGGATTGATTACAACCAAGATGGTGTGTTTGATAATTCACCTGTTGGTACTCCAGGAAGTGAGGTTATTGGAAATACTACATCTCCTGTCCCTGGTAGTTTTCAAGTAGGTGTATTAGGTGGTAATGTTACATTCCCTATCACACTAGCGTGTAATCCTACGCCAGGAACCTACAGACTTCGTATTAGATGTATATACAATAACAATGGTCCTTCCATTGACCCTTGTATCTATCAATCTAATTGGGGTGAAACAGAAGATTACTTGATATCTATTGCACCTCCGCCACCTTGTCCAGATATTATAGGTCTTGTGGCAAGCAATGTTACAACGAATTCAGCGGATATTGATTGGGTTCTAGGTTGCGCTGAACAGTTTTGGAATTATGAGGTTTCAACTTCATCATCTCCACCTGTGGCCGGTGCTAATGTTGGTGCAACAAGTCAATCTGCAAGTGGTTTAACTTCTGGAACTACATATTATGCTCATGTAAGAGCATTATGTGGAAATTCAAATGTTTCCAATTGGTCAACTGTATCTTTCACAACTGCATTTGTAGCTCCAGCCAATGATGATTGTGTTGATGCTATTGAGTTGACTTGTGGCCAAGTTGAAACTGTTAATACAACTGCTGCTACAAGTGATGCTTCAGCGGGAGCTTGTGGAGTCGGTACTGGAGGAACTCCTGGGATAGGCGTATGGTATACATTTACAGGTACGGGGGATGAGATTCAAGTTTCTCTTTGTAACTCTGACTTTGATACTAAATTACATATTTACACAAGCCAAAATGGCACATGTAGTACACTATCTTGTTTTGAGAGTAATGATGACGGGCTTTTATGTCCTGCACTTCAATCTGCTATTACCTTTAACTCCGTTTTAGGAACTACATACTATATTTTACCAAGTGGGTTTGGAACTAGCACAGGTAATTTAGATATTGCGATTTCTTGTATCCCTCAAGGTGTTAATACATGGTTAGGTACCAGCACCGATGATGATGATCCAGCCAACTGGTCTTCAGGATCGGTTCCGGATTGTTCTACGGATATATATATACCATTGACTGTAAATAATCCTACATTTGATTCACTATTTGAATGTAATAATTTTGGGATGGCATCAACCGTTAATGCTTTAGTTTTAGCAGCAAGTGATACGCTTGGTATATGTGGTGATGTTACTATTGCAGGAAATGCTAGTATTGCTGGCTCAGGTTGGGTTAGCTTAAACGGAACAAATGGAGGAACCTCAATTACAGGTTCTGCGGGTTCAACTATTAATAATTTGATGTTAACTAGTGATTATTCAGTTGTTAATAATTTAGATATCTCAAATGCTCTATTGTTAAATGGAGGTAACATTGATGCTACTGGTGGATCAATTACATTGAAATCAGATATTAATGGTACAGCATATTTTGATGATTTCTCTTCAATTGGAGGTACATACACAGGTGATTTAACGCAAGAAAGATATGTTGCTTCAAGCACAGTTTTAGGTGGAATTGCAACTGGTCAACGTTTGTTTGGAACGGCGGTATCTAATGGTTCAGTTTCAGGTCTAAACCAGCAATATGCTAATTACCCAAATGGTTTAGGTGCTATTGTGCCAACTGCTGCATGTGATCCAACAATACTGGATGCTAATTCACCTTACTCTAATTTGTTTGAGTGGAATGAGTCTGCGCCAACTTCATGTTACCTTGAAGGATGGACAGCGATTAGTGATGCAGGTGCTCTAACTTCTTCCAGAGGCTATTCTGGATGGATGGATTTAGGGTCAGTCATAAGTGTCACAGGCTCACCTAATACTGGTGCTCAAAGTTTCTCAGGTTTATCAACTGGAAATGTTGCTAATGCTTCTGGATGGCATGTATTGTCTAATCCGTTCCCATCACCTATTAATGTTTCTGCTATAACTACAGGTGGTTTTACATCTGCTCAGTTTTATGATAACACCACGGCTTTTGCTGGTACGTATCAACCAATGTTAGTTGGTATGACTGAAATACCAATTATGCAAGGATTTATTGCTCAAGCAACAGCTCCTAGTACATTTAGTGTGTCTAATAATGATAGAATTGCGACAAATAATCCGGAGTTCTACAAATCAAATAATTGGTTTGATTATAAATTAGAGGTTATAGTGAATGTTAATCAAAGCCAAGATATTACTTACTTATATTATAGTGATATTGCAACTGCTAACTTTGATAATAACGGTGATTGTGTTAAACGTGAAAGCGATGTAAATAAACCTACATTGTATACACGTAATAACACGCAAATGTTAAGTTTGAATGGTTTACATCTGAATGATTTAGGTATGTCAGTTCCAATGGGACTTATCGCTCAAAGTCAGTCAGCTGCATCCCTAAGCTTCACTGGTATGACAGACTTCCCAGTAAACACTACTATTTATTTAGAGGATAAAGTAAATGGTGTTTTCCATAATATTATTAATGGAGATTACACATTTACTGCAGATCCTTCTGAAAATGGTTCGGACAGATTTGAGATACATTTTGTATTACCGGTAAGTTTCAACTTAGTTGAGCCTACTTGTGAGAATACTAACGGTACGATAATCGATAATACCAATGACGGAAGAGAATACAATATCTTTAATGAAGGTTTTGTTATAGGTCTTGGTGTATTGGACGGTTCAAGTAATGAACTTGCAGCTGGTGATTATACGATTGAGGTATATGACCAATATGGTGGATCTCAGACCTATGATATCACTGTAGATGAAATTACTCCAGTTACAGCTGGTATCATTTCTAGTGCAAGTGCTATCGAATCAGGTGAATCTATTGACTTTGAGTTCAACGGTTCAAATGCCTTCACTTATGAATGGGCAATCAATGGTCAAGTTGTAGCGCAAACAGAGTTGTTTAGCTTCGAGTTTACAACACCTGGTCAATATGTTGTTGAGGTTTTTGCTGCTAATGATATTTGTGAGGCTGTTGCCACTAGAATAATCGAGGTTGCTGAGAAAACTACAACAGTTATTGAAATTGGTAATGGTTCTTTATCAATCTATGAGTCTGATGGGGATGTAGTGCTGAATTTTACTAATATCAATGAAGGTAAAGTTCAGGCTTCAATTTATAACTTGTTGGGTCAAGAATTAGCTTCTGTAGGGCTTGAGTCTAGTGGTAAACAAATTATCCAAAATGTAAATTGGGCGGATGGATACTACTTAGTGAAAGTTCAAATTGGTCAACAAGTTGTCAACGAAACAATTTTAATAACAAAATAATTATATAAGAATTGGGCAGATGCTTCAAAATCTGCCCAATTTTATTATCTTTGAATCTTAAAATAAAAGAATGAAAACTTCTACAAATAAAAACCTGTTAAAATTTTTAATACTTTCGGTGTTGTTAATAGCGCCATTCACGTTAAGTTATGTGTTTGCTCAACCGGCTCCACCACCACCACCACCGCCACCTGTTGGCGTCCCAATTGATGGGGGTATAGCAATCCTATTAAGTGGACTAGCGGCATACGGTGCTAAAAAGTACTTTAATAAATAAAATTTATTTACTATATTTTTTAAAAACTCCTAGTTTCTGCTAGGAGTTTTTTATTTTTAGTCAATGAAGAAATTATTTTTTATTTATTTGCTTATGTTTGCTTTACTAGCTTGCACGAATACAAGTTATCAGCATAAAATTTCATCTGTTTACGCGCTCGGGGACGGTGAAAACACACTCGCCCGTCAAGATTATGAGTGGGATAGATTGCATAGCCCTATTAGTGGTAAAATTCCGGATGATATTTCTAAAGAAGAGTTTCAATTTATTCAATCTATGTCGGTGTCAAAATCACTCAGTGATATAAACTGGCAAGAAAGAGGACCGGTAAATGTGGGTGGTCGCACAAGGACCATAGCTCTTGATATTAGCGATGAAAATAGGATCTTTGCTGGGGGTGTTAGTGGTGGGCTTTGGATTTCCGAAGATGGTGGCCAAACGTTTAACAAAGTTACAACAAACCTTATGCTTCACTCTATTACTTCTATTGCTCAGGATACAAGAGTTGGTTTTCAAAATATATGGTATTACGGTACAGGAGAATTAAGTGGAAATAGTGCAGACCTCGAGGGACATGGAATCTATAAGTCTATTGATAACGGTCTATCATGGAGCATTTTAGAATCTACAGCTAATGATAGTGCGAACGCAATAAGTAATCTTGGTGATTTTAAATATGTAAGCGATGTTAAAGTAAACCCTGTTAACGGGCATGTTATCTGCGCTTCTTTTGCAGGAGTGTTTATTTCTCAAGATGGTGGTGCCTCTTGGCAAAACGTTTTAATAGCAGATGGTTCTCCAAATGGATTTAACTATATCAATTTTGGGAATCAAAATAGTGTCGATGTAAGCGCTTCAGGTAACTATTACGCTACGTTGAGTGCTGATGCTCAAAATGGTGGTATATGGCGTTCTTCTGATGGCTTGTCTTGGACAGATATCACGCCTAATGGTTTTGCTACTTCATTTCGTAGAATAGAAAGCGATTTTAATCCCTTTATGTCAGATGAACTTCTTTTTATAGTTGACGCTGCAACCAATCCATCTATTGATAATCATGAATTATGGCATTATACATATCTTTCGGGGGATGGGAGTGGAATAAATGGTGCTTGGGAGAATAGAACTGCAAATCTACCTAAAGGCGATTGCTTAGGATTTTATGATTTTAATTTTGGCTACTTTCAAACGCAAAATTCTTATGATATGTTAATCAATTATCATCCTAGTGAAGAGGATGTAGTTTTTATTGGGGGAACTAATTTATATCGCAGTACAGATGCTTTTCAAAGTGAGCTTAATTATCAATGGATTGGCGGCTATCAGTGCGATGCCCAAAATCCATCGAATTATATTTGGCCTAATCATCATCCGGATAATCATGTCCTAGTATTTTTGCCGAGCGATAATAATGTGATGCTATCAGCGCACGATGGAGGTTTGTCTATTACTCAGAATTGTATGGCTTCAAGCATTTCGTGGGAGTCATTAAATAATGGGTATGGTACCTCACAGTTTTATACCGTGGCCATCGAGCAAGGTGAAACAGATTCTGACGTAATTATAGGAGGCTTGCAAGACAATGGTACCTGGTTGACAAATTCGATAAACCCAAATGATGATTGGATATCTACTTTTTATGGTGATGGAGCTTATTGTGCTATCGCTGAAAATGGAAGCAGTTATTACGTATCATGGCAAGGAGGGAAAACTTTTAAGTTTGATATTGATGAAAATGGTCAAACGAATGCACTAACTAGAATAGATCCAACTGGAGGAAGCAACTATAGATTTATTAATCCCTTTATTTTAGACCCCAATAATGACAATACCATGTACTTGCCTGCAGGGACTTTCATTTGGAAGAATGACAGTTTGGATGATATTCCATTACTAAATGATGAGTATAATGAAATTAGTGCCGGATGGACTAGGTTAAATGAAAGTTCTACGAATACGTTTTTTAGTACTACGAACTACATTAGTGCAATCGGAATGAGTAAAGAAAATAGCGATGTCCTATATTATGGAACTTATAATGGTATCATTTATAAATTAAGTGGTCTCCTCACAGGGACACTCGTTAAAGAAAATTTAAAACGAAGTAATCTACCTAGTGGTGCTTATGTGAGTAGTATTATTCCAAACCCTAATGATGCCAATGAGGTCTTGCTTTCTTATTCGAATTACGAAGTGGAAAGTATATTTTATACCAATGATGCTGGTACAACTTGGGAAAATATAAGCGGTTCTTTGGAAGAAAATCCGGATGGTAGTGGCGCGGGGCCTTCAGTAAATTGGTTACATTGGTATCAAGATGATACAGATACTATATTTTTTGCTGGAACCACTTCTGGCTTGTTTGCAACTACCCATTTAAATGCAGAGAATACATCCTGGGAAAGGCAGGCTGTTGAGGAAATAGGTAATGTGCCAGTAGCAATGATTACCTCAAGAAGCTATGATAAAAATATTGTGGTTGCGACACATGGTAGAGGTATATTCTCCTCCAAAAACTATAATGTGGGGATAACTGACCAAATAGAATTGGAAGGCTTCGATGTAGCTTACCCTTACCCGAATCCAAGTAATGGGAAGGTGCAGTTAAACATCAAAATGAGAAATAATTCAAATCTAAGTATTAGAGTGTTTGATTTAATAGGGAATCATATAGAAACCATAGCGAATGAGCGTTTTACTCAAGGAAGTCACAAACTAAAATGGAGTACTCAAAATTACAATGAGGGCATATACTTGGTGCTTATTAGTG
Organism: Chitinophagales bacterium; assembly: GCA_037624485.1. Lineage (GTDB taxonomy): Bacteria > Bacteroidota > Bacteroidia > Chitinophagales > UBA8649 > JAFMKE01. The sequence goes on from JASJJC010000023.1 coordinate 11,259, forward strand.
ATGGTGTTCAAAGCGTAAATAGAAACTTTAAGGTGATTTACTAAATGTAGAGCACAAGTTTTTGTCCTATTTGAAGTTTGTCATTCTTCAGGGAGTTCCATTTTTTGATTTGTGAAACACCGACACCATGCTTAACGGCAATATGACCGAGCGTGTCTCCATTCCTTACTTTGTAAACTAAGTATTTGGGAACCACAACTTTAGAAACCTTCGCCTTTATTTCAGTTAGATAGGGGTCGTTTTGCATAGAATCTTTAAGCGCTGCAAATTGGCCAACATAATCGATAGGCACATTAAGGGTATATCCGTTTTCACTCTTAGGAATAATACCTGCTTTCAATGCGGGGTTAATGAATTGTAAATAGGTACTATCCATCCCCGTCAGCTCTGCTATATATCGAATACTTAGTTTATCTTTTATCAAGGCGGTATCTGTTACGAAGAACTCTGCAGAAGGTCTTTGAGCTAGAATTTCATAATATTCATATTCTTCCATGGTAAATACACAAGCGGTAAACTTAGGAATATACGTTCTTGTTTCTCGGGGTAAATAGGGCCTAATCTCCCAAAATGTAGTTTTACCCCCAGACAAACCAATTGCTTTGTTTACATTGCCTGGTCCAGCATTGTATGCGGATAAGGCTAATAACCAATCACCATACATACCATACAAGGTCTTCAGGTATTGTGCAGCAGCCTCAGTAGCTTGATATATGTCTCGTCGTTCATCAAAATAATCATTTTGCTCCAAGCCTAAGCTTTTCCCTGTTCTAGGCATAAATTGCCATAAGCCTAATGCACCTGCATGGGATTCTGCGAAGGGGTTTAAGTTAGACTCTATGATGGGTAAATACTTTAACACAAGGGGTAAGCCATGCTTACTAAGTACTTCTTCAAAAATGGGGAAATAGAATTCACCTAAGCCAAGGCTGCGTGCTATGAGTTGTCTTCTGTTTGTCGAAAATTGATCAATATGTTGCTTGACTACATGGTTAAAAGTAAATGGGAACAGGGTAGGTATCCTATCCATTTTATCCATTATCTCTTCATCACTTAATTTTGGAATTTCATGTTTAGGCATATATATATTAGCCTTAACTAAAGAATCTTCATAAAACCAACTAGGCTTGTAATACAACTCAAAAGTCTTTTGATCGAAATATTCAATTTTACTGGTATCCGCAAGGTTTAACTGGATAAGTTCAGCACCTTCGTTTTGCTGTTGTGCAGCGCAAAGTGTAAATGTGAAAATAAAAAGGAGTAGGTATAGAGTCTTCATGATTATCGTAAAACGAATAACTCAGTTAAAATTATATTTTTTACGAAATAAATATTGTCCTAAATAACTAACATTGCATCCCCGTAAGAATAAAATCGGTAGTCATTCTTAATCGCTTCTTCATAAGCTTTTAGTGTTAGTTCATGCCCTGCAAAAGCACTTACCATAATGATTAAACTAGATTTCGGTAGGTGGAAATTGGTTAACAAACAATTGGCTATTTTAAAAGCATAAGGAGGATGAATAAAAAGATTAGTCCATCCTTCGGAAGCTTTTAGTTGATCGTGAGCGGAAACCGAACTTTCCATTGATCGCATGGAGGTTGTGCCAACAGCACATATTCTGCGTTTACCATCCATCGCTCGATTCACTACATCAACAGCTTTACTATTTACTTGGTAGTATTCGGCATCCATTTTATGTTTGCTCAAATCTTCTACCTCAATTGATCTAAACGTTCCTAAGCCTGTATGCAGGGTTAGCTCAGCAATATCTACACCTTTAATTTCCAGCATTTTCATCATTTCTTCAGTGAAATGTAATCCAGCAGTTGGCGCAGCGACAGCGCCTGTTTCCTTTGCATATACTGTTTGATATCTTTCTGTATCTACTTCTTCAGGCTCTCGCTTGATATATTTAGGTAAAGGCGTATTGCCAAGACTAAATAAAGCTTTTTTATACGCTTCCTCATCTCCGTCAAAAAAGAAACGAACCGTTCTTCCTCGGGATGTGGTATTGTCTACAACCTCAGCAACTAAGGTTTCATCTTCGCCAAAGTATAATTTATTTCCAACTCTAATTTTTCTTGCAGGGTCCACTAAAACATCCCACAAACGTTGTTCTGCATTCAACTCTCTTAGCAAGAATACTTCAATCTTAGCACCAGTTTTTTCTTTGTGACCAAACAAACGAGCAGGAAATACTTTGGTATTGTTAATTACAACGGCATCCCCTTCATCAAAATAATCTAAGAAATTCTCAAAAGTCTTGTGCTCAATAGTGCCTTCTGCTCTATTGACTACCATTAACTTAGATGTACCTCGTTTTTTAGGTGGGTAATAAGCTATTTTTTCATGCTCTAATTGGAAGTCAAATTCTGATAATTTCATTCGGGAAGATTTAAACTATTTTACGTATAAATTGAAGGATGTAAAGTTAATTAAATTTATAGGAATTCTAAGCGAGATTGTAATTAACTATATATCGTTTTGAATAGCAGTCATATGACTTCCTTCTATTTCTAAAATGAGGCCATGCCCGTAGGCACTTGCGGGTGTTTGATAACCGGATTTAAATTTATTATTTAAGATTTTAGTACAAATATTTACGCTCGTCAATGCCGTGACTAGATAACCCTCTTTGCACTGTAGTCTTGCGGAAAACTCATTGCCGTCCTTGTCCCAAACTTTACCCCAAAGCAGTGATTTTCCCGTTTGGTTTTCTTTTTCAGATGGACCATAAAGATTTTTGTCTATCCAATTTTGTGCTATTTTTTTCACTAAATTGGTTTTTAAAATTGGATTGAATAAGGATTGGAATTTAACCATTTTGGTAATCCGTTTAGGAACGCCTGTGTACACTACAATGTTTGGTATTTTAGTTGAGGTATAGGCCGTAGAAACATCTCCCCAAGGTATAGTCATGGCATAATGTTGAACTTCCCCAAAATTTATTTTTTTAGACAAATGACCCACAGCTACTTTTTGTATTTTACCATCGACTCTTGCAGCACTTCCTTCTCCCAAATTTTCAACCATTGTACTGGCAGTCCCATGGGAAAGTCCACCTCCAATCGAAGTGAAGGCAAGCTCTAAATGACTAGCATCAGGAAGATTCTCTTTTAAATAATTAGCAAGACAATCTGAAGGCACTACATCAAAGCCTATCCCAGGCATTATGCAAATCCCTTTTTCTTGAGCTAATTTATTATAAGTTTTGGCCAGTTCAAATACAGCAATTTCTCCGGTTATATCTATATAATGTGTGCCACTTGCAATACACGCTTCAATCATCGGTTTAGCTGTCTGACTAAAAGGACCAGCAGCGTTTAGACAAACGGTGAAGTCTTTTAATTCTTCTTGAATTTTTTCAGGGTTTGAAAGATCGAATACAGTATAGGCTAGATTATATTTTTCAGCTACTTTTTTCACTTTCTCAGCTGTTCGTCCCGCTAAAGTAGGCTGAATTCCGGCTTTTAAACTTTCTTTTATTATTAATTGGGCAGTGTATCCATTTGCACCATATAGTAAGTACTTCATTGCTTTATTTTTTTCCAGCTTAAATGTACAAAAAACTTCATTGTACTGACCAGCAATTTATCTTATCTTTGTGGCACAAACAAAAGTTCAAGTAAATATGAAAGATTTTTTAAAAGAATTGCACATTGAATCAAGTAATTCTGGAGTTAGTACAGGGAGTAATTGGTTGATGGGCAAGGGGGAGACTTTAATATCGAGTTCGCCTGTAGATGGAGAGGTAATAGCTAGTTCGTCTAGTGCTACTAAAGAAGAATATGAAGAAGTAATGAAAGTTGCTCTTGAAGGATTTAAAGTGTGGAGAAAATGGACGGCACCAGCTCGTGGTGAGATTGTTCGTCAAATTGGCGAAGAGTTGCGAACACACAAAGAGGCCTTGGGTAAATTGGTCTCGTATGAGATGGGTAAAAGCTTGCAAGAAGGCTATGGTGAAGTTCAAGAAATGATAGACATCTGTGATTTTGCAGTTGGTTTATCTCGTCAATTACATGGATTAACGATGCATTCGGAGCGACCTAATCATCGAATGTACGAGCAGTGGCATGCATTAGGAGTGGTAGGTATCATCTCCGCATTTAACTTCCCAGTTGCCGTTTGGTGTTGGAATACGGCATTGGCATGGATTGCTGGTGATGTATGTGTTTGGAAACCTTCTGAGAAGGTACCTTTATGCAGTATTGCATGTCAACACATAATCAATAAAGTATTTAAAAGGAATAATGTTCCTGAAGGCGTGTCTTGTATTGTCAATGGAGATTACAAAATTGGTGAGTTACTTTCTAACGACAAAAGAGTTCCTTTGGTTTCAGCTACGGGAAGTACGCGAATGGGTAAACTCGTTGGTGCAGCTGTAGGAAGTAGATTAGGAAGAAGCTTATTGGAGTTAGGAGGAAATAATGCAATTATTATTTCAGAAAATGCAGATATCGATTCTACACTGGTGGGTGCGGTGTTTGGGGCTGTAGGTACTTGCGGTCAGCGTTGTACCTCGACACGTCGATTAATTATCCATGAGAGTATGTATGATAAAGTTAAGTCAAGTTTGCAAAAGGCTTATGGTCAAATCCGTATAGGGGATCCTTTGGATGAAAACAATCACATGGGACCTTTGATTGATAAAGATGCCGTGAGACAGTATTTAAATAGTATTGGACAAGTAGAGAAACAAGGCGGAAAGTTTGTTGTAGAAGGGGGTGTTTTAGAAGGTAAAGGATTCGAGAGTGGTTGTTATGTTAAACCTTGTATCGCTGAAGTTGAAAATGATTTTGCAATTGTGCAGCATGAAACCTTTGCACCCATTCTATACATTATGAAATATAATGATTTGGATGAGGCCATTGCTATGCAAAATAATGTTCCTCAAGGATTGAGCTCTGCTATTATGACTACAAATATGCGTGAGATGGAAGAGTTTTTAAGTGTTTCGGGAAGTGATTGTGGTATTGCAAATGTAAATATTGGTACAAGTGGTGCTGAAATAGGTGGTGCTTTTGGCGGAGAAAAAGAAACTGGAGGAGGAAGAGAATCTGGCTCTGATGCCTGGAAAGCATACATGCGTCGTCAAACAAATACAATTAATTATGGCAAGGAATTGCCATTAGCTCAAGGAATAAAATTCGATTTCTAAATAAAGCTGAACAAAGATTATAAAAAATGAATACGGATTTACTTAAAAACTTAGTGAATATTGATTCACCATCAGGTTTCACCAAGGAAGCTTGTGCATTTATCCACGAAACATTATGTGGCTATGGTTTATCCCCTCGCTTCACGGCGAAGGGAGCTGTAGTTTGCAATCTAGGGGAGAAGCCTTCATTGGTTTTGGCTGCCCATGTAGACACCTTAGGTGGCATAGTTTCTCAAATTAATCCAAATGGCACTTTGCGAATTAGTAACGTGGGGGGACTTTTACTTCCAAGCTTTGAGGGTTGTTATGTGCGTGTTCATACACTGGAGGGCAAGACTTTAACAGGTACGTTCCTGTTGGATAATCCCGCTATTCACGTCAATAGGGAGTCAGGCACTAAGAAGCGCGAAATCACGAATATGCATATTCGAATAGATGAAGAAGTTGAAAATGTCAAGGATGTCGAAAAGTTAGGAATTTCAATTGGAGATTTTGTTTGTTTTGAGCCTTACTATACGGAAACAAAAAGCGGTTTCGTAAAGAGTAAGTTTATGGATAATAAAGCAAGTTGCTTTGTTTTGTTTGAAGTAGCCCGCCAATTAAAAGATAGCAATGTTCCGGTTCAACTCTTTTTTTCTAATTATGAGGAAGTTGGTCATGGGGCAGCAGCAGGTTATGCCGATACCATCGAGGAAATGTTATGTTTGGACATGGCAGTTGTTGGCGATCATCAAGCCGGTAGAGAAACCTTGTGCAGTATCTGTGCCAAAGATTCAAGTGGCCCTTACGATTATGAAATGAGAAAGACATTGGTGCAATTGGCTAAGGTCAATAAAATCCCTTACTGTCAGGATATTTATCCATTCTATGGTTCGGATGGAAGTGCTGCGCTACGCGCAGGAAATGACTTTCGTGTAGGATTGATAGGAATGGGCGTGTCCGCTTCGCATGGTATTGAAAGAACACATAAAAAAGGCATACAAGCTACGATAGACTTATGTCTAAGCTATATTGAAGATAAGTTTAAGGATTAGAGCCTTTACTCAAACTTTATTTTTACGCTAAATCACTAACTACATCATTTATTATAATGACCTTCTAGTTTTATCCTGCTTGGAATTGACTTAAATGAAATATGTATTGAACGAATCAAAAAAATCTTATTGCATTATTTGCTTATCCATAAAGTCGGCAAGCTTTAAATGTCTTATCATTAACATGGCTACCAAAGGAAGAATGGAGTAATGATATTCTTGAGGGTTTAGAAACCAAGCCAAAAAAATGAACCCACATAAGCCCGCAATAAGCTTAAAGTATATTTGCCATTTATTGTTTTTAACAAAAAATAGCGCAATAATATTCACAGGGAAGGCCCAAAATATGTTCAAATTAGCATGCGCTGGTAAATGGTCGGTTCCAATCCACATGAACAAAAAAAGACAACCCATCAAACCACTAACAAACAAGAATAATCGATCCAGAAAAAACCAATGGACTGATTTTTTCCAATTCCTATAACTTAAAGCTGCGACGATGATAAACATCAAACTAAATAGCATAATTGGAGACTTCCATGAAAAACTAGATGCGCCTATCGTTCTATCCGGCATATCTAAGAGCATATATTCCTCTTTTACCAGACCTTCTGCATAGCTGAACTGTTCTTTCAAATGATAAGGAAGAAACATAAACTCATAGTTACTCGCCTTCCTGCTCGAAGGTAGACCCAGCATAACATCCATGCCCAAATCTAACCAAGGGCTATGGACAATATATGGGTCTATCAAATCAATAAAGCTTTGATCGGTCAGTTCATAAATGGCTGCCCCTTGCTCGCCAAATACTGGCCCAACAGCACTTTCTATCATGTCCCTTACTCGCGAAGAACAATTGTCAAAGAAAAAATCATATTGATAGGCTCTGTTTTCAGGTTCATAATTAACAAACAAGGCATTAGTTAGTTGCTGTTTTTGACTGGGGTCTAAGTTCAATACTTGTGCATAAACCCACCTTTCCTGTTCTTCATAACTGCGCATGAAACTTTGAAAACTCTGCGTACCCAACCAATACTCTAATTTGCCTCGTGCAAACTTGACACCAAATTCTGTTTGATCTCTCCAAGAACTACCGCCAAATGAGAACATGCCATAATTGAAAATGATATCAAGATTATTCAAGTCATCTTTCACTCGAATACCTGTATGACCGAAGGTGTTATACAAGTCATCACCTTTTGAACAAGTAAGAATACTTATTTCCGCTTGATCAGAAAGAACGACCTGAGCCGTCCCTTGCCGCAAACAAAGAAAAATAGAGAGCACAAGCAAGCAGATGCTATAACTGCTTTTTGAAATCGAAAACATCTTGGATGGAAACATAACTATTCTTTAAATATTCTTTCACTTCTTTTTTAGCGCACCATTCTACTTTTTCAATGTCTTCCTTGGTTTCAGGTACGAGTGCGCTCGTGTCATCTCCATTCATTAGGAACCAATGCGTCTCCTTGAGCACCCATTTATCTTTTAACTTATAGGTGTGATAAGTTTTACCAAGCTTTCGCTGAATAGCAAGTACTTTAACGCCTGTTTCTTCTTCAATTTCTCGAACAGCGCCATCTTTTATGCTTTCGCCTTTTTCAATTTTCCCTTTGGGTAAGTCCCACTTTTTCTTGCGAAACATCATAAGCACTTTGCCCGCACTATTGGTAACTAAACCTCCACCCGCGACTATAATCTTAAAACTTTTTAAAAAGTTTTCTTGTAACCAATCTAAGTCATCAGTAAGGATAATTAAATTCTCAGAAATACTTCCTATTTCGATTGCCGTAATAAGTTTCTGTAGATTAGAAAGTTTATTAATATTGTATATGGTGATATTCTCAGTACGCTTTGGTAGTTTGAAGCCTTGTTTGTGTTGGGCTAAAATTATCACTATGTTGTTGATGAAAATTTTATAGCTTTGTTTCATGGTTTATAGTAAAGATACTGCCCTCAAAGTTGCCGAATATTTATTAGAAATAAAAGCTATTAAGCTTAATCCTCAAGAAATGTATACTTGGGCTAGTGGTATGAAGTCACCTATTTACTGTGATAATCGAATCAGCCTTGCTTATCCGGAAGTTAGAAGCTACATCAGGGACGGCTTTGTATCGATATATAAGGATATGTTTAGCGATGTAAATCTTATTGCTGGTGTCGCTACGGCAGGTATTGCGCATGGGGCATTGTTAGCTGAAGCTCTCGATTTACCATTCTGTTATGTGCGATCCAAAGCAAAGACGCACGGAACCCAGAGTTTAATCGAAGGTAGATTAAATCCAGGGGATAAAGTTTTAGTGGTTGAAGACCTATTTTCAACAGGAGGAAGTGCAGTAAAAGCAATAAAGGCCTTGAAAGAAGAGGGTGCTGTAATAGAGGGTGCATTAGCTATATTCAATTATGGATTTTCAAAAGTTGATAATGCATTTGCAGAAATTAAGACACCATTCTACACCTTGTCTAATTTTGAAAGTTTGTTATACTTGATAGAGAAATCAAAGCAATATGAAGGTAAAGATCTACTTGCCATGAAAGCATGGTACAGTAATCATTAGAAGTGCTAAATTGATTGAAAGTATCTCTTGCCTTGTAAAAAGTATTTAACTAGGATACTAAAGGAAGAAATTGTGGGAATATTTCTTTTGGGACCTCTATTTTTCCAATAGCTAAATTGATGGCGATAGAAAGAAAAATGTGCGTTTAGGATAGCGAAAAAATGCTTAAACTGTCCTTTCAGGATAAATTGTAAACCAGCAAGCCCATCTAGCAATAATCGACAAAATATAATGCAATAGGCGATGAAAAAAGGGCGATTTTTAAGGATCATTAATAGACTATTGCGGAAGTTGTAATAGGTCTTCTTTGGGTTGCCTGCTTGAAGCGTACCTCCACCTACATGATAAACGCATGCTAGGGGTTCAACCCACACATCGTAACCTTCATTTTGCATTCTCCAACATAAATCAATTTCTTCCATATGGGCGAAAAATAATTCGTCGAGCCCACCTAGTTTCTTGTATAATTCTGTTCTTACGAGCATACAAGCTCCGCTGGCCCAAAAAACTTTTTTAGCATCATCATATTGTTTATTATCTGCTTCTAAAGTATCAAAAATTCTTCCTCGACAAAACGGGTAGCCTAGAGCATCGATCATCCCACCTGAAGCTCCTGCATATTCAAAGTGAGTGGGTTGATCATAACTTAATATTTTTGGTTGACAAGCTGCAATGTTACGATCACTTTCCATCAATCGAACCATCGGTTCTAACCAATTTTCACCGGGCTTCACATCACTGTTCAATAAGACAATATAAGGATGATCTAATTGTTTTATAGATTGGTTATATCCTCCAGTAAATCCTAAATTCTCTTCAAAACAAATTCGCTGGATTGACGGATAAAAATTTTGTAAAAAATCTATCGATTGATCTGTTGAGGCATTATCGACAACAATTATCTCTGCGAGTTCAGTTGATGTATTAGCTACAACGCTGGGTAAGAATTTTTCTAACCAATCCTTTCCATTCCAATTTAATATGACCACGGCAACTTTCTTCATAAGTGAGTTTTTTTGCTTTCATCAAAATCGTGTTTCCATCGGTTGTGACTCCACAACCAACTTCCCGGATTAGAAGTGATCTGTTGCTCTAATCGAGTAGCAAATCGTTGGGTGATTTCATTAATACTTAATGTCGCAGGATTTGAGGCAAGCGAGTCAATGTTTATGGTGTAGTATCCGGCAGAAGTGCGCTGTATGTCAATAAATACCACGGGATGCTCATGCCGCTGGGCTTGCACTGCTGCACCAGCTAAAAACAAGGTCTTACGACCAAAGAAATCCACCCATTCTCCTCCTCCTTTTTTAGAAGGGCTTTGGTCTGCAATAAAAGTATTAGCCACGCATAATTGGTTATCGGCGTAAAAGGAATTCGTCTCTTTAGTTGACATCATGATTACTCCAGTTCTACTTCTATTATTCATGATCCAATCATTAATCACCTTATTTTTAAGTGGTTGATAGATTGCTGCAATCTGATGTTTGATTTGCGATGGGCAGGAAAGGGGAGTCCATTCCCAATTATTGAAGTGTCCAAACATCATGATTGTGCTTTGCCCTTTTTTAGCATACACATCCAACACTTCAGGATTAAGCACCCGCATCCTTCGTGCTGCTTCTTTTTCTGAGATCGTAAAGGATTTTACACTTTCAGTAATTAAGAAAAATAGATTTTCATAAAATTCACTTAAAACCTTTTGGTAGAATATTTGCTCCTTATTGGGAAAAGCAATTTGTAAATTTTTTAAAACTACATCCTTTCGATAATTCAAAATATACTTTAGAATAAACTTTACAGGATATAGTAGTGTCCGAATTGCCCATAGCGGCAATAAACTGAGTGGATAGATAATTAGTTTTAGGAGATATATCAAACCTTAAAAATTGTTGGATTTTAAAATTTGTGACCATTCACGATTAAACATTTCATTATTTAGGTTAGAATGAACCAATTGAAACTCATCATCAAATATATTATTTTCAATAAATAAGAACTCAATATTTCCTTGCCCTTCAAGAATCTCATATCTCCATATTTCAATAGCTCCATATGTGCTGGTATTCCGTTCTATTCGTTCATAGGGTTTACCATGCTTTAAGTAAATATAGCCTCGAGATGTCTCGTGACCTTCAATTAATGAATTTCCGAATTCTAAATCTACAAACTGTAGTTTTTTGGCGTACTCTTTCCATCTTTCTTCTGGATTTTTTGAGTCTCTCTTAATCCAGAAACTAAAAAAATAATTATGCATCAAGTAAAGCTGTTGCCCATTAATTGCTCCGTCTATAGCTGCTTTTTCAAATCCTTCAGCAATTGGTTTTAATGCATTAATGTGATGAGTGATATTTCTTAAATCATACTTTTCGGCAAAGTTATTTTTGATAACATCTAACTCGTAGTAGTCAACATTATCCAACTTCGATTCTTCGGTATTATTTAGTCGCTGAAAGTACATTCGTTTTCGATCAATCAGTGCGTTGTCTTCATTTCTTAACTCTGCATACACATAATAATTTCCAGATGGCAATGCACTGATATCAAATTCGCTATATAGGGCATCAAAATTTTGCGTATTCAATTTCTTAAAGTTTGAATATTTTTCAATAACTACATTATTCTCATCACTTATAAAGTATTTTATTAAGCACCTTTTTGCCGAATCTCGTTGATAGGCCTCAACATAAAACCCCAATTTAGTCATCTCTGTTGGGTAATAGTTGATAAACTTCGGAATGAAAATATGTCCTGCTTTATAAAAGAGACCACCTTCTTCTCCTTCTTTTTTAGCTGATATTAATGCAATATCAGAAAGTAATCTATTTTTTTGGGGTAATTGGTTGAGGGAAATTCTATCGGTAAAATAGGCTGTTGAGTCGTGGAGGTCTAAAACTTGAATTTGTAATTCAAGACTATCTTCTGACATTTTAAGATTAAGTACATCACTTAAATTGTTCAAGCTTTTAGGATTATCTGAATAGATTGGAGATTGAACAACATATGAATGCTTAAAGACTGTTTCTTGTTTTGCGTTAATAAAATCCAATACCAGTAGCACTTCAGCTTGGAATTTATCGGGTGAAACTTCAGTGTATTTAGGTATATTTCCTGGAATCAAATAGGCAAACTCTACATAATTTTCCTGACTCGTTGGTTCTAGATATCGTTTTACCGTAAAGTAAAAATCCAAGGGTTTTGCTTCTGCGGTTGCAAAGGATAATAAAATAAGAAAAAATAAAAACAGCCTTTTTTTGTAATGAATCATTATTCTTGGTTTCTATGAATATCTTTACGAAGATATGGAGAAAAAACTCTTAATTGAACTCCCTTACCTAGGCAATATTGCATTTTATCAGCTTTTGACACAGTTTAACGAAGTGTATATAGAGCGACATGAATTTTTTGAAAAAGCCAGTTTCCGCAATCGTTGTGAAATAGCAGGGCCCAACGGGAAATTAGTCCTCTCGGTGCCAGTTGTCGGGGGGAAGGATAGGAAGCAGTATTATCGCGAAGCAAAGGTGGCATATGAACATACTTGGCTAAAAGATCATTGGAATAGCTTATGTGCAGGCTACAGACGCTCTCCTTATTTTGAGTATTATGAAGACAAGTTTGAAGCTATTTTTTTTAATGAGTATGCGTACTTGTATGATTTAAATTGGGATTTGTTTCAATTAATTGCAGAATTATTGAAGCTAAATTGTCAATTCCACTTTACTGAAAAGTATGAGAAAATTTCAGGTGAAGGATTTAACGATTGTCGTTCGAGGTTTCTTCCTAGAAGGAAGGAGGAGATAGGCTTGAGATATTTTCAAGTATTTGAAGATCGAACGGGATACCTTTCAAATTTGAGTATTGTTGATTTATTGTTTAATGAAGGTCCAAATTCATTAAATGTTTTAAAAAGTGTGACTAATGAAAAATAATAAAAAATCAAGAAAGCCAAAGTCTGATAAGGAACAAGAGCACGAAATTCCTCAAGAAATTCGCTTAAATAAATACTTGGCTCATGCGGGTGTTGCATCAAGGAGAAAAGCTGATGAGTTTATAGGTCAAGGCTTGATTAAAGTAAATGGCAAGTTAGTCAAAGAAGTAGGGTGTAAGGTTAAGCTTGGTGATGTTGTAGAATATGCTGGTAAGGTTGTTCGTCCAGAAAAAAAGGTCTATGTCTTGCTCAATAAACCGAAAGGTTATATAACGACTACGGATGATGAGCGCGACAGAAAAACGGTAATGGATTTAGTGAAAAATGTTTCTACTAAATTGAAGTTACCTTATGAAGTTCGATTATACCCTGTGGGTAGATTGGATAGGAATACATCGGGTGTGTTACTATTGACCAATGATGGAGACTTGTCCTTAAAATTGACGCATCCTTCACATAGTATGGCAAAGATTTATAAAGCCACTTTAAATAAGCCTTTAAGTCAGGAGCATTTTGATTTACTATTGCAAGGAACAGAGTTGGAAGATGGAATGGCAAGGATTGACGAACTTGCATACGTGGATACGAAGGATGGGACGGTTTTAGGTATTGAAATACATATGGGTAAAAATCGAATTGTTCGCAGATTATTTGAACACTATGGTTATGTCGTGGAGAAATTAGATCGAATGATTTTTGCAGGCTTAACAAAAAAGGATTTGCCAAGAGGTCACTGGAGAATACTTAGAGATAAGGAAATTTTGCAGTTGAGACACTTTAAAAATTAATACATCATTTTATTTAACAAGTTTTGTATTTAGTCTATGCCCTTTGCAGCAGTTCAAGACTTATTTTTACCAGAGTAATGAAGAAAGTATTTTTCATCTTTTTGTTTTTGATCACATTTGCCTCAGCACAGCATGGTGTAGTTAACTTGACAGGAAAAGTTGTTAATGGATCTACGCCAATATACAATGTTAGCGTGGTAGATATTTCTTCCTATAAAGGTGCTGTTACAGATGTCTATGGCGCTTTCAAATTGACTGCTACTGCTGGTGATACTATTAAATTTTCAAGTATCGGTTACAAGTCTGTGAGCTATCAAGTGCCAGATACTTTATCTAAAGACTATTTTCGAATATTGGTTAATATGGTAGCGGACACCATTTTATTAAAGGAGGCAATGGTTGTCCCGTGGCCTCAGAATACGACTATGTTAAAACAGGCGATGTTGAATCAACGAGCAGAAAAACAAAAGATATCTCCATATGCTGGATTTATAGAGATAGAGGGTGACCCTATAGAGCCTGAGCCTAAACCTTTTGCTAACCCGATATCTTTTATTTTTTCTAAACTAAATAAGAAATCTCGGCAAGCAAAGAAAATGAGAAAGTATAAGGAAATTTTGAAGGAAGATGATGTTTATATTCCTGAAACGATTTATTGAGTCTATGAATGCTAAGTGGACTATATTATCTGTATTTATAAATCCCCTTTTCCTTTTGGACGTAGATTTTTAACCCAAGAAAAATCTTTGAGATATCGGTCGGTATCATTCATTTGACGCATTGGCGTGAAAATCGCTTCGGGTTCTTTAATAAAGCTTATTTTATCTACCTCTTTATCTACTATGCTTACTTTAATTATATCTGATATTGCATAGTTTCCACCAATATATTCATCTTCATCATTCTGTCCAAAATAGAGGCTTTCAGCGTTCTTTTTTGATAGCATCGTCTTCATTTCATTATCCTCAAAGTATCCTGTAATCGATTTCCCTTTGATTTGGTTAAATAATTCACCTTTTGACTGCATACTTACAAAAGCATTTTCTACGAACTGAATTTTCTCTATTTGGTCATTGGCCATTTGCAAGTATATCGTATCACCCATCATCTGATTGTCATCATTCCATAAAATAGGGTCATAATAAATGCGCATTAGGCTATCGCTAAAAGAATAAAATAAGCTATCGCCAATACCTTGTAAATCCTCTTTATAAATTCTAACATTGTTAAAACTCCAAAATTCTTTTTTTCCACTAAGTTCATTCTCCTTAGTGTGAATAATATCACCTTTTAAGAATAATGTATCGGCTTCTTGCACAACTTTAAGCATGGGACGATTATAGGCGATGATTTCTTGATTATTCTCAAAATATTCAGCTGAATTCCCCTCCATGCCAGCTTCCATTTCTGTATCTACCCAGTCAAAGTAATAAAATGCTTTCCCATACCCTCTATAACGCTCGTAATAAAGGCTATCCGCATAAAGAGTTTGTGGATCATTGTTTATCACTGTTCCTTTTCCAAAGCTTGCTATCTCATTATTCGTATCATAGCTACCTAATACACAGTGGATAGAGCTACTATCGTTGTATATGGTAGTAGGGCCGAAAAAAAGTGCCACTTTACTTTCAGTTAAGTAATGTAAAGTATCTGATTCTAAATGATAATTAGGATCGGTGATGACAACATATTCATTGAAATGAACGATTTTATTATTCGTGTAGTAATAGGCACGCAAACTGGTCAGTAAAGTGCTATCCATTTCTACTCTACCGCTGTCTAAATATGATCCAACATCTTGCTTGATATTGTAATATAGTACATCACTATATAAAATCTTGTTACCGTCTTTTAAGCGCGCATTGCCAATTAGCTCAGCTGTTTTTGTTTTTCCGTTATAATTTAAGATGTTTGAATAAGCATGAATACTGTCTTTTTCTTGGATATGAATATTTCCCCAAGCTTTTACAGTATTATCTTCTTTGTATATGTAGGCGCTGTCGCAAAACATCAAGGTACTGTCTTGCTTCAGTTGAACATCCCCAACCAATTTTCGAATTTGGGAGCCATCTTCTAAGGTGTTAAACTCTAATTTATCGGCATGTAAAATTTCTACCTCCGTATAGGATGAGGTATCTTGAGATTCATCAGTACTTGATAAATCAAAACTCTCCTGAGCAAGGGTGCTGAGTGACCAAAAACAGAATAATATGACAAAACGCCAAGTAAGCATAGCAATCAAACGCTTTGAAGGTTAAATTATTCTAGGTCTTCAGCAGTAATTGGTGGAATTTCTTTTTTCTTACCGCCAAACACATTGATGTTGATATAACGCTTAGGGTTAATTCTAACATCATTTAAAAGGACATTAAGACTTTCAGTAGATTTTTCTAGATTGTCATACATTTCTCGCTCATTAAGAAGCGCACCTAATGTATTATCCGAACTATTCATCTTACCTATAGTTTTTTGAAGAGAAGTGACGGTGCCGTTAACATTATTCAAGGTTTGATCCAATTCTAGCTTATTAAGCGAAGCACTTAAATCTTTAAAATTGCTCATGATCTCATTAATGTTCTCTTCATTTCCTTTCAAGGTTGCTGTTAAGCTCTCTACATTTTTAAGCAAGGCATCTAAGGTTTCTAATTGACCATCTAATCGTTGATTAAGAATTGCACCGGTCTGATTGTATGTATCTAGGACCCCGTTTACTGATTGTAAGGTGTAATTCAAAGTCTGTTGGTTTTCATTTTCAAAATCAAATAATTGATTGATGTTATCCATGGTAGTGCTAAGTTTTTCGGTAATCGGTGTTAACTCACCGCCGATTTCTTCAAATAAGCTACCCTCAATTTTTGTGCTAATAGTATCTCCATCCAGATGAAAATTAGTCGTTTCTTCATCGTAAATCAGCTTTACATTCATTTCACCTAACAGGTCTGCGCTGAACAAAATGGCGACAGAATTTTCAGGGATTTTTATCTCATTGGATATAATCATTAGCGCCAGAATTTTACCTCTATTCGGACCTTTACTAATTAACTCGAGCTTACCAATTTTACCTATTTGAAAACCATTGACCACGATTGGATCTGATTTATACATTCCACCGACTTGATCGAAAATTGCGTAGTAGGTAGAGTTGTTATCAAAAAAACCTTTTCCTTTTAAAAAATTCATACCGAATATGAACATTGCGGCGATGACTATTACGAATAGAGCTACTTTGACTTCTTTTGACACTGGATAGATGGTTTAATTTGTCCAAAGTTAAACAAAAAATTTACTACCTTCTTTATAAATAAAATGGAAAGTAAAAGCCCAGCGAAAATGAGTAAATGGAGATAGATAGCTAGTTATTGTATACTTGAACGCGTTTATCTGCTTCATAGGCTACAATATACGCGCCCTGATACCCTTTCTTAGTAACACTGACTAAGTCTGCCGAGGCGGACTTGTAACTCTTGTAACTATTAACTATATAACGATAAATGCCATTGCTCGCTTGTTCGACAGACACATTGCTAAAGTCCTGATAAACTTTGGCGTTATTATCTGCCTTTTGTTTGGATGCATATACTTGAATCCGGTATACTCTTCCTTTAGGGTAAGTGTAAACCTCTTGTTCGCTTAATGGTACTTGTTTATTTTTTTCATTTTCCTGCCATTTGGCATCTACAAATTCTTTATAATCCTTAATGGCTCTGTAAACGGCAGAAGCCATATATTCTTGACCTTGGGGAGAATTAAGAAATTTTTCTTCTTCTGGATTAGATAAAAATCCTAATTCAATCAAAATACTGGGCATAGTCGTTTTGTACAAAACATAAAAACCAGCTTGGCGAACGCCTCTGTTGTGGCGGGATACTCTATTTTCAAATTGGTCTTGAACTTCCGATGCTAAAAAAATACTTTGGTCGAGATAGGCATTTTGAGCCATGCTCATCATTATATGTCCTTCTGGTGAATTTGGGTTGAAATTGTAATGCTCATCATGATTATCCTCTAATTCAATAACTGCATTTTCACGCTTTGCAACATTTAAATTAGCCTCAGATTTATGAAGTCCCAAAACATAAGTTTCAGTACCATGCGCACTTGAGCTTCCCGCAGAATTCGCATGAATCGAAATAAAAAGATCTGCATTGTTCTCATTAGCAATAGCGGAGCGCTCATGCAACTCTAAAAATACATCTGCATCTCTAGTTAGTATGATCTCAACATCTGGAAAGTTTTGTTTTACGTAATCGGCAGTTTTCTGTGCAATACTCAAGACAATATTTTTCTCCTGTATTCCTGTAATGCCTATAGCTCCTGGGTCTTTTCCACCGTGGCCAGCATCAATAATGACTTTTTTTAGGCCTTGTGCGTTTCCTTGTATTGGTAAAAAGAACAAACCAATTGCAAGAATTAGAAATAATCGTATCGTATTCACGTTATAAGTTTTATTTTTGCTAAATAAATTCAACTATTTAGGTTTATTTATTCTATAAGTCCTACGTAAAAGTAAAATTACATTAAAACACATTGTATAAACAATCCTACAAATTAACAATTTCACGTTTGCTGTACCTTTTTGTAGTACACTTCTTGTGTTATACGCAAGTTCTTTGCCAAACTTTTTTAGGTGATACATTTGCGGTTAAGGAACTTAAGCTTACAGAAAGCCAATTGGATTCTAGTGCTATTGATTCTTCTCAAAATATAACGCTAATCGATACAGTGGATATTGTCTTTGATGATGGAGATATTGATGGACCAATTAATTATCATGCTGATGATTCAATAGTTTATGATATGAAAAATCAAAAGCTTTATTTGTACGGTAATGCTTATATGAAGTATACAGATATTGAACTTAATAGTGATCAAATCGAATATGACTGGGTGAGTGGCACCTTAACATCCAGAGGGAAAATAGGACCTGATGGTGAACTAGAATCTCCTGCAATGTTTAGTGAAAAAAGTGGAGAATATGAGGCAGATAGTATGCAATACAACTTTAAAACCAAAAAAGGTAGAACTTTTGATATTGTTTCTGAGCAGGATGGGGCATATATCCATAGTGAGGTTGTCCAAAAAAATGAATTTGATGAATGGTATGGGTTTAAAACAAAGTATACTACCTGCACGAATAAGGAACACCCACATTTTTATCTAGGAGCAAAAAAAAGTAAGGTTATACCCGATAAGGTAATGGTAACTGGTCCAGTTAACTTGGTTGTTGCAGATGTGAGCACCCCATTATATCTTCCCTTCGGTATTTTCCCTACTAAAACAGGAAGAAGAAGTGGTATTGTTATGCCTCAATATGGCGAACAACCTAGTCTCGGGTTCTTCCTTAAAGATGGGGGTTATTTTTGGGCGGTAAATGACAACCTATCGTTAATATTTTTAGGAGAGGTATACACCAGAGGTCGATTCGGTTTATCGGTAAATGCAAATTATCGTAAAATATACAAGTACAACGGTGCATTAAATTTGCAATATTTTAGAACCCCACCTAATGATCGGTTTTTATCCAATGATGGTTTAAATAATGATTTCAGTATCGATTGGAGACATACAATGGATTCGAAAGCAAGGCCGAATAATACCTTTAGTGCCAGTGTGAGTGGCCGATCAAGCAGCTATAACTCAAATAGTCTTCAAACTACCGAACAGTTGCTGGAAGTTCAGGTCAATTCTAACCTTAATTATACACGCAGACTATCGAAGATTAACAGCAGTTTTCAAATCAGTGCCAGACACAATCAAAATTTTAGAAATAATACGATTAATATTACGCTACCTGAAATATCTTTTAATGCCAGTCGTTTCACTCCTTTTCAACGTAAAATTCAAACGGATAAGAAAGCGTTTTATGAAAAGATTGGTTTTGTTTATACTGCAAGAACAAAAGCTGCAATTTCCACTATCGATTCTTTGTTATTTACACCGGAAAGTTTGGATGAACTTCAGTTTGGTGTCATCCAGACAGCCTCTGTAGATATTCCATTTAACTTGTTTAAATACTTTGTTGTCAAACCCTCTTTTAGCTTCAATGAAAGATGGTATATAAAAGAAGAAACGAAGTTTTATGCTGCAAACCAGACAGTGGAGAGTACTTTTAGTAATGGATTTTATGGAGTGCGGGATTTTAATTTTAACACCTCTATTTCGACCACAGTAACCGGGCTGTATAATTTTAAGACTAAGCGCTTGAAAGCCATTCGTCATGTCGTAAAGCCTACCATAAATTACACATTCAGGCCTGATTTTGGTGAGGAACGTTGGGGGATCTATGACACCTATGTTAATGATGATACGGGCTTAGAAGTAGATTACAGTAAGTATGCATTTTTAAATAATTTATATGGAACTCCTGGTCGGGGACTTCAGAACCTATTTACCCTTAATATTCGAAATAATATTGAAATGAAGGTAGTGGATAAGAAAGATACTTTGGGTGGGTTAAAGAAAGTTCCGCTATTGGAGCAATTTAATGTTGGTCTAGGCTATGATTTTACTGCCGATTCTCTCAAAATTCGACCCTTGGTTTTCTCTGCTCAGTCTAGTATTTTTAAAAATCTTTTATCCTGGAATGTAGGAGCAAAATTTGATGCCTATGCCTTGAATGAGAATCGGGTTAAAATTAATGAAAGTCACTTTAGTAAAAACAGACGATTACTTCGCTTTGACAATGCTTTTGCATCTCTTCAGATGAATTTTTCTGGTAAGTCGACCAATGAGGCCCAATCTAATCCTAGCTATGGAACTATCGAGGAACGTGCATATATTGCGAATAATCCCAAACTTTTTTATGACTTTAATGTTCCGTGGTCCCTGTCTGTAGGGTATCGCATGAATATTACCAAAGGGGTGTCTGGAAATATCGACAGCACCTTAATCACTGCTAATGTATTGACTTTTGGTGGACATATTAACCTGACTCCTAAATGGCAAATTAATTTGACATCAGGTTTTGACATCAGGAATAAGGAAATTACCTTGACAAATGTTCGGGTTGAGCGAGATTTGCATTGTTGGGTTTTGGCATTTAATTGGACAGCTTTTCCATTGACTAGACAAACTTATTCAATAGATCTGCATGTTAAATCACCTATTTTACAAGAGTTGAAACTGAGTCGTAAACAACCACCAGGAACCACTACATCAGTATTTTGATATGCATTATTTAGAAGATTTAGTTCAATCAAAAATGCCTTATGGCAAGTATAAAGGTCGCCTACTTTGCGACCTGCCAGAGAATTACTTGGTTTGGTACCACTCAAAAGGTTTTCCTAAGGGTAAATTAGGTGAACAATTAGCAACTATGTATGAAATTAAGCTGAATGGATTGGAATATTTGTTAAAGCCTTTAAGAAGTAAATTGTAATTTTGCCTTATGCTGAATATTGACGATTTTCAAAACGACGCTTTCAAAGATTTACAAATCCTAGTGATAGGAGATGCAATGATTGATCGATATTATTACGGTCACGTCGAAAGAATGAGTCCTGAAGCAGATGTGCCGATCGTTGATGTGAATCAAGTGGATAATCGATTGGGAGGTGCTGCGAATGTTGCATTGAATATTGCCAAGCTCGGAGCAAAGGCTCACCTCATAACGATTACGGGCGAAGATGAAGAACGAAATCTCTTTAGTGAATTGCTTGAAAAAGAGGGGATTCATCATTCACTGCTGGAGGCACCTCGAAGAACTACCATCAAAACAAGGGTATATAACGATAACGAATATGTCATGCGATTTGACATAGAGGACACCCATGATGTAGGGGAGGAAGTACAAAATGAACTATTGGCGAATATTAAATCAGCTTGCGAATCTATTCCATTTGATGCCATCATTCTTCAAGATTACAATAAAGGGGTTTTAACTTCTAAAAGTATACAGTCAATCTTGTTTTGTGCGCGAAAAAACAATATCCTTGTTGCTGTAGATCCAAAAGAAAAAAACTTTTTTGAGTATCAAGAAGTTGATTTATTTAAACCAAATTTAAAAGAATTAAATATTGCTTTTAATAAGTCCGTCAAAGTAGAGGATCAAACTGGGTTGAAGTCTTTGTGTACAGAGTTGAGGAGTCGTTTGGCTTGTAAGAATATCCTTTTGACTTTGGCGCAAGATGGGGCAGTGGCTCTTAGCAATGATGAGTACCTTAAGGTCGAAGCTCATGAGAGGAGGGTAGTAGATGTTTCAGGAGCTGGCGACACAGTTATCGCTATGGCTAGTTTACTTTTAGCACTCAAATTTCCAATTAGGAAAATTTTGTTTTACAGTAATCTAGCGGGTGGTTTGGTTATTGAGGAAAGAGGCGTAAAAGCTTTAGACCTTAAAATTTGGGAATCAAATTTGGGAATTTAAGACAACTTGTCCATTTCCTTCAGAATTTCCTCCGCTTCGGCTTGTTTAGAATCACTAGCTTTTCTATCTATTTTTGATAAACGATAGGCTTCAGCTGTAGTTTTTTCATACCGCTCTTGAAGCTTTTCTAAAGGGGTTTTCTTTTTGAATAATCCGAACATAAGATGTCTGTTTTAAGGTATAACAAGAAAGTCAGCAAGATGTTTGATTTATTCTTTTATCCCACTTTGAACACTTCCGTAGGTGCTATAATCTGCTAAATCTAAATTGTGTACAAGTCTTCTTTCCATGAAGTTCTTAAATAGTTCATTATCAATATCTTGAACAACCTCTTGAGCAAAAGCAAATACAATAAGTTTCCTTGCTTTTTCTCTTGGAATTCCTCTGGTTTGCGCATAGAATATTGCATTTTCATCTAATTGTCCACAAGTAGCACCATGACTGCATTTTACATCATCTGCATAAATCTCCAATTCGGGCTTGGTATTGATAGTGGCTTCCTCACTAAGTAGGATATTCTTGTTGCTTTGAAAGGCATTTGTTTTTTGAGCACCCTCTGCTACAAATACTTTCCCATTAAATACCCCTGTTGATTGATCATCCAAAATTCCTTTAAAAGTTTGAAAACTTTCACAATGCGGTGCGTTGTGCTTTATCAGTATCCTGCTATCTGTATGGTCTTTATCTCTATTAATAAAAATACCATTAATAGTTGCCTCTCCATGCTCGCCATTTAAATTCACTCTAAAGTTGTTCCTAATAAATTCTCCTTGAAAATTAAGGGTCGTTACTTTTAAGTTACTGCCTTTGCCTAATTCAAAAAACTTGTTTCCAATAAAATGGACTTGATTGCTATCTTCTTGGTAAATATTGATCTTTAGTCGTGCATCTTGCTCAATAAAATATTCGGAAAAATGATTAATATTAAATGCTTCTTCCTCATCGATATTTACATAATCTTCGATTATTTCAACTTCACTATTTTGTTCAAGAACAATAAGATTTCTTTGACATATTAGGCTATCCTTGTGTTGATTATAGCCTAAGTGCAACATTACAATGGGTTTCTTTGCTTGCGCATTTTTAGTGGCATAGATAAAAATACCACATTGGGCAAAAGCCGTATTCATTTCAGAAAAAGCATCAGGATATCCAGCACTAGTTTCATTGTAATGAGATTCTACGATGTCTCTAAACTCCTTTCTTGCATCACACATACAAGAAATGTGAATACCATCTTCATCTCCCTCATAACTAGATAAATTTTCAGCAAAAACACCATTAACGGTAACCAATAAATGCTTGTCTAGCAAATATTTATGCGTAAAATATTCAGGTAGTTTATGCGGAATACTGCCGTCGGTTGATGGCGTTAAGTTTTTGAAATGCTTTAAATTACTATACTTATATACCTCTGATTTTCTATCCGGGATTCCCATCTTTTGAAAGCGTCTAAAGGCTTGTGCTTCCGCACTATTTTCAGATTTTTTTAACTTTTCAAAGGCTTCGGTATATTTATTTTTTACTGCAATCATTTGTGTTTATTAGTTGAAGGTGTATGCTAATTGAAAACTATACTGCTAGTTCTTCTTTAATCCAATCGTATCCTTTCGCTTCTAGTTCTTTAGCTAATTCCTTATCTCCACTTTTTACAATTCGACCATCATACATAACATGTACAAAGTCTGGTACTATGTAATCAAGTAATCTTTGGTAGTGAGTTATAATAATGAATGCATTATCCTTATTCCTTAATTGATTTACTCCATTAGATACAATCTTTAAGGCATCAATATCCAAACCTGAATCAGTTTCATCTAAAATAGCCAGCTTGGGTTCTAACATTGCCATTTGGAATATTTCATTTCTTTTCTTTTCACCTCCCGAAAAACCTTCATTTAATGAGCGACTCATAAACTTTTGATCGATATCGACCAATTTCATTTTCCCCTTCATTATTTTCAAGAACTCACTCGCCTTCATGGGTTCTTCGCCTTGATGTCTTCTTCTTTCATTAATTGCGGCCTTCATGAAGTTAGTAGTGGTAACTCCAGGTATTTCTACGGGATATTGAAATGCTAAGAAAATGCCAAGCCTAGCTCTTTCGTCTGGATCTAGTTCTAAGAGGTCTTCATTCGCGAATTGAATACTACCGCTGCTTATATCATAAACGTCTCTTCCTGTAATCACATTCGCTAAAGTGCTTTTTCCAGTTCCATTTGGCCCCATAATAGCATGAATTTCTCCTGGCTTAACTTCTAAGTTAAGTCCTTTGAGTATTTCTTTGTTGTCAATACTTGCTTTAAGGTTTTCTATTTTTAACATTTTTTTTATTTTTTGCTTTTAGTTTTTTGGCTAATAGCTTTGTATTTGAATACTATTCTGAATCGCAAGGAGTATTAATAATTAAACATTAACCCACACTTCCTTCTAGACTTATTTCTAATAATTTTTGCGCTTCAACTGCAAATTCCATAGGTAGGTTTTTAAAAACTTCTTTACAAAACCCGTTGACTATTAGGTGAACGGCTTCTTCATCTCCAAGTCCACGCTGATTGCAATAGAACAATTGGTCCTCTCCAATTTTTGAAGTGGTAGCCTCATGCTCAACCTTAGCGGTTTTGTTTTTAATTTCTAAATAGGGGAAGGTATGTGCCCCACATGTTTCGCCCATTAACATACTGTCACATTGCGAGAAGTTATATGCGTTTTCGGCAGTTTTATTTATTTGCACTAAGCCTCTGTATGAATTTTCACTATGTCCGGCTGAGATGCCTTTGGAGACTATTCGACTTCGGGTATTTTTTCCAATATGAATCATTTTGGTTCCGGTGTCTGCTTGCTGGTAATTATTCGTTACAGCCACTGAGTAAAATTCACCGATAGAGTAGTCTCCTTTCAAAATGCAACTGGGATATTTCCATGTTACGGCGCTTCCCGTCTCTACTTGAGTCCACGATATTTTAGACGAAACACCTTGACACAATCCACGCTTAGTTACAAAATTGAATATTCCACCTTTACCATTTTTATCACCGGGATACCAATTTTGCACGGTTGAATATTTAATCTCAGCTCGATCTAAAGCAATTAACTCTACAATAGCTGCATGCAATTGATTCTCGTCTCGTTGAGGGGCCGTACAGCCTTCTAAATAGCTTACATAGCTATCATCTTCAGCAATAATTAGAGTTCTTTCAAACTGTCCAGTGTTTTCTGCATTTATTCGGAAATAAGTGCTTAATTCCATTGGGCATCTTACTCCTTTCGGGATATACACGAATGATCCATCACTAAATACAGCAGAGTTCAAGGCCGCATAAAAATTGTCTCTAGGTGGTACAACTGTACCCATATATTTCTTAACTAATTCAGGATGTTCTTGCACGGCTTCTGAAATGGACATGAAGATAATTCCTACTTCGGCAAGTTGTTTCTTAAAAGAGGTGAAAACAGACTCACTATCCATTACAAAATCTACTGCTACACCAGCCAACATTTTTTGTTCTTCAATTGGGATTCCCAATTTTTCGTAGGTTCGAAGTAATTCGGGATCTGCTTCATCGAGGCTGTTTAGCTTCTTTCTTTCTTTTGAAGCAGCATAGTAACTTATGCTCTGAAAATCGGGCTTAGAATACTTTACATGTGCCCAGTTGGGCTCATCCATTTTTTGCCAAATAGCAAAAGCCTTCAATCGATAATCCAAGAGCCATTGCGGTTCATTCTTCTTAGCAGAAATGAATCGAACAACATCTTCATTTAAGCCTATTTCGGCTATATCCTGCTCAATGTCTGTTGTGAAGCCATATTTATATTCTCCTGAGGTAGCTTCCTCTAATATGATATCGTCTTTACTCATAGTTTTATTTGCGAACCCAAAAATAAGGTCATTTACTTGATATAAGAAGTGTTGTTTAGAATTATTCTACATAACAGAAGAATAACTAAACTTTAAATAAAAAAGTTTGCCCTTGTGAACGATTTTTAAATTGAAATTATTTTAGGCAATTTAAGAATACTGGCAACAGGGGCTTAGCTTTTGCGATCTTTCCTTGATTGTTCAACCATTTCTCCCATATCGGCACCTAAGCTTAAAATATTTTTCATAGCTGCCTCCGATTTAATATTTAAAAACTCGACATCCGAATTTTTAACTAAGAAAACATAGCCATTCGTTGGATTGGGAGCTGTAGGAGTAAAAACGGTTAGCAGTCCTTCTTCAGTTTCGTCAGTAACGAATCCCATCATTTTAACTCCGTTTGCAAATGGTTCGATAAGAACCACTTGAGAAAATGCTGTTTTTTCTTTACCGAAGAACTGTTGAACCGTATTTTTTATCGTACTATATAAAGGCAAGCGCGAAAAAGCCTGCTCTTCAATCCAATTAAAAACGCTATTCCCAAATTGTGTACGAATAACTAGTCCAATAGCAAAACAAATTGCTGTGATGATTCCAAAAGCTAAAATCTTAATGAGCAGTTCATTCCATCGTTCCGGGAATAAGGCAGATATTGGATCGATGATGCCATCAAAAAAACTTATGACCCATTTCGCCAACATAGCGAAAATAGCTAATGGAAGTATGACAACTAGTCCTCCTAAAAAGGTAGTGGCTAAAAAGTTTTTAAAATTATTCATCGTAATTTATCTTCAAGGTGGAGCTTGTAGGGTGCGATTGACAGGTCAGAACATAACCTGCTTCGATCTCTTTATCTGTCAATGCTTCAGAATCATTCATTTTAACACTTCCTTCAGTCACCTTTGCTCTGCAAGTTGTACAAGCTCCAACCATACAAGCAAATGGGGGATCGACATTGGCATCTAAAGCTGCATCTAAAACAGTTTCTTCGCCCTTAATTTCCAAGCTAAAACTAGCGCCATCATAAATGATTTCTACTTGACTTGTACCATCAAATTCGTCATCTACTTGTCCGACTGTAGCCTCTATCTTTTCGCCTAAACTTTTTTCAGTAAAATATTCTCGATGGACCTTTTCTTTCGGAATCTGTAGCTTTTGCAATGCGCTACTCACGCTATCCATTAGCCCGCCTGGACCGCACATGTAAAATTGTGCCGATGAAAAATTCATATTGGTATGATTTTTTAATAAATCTATACACACCGCTCCGGTAATCATGCCTTCTATAAATGGTAGTTCTTCCTCGGCTTTTTTCCCAAACCCCAAAAAGCCGCCGGTTTTATTAGGTTTATCAAAAATATGAATAAGTTTAAAACGATCGCCAAAGGTTTTTTGTATTTCTCCTAATTCTTTCTTGAAAATAACTGAATCACTATTGTAATTGGCATAAAACAAACTTACCCTTGTCTGACTAGAAAGGTTTAAAGCACTTTTGACAATTGAAAAGAGCGGGGTGATTCCACTTCCACCTCCAATCAGGATGTAATGTTGACTATCTTTTGGGTCAATATCCGCCTGAAAATTCCCAAGCGGTGTCATGGCTTGTAGACTATCTCCCTCTTTTAATTCTTGATTGAAAAAACTCGATACCACACCACCTTTAACCTCTTTTACCGCGATGGTAGGTTCTTCATTTATTGCAGGGGAAGAGCATAGTGAGTATGACCGGTTATGGTCCGAGCCATTTACGTTCACTTTAAAGGTGATATATTGCCCTGGAATATACTTGAAATCATCTTTGAGATCAGTTGGAATGTTTAGAGTAATCGCCACAGCATCCTTGGTTTGCCTTTGTATGCTTTTAACTTTTAACGTATGGAAATTGGACATAAAATATGATTTATAATCTTGTTAATACAAGATTTTAGCAAAAATGGTTAAAAACTTGTTTCAGGTGGTCTGCGATGGATTCCGCATTGTTTCCTTCAATCTGATGACGTTCAATAAAGTGAACAAGTTTCCCATCTTTAAACATTGCCATACTCGGAGAGGATGGGGGATAAGGGGATAGAAATTCACGCGCTTTATCTACGGCTTCTTTATCAACACCAGCAAAAACAGTAACCAATCTTTCTGGTTTTTTTTCATTATTTACTGCTTCTTTAACCGCTGGCCTTGCTGCTCCTGCGGCACAACCGCAGACAGAGTTTACGATTAAAAAGGTAGTTCCTTCTGTATTGCCGAGTGTTTTTTCTACTTCTTCTGCACTTAATAACTCAGAAAATCCAACGCTTGTCAAATCTTCTTTCATTGGTGCTACTAAATCTGGTGGATACATATGTTTTAATTAATTGTGGTTATTAATATTTTATCTCTCTAAATTAATTGATACTTAGCAATATAAGGATTGTCAAGTACTTTGTAATAGGTGTATTCGTTTCATTCTATAGAAAACCAAGCTCTAACATCGCCTCCTCACTCATCATCTCTTGATTCCATGGTGGCTCAAAAACGAGTTCAACACAAGCTTCCGTTACACCCTGAACTCCAGCCGCTTTATCTTCAACTTCTTGTGGGAGTGATCCTGCCACAGGACAAGAAGGTGAAGTTAAGGTCATTATAATCTCTACATTACGTGCATCATCAATATTCACTTCATAAATCAAACCTAATTCATAAATATCAACAGGAATTTCGGGGTCGTAAACCGATTTCATTGCTTCAATTATTGCTGACTTTAACTCTTCTTTATCTTTTAGTACTTTGCTCATAATAGGATTCAATCAAGATTACTTAGTTTTACATCTTTACTAGTGGAACAAAATTAACAATTTAGAGTTCATCTAAATACATTATTTATGAATAATTATTTTATCACAGGGTCAAGCAGCGGTATTGGGAAAGCCTTGGTAGAGGAGTTGTTGAATTATCCGAATAATAAAATAATCGGCATAAGCCGCACGAATACACTAAGTGATAAGCAGTTTGAACATTGGAAATGTGATTTATCAAATGGATCAGAGGTGAAGGCTTTTAACTTTGAAAAGATAGAAAGAGCGGATCGAATTGTACTTATTAATAATGCTGGTGATTTAGGCGAAATAGCGTATGTAGGTCAACAAAGTGATGACAATATCATAGCATCGAGTATGGTAAATTTTACTTCAGCCGCCGTGTTGATGAATAAGTTTATATCCGCTTATCAAGATTTTGAAGGAGAAAAAATTATTGTCAATGTAAGTTCAGGTGCAGCGAATAGCGCCTATGATGGATGGGCGAATTATTGCAGCGCAAAGGCAGCGTTAAATATGTTTACTCAAGTTATTCATGAAGAACAACAAGCCCAGAATTTCCCTATTCAAGCTTATGCAATTGCCCCTGGGGTTGTCGATACCCTAATGCAAGATACAATTAGAGAAGTGGAAGAACGTTCATTTAGCCGAATTGAAAAGTTTAGAGCGCTCAAGGAGAACAATGAGTTATACCAAGCTCATGCGGTAGCTGAACGTATGCTTGCCTTAATCATGGACCCTAAAACGATTCCATCACTCATTTCAAGAATTCAGCTATGATAAGGTCCTTAGTACTTCTAATCCTTTTTTTATGTGCTGTTAGGCTAAACGCTCAATTTGAAGAGGGATTTAATGATCTACAAAATAGTACAGCCTTTAGGGGTGCTTCCATAGGTATTTGTTTTGTGGATGTATCAACAGGTGAAACTTTGTTTGGAAACAATACCTATCAATTTTTCTATCCGGCATCGGTACAAAAAGTGATTACAACGGCAGCGGCTCTTAGCTTGTTGGGAAGCGACTACCAATATGAAACAAAGGCGTATTATTCTGGTGAAGTTGAAGCCGAGGTGCTGAAAGGCTCGATTCGGATTAAATCTTCAGGAGACCCAACAACTAATTCGGGCTATTTTAATCCAAATTTCAAGGCAGATTTTTTTCAAGCTTTAAAGCTGAAGGGGGTTAGGGAGATTGAAGGAGTAATTATTTTTGACAATCAAAATCCCGTTCACGGAACGCCGCAATCTTGGCTATATGAGGATATTGGAAATTACTATGGCGTAGCTCCGCAAAAATTCAATTATAAGGATAATTTATACCGACTTACTTTTCAGCAAAAAAAAGATGGGACTACCCCGGATATTGCAGGAATAAAGCCTAAAGTTCCTTACAGTTTTGATTTGCAATTGACTTGTAGTTCAGCGCAAAAAGGTGACAATGCCTTTATCTTAGGAGCTCCATTTTCCGCGGAACGAGAAATCACGGGAAGCATAAGTGCGGGACAGGGTACATTTACGATAAAAGGGGCTAATGCCCATCCGCAATATACCTTTGTTGAGGAGATAAAAGAACAGCTTAAGATTGGTTCTAAGCTAGGTGCATATTGTAACGAACAGTTTTTATGTTCTACCAAGAGTCCAAGCCTAGGAGAGTTGGTTCAAGTAACAAATTTTGAAAGTATCAATCTTTTTGCTGAAGGGATTTTAAATACTTTAGGGCTGGCATTTAGAAAAACTTATTCTACACGAGTAGGGCTAGATGTTTTACGGAATTATATTAGCCAAAAAGAATTAGATACCAAGGGAATTATTCTAAAAGATGGGAGCGGGTTATCTCGATTGAATGCCATGACTCCTCATTTTGCAGCTCAATGGATTTGCGAACATTATGAGAATGAAAGTTTTCGAGCCAGTTTGCCGATTTCTGGCGAATCGGGAACGCTACGCTATTTGAATCATGCAGGAATAAAAGGTGTGGTGCATGCCAAAAGCGGCTCTGCAGATGGCGTGCTCAATTATGCCGGTTATTTTCAAAATAAAGAGGGTAGAACGATCGCTTTTGCAATTTTCATCAATCAAGCCCATCAATCTAAATATTCGATTCGAAGAGAGATTGGGGCGTTTTTGGCTAAATGTATTTAGACGGTTCGCCTATTCTTTTTCCAATTGTATTCTTTTGTAGGAGCAATATAATCTTCTGCTTTATCTGAACTAGAATGGAAGATATGACTAGCCAGTAAAGCGGCCACCTCCATTTCTTCTTCACATTCTTTGTTTAAATCTTCTGGCTTGAAGTGATCCTTTACAAAACCCGTATCAAAATTTCCAGAAACAAATGCTTCGTGGTTCATCACATAGCTACCGAAAGCTAAGGTATTTTTTACACCTTTAATACGATATTCTTTTATCGCTCGCTTCATTCTTCCAATCGCAGCTGCTCTATTTTCAGCGTGAACAATCAATTTAGAAATCATTGGATCGTAATAAATAGGAATTTGCATGCCTTCTTCAAAACCATCGTCTATGCGCACACCAGGCCCTTCTGGTTTCTGATAGATTTCCAGTTTACCAATATCGGGAAGGAAGTTGTTTTGCGGATCTTCTGCGTAAACTCTTAACTCAATAGCGTGTCCATTAATTTTTAAGTCATCTTGCGTAAAACTTAATTTTTCACCGCGCGCTACTTTAACTTGTTCTTTAACCAAATCTATGCCTGATATCAATTCACTTACCGGATGCTCCACCTGCAAACGCGTATTCATTTCTAAGAAGTAGTAATCCATATTAGCGTCTAATAAAAACTCTACAGTTCCTGCCCCCACATAATCACATGCTTTTGCAACATTTACCGCATCTTCACCCATCTTTTTTCTTAACGCAGGCGTTAAGACTACGGAGGGTGCTTCTTCGATTACTTTTTGATGTCGACGTTGAATACTACACTCTCTCTCAAAAAGGTAAACTATATTTCCGTGCTTATCTGCTAATAACTGTATTTCAATGTGCCGCGGGCCTAGGACATACTTTTCAATAAAAACGGAACCATCACCGAAAGCAGAAACAGCTTCGCTGATGGCTCTATTCATTTGGTCTTCGAACTCTTCCTCATTCTCCACAATTCGCATACCCTTGCCGCCACCACCGGCCGATGCTTTAATTAGAATGGGAAATCCAATTTCCTTTGCTCTTTTTTTTGCAGCAGGTATATCGCTTATCGCTTCTTCCGTACCAGGCACTAATGGGGTGTTGTATTTAGACACTGCTTCTTTAGCTGCTAATTTATCTCCCATTATTTCCATGGCATGAGCTGAGGGGCCGATGAAGGTGATTCCGGAAGCTTCTACTTGATTGGCAAATGTTGAATTCTCACTTAAAAATCCAAATCCAGGGTGAATACCATCTACACCGAGTTCTTTGCAAGCTGCTAAAATTTTATCGCCTCTCAAATAGGAATCTTTCGAAGGAGCTGGTCCTAAAAGAACAGCCTCATCAGCGGCCTTCACATGTGGCGCATCTCGATCTACGTCGGAATATACGGCTACCGTTCGGATTCCCATTTCCTTAAGTGATCGAATAATCCGCAAGGCTATCTCTCCTCGATTAGCAACCAATACTTTTTTCATAGCTTTCAATTATGCGTTCAAAAATACTATTCTTAAATGAAAAGTTTATGTCTTTTAGATTTTAAACCAAGTTACTGGAAAGTGCAAATAGGTATTTTGGGAAAAATTACTCATTTACCCATGCAAAACTGCTATCTTTGCTTCATGAAATTTGGTTGGCAGGTTTTAAATTTTGTTTGGCTTGAACTTAAGTTAGAATACCGGTTGAAATATGCCATTGCGGGTCTTTTAATGTATGTGCTATCTACGGTTTATTTAGTTTATTTTTCATTAGAATATCAAGGTGTAAGAGCGGATTTAGTGCCAACAATTTGGTCGATTTTCTTTTGGCTAATTGTATTGTTTACTACTGTAAATGCGACATTTCAAAGCTTTTCAAAGCTTACGCAAGGAAAGATGTTGCTCTATTATACTTTGGTTTCGCCAGAGGTGTTTATCGCGGCTAAATTAATTGTAAATGCCTTGGTTAGTTTGATCTTGTCCTTATTGACTGGATTGATTTTTGTTTTTATTTTAGGCAATCCAAGTCAGCAGTTTAGTGTCTTGTTGTTAAGTCTATGCATAGGAACTATTGGTTATTCTTTGTTATTTACATACATCAGTGCAATTGCCTCAAAATCTGGTGGAAACGCCTCTCTTGCAGTAGTGTTGGGGTTTCCCTTGGCTCTCCCTTTATTGAGTATAATTGTGAAATTGTTTGGTGAATCGTTTAATCCAAGTTTAAGTTTAAATTTTGATAACAATTTGTGGATAGCTTTAGGGTTTAATTTCATTCCTTTGTTATTAGCCCTTATTCTATTTCCTTATATTTGGCGCGACTAATATTCTATGGAAAGTTTTTTAAAACAATTTTGGTGGAAGATCATAGGAATTGGCTTATTAATGTTTGCCATAGTGACTGGTTTATGGATTCCTTTGTATCACGGTGTTGAGGGACTTAGCTTTCCTAACCTTCCTATTCTAAATGAATCTATTCGTAATTTATTGTTCCATGTTCCGATGTGGTTTGCAATGGTTTTTCTATTACTACTTTCTTTTATTTACAGTATTTCTTATTTGGTAAAGCCGGATAGAATGAAAGATAATTACGCTGTTGGTTTTGCTCAGGTTGGAGTCCTGTTCGGAGCATTAGGTATTTTCACGGGAATGGTTTGGGCCAAGAGTACATGGGGTGCTTTTTGGACCAATGACCCTAAATTGAATGGTGCTGCAATAGGAATGTTGATTTATTTTGCTTATTTGATTTTAAGGTCTTCAGTGGAGGATGAAATGAAAAGGGGAAAATTAGCAGCTTCATACAATATTTTTGCTTTCATTATGTATATCGCTTTCATTTTTGTTATACCTCGTTTAACAGATTCATTGCATCCGGGTAATGGCGGAAATCCTGCATTTAGTAGTTATGATTTGGACAATACATTAAGAATGTTTTTCTATCCGTCTACACTCGGATGGATTGCTTTATCTATGTGGATTTCATCTATTTGGATCCGATATAATTCCCTAACCCAAGAATATGAAGAATATGAAGATTAGAAATGTTTTACTTACAGTTTTAAGTCTAATTTTTGGTCAATTGCTATGGGCACAAGAAGAACCCCTTTATTTGGAATTGTTAAATCAAAGTAATAAGATGATAGCTGTTATAGTAGTTCTTCTTATTATTCTTTTGGGAATAACTGCTTTTTTGATCTTAATGGAAAGAAAAATCAGCAGATTAGAAGATAAAATGAATAAAAAATAAAATTTTAAACCAACCAAACCAATTATACTATGTCAAAAGTGACAACATTTTATGAAAACGTAGAGAGGAGCTTTGATAAGGCGGCTACTTACACAAGATTTCCTGAGGGATTACTTGAACAGATTAAACTTTGCAACAGTGTTTACAAAATGAAATTTCCAGTCAAAACAGGTGGTAATGATGTAAAGGTAATTGAGGCATATAGGGTGCAGCATTCGCATCATCGAATGCCTACCAAAGGAGGAATTCGTTATAGTATTCATGTGAGTCAAGATGAAGTTATGGCTCTAGCTGCATTAATGACTTACAAATGTGCTATCGTGGATGTTCCATTTGGTGGCGCCAAGGGAGGAATTAAGATTAGTCCGCGTAATACTTCTCCAGCGCTTTTGGAAAAAATTACTAGACGATATACGGCAGAGTTAATAAAGAAAAACTTTATAGGCCCAGGCACAGATGTCCCTGCTCCGGATTATGGGACAGGAGAGCGGGAAATGGCTTGGATTCTTGATACTTACTTGACGCTAAAGCCTAGTGAAGTTGAAGGATATGGTTGTGTGACAGGTAAACCCGTTTCGTTAAATGGCATTCGTGGTCGAACCGAAGCAACGGGAAGAGGCGTTGTCTATGGGCTGAATGAAATAGTAAGCTATAAAGATGATATGGAGGCTTTGGGTTTATCCACTGGATTAGAAGGAAAACGAATAGTCGTGCAAGGACTTGGTAATGTAGGATTTCATGCAGCAAATATAATTACTGAATATGGTGCAAAAGTGATTGGAGTTGCTGAATTGGAAGGAGCAATTTATTGTGAGGAAGGTCTAAATATTAAAAAGCTTCTTAAATATCGTAAAACCAATGGTTCAATTATCGGATTTCCTGGGTCTGAAGAGATTAAAGGTGAAAACGCAGGACTAGAAATCGATTGTGATATTTTAATTCCTGCAGCATTAGAGAGTCAAATTACAATTAAGAATGCCGATAGGATTAAAGCTAAAATTATAGCAGAAGCCGCAAATGGTCCAATAACTCCAAATGCTGAAGAAGTGTTGTTAAAAAAGGGAGTTATGATTATTCCAGATATTTATATTAACGCTGGAGGGGTTACAGTTTCTTACTTTGAATGGTTGAAAAATCTATCTCATGTAAGATTTGGTAGAATGAATAAGAGATTTGAAGAGTACACTCAAAGTAATATATTGGATGTTATTGAAAAATCAACGAATAAAAATATTTCTAAAAGAGAGCGTAGCTCAGTTGTGCGCGGTGCAAGTGAAATCGACTTAGTTAATTCGGGATTAGAAGATACAATGATCGAAGCTTATCAAACCATACGAGAAGCAAAGAGGAAGAATAAAATCACCGATTTGAGAACTGCAGCATTTTATGTTTCTATCGTGAAAATTGCAGATGCTTATGGAAGTATGGGAATCTTTCCTTAATCATACAAACTGCTATAATAAAAGAAGGGCGGGGTTTAATCAGCTCTTCTTTTATTTAAGTGAAATACCTGCGTATTATTCTTTATTAGCTTGAGTAACTGGCCATATGAATCGCTATCAAAAAAGTCATTGTGCCAGAGGATAGAAATTACGGTTGAGTATTTATTTTTTTGAATAAAATCTTCAATGTATTTCAACTTTCCGCTATCGGCTGTTTTGCCCATGAAATAATGCAACGAGCTGTCCATTATTAGCAAAGGAAATTCCCAAAAATCATAATACTGCTGGCTTACTGGGTCGAAAGGTTTGAAAGGTAAACCATAGGAGTTCCTGAATCCTATTTTTTCTGAAAATCCCAAAGAATAATCATATTTTATTGTGCTTTCAGATAAGTTTTGGAAAGATTCTGGGATTGAAAATCGAAGGTAGTGATATCTATTATGTGCAGCCGGTAATAGGCTAAGTTCTTCTCTGAAACTAGTGTCACTTATACTTTTATGAAGGCCGATAGAATGCCTTGAAGACTCGTTGATCTGAGTCATACAATTTTGGATATAGGAGGAATCAATACTATAATCACTGTTCCTGATATTGCCAAATTCTGTAGATCCCTTTGTTGTCATAAAAAAGAAAATAGACCCAATATTTTCCGATTTTTCAATTGCCAAAATTTCTTGAATATTTTGATGAGGATCTATACCTTTTATCTTATTAATTATGGATTTGATAAGATGGTTTAAGTGAAGAGAGTGAATGGCTTTCTTCAGCGATTTTTTCCATCCATTATTTATGAAATCAATGTCATGGGTAATCAAACTTTGTGATGGCTTTAGTGGTATTTCTTGCTTAAAAATAATTAAAGCCATTTCCTGAAAATAGCTCAAGACTAGATTTTGTTCGGGGCAGTTAAATTTTGCTTGATAAGTATTACCAAATTTAAATCGCCCTAATTCATCGGGGTCAGTATCTGTATATTCTTGCAGGCAGTTAATCATATAAAAACAGGTCCCAATAAAGTCCTTTTTATCACCTTCAATTATCAGCGCTTCTTTTTCAAACCATGCCTCATGGGTGAAAATATATGCTTCTATATTTTCTATAAAAATATGAGACAAATGAAGGTCAGCTGACATATCTAATCCTACGTTTAGCGTAATTTCTTTAAATGAAAATTGATTATAATTAAGGAAATAATAAAAGTTATCCATTACATTATCAATCGCAGCTAAAATAGGTGCGGATAACCTCTCTTTGTACTTAATATGAAAAGGATGTGCAATCAAATCAATATGCTTGTCTTGTTCCTGACTATTTTTTTTTATTTTTGTAGGACAAAGATATATTTTAATGAACAGATTTTTAATTCTCTTTTTGGTGATGCTTTTCGTGGCTTTTTCATGGGGCCAAAATAAATCAAGTGTTTCGGGCATCGTTGTGGACGAAAACGGTGAGGCTGCATTTTCGGTTAATGTCATTGTTGATGTTTCAAAGGGATTAGCTGCAATAACTGATTTTAATGGGAAGTTTAAAATCGAATTGCCACCTGGGGAATATTCGGTAACGGTTCGTTACATCGGTTACCAGGAGCAAGTCAAGTCGATCAATCTATCTTTGGGAGAAGAAAAACAACTTGATTTTGATTTGATTAAATCCGAAGAGCTGATTGGGGAGATTGAAGTCTACAGTCCAACAAAAAGAGGAATTTCTTCAGATAAAGAAGTGGTTACCGTAGAAACAATATCATCTGATATTATTGAAAACAATGTTATAACTATTGGTTCTGATGCAGTAGATAAAGTGCCAGGTGTGACTCTTTTAGATGGTCAAATCAGTATTCGTGGAGGGAGTGGCTATGCCTATGGGACAGGTAGTCGAGTAATTTTAGTGATTGATGAAATCCCTTTGCTTTCTCCGGAGAGAAACGAAGTACTTTGGGATTTTATACCCATGGAAAATGTTAGGAGTATAGACGTCGTTAAAGGAGCATCTTCCGTTCAGTATGGTGCAGCTGCTTTGAATGGAATTGTAGCGGTCAATACCAAGTGGCCAAGTAAAAAGACAGAAACTAATGTCAGTCTTTTTGCAGGCTTCATGCCCGAACCTGCTATTCAAGGAGCAAAGTGGTGGAAAAAAAGCGATGTTATTCTTGAAAAGCCGCACGAGTTGGGCCTGCAGTTTGCTCACCTAAGGCAGCTTAATGACCAAATGGATTTAGTGTTTTCCGGGGCCTTTATTTCTAATCAATCGCATATTCAAAATCAATTTAATAAAAGGGTTAGAAACAATATTAAGTTTAGATACTCCCCTAAGAAAGTGGAGGGTTTAACTCTCTCTTTAAATTCCAATTTACTATACAGAAATAATGAACAGTTTTTTATTTGGAATAACGATTCCGATGGGGCATATCAAGGGCAGTCATTTGAAGATAGATATTTTCGTTACAGCATTGATCCTGTAATCAAATATTTCTTTAAAGATAAAAATCAAATTAGTCTTATTAACCGTATTTACTATGATCAACGTCTAAATAGTGGTGGATCGCGCGACTTTTTTGGACTTAAAATTTTCAATGACTTTCAATATAAGCGGACTTTTAAAAATGGAAGTAAGGATATGAACGGCACTTTCAGTACCGGTTTTGTAAATAACAGAGATATATTGAAAGCGTCATCATTTGATGAATACCTTGAGGAAGGAAAGTCTACTTTTATTTTTAATACATTAAGTACATATTTTCAAGGCGATTATGGCTGGAGAGATTTGACATTGGCATTTGGTGGAAGGTTCGATTTTGTAACATTAGACAATACAACCAAAGCTTCAAGGCCTGTTTTTAATGCAGGAGTTAGTTATGAAATTGGTGCTAAGAATTTTGTGCGTTTTGGTTTTGGCCAATCTTTTAGAATACCATCATTAGCTGAGCGTTATGTTAAAGAAAAAATAACATCTGTTGAACTTGGAGGCTCATCCTTGGATATTTTTGCTGGCCCTAATCCAGATATTAGACCGGAAACAGGATATACCTACGAACTGGGATTTAAAAAAATCATAAAATCACCAAATTTTGAAGCAAAAATTGATGCTGCCATTTTTTATCAACAGTTTATAGATTTTACGGAGTTTACTTTTGGAAATTATATTGACCCATCTGACAGTTCAAGTTACGTAGGTTTTAGCATGCAGAATGTAGCCGATGCAAGAACATTGGGTTGGGAGACATCGATTTCTGCAAGTAACTCTTTTAAAAATGTTGTTTTGTCCTATCAATTTGGGTATACTTATAATTATACGGCTAATGCTGAGGAGGATACTACGCTTCGAAATTTTGGGGCATTAGTTCGAAATACTTTTAGTGCTTTTAAAATTAAGGATGAAGTATACGATGCATTTTATGATGATGGCGATCAAAACATTCTTTATGGTATGATGCGTTATCGTTTTAGGCATGTGATTAAGAGTGATTTCAATATCGATATCAAAAAAGTTTCAATCGGAACAAATATACGTTACTATGGTTTTATGGATAGGGTAGATGCTGTTTTTGCTTTATTTATTCCGAATGTCCAAGATTATAGGGACTCCCAGCTGAATAAAGGAGATTTTGTTTTTGATTTTAGGGCACAATATCATTTCTCTGAAAACTTCACCCTGGGTTTTATCTGCAAGAATGCGTTTAATAACAATTATCAGTTGCGTCCGGCAAAGCCAGACGCACCTCGTTCACTCACTTTTCAGGGAAAGTTCAATTTCTAAGAGTTAATTACGATTATAGGTGGTTTTTCTTCAGTATTTAGTCCTTATGGAGATTGCTTAAATGAGGATTTTGAAATCAAAGTTAGGTGCAGGTAATCAAGATGGTCGTGTTTTTAATGTATTGGGCGAGGGGGTGTTTCACCACCCTAATCACGCAAATGATTTAGGAGCCTAATATTCTTATACAGTAGATTCTTCCAGTTGATATAAAGGCTAGATGAACTTTTACTACACTTGAACGAAATGAGCGAATTTATTTTCTGGTTACTCTAGTTATAATTATAGTCTGTTCTAATTTTTTCTGTAGCTCAACAACCGCCTCTTCAGTCATATAACAATCGGTTAAATTTAGCTCTTTAAGAGTGTTTAAGTTTCCAAGTAAACTACTCACTTGGAGACTCTCAAATTTAAAGTTAAAAGATAGGTTAAGAAACTCAAGTGCCTTTAGCTTTGAAAAAGATTGGGGTAGTTTACCAAATTCATTGGCTTTGAGATTAAGTGATTTTAACAATGTTAATTGCCCAAAACTTTCTGGTAAATTATTTAACAAGTTATCCTTTAAGTCTATTGTTTTAAGTTGTGCGCAATTGCTAATACTTTCTGGAATTTGCTCAAT
This sequence comes from Chitinophagales bacterium, assembly GCA_037624485.1. Classification (GTDB taxonomy): domain Bacteria; phylum Bacteroidota; class Bacteroidia; order Chitinophagales; family UBA8649; genus JAFMKE01. Next base: position 50,918 of record JASJJC010000023.1, read on the forward strand.
CACATTGTCAGCGAGGATTAAAGTTTTTAATTGAGTCAATTGACCGATAGTATTTGGGATGGTTTTAATTTTTAACTGATAGTTCACAAAGAAATCTCCTTGGCAATTCAAGTAGTTTAGCTTTACTAGATTACCAATATTTTCAGGTATAGTTTTAACATGATTAACGGCTAAATTCAAGTAAGATAGGTTGCCTAGGGAAATAATTTCGGTTGGAAAATTCTCAAACTTATTCCAACTTAAGTCAAGAAACTTGAGATTACTTAGCTTGGCGAAACCGTCAGGTAAATCTTTAAGTTTATTTCCAGATAGGTATAGGCTATCTAAATTTGTAAGACGTCCCAAACCAGGAGGCAAGCTTACAAGCTGGTTTGTTCGAAGATATACATCGGGATTATCTACTTTCAATACATTAAGAGAAGCTAATTCGCCTATTTCATCGGGAAGAATAGTCAGCTTATTCCCTCTCAAATTTAACGAAACTAAAGTACTCAAATCACCGATGTTGGCTGGGAGGTCGGTCAATTTATTATAGGATAGATTTAAATACCTTAGGTTTTGATTATTGCTTAATTGATTCATCACCTGCTCAACTTCCAAGAAGGGATTCGCACTTATATCTAGGTATGTAGCCTTAATCTCTTGATTTAATTCCTTAAGTAGGTTGCCAGATAAACTTAAATGGCTAAGTTTAGATACACCAACTCTAGGAAGGCTCCGTATGGCGCAGTAATTTGCATCTAAATGGGTGAGATGAATCATATTAGTAATCCTTTCAAACAACAGCTCTTCATTTAAAAGAGTGTTATTGGATACATCAAGATGTTTAAGTCGGGGCAGGGCAGCGATATAACTGTTTAATTGAACAATTTTGTTTCCCTTCAAGCCCAAACTTTCTAGATTAGTGAGCTTGACTATATTGTCTGGCAAACTGTATAATCCACAGTTTGTAAATGCCAAAGATTTTAACGCAGGTAGATCGGCTAATTGATCCAAAACTTTAGGAACATCTAAGTTCTTGCAATTTATAAATACTACTTTATTTACATTCGAAAGCTTGGATACACTTATGGGGAGACTATGAATAGAGCTGTTGGTTATGATCAGTTCATCAGTTACCGCAGCATTGTTTATTTTTTCATTTAACGCCCCATATAATTTGACTAAAGCGATTGAATCCTTGACGCGCATATAGTCTTGATACTTTACGGAATACAGGGAATCAAATGCAAAATCAACTGCATCGTAATCTTTGGGGTACAATTGAGCTTGGCAAACAATTGGACTAACTATGGTAATTAAGAAAATATAAATTAACTTCTTCATTTTAGGGATTTCAAGATTATTTAATGACAATTGTCATAGGTTTACTTGAGAACAAAGTTAAAGGTAATTTTAGTATGACAATAAGCAGATATTAACAAATATTTGGATCAATGATCACTAAATAGATACTTGAATTTATCTAAGATTCTTTCTATAAAAGTACGTTTGTTGCTTACAATTTCAGCAATTCCTAACATTCCTTGTGAGAAAGTAAGTTCTTTATCGTAGGTCGTAGTTAAGCCATTGTTTAGGGTAATGTCTACTTGATAGAAATTGCCTCTTGGAACGGCAGATATGTAATTTACAGTTCCTTGAACCAAACCATATTCCATGTAGTAATAAGCTTCTAGTCGAATGTTTGCCTGTTGGCCTACCTTTACTTTTGCAATATCTTTGGATGCTACTTTTGCAAATACTTTTAGATTGTTATCAATTTGAACGATAGATAAAATCTCAGTTTCTACCTCAAGGTATTGATTGTTTGACCAAACCTGATTTAAAGAAACAAAACCATCTACAGGCGAAATTATAAGATATTGTTCCTTCCATAAATTAATATCATTGGCTAATTTTGAGGCATTCTCTTTAACCAACATAGACTTACTTTGGATATCTTCTATGTCCCCAGAACTGAAATTAAATATTTGCATCTCAAGCTCTTGAATTTTTAACTGATTATTGCTGACTTGAATATTTAAATTTTCACACATCGATTTTTTTTGTGTAAAAACAGCCATGCTTTCATCTACAACTCTTTGAGATATAAAGCCCTTGGATGCCAGTTCTAGATCAGTAAAATATTTTTTATTTAGTAATTCTAGTTCTTCAGAGCAATGTTGGCTTTGTTTTTTTAATCCAGCTGTGATGTTATTCAGCTCATTGATTTGATTCTTTATATAGCTAATAGAACTAGTGATGGTGTTTTGAGAATCATAAAACGCATAATCTTCATAGCTTCTTAAAAAATTAGCATAGCTTTCTTGTATTCTCCCAAGCTCTACATTCTCAGGAAATACAATAGTATCTTCAGCATTGAAATAATTGATAAAGGAATCAAGTTTTACCTCTATCAAGAAAACCTCTTTTTCATTCGCTCCATTTTGCAATATTCCTAAAATTTCGCCCTCTAGTACATCATCATTATTACTTACAGCTAGCTCTTCAATGTTTCCCGCTTGTTTAGCAAACAGGGGAATAGGTGGATTAGATGAACTAATTTCCACGGTGGTTTTAATTACGTCAGGATACTCAACTATCGCACTTACTATTACAATAGTAAGTAAGGCAAGAAGTATAAATAATGAACCGAAACGAGTTAGCCAACCTGGAGGGGTACCTAATATGTCTTGGATTTCCTCACTCCTTAGATTTATATTTTTCAATTTATTTTCCATGAATATATCTTGACTTAATCTAGCTACCTAGTTCTAATTGGTTTTTAACTAAAGTGTAATAAGCTCCTTTTAGCTTAGTTAATTCTTCATGCGTCCCATGCTCAATAATCGATCCTTTGTCAAGGACGATAATTTGATCTGCATTTTTAACCGTACTCAATCTATGTGCAACAACTAGCATAGTTTTGTTTTTTAAATGACTATTCAAATTCTCAACAATCACGCGTTCATTGTTTGCATCTAAGGCATTTGTAGCTTCATCCAATAACAAGAAATCTGGATTCTTGTATATAGCTCTTGCTATTAAGACTCTTTGTTTTTGACCTACACTTAATCCAATACCCTCGCTACCAACTTTCGTATTGTATCCCAAAGGTAAACTTTCGATATGCTCCCTGATATTAGCAATTTCAGCAGCTTCAAGTAACTTACTTGTATCTATTACATCTTCCCCAATTGCAATATTTCTAGCAATTGTGTCACCAAAAATAAATCCATCCTGCATCACTACACCAATTCTGTTTCTCCATGATGTATTTCTAATGTTTTTAAAGTTGGCATTACCTAAGCTAACTGATCCAGATTCAGGGTCGTAGAACTTTAAAATAAGCTTTAATAAAGTTGTTTTGCCACTACCTGATGTACCTACTATTGCTGTTGTTTTCCCAAATGGAATCGTACAATTAATATTAGAAAGTACTGGAGGCATTTTGGGGTCACCATATCTGAAATTAACTCCTTTGAAATGAATATCACCTTTTTCTGGAAGAATCTCAATCTTAGCATCGTTAAGATTTTCTTCGCTATCATTATCATGTATTTCGCTAATACGTTCTAAACTAATTTTCGCATCTTGGGCATCTCGAATAAATCCAATGAGTTGATCAATTGGAGTGTTAAGTTGACCAACAATAAATTGTACGGCCATCATCATACCTAATGTCATTTCTCCATCAATAACGCCTTTAGCAGCAAGAAATATGATGATTATGTTTTTAGATTGATTGATGATTTGAGCTCCGATACTTTGCCATTGATCTAAGCCTAAAGATTTTATATTAACCTTGAATAAACTAGCTTGAATATGTTCCCAGTCCCAACGCATTTTACTTTCGCTGTTATTTAACTTAATATCTTGAACTCCTTCAATCAGCTGAATAAGGTGATTTCTATTCTTTGCTAATTCTTTAAAACGTTTATGGTCAATCAGCCCTCTTCGTTTTAAGAAGAAACTTATCCATATGAAATAAGCTATTGCTGCAATAAAGAAAACTAAGAATATGAGTTTGTTATAAATCATTAAAACAATTCCAAAAACAAAAATATTGAACACCGAAAATAAAGCGCTTAAGGAAGAGGATGTTAAAAAGTGTTCAATTCTATCATGGTCATTTACCCTTTGTAAAATATCGCCAATCATCTTAGTATCGAAAAATTTAATTGGCAACCTAAGTAGCTTCATTAAAAAATCCGATATCAAGGAGATATTAACGCGTGTTCCTATATGCAGTAAAATCCAACTTCGTAAAATTTCTACAATAGTCTGACCAGCAAATAAGACGAGTTGAGCGATTAGGATTAAGGTGATAAATGAAAAATCTTGATTGTTAATACCGAAATCAACGATAGACTGGGTTAAAAAGGGAAAGATTAATTGTATCAAACTTCCCGCTAACATGCCAAACATGAGTTGGAAGATTAAACCTTTGTATTGCCGCAAGTAATTGAACAAAAACTTAAAACCTGATTTTTGCTTACTTTCTGCAGTTTGATAAAATACAGGTGTTGGTTCGATTTCCATTATTACACCTTGCTCGAATTTATCTTTTACGGTAGATATCCAGTGCCGTTTAAATTCCTTGATTGAATAGGTAACCAATCCTAATGCCGGATCGGACACCCATACCTTCGATTTACTTACTTTATAGACTACTACAAAGTGGTTTTGATTCCAGTGCGCAATGCATGGCATTTTTATATTCAATAAATCCTCAAATGTCAGACGAAATGAATTCGTGCGCATGCCAATGGTTTCAGCTGCGTGACTTATTCCTTGAAAGGATACGCCTTGTCTATCAATATAACTGATGCTGCGCAAGTACTGCAGGGAAAAGTTTTTCTTGTAATGCTTCGCAATGATTCGTAAGCAGGTAGGACCGCAGTCCATTTGATCCAGCTGTTTATATGATGGAAAGGTTTTCATTGTAGTTAGTCGAACAAGGGGTGAAAAAAATATTACGAATACATTGTGTCTTCGATTTTAGTTTAAGTTATCCACACTTTTTAGTTAGTCTAGCAAATCTAACAATAAAAATTGAATTATCTTTGAAAAGCTTTCTAGGGGTTTCCTTTTTTAAAGGAATGAGAATTACCCTCTGAACCTGATCAAATTAAGATTTGCGTAGGGAAGAAAGAAGATTTGAGGATTTCATATCCCCAAGAAAGCACTATTTTTCTAATATAAATAAAGTATTATGTCTAGGTGTTTTTTTATCATTATTTCCGTATTTATTACACACGTTGTCAATGGACAACTAACATTAACCGGTCGAGTTACTAACAATTCAGATAGTTTGAATTTAGCAGATTGCTTTCTCTATCTGGACAGTGAAACCGTGCCATTTTCAACTCAAGAGAATGGGAGTTTTAGGCTAGAAAATATTAGCTCTGGTAAGCATTCTATTCGAGTACTCAAGGAAGGTTTTGATGAAAGAATACATGAATTTGACTTACAAAAAGACGAGTTTTTATTACTTGAAATGTACCTCGAGGGCACAAATCCTGAAAATGCAGAAATATATACATCTCTTTTTACCGATGAGGTGATTGTCAGGGCAACTAGAGCAAGTGATGTTACACCTACAACAAAAGTTTCTATTGATGCGGAAGAATTGGCGAAAGAAAATTTAGGCCAGGATATCACCTATTTGTTAGATCACAAACAAAGTATAGTCTCTTACAGTGATGGTGGAAATGGAATAGGCTACACCTCTATGCGTATTAGAGGATCAGATATGTCAAGAATCAATTTCACCATAAATGGTATCCCCTACAATGATCCAGAAAGTCAATCTGTGTTTTCAGTTAATATCGGCGATATTGCATCTTCAGTGAATGATATTCAAATTCAAAGAGGCGTTGGAAGTAGCACTAACGGTGCTGCAGCTTTTGGAGCTTCTGTTAATCTAAATACGAATAAGTTAAATAAGAAAGCATATGCAGAGTTTAACAACTCATATGGTTCATTTGCTAGCTTGAAAAATACTGTGAAACTTGGCACGGGTCTGATAAATAATAAATTTACCTTGGATGCTCGTTTATCGCATATTAAGACGGATGGATATATCGATCGAGCTCACACCAAATTATGGAGCTATTATCTTAGTGGAGCCTACTACGCTGGCAATACCATTATACGTTTAAATCATTTTTCAGGCATAGAAACGACTTATCAAGCCTGGAATGGAGTTGATAGAAATACTTTAGAGTCTGACAGAACATTTAATATTTCTGGCACAGATTTTCTTTCTACAGCGGATCCTTATGATAATGAAATAGATCAATACAAACAGGACCATTACCAGCTCTTTGTCGCTCATCAAATAAATAATAATTGGGTGGCCAACGTAGGTTTGTTTTACATCAAGGGAAGAGGATATTTCGAGCAATTTAAGGTTCAGAGTCGTCTGATGAATTATGGTTTAGAGAATGTCTTGATAGGCAGCGATACTATTGAAAGAACCGATTTGATAAGAAGAAGATGGTTAGACAATGATTTTTACGGTTCTACTTTCTCCTTGAATTATCAAAAAATGAAAAAAATAGATTTTACCATTGGGGGAGCATGGAATCAGTATGATGGCGATCATTTTGGTGAAATCATATGGGCTCAGTATGCTAGTAATAGTCAGATAAGAGACAGGTATTATGAGAATAATGGACAAAAAACAGATTTCAATATTTTCATGAAAGTAAACTACTCGATTACAAAGCAATTAATTGGATTTGCTGATATGCAATTCCGCCGTGTATCGTATAATGTTTCAGGGGTAGATAATGATCAACAGTATATGTTCTATGACGTAGATTACAATTTTTATAATCCTAAAGTAGGTTTGACATACCTGCTCACCAAACAAAATAAAGTATACACCTCATTTGCAATGGCAAATCGGGAGCCTACTAGAAATGACTTTATAGATAATGACAAAACGCCAAGTCATGAGAAATTATATAATCTTGAGCTAGGCTATGAGCATAAGGGGAAGTCACTGCGATTTAGCACCAATTATTACTACATGTATTATAAGGATCAATTAGTCCTCAACGGTGCGTTAAATGACGTTGGCTCTGCAGTTAGGATTAATGTAGATCAAAGCTATAGAATGGGCATTGAGTCTGCAATGGGTTGGGATCTTGCCAATGTTTTAAGCTTTGACGCAAATGCGACTTGGAGTATAAATGAAATAAATTCATTCATTGATGAGAATGGAGTGGAGCATGACAAAACTAAAATAGCTTATTCCCCTCAATGGATAGGGGGTATTCAATTTGGTCTGAATCCTTTTAAGGGCTTTAGTTTTTCTATTTCTAACAAATTTGTGGGTAAGCAATTCTTAGACAATACAACAAATAACAACTTATCTCTTGAAAAATATAGACAAAGTGATATTCGTTTTGCCTATAAAGTGGATACAGAGACACTGAAAGATATAGAGTTTACGCTTCTGCTCAATAATTTCACGAATAGAGACATAGTAAGTAATGCTTATGTTTATGCAGGTGAAGCCTATTTTTTCCCACAAGCTAAATTTAATTTTATGGCGGGGGTTAACTTCAAGTTCTAAGTTTCTTAAGTTCTTGATTTAACCGAAAAAGGGGTAACCCCATAACATTGAAATAGTCACCTTCAATTTTTTCTATCCCAACCATACCTATCCATTCCTGAATGGCGTAAGCTCCTGCCTTATCATAGGGCTGATAATTATCGACGTAGTATTCTATTTCGGTTTTGCTAAGATCGCGAAACTTGATTTTGGTCAATTCACTAAATAATACTTCGGTATTTTTTGAGCGCAAGCAAACTCCAGTTATCACCTCATGCGAATTGCCGGAGATTTGCTCTAATATATGTATTGCTTCCTCTCGGTCTCTGGGTTTGCCATAAAGTACTCCTTTCATCGCAACCACAGTGTCAGAGGTGATAATTAACTCATCATCTTTCATACTTGCAATGAAAGCCTTAGCTTTTAACTGAGCTAAATATACAGGCACATCCTTGGCAGCCATATTATTTGGATACACTTCTTTAGTTTCCTTTGTTCTAATTTCAAATTCAGGAACTATATGTTTTAATAATTCTTGTCGTCTAGGTGATTTTGAAGCTAATATAATTTGAGGCATTGGTATAATGTGTAGTTAAATGAAATTTGAAATAGGAAGTAACATACCTAAAAGCATCAACGCTTTTAGGATATAGCTAGACCATTTATATCCTGTTGAATTTTCACTAGAGGCAGTTTGTATGATTCCCGTTAATGCCAACGCAATTAGCGAAATAAGGTAGAAGTGTTGAAGCATATTGTCGTCAACTGAGGCGAAAATGTATCCAAAAATTACAATAAAAGACAAAAGTACAAAGACAATGATGGCTTTGGTTATGGTCGTACCGATTAGTATTGGCAGGCTTTTTCTGCCACATAATCGATCTCCATCCAGGTCCTCTAAATCCTTAACTAATTCTCTAATCCAGTTAAGTATAAAGGCGATACCAGCATAAACCCAAACTCCGATTAGCTGCAATGAATAGTATTTTTTTGTAAAAATAGAGTGTTCCAGTCCTTGATAGAAGCATAGTAGAATGGCCATTGCGATTAAAAAGCTAATAATTAAGTTGCCAATAACTTTATATTTACTTAAAAAGTACGCGTAAACAATTACTAAAAAGCTTGCGAGTAAAAACCAGGGGTATAAATAAATAGAACATTGGACGCTTACTATCAATCCACATAAAAGGCCTAGCGCAATAAATGAAAAGCCAATTCTTTTAGCAATTAGACTATTATCCTCGTTTACCCATTTAAGTTTGTGATTCAGACGATCTATTTCAAGATCCTGAACATCATTTAACAGATACCCCCCAATGGCAATAAGTATTGTGGCAAGCATAGTAAAGATCAGGAACGATGAGGTATAAATCTGAAGTAGATATTCGCAAACAAGATATTGGACAAGACCCAGCATGAATATATTGGGAAGCCTAAGCGTATTAATAAACAACAATAGTTTATTCATAGTAAGAATCAATACTTTGGGTAAACCATAAATATAATTCTTTTAGTTTAGGATCGGTAAGCATAGACTCATGCTGACCGATTGTCTTGTAATCCTTTCTTTTGGCAGGACCCGTTTGAATATCTTTGGGATTTTGCGCTAAAGCTTTCAGCATAGTTTCCTGCATTAACGGCTTTAGAAGGTCAAAGTCTAAGTCTAAGCTATCTGTATATTCTTTGGTTAAGGCGAATAAATGATTACTAAAATTATTAACTATAACCGCGGCAATATGAAGTTTTCTGCGTTGCTCATCATTCACTTCAAACACTTTATTTGATATCAATTTAGCAAGCTGCATCAAGATATTTGTACATGCTTCATTGGAGCCATCAATTAAAAAGGGAACTTCCTTTAAGTCCACTTCTCTAGTTTTAGTAAAAGTTTGTAAAGGGTAAAAACTACCATAATTATTACTAGAAACACTTAGTTCATTCATGCTGACCACTCCACTTGTATGTGCAATAATATGCTTAGCTGTTTTAAGTTGTTTACTAATACCTTCAATAGAATCGTCAGATGCACAAATGATAATCAAATCACAAACTTTACTAAGGTGTTCTAGATTTTCGACAAACTGAATTTTAACCGCGTCGGCAAGAACTCTTCCTGTATGTTTATTTCGCGTATAAAGTGCTGTGAAATTTATGTCTGGATGATAGTAGAAGGCATGAGCTAAATGATGGGCTACGTTGCCCGACCCTACAATGCCTATATTAAGATCTTCTATCTTTTTCATTTTTTAAAGTACCTTTTTATAGAACTCATAAAAGCACCGAGTAACATAACTATACCGCCAATCCAAAGCAGATTGATATAAGGAAAGACTATAGCTTTCATGATAATAAAATCTTCTGAGCCTCCAGAATCTTTGATAGCTAATCCAAGCGTTTCAGATTGAGGATTAAAAGATAAAACTTGAAACCCTAATGAAGCTTTTAAATCACGAATCTCGGGTGTTTCAACATTACCTGTATTCAAGTTAATAATATATAAAGGTGTAATCGATTTTTCAGATCCATCAAATCCATTAATCTTAAGTTGAGCTCCTAACCCTAACAAGGTATCATTAAACGTAGTATTGTCATTTACAGGATTAGAAACTATATTTTCCAATATGGTAAAATGCTTGGTGGTGAAAATAGTGTCACCGATTTGCATTTGAACCAACTGGCTCTCCACCTCTTTGGGTTTCTCAGGGATGGATGTTACATGAGTGAATATGTCTTTGGAAAGATAATGCTTGGTGTCTGGATTCGAAACCAGTCCCATGCCATCATTTACTTGAGCATCTGGCTCAAGGGTGAACTCTTCTGTAATGAGCCCTTGGGTGTCTTTCTTTGCATAATGAACTTTAAACACTTCTTTTTGTCCGTCTTCTTCTCTGCCTTGAAAACTAACCCAATAGTCTTTCATTCGGACGGTATCTCCTTGAGGTAAGAAAATATTTGTTTGCTTATCATCTTCTTGAAAACCTTCTCCATAATCAATACCCATAGTGTTAATAGAAATAGTTTCTTGTCTTCCCTGTGATATCAATATACCAATAATAAATAGTGCAAAGCCAATATGGGAAATTGAACCTGACCATTGCCAGATTTTACCTTTAACCACTAAAAGAATATAAGTGATATTTGAAACGAATGCAAAGCAAGCACTTAACATGAGCAGCCAGTAGGAGGATATAAAAGAAATAGAACGATCCCCAAATTGGTATTCCAAAATTACTGGAAACTTGAAAGCATATCCTAAAAGAATCGAAAACAAGAGGGCTGCGATAAAACTTAATATTAGGTGTTTATAGAATCGGCTTACTCTGCCGGTCTTATAGGATAGATATTGTATTGAAGCAGCTCCAAGGGCTATAAAAACACCAATGATTACTTGAACTTTGTTGTAGTGTCCAACTACATCTGTTCCTATGGCCAGATTACTGCCAAAGATTTTATTGGTAACAGGTAATGAAGTATCCCAAGTTATTTGGGCTGCACTAATCACAAAGACTAAGGCTCCAATAAACATCCAAAATTCTCTACTTAGAAAAGCTTCTTCTCCTTCAATCTTAGGTATACTTTTAATTCTAACGATTAATAAAATCACCGATGGGATGGTTAATAAGGCCATATAGATGAGGAGCTGACCAGTCATACCCAAATCGGTAAAACTATGCACAGAGGTATCGCCTAACACTCCGCTTCTTGTAAGGAAAGTACTGTACAAGATAAATATGAAGGTTAATATCAAAAGTAAATAGCTTACCCCTAATCCACGTTTAGTGTATTTGTAGGCAACCAGCGTATGGACACCCGCAATAATTAACAACCAAGGTACTAGAGAAGCATTTTCAACAGGATCCCAAGCCCAAAATCCTCCAAAACTTAAACTTTCATAAGCCCAAGCGCCACCCATAAATATACCCGTACCTAACATACCCACGGTAAAAAGTGACCACGCTAAAGCGGGTCTTAGCCAATTTGTATAGTCTGCCCGCCATAGACTAGCAATGGCATATGAAAAAGGAACGACGGTTGATGCAAATCCAAGGAACAACACCGGCGGATGAATAACCATCCAGTAGTTTTGCAAGAGCAAGTTTAAGCCGTTGCCATCTAACACATAATTTAAATAGTCAGCCTTGGCAAAAATAGGTGCATCTGCCATTACATTGCGTAAAAGTGTAAAGGGGTTTACTCCAATTTTGTATCCTAATAAATAAATACCAAGTACCATGCTTCCTAACAACAACTGACTGAAAGAGAGGACAGCCATGACTGGGTTCTCATAATTTTTACCAATTCTAATCAATACAAAACCCAAGATTACATGCCAAAACTGCCAAAGTAAAAAGCTGCCCTCTTGTCCTTCCCAAAACGAAGATATGATGTAATAAACGGGAAGATCATTTGAAGAGTGACTCCATGCATAGTGATACTCATAATGATGGTTAAGTATCATATAAAATAGGAGAGAAAATATACTAAAAATAGATGCTCCATGAATAAAGAAGCTCCAACGTGCAATTTTATTCCAGTCTTTTTTAAGGCCGAGATCTTTACTAAGCTCTGCTTTGAAGAAGGAGAAGCTAGCTAAGGCTACCATGATGAAACTTAGTACTATGAAGAAATGACCAAGATTGCCAATCCATAATGCCTCACCTTCAAAAAATCCTTGATTAAAACGTTGTGCTAAATATTCTTTCATGACTTTTATTAATGCTTAGCTTGCAACAGTTGCATTTGCTTCAACATATTCTATTTCATCCTCAACATACTTTGATGGACATTTCATTAAAATTTGTTCCGCATAGAAAACTCCGTCTTGACTTTTCCCAGTTATAACTAACTGCTCGCTACGCTCGAAATCTTGAGGTTTGGCATCTGCATAAATTACTTGCTGCGAAATACCTTCCTTATCTAACATGTAAAAAGTAAATAAATTGGGATTTACCTCTGGGGCATAGTTCATTTCGCCATCAATGTCTAGGTTGCCTACTATTTTGAATACTTTACCATCATTTGCATTAGCTTTGGTAAACCCTTCATAGGAAGTGTAATTACTTGCTGATATAGCTATACCTGCTATAGCAAAGGCAATTAATACCAAACCAAGGATATGCAGCTTTTTCATATTACGAAGATAGGGCAATTAAGCGGTAAGTTAAGAATGTAAGAAGTTAAAAACCTATTAATTAAACCTACAGGCACAGGAATTGTTTTTACCTGGTTCACTTTTATTTATTCTCTTAGCTTTTGTTAATTTTGTCCAAAACAATAAAGAAATGGGAAGAGCATTTGAGTTTAGAAAAGCAAGAAAGTTTAAACGATGGGCAGCAATGAGTAAAATTTTCACCCGAATAGGGAAGGAGATTGCCATGGCTGTCAAAGAGGGAGGGGCTGATCCAGATAATAATGTTCGTTTGCGTAATGCGATTCAGAATTCGAAAGCCGCAAATATGCCTAAAGACACAGTCGAAAGGGCGATTAAAAAGGCATCTTCTAAAGATCAGGCGGATTATAAAGAAGTGAATTATGAAGGGTATGCGCCTCACGGTGTTGCCCTATTTGTAGAAACAGCAACCGATAATACCACACGAACTGTGGCTAATGTCCGAAGTTACTTCAATAAATTAAATGGAAGTCTAGGAACCTCAGGGTCAGTTGAGTTTTTGTTTGAACGCAAGTGTAACTTCAAAATAGAAAAAGGCGAGCTGGATCTCGAAGAGCTAGAATTGGAATTAATTGATTTTGGTATGGAAGAACTTTTTGAAGAAGAGGAGTTTATTATGATTTATGGAGAATTTTCAGAGTTTGGAAATATCCAAAGAGGACTAGAGCACATGGGGATTCCAGTGGTAGAATCAGCTTATGAAAGATTGCCACTAAATACGGTTGATTTAAATGAAGAACAGCAAGCAGAAGTTGAGAAGTTACTAGAGCGCATGGAGGAAGATGATGATGTGCTTAACGTCTACCATACTATGGCGTGATATCAAACTTATAGCATCCCTTCCTGCTTATGGAAAAAGATGGCATCTTCTAAAAGTGATTTTAAAACCATTTTAAGGTCATATCAACCACAAATTTGCTGAATTTATTATACGGGGGATGCAAGAGCTGGGACATGCCATATTTAAAATGCTGCCTCATTACGGAACGCTCATTGCTAAAGTCTACAAATCCCCATTTACCATGACTTTTACCTATTCCTGAGTTATTTACTCCGCCAAAAGGTAGGTTTGGCTGGGAAATATGAAGTAGTGTTTCATTGATACATGTACCGCCGGCAGAACTATTATCTATGATGTACTTAATATTCTTTTCTTTTTTACTAAAGATATACAAGGCCAATGGTCGCTCCTTGCTGTTTACAATATTCATTGCCTCTTCCAGATTTGAAAATGTAATAACAGGCATAATTGGACCAAAAATTTCTTCTTGCATGACGTTGGAATCACTGGAAATATTACTTAATATGGTTGGGTCGATAAAATTATCAGCATCGTTAAATTGACCACCTATTTCTACTTTCGCGCCTTTATTTACGGCATCTTCAGCTAATGATTTAACGCGAGCATAATGTTTGGCATTGACCATTCTACCCAAATTTTTGCTTTCTAATCGTGCTTTCATATCTGCTCCATACTTTTTTTCAACTTCAACTTTCATTGCTTTGATCAATTCATTCTTTTTACTTTCATGAACCAAAACATAATCAGGAGCAATGCAGATTTGACCTTCATTAAGAAACTTACCCCAAACTATTTTGGTTGCGGCCTCCTTGATATTGGCTGTTTGATCTACAATTGTTGGACTTTTCCCGCCCAATTCTAATGTGCAGCTTGTTAAATTTTTGCTCGCAGCCTGCATTACAAGCTTGCCTACCATAGGACTTCCGGTAAAGTGTATGTGGTTAAACTTTAATTCAAGCAATTCACTAGAAACTGAATGGTCACCTTGAATGACAGCGATTTCATCTTCTTCAAAAAGCTCCTCAAGCAACTCTTGTACTAAATGAGAAGTATGAGGTGTAAATTCGGAAGGTTTAAGAATAGCTGCATTTCCTGCAGCTATAGCATAAATAAGTGGTGAAATAGCTAAGTAGAATGGGTAATTCCATGGGGTAATTACCAAACAATTTCCTTTAGGCTCAAAGTGAATATATGCGGAAGAGCCAATAAGAGTTATGGGAATATCTACTTCTTCATTTGACATCCAATCCTGAAAATTAGAAATGGTATTGTTTAGCTCAGAAATAGTCGGGTAAATCTCTGAAATATCCGATTCGATGCCTGGTTTTTTAAAATCAGCATACAAAGCCTCTTGTATTTTTTCACGATAATCAAAAATCTTTTTCCTTAGTGCTTTAAGTTTTCGTTTACGTTGTTTGCCCGTTGTGTTTTTTAAGGCCTGTAAATTAGCTTTTTGCTTAGCAAATACATCTTGGATTCGTTGAGTAGTATCATTTTCTGTTTTAGGAATACTTGCTTTTGTGGGTTCTGAAATGTTTTTTGTCATGTTTTATGGTATTTACCGTTTTAAAGATAGCACAAAATATTCAGATTTAACTTGGGGGGAAACAAGGTTAAAATGCCTAAACTTATTTTTTTGCAGCCGCAGAATCCTCTTCAATTGGCCAAATCAATGAAGCAATTACCGAGAGGATCAATACACTAGCTACAATAGCCAAAGATGCAGGAGAGGAGATGTGGAAGAATGGATTGATTAACATTTTTACACCGATAAAACTCAGAATAATTGCTAGTCCATAATTCAATCTACTAAACATATGAATGAAGTTTGCCAGCAAGAAATATAAACTTCTTAAACCTAGAATAGCAAATATATTGGAGGTATATAAAATCAGCGGGTCATCTGAAATGGCAAAAATTGCAGGAATAGAGTCCACTGCAAATAACAAGTCTGAGAATTCAATAACACCCACAACAACCAACAATGGAGTGGCTACCTTAACTCCGTTTTCAATCGTAAAGAATTTGTCTCCATCAAATCCCTTACTAACCTTAAATAATCTATAAACAAATCTGGCTCCAGCACTTTTGCTAAAATCTTCATGCTCATCTTCTTCATCTTTTATAAACCATGATTGAATACCCGCGTAGACCAGGAAAGCTCCAAACAAAGTAAGTAAGGCATTAATTTGCCTTGGTTCTCCCAAAATAACGATGTTTGGTAAATACGTCAATTTGATTAGACCCACCCCTGAAAAGATAAAGATTGCGCGCATGGCCAATGCCCCTAAAATGCCCCAAAAAAGCACCTTGTGTTGGTATTTTTTCGGAACCTTAAAGAAACCAAAGACTAGAATAAAGACAAACAGATTATCTATAGAAAGGGCTTTTTCTATCCAGTATGCGGATTGAAATTGAGTGAAAGAATCGAATCCTTGAGTGAAAAAAATAAAACCACTGAAGAGCATGGATAAACTAATCCAAGCTATTGTCCAATAAACAGCCTCTTTGTTGCTAATTGCATGACTTTGCCTATTAAAGACACCAAGATCTAGCAGCAACATAATGATAATTACTACTGCGAATAGGATAACACTTAAAGGGTGGCTTAAAAAGCTTTCCATTTAGAAGGAAGAGTTAATTTACTCCAAATATACATGCTGTAGATTGATTTCTCGAATAGACAAGAATGCAATTCTATTTTTTATGAATTTCGTATCCTAAGGATATATAAAGCGTCCTCCTATCTGCGGGAATTATTCCTGGTCCAGGATATCCAGCTGCTCTTCTTGTGAAATAGCTTGTATTCATCATATTATTTGCACTTCCTTTAAAAGTCCATTTTTTAATTTTATAAGCTACTGTCAAATCGATAACCTGATAACTGGGTATAATTCCATTTACTGCATCTCCTGATTGTTCCGAATTTGTAGCATCGGTATATTGCTTACCAACATAAGAGTATTGGATAGATAGATTTAGCGTCCTCCATGAGAAAACCAAACTGGTTTTAAGAATTATATTAGGAACAAGTTCTACTTTATTTTTTCTAAAAGCACTTTCTTGAGAACCTAAATATCGCCCGTCAATATATGAAAAGTTTAAGAGTGACTTGAGACTATAGTCCTTAGAAATATCTTTTTTTAAGCGTAAAAAATCAAATTCTAGAACACTTTCCAAACCCATATTTCTAGAATCCGATATATTAGTTCTGTAACGATAAACATTGAAGAGTATGGAGTCATATTCCAAAGTAAAACCTATGCGATTGTTGTAATAAAGATAGAATAGACTAAAATCGTAAGCCAAAATATCGCCTACGGTCCCCCTAAATCCTAGGTCTGCATTAAAACCTTTTTCGTCTTGCAAGTTTGGATCAACCTTAAAATTCGGATTTACAATTCTTAGATCATTGAAGTTTACCGCGCGATAATTTTGAGAAATACTTGTATATATTTCATGTTCAGGACGGGGTCTAAAACTCGACCCTATTCCACTGATAACAAATGTCCGTTGTTTACTTATATTTTCATTAAAGCTCGTGTCTATTAAAATATTTCCAGACAAATCCCTAGTTATTTCTCGATAATAGCCTGTTGCATTGGTGGAAATATTTTCTAGCCTTATACCAGGGGTTAGGCTCCATTTGCCAAAGTGAAAAATGTTTTCAGCAAATAATGCAATGTTCCTACTTGGAAAAACATAATCTGAGTTCTCCAGGTATTCTGGATTTAAGTATTCAAAATCGGGTCTTACTCCATCATCACCTAATCCTTGTTTTTTATTCGTATTTCCTTTATAAAAACGACAGCCAACCAATAAAGAATTTAAATTTCCCCAAAGATTATATTTAAACATTAACCTTGTTTCATTCCCAATATTTTTATAAAGGTCGACTAATAAATCTCGATTAGTTTGGGGGTCAACTCTTGTAATATTCCCTAAAAATCCAAGTGCATCTCTGCGGGCAATTAAGCCAAAGGTGATGGATTGCATCTTTAAACGACTTGAAAATTTATGATTTATTTCAATTTGGGGTAAATGCCATCCAATTCTAAAAAAATTTCGATTACGAATCGATTGTTTATCGTTTTCTTCAAATAGTTTATCTGTCAATCCTCCCGGCTGCTGGGCTAGGTAGTTCTGGTAGGTGTATTCTGCACTTATTTGGGTTTTTTCTGATGGATTATAGGTGAATTTTGAAAATGAAAAGATACCATAGAATGCGGAGTTATCTCTCCATCCATTGCCTCGTTTAAACTGTGAAATATTGATGTAAGTAATTTTCTTATGCGTGCCATCTAATTGTAAATGCGTATTGCTAAACCCATAACTTCCATTTGTTTGCTTAATCTTCATGCGAATAGGAGTGAAGACGCTGGCCTCTTGCATTTCATAGTTTACTATTCCACCAAATTGAGTGCCATATTGAAGTGAAGAAGCTCCACGGGTTATTTCAATTTGTTGGACAGCATCTGCAGGAGGAACGTAATACGCATCGGGATAACCTAGCGCATCTGCACTAATATCATATCCGTTTTGCCGCACATTGAAATTTGAACTTCTTTCAGGGCTTAAACCACGCCCGCCAATCTCCGTACTTAAGCCAGATCCAACGCTTTCCCAAATATTAATACCCGCAACCTTTGCAAAAATTTGCCTATTGTTATTTGCAGCTAAATTTACCGTTAGATTATCCAAAATAATTTTTTCAGATTTTTTGGACTCATAAACACTCATGCCTTCAACACCTCTCATTTTGAGTGAGTTAATCGTTTGCTTTGCATTTACTTCTACTGTATTTATTTCTCCTTTGAGCGGTAGTAAAGTAAATATTTTTCGAGTTTGTTTGTCAAATTCGATTTCAATTACTTGACTTTTATAAGATGTTTTAAAAATGGAGAGAATAAGCTTATTACCCATATATTTCGGCAATATGACTTCGCCTTGCTTATTTGTTAGAAGTTCTCTTGCATTGGCATGTTCAAATACAATTACATCTTTGATAGGAGATTTATTCTGATCTACAATTTCGAGGATATTCTGAGATTTGACACAACCCGCTAATGACAATATAACTAAGAGTAATACTCTCATGGATAATTGATTATAAATTTTTTCGAGGCAAATGTATCTCTTTCTTTACTTAAATCAATTGTGTTGTCTATAAATCGTTTGGATCCATCACCGTTTAAGCTTACAAACACATCAGCATAGACTTCAGGCTTAACAAATCCTTTTTTTGTGTAGGCATTGGATAACATTCTTGCATACTGAACAATAAAATCAGCTTGAGTACTCATCATTTTTTCTTGAAATGGAGTCAGAAATTCCTTATTGTCTACAATTTCAAGTTTGCCTGAAGAATCTTGAACTGTAAAAGACGCATGGCCTGCTTTTTCCATCAGCATTACTCTCCAAGAGAAGCGATAACCTTGTTCTGTCCAAAATAGATTTTCAGTATACAGCAAATATCTAAATGGAAAAGTTAACTGTAGAATCACATAGCTGAGTATTAAGAGGTTTGTTCTTAATTTTATTTTTCTTTGCAGAGTTGGTTTTACTTCTTGGTTTCTGCCCATAATTCGTTCATAAATTCTAGCGTGAGATCGAGTAGAAAAGAAAATTAAATTACTAAAAATCATTACAAATGGGAACATCCCAATGGGGAATAGCCAAAATGTAAGCAGGTGAAAAATGACTACCGCTAAATATGCAAATATTCGGGTTCGTTTATAAATTAGGAAAAAGAAAATACTCAAGTCAAATATTATCCCTGTCCAAGAAAACAAATAGGCTGTTGAACTGTAGGTCATTAATTCTCCAATGACTGGAAGGTGCATATTGGCAGGAAGCCATATTTTAAGTGGTAATGCTTCAAAAATCCAAGAGCTATTTAGCTTTGCAATACCAGCATAAACATATAAAACACCCACCTGAAACTTAATAATATTTATCTGCCAAGCATGAATATATTTTTGCTTATTCTTGAAGAGCAAATTATCTATTGCGAAATATTTATTTGCAGGTAAAAAAATAAGACAAAATGAAATCAGTGATATAAAGTAATAATGGTTGAGGTAATTAGAGGCATCGATTAACTCGGTATAGGTAAAAAGAATAAAGAACAATAAGGTGCATATCCTGTAAAATAGGCCAAGGCCAATTCCTATGCATGCTAAGATCATGCTAATGAAAACAACATAAATGCCCTCTTCGGTTGGTGCAGGCACCCAGTGAAAACCAAAATACTTGAAGTGAAAAACCGGATTAAGATATAGTTGTTCTATCCACCCGTTTGCATAAAATCGAATGACACTAATAAGCATCAAAATACTGAATAGAATCCTAAAGCTCACTAAGGGTTCAATTCCAACCAGATTGCTTAATATATAGTTATAGCCCTTTTTAAGCATTTGAGGATTAATCCCCGTCATTATCTTGGTAGCTTATCAAAACACCTAAAGTACTTGGCAAGTCAATTTTGAGATAAACAATCATCTCTTGCATTGAATTAAATATAAGACTTGCCGATTCAGGATCTTGAGTAATTGAATAATCAACACTTTGATTTAATTCGTTGATATTATTTCTTATTTCCATAAACTGATCAAGTATGACCTCGTTTAATGAAGTTCCTGAATGAGTTGCGTTAGAAGCAACAAGGTAATCATCTAGGCCCAGACCATCAATACCGTTTATTGATGTTCCGGTATAGAGATCTTCCAGTTTATCTATACTTTCTTTCAGTAAAATTATCGAATATCCACTGAAGAAGGCTTCGGTTTTATTCAACTGAGGATTTCCAAGACTTCTTATACCGAGTGGAATACCAACTTTACCATCTCTAATAAACCTTTCAAAATCTAAATTTAACTCATTGACCAACATACCAAGAGAACTTCCTAAGTCAATGCCATTTGCATTTACAAATACTGATCGATATTGATTGGACCAATCAGACGAAACAATATTTGACTTAGTATTTAACTGCGCGCATACTTCGACTAGATAAGTTAATGCATTTAAATTATTATTGAAGTAGGAAAGGGATGCTGTTGTTTCCCCTTTGCTAAAAAGTAAAAAATCTAGAGCGGGTAAACCAATTGCTGCTTGGTTATTCACAGCTTCCAAGTTATAGTTTGAGCTTGATATATTGTCATTTATTAGTGGAGTATCTACTGGGTAGATATTAAATACAGCTTTTAGTGTTTGAATGCCTGCAGGACCAAACTCGGTACTTGAGCATGCTTGCCAGGAGAGATAAGTTTGCTCAAAAATTTCTTTGAGGCTTTCTAACTCACTCGCATTTGTATTGGATTGAAAACTTAGACTTGCTTGATACAAAACTTCACAGTTCAAGGCAAGTTTTTCATAGCGAGGAATGATAATATTATCTACATAATTTGTGAGCATGGCATCACGATCAAAATTAACTTGCTCAAAATTTTCTTTACCACAAGCTGAAAAAAGTGAGATGAAAAGGGATAGGAAAATAGTTCTTTTTAGATTCATATGAAGTGTAATGTTAAAAGTTTTAAAATTGTAAAGAGGAATCTGACAACTTATTGTCAGATTCCTCGTTCAATCATAATGAAAAATATTAATTTTAAAGAACGTCTTTAACGCTGTTAAGTCCATAAGCAGCGCTTATCATATCTTTTGCATCATTAATGTTTTGGTTGGTTACATTAAGAAGGCTAAAGACTGCGTTAGGTGCTCCAGTAGGCGTTTCTTTAAAGTACTCTAAAATGGTATTGATTTCAGTTGAAGACATTAGTTTATCACTGTTGTAATTAAGTGACATAATAAATGCTAAAGCTTCAGATAATTCATGATTTCGTAATGTTTCATCACTAAAGTTAGATTGGGCTTCGTTCAGATAATGAATGGCAGTTGTGGCAATAACCATTTCCCACTCAGCTCTAAGTTGACTCGCAGCTTGATCTCTCATGGTATAGTCATTATTGCTAATGCCAAATCTTCCTTTGATAAACTCATTCATCACTTTTCCTACAGTGTTTAAACCAGCGTCTTGCCCAACGCCTGCATACTTTCCATGATACCTAACTTCGCCAGCATCAAGTTTTGTATCAAAATTGGCAACAGTTAAATCAGTTGGTACACCAAAATAACCAAATGCTTCATCCCAATGATGCTCCATGTCTGTGCCTTCATTCGGAGTAATGGTTACATTATCTACAGCATCTCCAATTTTACCTTCTCGTGTATATGATTCTGCTGCTTGATAATAGAATACTGCTCCCATTAGGCCTTTTTCGATGATTTGAGTATACTCTATTCCATAAGCATCAAAAAAGTATGATTTGCTACCATTAGTAGAAACACCTGCATTACCGGGCGCCCAAGCACCTGAAGCCGTTTGTGTTATCCCACCGTAGTAGTTCATTAAATATTCGTAAGTGTCAGCGTCATAAATTCCTCCAGTTCCATCGCTGAAACATTTGCTTTTAAGCTGCTTGGATGATGCATTCAGATTAGCAGCCGAAAATGGACTATTGCTATTACTGAACATATTAATAAGTTTTGTGCCATCGACTGTTCCACCTGAATTGGCTGATTTCATTTCAGTAGTCATTTCACCCATCATATCAAGTCGATCAGTTTGACCACCAAAACTCACATTTTCGAAGTTATATGTTGATGGTAATTCTGGATCAATTGGTGCTGGTAAATTTTCTTTTTCACATGAAGAAAAAGAGATTACTGCTGCTAGCAGTAGTAGAGAGAAAAAATTGTTTGATTTCACGGTTATCTTTTTAATTATTTTTTTAATGTTTTTTTAATTGACAATGCAAACTTAACAATAATTAGACTAATTCTAAATAAGAAGTTAATTTTATTTTAAGATCTATTGATTTTTACATTATTTTGACAATTCTATTATGCTTAGTATTTTTCAATCGATTGCCGACTTTTTACAATTTTATAAAATGGTTTACTATTTTTGTTCTTCTACAAATAATTAAATATGCAAGATAAGTTTGATTTGCTCCATAATAAAAGAAAGCAAGCCCTTCTAGGGGGAGGTGAAGAACGAATTGCTAAACAGCATAAGCAAGGAAAATTAACAGCACGCGAGCGTATTCATTTTTTGCTTGACCAAGGTAGTTTTGAAGAAATTGGCATGCTTGTTACCCATCGAGCTACTGATTTCGGCTTGGATAAACAAAAATTTTATGGAGATGGTGTCGTCACTGGGTATGGTACTATTCATGGTCGACTAGTCTACGTTTTTTCTCAAGATTTCACGGTTTTTGGAGGATCTTTGAGTGAGACACATGCAGAGAAGATTTGTAAATTAATGGATTTAGCCATGGAGAATGGAGCTCCAATCATAGGATTGAATGACAGTGGCGGCGCTAGAATTCAAGAAGGGGTTGTTTCTTTAGGAGGATATGCGGATATTTTTTATCGAAATACCATAGCTTCTGGGGTAATACCTCAAATTTCAGCAATAATGGGGCCATGCGCAGGTGGGGCTGTTTACTCGCCAGCTATCACAGATTTTATTATGATGGTAGAGAACACATCATATATGTTTGTAACAGGGCCTAACGTAGTGAAAACCGTAACCCATGAAGAAGTAAGCAGTGAAGATTTGGGAGGTGCTTCGGCACATAGCACCAAATCAGGAGTAACTCATTTTTCATGCGCTAATGAAATGGAGTGTATAGAATACATAAAAACTTTATTGAAGTACGTGCCTCAAAATTGTGAGGAAGATGCTCCGGTATATCCTTATGAAGTGAAAGATGATGAGAGCCGTCCGAAATTGAATAGCTTAATTCCCGAAAATGCCCAGCAGCCCTATGATATGCGAGAGGTAATTGCAGAGTTAACGGATGAAAATAGCTTTTTTGAAGTCCATAAAAGTTACGCAGAAAATATCGTTGTAGGATTCGCTTTGATAGCAGGTCGAAGTGTTGGAATAGTAGCCAACCAACCTGCAGTTTTAGCTGGAGTTTTGGATATTGAATCCAGTAAAAAAGGTGCAAGATTTGTTCGATTTTGCGATAGCTTTAACATTCCTTTATTAACCTTAGTAGATGTGCCTGGATTTCTACCAGGAACGGATCAGGAATGGCATGGTATTATAACTAACGGAGCGAAACTCTTATATGCTTTTGCAGAAGCAACTGTTCCTAAAATAACCGTGATAACACGAAAAGCATACGGCGGAGCGTATGATGTAATGAGCAGCAAGCATATTGGTGCCGATTTAAATTTTGCTTGGCCAAAGGCCGAAATCGCGGTGATGGGTGCTAAAGGAGCCTCTGAAATTATTTTCAGAAAAGAGATTTCGTCAGCTGAGGATAAGGAAGCTAAACTTCAAGAAAAAACGGATGAGTACACGGAAAAATTTGCTAATCCATATCGGGCCGCAGCAAGAGGTTTTATTGATGAAGTGATTGAACCTGATACAACCAGAACGAAATTGATAAAAGGATTTAAAATGCTGGAAAACAAGGTTAAAAATTTACCGCGTAAGAAGCACGGGAATATTCCTTTATAGTTGTGTTGAGTTTGCCGTCGTCCAGTAAGCAATTCCCCCAATCAAAGTTATTATTATTTATTGTTTATGGCTTCATAAGCTTGTTCATGTTTAGAAACACGCAAGAAGCGGGCTTAGTCTTTGATTTCAATGGCTGGGCAAAAGTTTATAATGAACATACATTTACGGATGTATTTACAAGTTTTGGGTACCCGGGACTGCACCAATTAGGACATTTATTTTTTTATTCATGTTATAAAATCTTTGGCTTTAATGGGACAGCATGGTACTTGTTATTTTCACTCTTACATGCTTCTACGGCGGTTATAGCATTTAGCTTAGTTCAAGATATAGGTAAATATCTTTTTTCAAGTCCTGTCCATAAATACTTGCCTTTACTAGCCTCTTTTTTATTTTTGACTTCTCCTTTTGCAGTGGATGTGGCCGTATCAAAAGTTTGTTTGCATTACTTATTAAGTACGCTTTTAATTTTCATCAGTTTACGTTGTTTTATTCAATACTTATCTCAAGCTAAGCAAATATTCTTACTCGGCTCTTTACTGAGCTTCTCGCTCGCCTTATTCTGCTTGGAGATTGCATACATCCTACCAGCGCTTGTTATTTACTTGCTGTGTTATCACACATACCAGATTAAAGTAGTTAATATGGGTAAAGTGCTGAAAATTACTTTGCTGTTCTTTGGGGTTTTGGCATCATTTTTACTTCTTCATAAAGTTTTGGTGGGCACGTTTATCGGACATTATGGCTCTGAGGTACATACAAAATTTGTTTTACGAGATCTCTTGATAAACTTTTCATATTACTTAAATAACTACCTGTTCTTTTTTGATTTTTGGAGTTATTCGTACAAAGAATTTCAAACGGAATGGATGTATCGCTATGGATTATTGTTGTTTGCAGGCCTGTTACTTTTGCCCTTAATAGCCTTTGTACTAAAAAGGAAAATGCATAATCGTATCGGTCAGCTTGTTTTATTTGCCGGTTTGTTTTTTTTAGCATTGCTGCCTATTTTAAATTTGTATTGCGTGACGCTTCAACCTATTGAGGCGGATCGATACGCTTATTTGGCTTCCATTTTTATTTATGCTGCCATAGCCATCTCGTTTCTTAGTGTTTCAAGGTGGGTTCAAATTCCATTAGCCTTGGTCTACATGTTTTTCCACTTTAGCTTTACTTTTCAAAATATTGAGGCATTTAGTGAAATGGGACAAGTAAGTCGTGGCCTATTGGATGATTTTAAATGGGAGGATAAAGAAAAAGTTATCATTTTGGTCCAACCGGAAAACAATAATGGAGCACGAGCATTTACCACCATAAGTAGGCATGGTTCAGAATTTGCAGAATCACTTTATTTAGAAAGAGGGATTGATATTCGAGACAAGGTTGATTTAATCTACGAAATGAATATCAATAGTGTGAATGATTCTGTTGTTGTAGAAGTAATTGATAAAAAAAATATAAAAGTGAAGGTAGGATCTTGGGGCAGTTGGTTTTGGAAGCATCATTTAGGTGCACAATCATTTAAAACTAAAAACTACTCAACAATCGTTCATGATGGTCTTGCGTTTGATTTGATCTTGAATGAGCCGCTTAAAGAAAATGAGGTAATGCTATACATGAATGGAAATTCCTGGCAAGTAGTAAACTTTTAGAATCTAGCATCCGTAATATCGATGTCATCGTATTCTTCAGGATTAAATTTAAAGAACTCATCTTCTAGCGGAACGTTAGGCGTAAAAGCATTGATTTTATAGACATAATGCATTCCAGAGCGCTCGTAAATCTTAGATTCAATAATGCTCTTCTCCGCAGGGGAAACTTTTAAGTCAATTTTAAAGAAGGTTTGATCTTTATCAACTGGAGTTAACTCAATAATTTTTATCAACTTCCCACTGGAGGTCTTATACTCTTCCTTCAATCTGAAGATATAGTCACTGCTGTACAAATCAAACAACATGGAAGGCGAAAACATAGCTTCATCTTCATTATAATCATTGATTTGAACTTCATTGTACTCTTTCAAATAGTTCCAAATAGTCACATTATCTGAAACGAACATTTGATCTATCAACTCCACTTTAAACATGTCACCTTTGAACCAGGCTTTTACCTCTGAAACTTGATCCTCTTCTATTTCCGGTAAATTAATAGTCAAGGTAAGATCCATCTTAGCCGAATTGAATTTCTGGTATTTTTCGGAAACTGATTTTAGCAGGGCATCTGCTTCTGCATCTATTGCATTGTTTTGTGCAAAAATGAAATTAGTACTTATGAATAAAATGAAGATTGTTTTTAAAGTGCCCATGAATTACATTTATATATTACTCTTGCGTCAAAAATTGTTCCAATTCTGCTTCTGTCTTACAATAAACGTCTCGTGGCTTACTTCCTAGATTAGGGCCCACGATTCCCGCATTTTCTAACTGATCCATAATTCTTCCCGCTCGGTTATAACCGAGTTTCAATCTTCTTTGGATCATGGAGGTGCTTCCTACTTGATTATTGACAATTACTCTTGCTGCATCTTCAAAGAGTGCATCTCGTTCATCTTCACTGTAAGTGCCTCGATCCTTGCCTTCTGAGCTCGGATCGACGTATTCAGGCAATTCAAAAACTGTCGGATATCCTTGTTGCTGACTGATAAAATCCACTAATTCTTCAACTTCCGGTGTATCGATAAAAGCACATTGCAAACGAATCATATCACTTCCTTGAGAAAAAAGCATATCTCCGCGTCCAATAAGTTGGTCAGCACCGCCAGCATCTAGGATAGTTCTTGAATCTATTTTGGATGAAACTTTAAATGAAATTCTTGCAGGAAAATTTGCTTTGATTACCCCTGTGATAATGTTTACAGAAGGACGTTGTGTAGCTAACACCAGATGAATACCAATTGCTCGTGCTAATTGCGCTAATCGGGCAATAGGAGTCTCTACTTCTTTACCTGCGGTCATAATTAAATCTGCAAACTCATCGATAACCAAAACAATATAGGGTAAAAACTTATGACCGTTATTTGGATTTAATTTTCGTGAAACAAATTTTTGATTGTATTCTTTTAGATTTCTCGCTTTCCCATCTTTTAAGAGGTTATAACGATCATCCATTTCAATGCAAAGTGCATTGAGCGTGGCGACTACCTTCTGAACGTCTGTTATAATTGCTTCTTCTTCTCCTGGTAGTATGGCCAAAAAATGTTTTTCGATTGCATTGTAAATCGACAATTCTACTTTCTTTGGATCGACTAACACAAACTTTAGTTGTGACGGATGCTTCTTGTAAAGCAAGGAACACAGAATTGCATTGATGCCAACTGATTTCCCTTGGCCGGTTGCCCCTGCCATCAAAAGATGCGGCATTTTTGTAAGATCTGCAATAAATATTTCATTAGCAATATTCTTTCCTAAGGCTATTGGAAGTTCCAACTTGGTATTGCTGAATTTTTCAGATGAAAGCATAGACTTCATAGAAACTGTCTCTTTCTTGGCATTTGGGACTTCTATGCCAATCGTTCCTTTACCCGGAATAGGAGCAATGATCCGTATGCCAAGTGCAGCTAAACTTAAGGCAATATCATCTTCTAAGTTTTTTATTTTTGAAATACGCACTCCTTTAGCTGGTATAATTTCATATAGTGTTACTGTAGGACCAACCGTCGCTTTAATTTTTGATATTTCAATATTGTAATTCTGTAGAGTTTCAACAATTTGATTTTTGTTTCTTTCTAATTCCTCTTTATCTATACTTACTTTGTCTCCACCGTGATCTTGAAGAATACTCAGTGGCGGATATTTATAATTACTCAAATCTAAGGTGGGGTCATAGTTGCCATCATTCTTTACTGATTTAACTGTTTTTTCTTCAATGGTTTCAGTAATCGCTAATTCTAGTTTCTCTGGTTCTTCATCTAATTCTTCTGGCGGTTTAGTTTCGGCAATGTTTTTGGCCGGCAGGTCCTCTTTGTTACTTAAATCAAAATCTAAGGAACCATCCTCTTCATCTTCCACTATTTCTTCTGTACCGTCCGAAATACTTACTTCAATTTCTTGAAGCTTATCTTTTTCAAATATGGATTCATTCATACTGATTGACACTTTCGCGTCATCTTTGTCTGCAGTCTTCGGTTTTGCTTTTAAATGTTTTAGGAGTTTGTCAAAATCCAAATCAAAAGCTACAATTAGGTATATGACGCCAATAGTTAGTAGCAGCGCTGTTGTGCCAATACTCTTGAAATTATTCACCAACCACCCATTACTTCCGGCTATATAGTAGCCTACACTTCCGCCTGGATGAAAGAAAGCATTTTTAAATAATGAGTAACGAATAAACTCGCTTATAGCAGCGATAAAGAACATTAGGAAAATACTATGATAGCTGATCGTTTTCCATTTGAATATCCTTCGTCGAAATAGGAGATTGACCCCATATACGAAAAGCATAACACAAACGAAAAATGCACCAATTCCAAAAGATTTTTTAATCAATATCGCTGAGATGTGGTACCCAAACTTCCCTAAAGAATTCGCGTAATTGACTTTGAAAGATTCTTGATTAAGTTCATCAACAACCATACTACTTACACTGGCCTCGTCGATATGCCATGTAAATATATATGAAGAGAAGGACAAGAGTAGGAGCAGCGAAAATAAGATAAACACCAATCCAACTATCTTGGTATACTGCTTTTTATTTCCCCAATTCACGGCATGATCATCCAGTTCTTCTGTCATCTTTGTTTTAAGTGATTTGGCCATTTGAACTTCTTAATGATTTAATTCTCTAAAAATCGTGTATATAAGAGTGTTCTTTAAATAAACAGGGATTCTTTTACCAACAGCGATGTGTTAATTGAGTAAAGTTGATAAAAAAAGGAGCGACTATGCGCTCCTTTTTTATAGATTTATGAGTAAGAACTTATTTTTTTATAAATGTTTTCGTGAAAAATACACTTCTTTTGCTATCAAAAAGTTTCACTAAATAAACCCCATGGTCTAGATTTTGTATATCGATTTTTAAATCGTTCAAACTTGAAATTTCTTTTCTTAGAACTTCTTTACCTATGATACTAAACACTTCAACTGAATTCACATCATTAGCATCTTCAATACCTTTAATTTTTATGAAATTGCTCGCAGGATTTGGGAAAATAGAGATTGCTTGAGCATCTATTTCTTTTACTCCACTGATCGGCTCTGCTGTTATGTCGGCTTTATATAAAACTGTCACTGATGACCCCGATAATCCATCTACTGAAACACTTACACTTATGTCACTAACACCACCTTCAAGAAAAGGTAAATAAGCCATTTTTAAAATAGAGGTAGAATCTGATTCCAAAAAGAATGTGCTTTCCGTGGTTGTTGCTAAATCAAGGCAATTGGTGTTGTCACAAAAAGATACACTCCAAGCCAATGGTGAACTATTATTAGTGACTCTCCATTTAAAAGTAAGGTCAGCGCTTGAGTCGTTTTTCACGTATGCGTATAGAATCACTTCATCGTTGCTGTTACCTACCGTTTCTGCAACATAAACAGAATCTGAAGGGGTTATACTAAACGTTTGAGCATTTACAATATTTAGAATGCTAAAGCCAATTAAAAGAAAGAGTATATTTTTTGTCATTTTGGTTTATTTACTAGGTAAAGGTAGAAAAAAATATTAAATTAGCTTCCTTACAATCTTTAATTAAAAATCAACACATATGAATAAGAATTTACTTTCAACCATATTGAGTCTAATGACTCTCTCATTAAGTTTTGCTCAACTTCCTTTCAATGAGGATTTCGCTACGGGTATTCCAGCCTCCTGGCAAAATATAGATAATACTTCAAACAACGGTGGAACTTGGGAATGGATTAACGATTCAGGTGATCAGTTTGCTGTTTTTAATTCTGATGGCTTCGGTGATGATGGAATTCCGGAAAATGCAGATTTAATAACACCTGCTATCGATTGTTCTTCAGCAAGTTTTGTTGCAGTATCTTTTCTATCTTCATTTAGACAATATCAAAGCAGCGTAGGTACAGCATCAATAAGTACAGATGGTGGATCAACATGGACTGCATTTTATACGGTTAATACGTCAATTGGAGTAATTGTTTTAGAAGATATTACCGCTGCAGCCGCTGGTGTGGCTGATGTTCGATTCAAATTCAATTTTGTTGGTAATTGGGATTATTTCTGGATAATCGATGACTTTAGCGTGTATACACCCTCAAGTAAAGATTTTTCTTGTTTCGATATCAGTACGGGATTATATAATGATATAGCTGACAGTCCAATTAGCATTGCGGGTAGCTTAGAGAATCTAGGTAGTGAAACAATTACTTCTTTTGATATCAATTATAGGGTTGATGGCGGTGCTCCGGTTACTGCACCAATTACTGGAGTGAGTATCGGTTTTGGCGATTCTTACAACTTTACACATCCAACAGGTTTTTCTCCGAGTTCTTCTGGTGATTATGAAATTACTGTTTTTGCATCTAATTTAAATGGCGGTGCTGACGGAAATACCTCGAATGATGAGTTCTCTAAATTTATTATCGTATTTGATTTTGCAGTGCAGCGAGTGCCTTTATTTGAGATTTTCACTGCTTCAACAAATCCTCCATGTAAACCAGCTAATGAAAATTTCCATTCAATTGTAGATTCGAAACCAACTCAGGAATTTGTTTCTATTAAGTATCAAGAAGATTTCCCTGGTACAGGTGATCCATATGCAACTGATGAAAGTGTTGCTAGAAGAGGTTTCTACGGCATCAACTCAATTCCAAGCATGGAAATTGATGGTGGATACTATCCAAATTCTCTTGCTACCACAGCTTTTTCCCAAACGCTATATGATGATGCTATTAGTAGACCGTCTTTTACATTCTTGCAGGCTACATACGAGGTAAATGATACCACTAAGACGGTTGAAGTCGAAGTTGAAGGCTTACCAATTCGGGATTATTCAGCAAGCACCTATAAGCTGTATGTAGCAATTATTGAAAATGTTACAGAATTAAATGTAAAGGGTAATGGAGAAACAGAATTTTATGAAGTAGTTAAAAAGATGCTTCCTGATGCTTCTGGTACAACCATAGTTAGTTTAGATTCTTTGCAGCCCTTTACCTTAAGCACTTCTTATACTTTTCAGGGGAGCTACAGACTTCCAGCAAATGGACAAGCAGCTAATAGAATTAACCATGCTATAGAACACTCTGTTGAGCAATTCTCAGATTTACGAGTTGTGGTTTGGATCCAAGATGAGGTTTCAAAGGACATTTTACAAGCATTTAATGCAGTTAATCCTTTAGATTCAGATGGAGATGGCACACCAGATGAAGTGGAAGCTTATTTAGGTACGGGAATTTTTGATATTACAGACTTTCCTGATGAAGATGCAGATGGTTTGGGTGATTGGGCAGAAGTGTCTAACGGAAGGCACCCACTGGCTCCCAATTGCAGTAATGTAAATTTGATTTATGACACCATATGTGGAGGGCCTTATGTTTGGAACAATACTTCTTATGCTAATTCGGGAAGTTATAATCAAACTTTCCAATTGCAAAATGGGTGTGATAGTATAGTTATACTTTTTCTGACCGTCTATCCTAGTAGTTTTAATCCATCCTTTTCATCTACCCAGCAATTGTTTACTAACCCACCCTTTGCCGTTCAATTTACAAACACAACGTCTAATACAGGGAATTTGATTTTTACATGGTATTGGGGGGATGGAACAGCAACAACCAACAATAATCCAACAGTTTTTCATGAATACTTGTCAGATGGCTTATATTCTGTGACATTAGAAGTTGCTAATACTTCAACGGGTTGTAGTGATCAGATTACTCTTGTTGATTATATTTTTGCAACAGGCGGGGTATCTTGTACACACCCCTCAGTTATTAGCCAGTCAAGCCCAATAACTGCTTGTGACGGTCAAAATATTGTGCTAACTTGTAATTCCAGCGCTTCCTACACCTATCAATGGTTGAAGAATGGGGTCTATATTTCGGGCAACAACAATGACTCTCTAACAGTTACACAGACGGCAGTGTATTCGGTAATAATTTCAGAAAATTCCTGCCCGGTAGCTTCTAATAACGTAGCGGTTAACTTTTCCCCCATAATGACACCTGTAGTCACTGTTAGTGGAACTCTTCAGCCTTGCATCGGAAGTTCTTTAACCTTGAATACAACATCGGGTTTTGTAAGCTATTTATGGTCAAACGGAGACACTACTCCAAGCACAATAATTAACACTTCTGGTAGCTACACTGTTCAAGTAACTGATTCAAATGGATGTGTGGAAACATCACTTCCATATGCAGTGAATGCCTCAATTCTACCCGTGCAGAATATGTGTATCGTTGGTGTAGATTCATTGACAAACAATATTCGTGTAGTTTGGGAAAAACTAACGACAGCAGGGATCGATTCATTTTTCATTTATAGAGAAACATCCGTTTCAGATGTATACAGCAAGGTTGGCGAAACGGCTTATGATAGTCTATCTGTTTGGGTTGACCCCTTAACTAATCCTGCTGTTCAAGCGTATCGCTACAAAATAACAGCACTTGATACTTGCGGAGCTGAGACACCCTTAAGTGAGTTTCATAAAACAATTCATTTAACCATTAATCAAGGGGTAAACAATGCAAAGAATTTGATTTGGAGTCATTATGAGGGAATAACATTTGGCAGCTACAACATCTATAGAGGAACGACAGCGAATAATTTAACTTTATTGACGACCATACAGAGCAATTTAAATTCTTTTACGGATCTTTCTGCTCCAACTGCTAGTGTTTATTATCAAATTGAAGTAGTTAAACCAAATAGTTGTAACCCAACAAAATCAACGAATTATGGATCTGCCAAATCGAACATAGTTAATGATGGTACTACAGCAATAGCTGAATTTACAGATGCAAGATTCAAACTATATCCTAATCCTTCAAGTGAAGAAATTAACATTGAGACCACCTTCGAAAATGTCGGAGAAGAGTTCGTTTTATTGGATTATGTGGGAAGAGTTGTTCACGAAGGAAAAATAGAATCAACACAAATGACAATTAATGTTAGTGAAATGGCTCAGGGTGTTTATTTGTTCTGTTCAGGAAGCTCAAGGCCAGTTAAAGTGGTAATCAACTAGTTTTTTTGTTGTGCCCTTTAGGAATATTAAAATGTTCGGTATAACACTGAAGCGACAACGGCGGACACGGTTGTTTCATTTAAAAGAGACCCTGTTTTATAGTATTTAAAGGTTTGTTGCTTCGGTTTGCGCCCATCATTTGTCCCATCAATAAAGTGTAAAAGCCACAAATCGATGATATTCAGCGATTTGTGGCTTTTATCTGCTCCCCCTTCAGGACTTGAACCTGAGACCCTCTGATTAACAGTCAGATGCTCTAACCAACTGAGCTAAGGAGGAATTTATACTTTTCACGTCTAGGTCTGACGATCACCACTATAAACACAGGTGTGTTCAAACGGATTGCAAAAATAAGTTAAACTTTTGTTTATACAAGGCATTCACTAAATTTTTTAATCATTATTTTTTGTTCTACTTTTGCAGCTTCATTAAAAAATAAGCAATGAGTATAGTAACAGTTGGAACCGTGGCGTTTGACGCCATTGAAACACCCTTTGGAAAGACGGACAAAATCGTAGGTGGAGCTGCTACTTATATCGCTTGGGCGGCATCTTATTTTACAAAAGATATTAATGTGGTTTCTGTGATAGGCGATGACTTCGACATGGAGGAGTTGCGCAAATTAGAAGCAAGGGGCGTCGATACCTCGGGTATAGAAATTAAAGCGGGCGGAAAATCATTCTTTTGGTCAGGCAAGTACCACATGGACATGAATAGCAGAGATACACTAGCTACAGAATTGAACGTATTGTTAGAGTTTAATCCGGTGTTGCCAGAAAGTTATAGAACCCAGGATATTTTAATGTTAGGAAACATCGATCCGATGTTACAATTGAATGTGATTAAGCAAATGGCAGTGCGCCCAAAGTTGATTATCATGGATACGATGAATTTTTGGATGGACTCAACACCCGATCAGTTGAACCAAGTAATCAAAGAGGTTGATGTTTTAACTATTAACGATGAGGAGGCCCGCCAGTTGAGTAATGAATATTCTTTAGTGAAAGCGGCTAAGAAGATTTTAACAATGGGACCTAAGTTTTTGGTCATCAAAAAAGGTGAGCATGGTGCATTATTGTTTCATGAAAACCAGGTGTTTTTTGCACCAGCCCTGCCATTGGAGGAAGTTTTTGATCCTACAGGCGCTGGCGATACCTTTGCTGGAGGATTTGTAGGGTGGATCGCCAAAACCAAGAACATTTCATTTGACAACATGAAGACCGCGATAATTTACGGAAGTACTATGGCTTCTTTCTGTGTTGAGAAATTTGGAACAGAGCGTCTTCAAACATTAACGCAAGAAGAAATTGACGAGCGTGTTCAACAATTTGTTCAGCTCGTTCAATTTGATATTGACCTAGTAGATTAAGCTTTTTAGGAGCTAAGCTTAGGACAATTTCCTTTTCAATAACTCTTCGGCAATCTGAATAGCGTTGGTTGCTGCGCCCTTTCTTAAATTGTCAGCCACGATCCACATATTTAAACTATTTGGGTAGGAAAAATCCTTTCGCACGCGCCCGACAAAGACCTCGTCTTTATGTTCGGTAAATATAGGCATTGGGTATTCGTTTTTTGCGGGGTTATCTTTTAATTCTACTCCTGGAGTTTGTTTTATAGTGGCCAAAACCTCTTGCATAGTAAAGTCTTTAGCAAAACAGGCATTCACACTCATACTATGTCCACCCACCACTGGTACACGTACAACAGTAGCCGTCACTTTTATACTGTAATCATTAAATATTTTGCGCGTTTCCTCGTACAGCTTCATTTCCTCGCTCGTATAACCGTTTTCTTCGAAATCACCCCCGTGCGGCAAACAGTTTAAATCGATAGGGTGCGGATAAACCATATCAACCTCTCGATCTTCTCGTTCTGCGAATAATTGATTTAAAGCTCTCACCCCGGTCCCTGTTACGGATTGGTAAGTGGAAACAACAAGCCGGTTTAGCTTATATTTTTGATGAAGTCCAGCAAGAGCTAATACCATTTGTATGGTAGAGCAATTGGGGTTAGCTATGATTTGGTGCTCGGCTCGAACTGCATTCATATTAATCTCAGGAACAACTAAAGGAACACTATCATTCTTTCTCCAAGCAGAAGAATTGTCAATTACCAGGCACCCAATTTTTACAAACGCTGGGGCATATTTTTTTGAACAATCACCCCCTGCGGAAAATAAAGCAATGTCTGGTTTGGCAGCAATGGCATCATTTACAGAAATACACGAATATGTCACACCCTTACAATACAGGGTTTTCCCAATAGAGTTTTCTGATCCACAAATAATCAATTCCGTATAAGGAAAGTTGCGTTGTTCTAAAACTTGCAACATAACACCACCCACCATCCCTGTCGCACCAATAACCGCTAGTTTCATTTGAATAAGTTATAATGCAAAATTACAAGCTTAAAACTAATTTCTAGCCGCTTTTCAATAATATTACTGACTATGATAAAGTTGAAAACAATTATCACGTGTTTTTTATTCTATGGACCCTGCCATTTACTCGCCCAATACCAGGATATCTGGATTAATGAAATCTACGCCGACCAAACGCCAAGTTTTGGCATGCCAAATGCAGAGTTTTTGGAATTAAAAAACAACACAACAGACACTCTTGATTTAAATAATTGGCGTTTGTCAGACGCCTTAGACACGGTTCTACTTCCAATAGTTAAGATCCCACCTCTGGAGTATTTGATTTTATGTAAAGCAAGTGCAGAGCCTATGTATAGTAATTTTGGATCTTCACTAGGAGTGCCAAACTTACCATCTTTAAATAACGCAGGAGATGTGCTCAAGATTTGGAACCAGTTTGGTGTATTAATAGATAGTGTAACATATGGAAAGGAGTTTTATCAAGAAGAAACCGATAGTTTGGGAAATTTTAAGTGGGCTGGCGGCTATAGTTTAGAACGCCTAGCAAGCACATCACTTTGCGGATCAATTTACAATTGGCTTCCTAGTCGAAGCATACTTGGAGCTAGTCCTGGAAAGAAGAACAGTGTTCTTAACCTAAACTTACCTGCATTAGACGCTCAGTTGGCTGAAGTGTTTATCGCAGACGACAAAACACTTCAGTTGATTTTTACAGAAGAGCTTTCCGCTTTTTCTGAACAAAACATGTTTCTGGCCGATAATGTCATAACGCATGCGTCATTGTATTCGCCCAATACAGTATCCGCCTTATTGGCGGTGCCTCTAATTCCTAACGATTATTATACCCTTTCTTTTTCCGCACTAAACGACTGCAGGGGAGAACTCTTTCATTTAGAGGAGTACACATTTTTTTATTATGATGAAGTCCAACAGGGAGATGTTGTGATTAATGAACTTCTATTTAACCCCCATACGGGCGGAGTAGACTTTATTGAATTATACAACAAAAGCGATAAGCTAATTCTTATGGAAGGGTTTCGCTTTGTAGAATATGATGTTTTTGATACCGCTGAGGAGATA
This sequence comes from Chitinophagales bacterium, assembly GCA_037624485.1. Taxonomy (GTDB): domain Bacteria; phylum Bacteroidota; class Bacteroidia; order Chitinophagales; family UBA8649; genus JAFMKE01. The sequence continues at coordinate 87,575 of JASJJC010000023.1, forward strand.
GAAAATAAAGCGATAAAAAGTGTACAAATTGAACCTGGAGAATACCACGTCTTTGCTTCTGATACAGCTAATATTATTATGCAATATAGGGTGTTTGAAGCTAAATGGCTGCACGAAAACAGTATTCCCAACATGCCGGATGATGAAGGAATTATTGTTGTGCAATTTCCGGATGGACGCGCTATGGACAGTATGTGTTATCGTTCAAGCTGGCACTTAGCTTCTTTGGACTACCAAGATGGAGTCACCTTGGAAAGAATCCATTCAAACCTAACAACAAACAACCAGGCTAATTGGCATTCAGCGGCCCGATCATATGGACATGGAACTCCTACAGCGGAAAATTCACAATCAGGACTTGCCTTAACAGAAGGTGGCCTAAGTGTTTATCCAAAGGTTTTTACACCTAACCAAGATGGCCAAAATGATTATTGTAGTATTCAATATCAATCAGACAATATAGGGCAAATAGGCAACCTCAGTATTTATGATATTCAAGGACGACAAATTCGATTACTCGCCCAAAACCATAGTTTAGGAAAAACAAACAGTTGGCTTTGGGAGGGTTTGAATAACACGTTTGAAAAAGTATCGACCGGCATTTATTTTGTGTTGTTGGAGGTGCACGAAGAAAACGGAAGAACACGAGCACTAAAGAAGCTTGTTGTTTTGGGTGCCATGTCCAATTGATTCGATTGACACCAAATGCAGTATTCAGGAAAAATAAAAAATATAGGCTAGGAATATTTACCTTTGTGTTATTAAATGCCCGGGTGGAGAAATTGGTAGACTCGCCACCTTGAGGGGGTGGTGGCAGCAATGCCGTGCAAGTTCGAATCTTGTTCCGGGTACTTAATTTTAAGAAAAGTCTTTAATGTGACACCTTCAATTCGTTGCATATACTCGTTATATAATCCAGGGCTTAAGTCGCCAATAAAGCACCTGACTTTCTCATGGTTTTTTATCACCACTTGCCTAAGTTTGTTATAGCCCAGTAAGCCTTGAAACGATAAATTTTTGCTGATTATATTACAGTCATCATTTTCAGGATTTGTTTTAAAACATTTGCCAAAAATTCAAATTGAATAATAACAAAAAAGCAATACGACGAAGAACGGTTGAGTTTTTTAAATAGTTGGGTTTAATGAAGGAAATTATAATTAAAACCCTTTGTGTATTTTTGCAGCATGATTACTAGAGACATATATAGTGAAGAGCACGAAATATTCAGACAATCTGTACGTGACTTTGTTGCCAAGGAAATAACACCATTTAATGCGCAATGGGAAAAAGATCAAATGGTAAGCCGTGAGTCTTGGCTAAAATTGGGAGAAGCGGGTTTTTTGTGCATGCAGGCACCAGAAAAGTATGGAGGACTAGATCTTCATGATTTCAGATATAACACTATTTTTTCTGAGGAGTTAGGGTTGACGGGGTGTGCGGGCCCAGCGGTTGGATATCCTCTTCACAGCGACATTGTATTTCCATATATATTGCATTATGGTCAGGAAAGCTTTTTGAAAAAAGTAGTACCAGGGTGCATAAGCGGAGAAACAATTTTAGCGATTGCCATGACTGAACCGGGAGCGGGAAGTGACCTACAAGGCATTCGTTCTAGTGCTCACGATAAGGGAGACCACTATCTTTTAAACGGAAGCAAAACCTTTATTACAAATGGATACTTAGCGGGAGGGGTTGTGGTGGCCGCAAAAACAGACCCTTCAAAAGGGGCAAAGGGAATCAGTTTATTTTATGTTGATACAAAAAGCGAGGGTTTTAGTAAGGGAAAACCATTCGAGAAGGTGGGTTTACACGCACAAGATACTTGTGAGTTGTTTTTTGAAAATGTAAAAATTCCGAAAGAAAACTTACTAGGTGAAGAAGGGAAAGGCTTTAGTTATTTGATGACCGAGTTAGCGCAAGAAAGACTGGTTGTAGCGACAGGGGCAATAGCCCAGGCGGAAAATGCTTTACAAAAAACAATACAATATGTAAAAGAGCGAAGCGCCTTCGGGACGACGGTAGACAAATTTCAAAATACACGATTTAAGATTGCAGAATTAGCAACAGAAGTGCAGATTGGCCGGATTTTTCTTGATAAGTGTGTTGCGGAACATAATGAAGGTCGTCTTGACCAAGCAACGGCTTCAATGGCTAAATATTGGTTGACGGATCTGCAATATAAAGTAGCCGAGGAGGGACTTCAACTGCACGGTGGGTATGGATATATTTGGGAATATGATATTGCACGTGCATGGGCAGATAGCCGAGTTCAACGAATTTATGCGGGTACCAACGAAATAATGAAAGAGCTAATAGCGAGAAGTGTTTTGGGTAAGTAAATCGCGGGGGGTGCGACGTATTTATAGGCTCCATTAAAATGTTTTTATGTACTTGAATCGCTTACTATCCTTGGGCGTATTCATGAAACCATCAGCATAAAGTGTCTAATGCAATTTTCGCGGCTTTTTGCTCCGCTATTTTCTTACTCTTACCATAATTGTCAGCCACCTGCTCGTGATCAAGGTTTACAGCAATGTGAAAACGTTTATTGTCGTCTTTTAAGTTTTCATTAAGCAGCACAAACGTTAACAGTTTTTTATGTTTTTGGCAATATCGAAACAAAGAGCTTTTGTGATCGACTACTTGAGCTTCTAGTTTGTGCCAATCAATATAAGGCCCAACTAATTTACTTTCAATAAACAATTGACAAGCTGCATATCCTTGGTCCAAATAAATAGCACCAATCAAAGCTTCCAGCGCATTACCAACAGTATTGTCTAGTCCATCCTGAGTTTGCGTCTCTCTATAACTTATTAATGAAAGCAGGTTTAAGTTGTTTCCCAATTTATTAAGCATATTTCTACTCACCATTTTTGAACGCAGCTTTGAAAGCTCCCCCTCATTCTTTTCAGGAAAATTTGAATAGATTATTGCACTTATTACAGCGTCAAGAACACTATCTCCCAAAAACTCTAAGCGCTCGTTATTCTCCAGGTTTTTAGATTTATGCTTGAACGCAAGCTGATATAGGTTTAGGTTTTTTGTGCGCAAACCGGTAAGCTTGTAAATTTCAATATAAAAAGGGTCCTTGCCGTTTGAAGACAAAAACTTTAAGATATATTTTAAACAAGTCAATATTTAGATCTTTTTAAAGATCACGGACGCATTATGCCCACCAAAACCAAAAGTATTACTTAAAGCAACGTTAACTTCTCGCTTTTGAGCTTTGTTTAGGGTTAAGTTTAGCTTTTGATTGATGTTTTCGTCAGCATGTTTAAAGTTGATGGTTGGAGGAATAATTCCATCTTTAATAGCCATGATACAAGCAACGGACTCAACCGCACCAGCTGCACCCAAGAGGTGTCCGGTCATAGATTTTGTGGAGGAGATATTTAAGTTGTATGCATGGTCGCCAAAAACGTGCTTAACAGCCAACGTCTCTGCGATATCTCCAAGAGGCGTAGATGTTCCGTGAACGTTTATATAATCAATTTCTTCTGGCCTTAACTGCGCATCTTTAAGCGCGTTAATCATTACGTTTTGAGCCCCTAAACCTTCCGGGTGAGGTGCAGTTAAATGATGCGCATCAGCACTCATGCCACCACCCACAATTTCACAATATATTTTAGCTCCCCTAGCTTTTGCGTGCTCGTATTCTTCAAAAATAAGTCCAGCAGCGCCTTCACCCATAACAAAACCATCACGGGTAAGATCAAATGGACGGGATGCTGTGGCATAATTATCATTATTTTCAGATAGCGCCTTCATTGCATTAAACCCACCTATTCCACCTTCGCAAATAGCTGCCTCTGACCCACCTGTCACGAATAAATCAGCCATACCTAATCGAATGTAATTGTAGGCATCAATCATAGCGTTAGTAGATGATGCGCAAGCAGACACAGCGGAAAAATTTGGACCTCTCAACCCGTGTCGCATGGAAATATGCCCTGGAGCAATATCAATAATCATCTTTGGAATAAAAAAAGGATTGAACCGAGGTGTCCCCGTTCCAGTAAAAAAACCACCTATTTCTTGTTGAAAAACGTTTATTCCACCAATTCCACTACCCCAAATTACACCGAAACGATCCTTATTAACTGTTTCATTTTCGAATAAATCAGCATCCTTAATGGCCTCATCAGCTGCAACCATAGCATACTGTGTAAATGGGTCCATTCGCCGAGCTTCTTTTCTATCCAGATGTTGGGAGATGTCAAAATTCTTAAGCTCACAGGCGAACTTAGTTTTAAACTCTGAGGTGTCAAAATGAGTAATGGGAGCAGCACCGCTGACTCCCATTACTAAATTTTTCCAATATTCCTCAAGATTGTTTCCTATTGGAGTAAGCGCTCCAATACCAGTAACAACTACTCTTTTAAGTTCCATAAGGTATAAAGCTTAGGCGTTTTCTTCTAAATATTTTATAGCATCTCCAACAGTTGAGATAGTTTCTGCTTTTTCGTCAGGAATAGAGAGATTAAATTCTTTTTCGAATTCCATAATCAACTCTACAGTATCTAATGAATCTGCACCTAAATCATTTGTAAAACTAGCTTCTTTAGTTACTTCTGATTCTTCCACACCCAATTTATCAACTATAATTTTAGTTATTTTTTCTTGTACGTTAGACATTTTTATTTTGTTTGGTTAACTCCGGCAAATTTAAGTTTATTTTATCAATTCACGCAATTTTTTGTTTCCAATCACTAATTGTATTAATTTGCATAGAGTTTTGGCCACAAAAAAAATCACATATCAACCCAAGGTAAATTATTATATAATTGCCATAGCAAGCGTCCTAAAGGACTACAGGATATCCTTTTATGTCAATCAATACCTTCACCTAAACTTAGAGCGAGACGAGGATTTGGTTAGTGAAAACAAGTCAAAGGAAAGTGCAAATAGTTTTTGTAAATATTACTATCTAGATGATAAAAGTGAATTTGAATATTTCTTAGTTCAAAACAAACAACTGGGGAAACTTTATTTAAAGTCCTTAAAAAACTTTGACTTTTTACTAATAGTGAAAACTATAGATGAAGAAACTATAGATACGGGCTCGTTTTATGAACAGTTAAAAAACATAAAAGACGTCCAGTTAGCGTTAGAAATACACTATCTCACATCAACCGAGCAAAAACGCATAGAAAAAGACTTTTAATTTTGTAGTTTTGCCATGTTATGAAGAACATGAAGATACCAGTGAACAAGGCAAAAATGATTGCGACCTTTGGGCCAGCAATTAGTGCAAGAGAAATATTACTTGAAATAGTAATGGCAGGCGTGGATGTTATACGCTTTAATTTTTCGCACGGTAGCCACCTAGAACACAAGAACGGCTTTGATTTAATTAAAAGTATAAATAAAGAGTATGCCCTAAATATTGCTATCCTAGCAGATATGCAGGGACCTAAAATTCGCTTGGGAGAGGTTGATGGCACTTTAATGTTAGCGCAAAACTCAACGGTTCAAATAACGGATATTCCAGCAGTTTCGACGAAAGATAGATTATATATTAGTTATAAGGAGTTGTATAAGGAGGTGAGACCCCTTGATCGAATCTTGATAAATGATGGTAGAATTGAGTTAAGCGTTTTAAATTCCGATAATAATGAAATTAAGGCCAGGGTTGTTCATGGTGGAGCGCTGACTTCAAAGAAAGGTGTGAATTTGCCAGACAGTGATTTAAAAACGCCAGCGCTTACAGAAAAAGATAAGGAAGACCTGCAGTTTGCTTTGAAGGAGGAAGCGAATTGGATTGCTTTAAGTTTTGTGCGGAAAGCAGAAGACGTAAATGAGATGGCTGAAATTATCGGAGAGCATAGGAGTTACACTAAAATAATCGCAAAAATTGAAAAACCCGAGGCTGTTAAAAACATTGACAGCATATTAGAAGCTACCGACGCAATAATGGTCGCGAGAGGAGATTTAGGGGTTGAGATTCCACAAGAGCACGTTCCTTTAGTCCAGAAAAGCATCATTAAAAAATGTATACTTGCCGCTAAGCCAGTTATTGTGGCTACACAGATGATGGAAAGCATGATTGACAACCCTGTAGCCACAAGAGCAGAAATTAATGACGTAGCTAATGCGGTAATTGATGGTGCTGACGCGGTAATGTTGAGCGGAGAAACATCGGTGGGCAGCTACCCAGTTCGGGTTATTCAAACCATGCAGCGGATACTTAGCAACGTAGAGAAATCGGAACTGATTTACGATAAAAACTTAGTAGCTAACCCTAAATCAGCAACATACATATCAGACGCAGTGTGCTATAATGCATGTAAAATTTCTAAAGAAGTTGGGGCAAGGGCAATTGTGGGAATGACTCGGTCTGGATATACCGCTTTTATGATTAGTAGCTATCGCCCAAAAGCGCAAATATTTATTTTTACAGATAATGAAAAATTATTACCTACACTTAACTTGTTTTGGGGTGTAAGGGCGTTTTATTATAAAGGCTTTGGAGGAACAGATGACACAATAAATGATGTGATTGAAGTTCTTAAGAAACACAAACACCTAAACGTTGGAGATATGGTTGTAAATACAGCGAGCATGCCTTTAACCCGCCAAGGCAGAACCAACACTGTCAAGGTTTCAACTGTTCGAGAACTTGAAAATTAGTAGCCGGTATGAGCGAAGATAAAACTTGAAGATAAGTTCAGTGCTAAGGTGTCAAATTAAATCTAGCAGGAGCTTTTCGACGATTGCCCCCATTGATAAGCAGCCGTTAAACTTCTCAGATTTTTCTTTTCGTGCAATTTCAGCTCTTAATGCATCAAGTTTCTTTGCAGTGCTTAATTGATGATTTTTCATACTACTTAACAGTTCTTTAAGTTTTTGTAAGTCGTTGTTTATTCGTCGGACCATCGAAAAACGTTCTTCTTTTTGGTATTGTGCCACAGATTCTTTGGTTAAATATTTAAGCCCTAAATCGACATAGGGTTTGTTTTCTTTAAAATAATGAGGCATATAAAAGCTTCGGCGACCCTCATAACTCTGTTGGTCAAAGTCTATAGCACGCATGCGATATTGGATTTGATCAAAATCAGGAGTAACATCTATGATAAAATTATAGGCGCGCATGTCGCCTAATAGTCTTCGGTAACAACGCTCATTAAACTTAACAAACTCTTTTGCCAAACGCACCTCGTTGTGCCCGGTTTCAATAAGATTATTTTGTAAAAATTGATCACCGGGAATACCTACGATATGCTCTTCAATTAAGGTGCTTTCATACACCAAGTAAACAACCTTGTTGGGTGAGAGAATTTCTTCAAGCTCTAAACCAAATATGCGCGAAGCATCTGCTTGCTTGACATAAAAATAATCATAATTATCGTTGATGTTGTTGATGATTTTAACTCGAAATGGTTTTGAGTTCCCAAAGGTGCAATAATCAACCTTGTCTACAGCAAGGTGTTTCAAGCCCTTAATTTCCCCATCGGTTTTTAAGAGAGCATAAACAAGCTTGAGGCCTTCGTGAATTTCCTGAATCAGGCTTGGATCATAAACCACAGTTTCCCAGAGGGTGTCTTTTCCTAAATGATCATAAACACATACGCTTTGCGAGAACTTTAATAAATCCCCATACGCTAAAGGAAGCCGAATGGCTCGAGAATGGTTTTCTAAATATTTGTATAAGGATGGTTTTATCAGATAAGTCGGCTTTTTTTGCAAGTTACCCGACATTTTACCATTTGATTTTTACGGATAGATCTTCGCTTCCATTACTTAAATCTTCAAAACTAACCACAGCACTTAAAGATTTTCTATCTTCTGAGACCGCATATAACGGGTTGCTTACACTTTTTATAGGCTTAGGTAGGTTGACAATCAAAGAGTATTCAAACATACCCAGCATAGCCGCCATTGAGGGGTCTCCTAAGCCTTCCGATAAGCTTCCCAAATCTTGCTGATCAAAACTTAAGCGGAGTGCTTTCTTTTTTGTTTTATAGTTCTTAGGTGCTTTCTTTTTCTTGCTTGGGCTGGCCTCGTCCTCCAAGTATTCTGCCATCGCTAAGTTGAGCGCTCTATTATCTTTAAAATCAAAAGAGAAACCCATTATTTTTTTTTCTACTTCATTAATTACTTTGGTATTACTAACACCAGAAATGCCAGTAAAAGTCTCCTTAAGCGTTCCCATAAATTCGCTCATATCCATTTCCTCATCAAAGCCAGCACTATCACCCATCAAATCACCCATTTGCTCTACTACACCACCATAACTAATAATGACCGTATTGCTTCCTGACATATCGGTGCGGTAATCAATAGTCTGCTCAATAGTGCATGACGTGGATAAAAGTAATGCGAGAAAGGACACAAAAAAAAGATGCAATTTATTCATGTAGTTTAGATTTTTTAAGTTCAAAATTTTCACCTAAATATACTCGCCTTACTTGTTCGTCTGCGGCTAACTCTTCAGCCGTTCCTGTTTTGATAATATTTCCTTCAAAAAGTAGATAAGCGCGGTCAGTAATTGATAATGTTTCTTGAACATTGTGGTCTGTGATTAAAACACCAATATTTTTCCTTTTTAATTTGACAATAATTTTTTGAATGTCTTCAACGGCAATAGGGTCAATTCCCGCAAACGGCTCATCCAACAATATAAATTTTGGAGACGTGGCTAGCCCTCTTGCAATTTCGGTTCGACGTCTTTCTCCACCACTCAAAACACTTCCTTTACTTTTTCTAACATGTTGCAGCCCAAACTCACCAAGCAACTCTTCTAAGCGCGCATGCTGTTCACTTTTACTTAGAGGAGTGAATTCAAGAATAGCACGAATATTATCTTCAACACTTAGGTCGCGAAAAACAGACGCTTCTTGAGGAAGGTAGCCAATACCCAGCTTAGCTCTTTTATACATAGGAAGCTTTGTAATGTTGCCTCCATCTAAGAATACGTTTCCATCATCTGGGTTAATCAGGCCGACCACCATGTAAAATGAGGTAGTTTTCCCCGCACCATTAGGCCCCAATAAACCAACTACTTCGCCTTGGTTTACTTCAAAAGATATACCTTTAACGACGGTTCGACTTTTATAACTTTTTTCAATTTTTTCTGCCCGTAACTTCATTTTTCAATTTGACTTCTGCGGATGTCTTTTACATTAATTTCAAGGGTTTTTCGTCCATTCCAATGATTTTCATCCAAAACATAAGACACATCAATTTTACCCTCTTTCAACAAAGATAATTTATCTGCCATTCTAAACGCAATTCCGTTTATTCTATTTCCTTGATCATCTTTTAATTGCAATTTCAAGTGGTCTGCCCCGACAATACGACTATATCCAGTGTCAGATAGGGACTGGCTTTCAAAAATGGGACGCATGTTTCCTGGTCCAAAAGGAGAAAATTGTTGCAGAATCTTATAAAATGATGGGGTGATATTGTCGAGGCTCAATAATATATCAATGGATATTTTAGGGATAAGGTCTTCAGGATTAATACGATGTGCAACTTCTGCATTAAATCGGCGCTTAAACTCTTCAAGGTTTTCTGGAGGAAGCGTAAGCCCTGCAGCATAAGCATGTCCACCAAAACTTATCATTAAATCTGAGCACGCTTCCAAGGGCTCATAAACATTAAACCCCTTTACTGAACGCGCAGATCCAGTTAAATTTCCATTGCTTTCACACAGCACCACGGTGGGTTTGTAATGGTGTTCTATTATTCGAGAAGCAACAATTCCCACAACGCCTTTATGCCAGGAGGGGTTGAACAAAACATTAGTGACTAAGTTGATATTTTCAATACTATCTAAATAAAGAAGGGCGTTTTCGGTAATGCTTTTATCCAATTGCTGACGCTCTTCGTTGTTGGATTGTAAAACAGCCCCCTCTTCTTCCCCAATCAACACCTGAACGGCGGCTTTTGCATGAGCTATCCTTCCTGCCGCATTAATTCGTGGCCCAATCTTAAAAACAACATCGCTGATAGTGAAGTTATTTCCAAGATCTATCAATGTAACTAGTTTACCGACACCAATAGAGGGCTTTTCGTTTAGTTGCTCTAAACCAAACTTGGCTAATACACGGTTTTCTCCAGTAATAGGAACAATATCACAAGCAATACTAATACAAACCAAATCTAGGAATTGATAGAGTTTTTCTTTTTTAATAAAGTTTTTTTCTGCGTATGCTTGACACAGCTTAAAACCAATACCACAACCCGATAATTCTTTGTAAGGATAAGCGCATTCTTGTTGTTTGGGATTTAATATAGCATATGCTTTTGGCAATTCAGTACCCGGGGTGTGGTGGTCACAAATGATAAAATCAATTTCTCGCTCATTGGCGTAGTCAACTTTGTCTAGTGCTTTGATACCGCAATCTAAGGCAACAATTAAGGTGCACTGATTTAACGCTGCATAATCGATACCTTCTAAGGAAATGCCATACCCTTCTTTACTTCTATCGGGAATATAATAGTCTAATTTCGCATAAAATTGTTTAAAAAACAGATAGCACAAAGAGACAGAAGTGGTGCCGTCGACATCGTAGTCACCATAAATAAGAATTTTTTCTCCATTTTTCATGGCCCTTTCAATACGCGTTACAGCTTTGTCCATGTTAGCCATAAGAAACGGTGAGTGCAACTCGTCAAGGCTTGGCCGAAAAAAACACTTCGCTGCTTCGTAACTTTCAATATTTCGTTTTACGAGAAGCTCACACAGCACAGAATTAATCTTTAACTCATCATGCAAAGCGTCAACCATACCCTGGTCAGCATCCTGGTATGTCCACTGGTAATCCATTTAATGTGTTTGGCTTAACCAGTCGTCTACTTTGTCAATAAACACTGGATTTGTCCAAGAGGAAGGTTCGGGGAATTCATCAATTAGGTGTTCAGCAAAAGCCGTTTGGGTGTCCCCTTTAGATAAGGCCGTGCTGTATGGAATGTTTGAGAAAGTAACCATTTGATATTGGGATAAATATCTTCCTGGAAAGGTATTCATAAGGTGTAATTCTAACTTTTTACGCAGCAGAAATTTATCGTCTGCTGTTGCGTCACGCATTTCAATAAAATTTCTCAATGCAAGCTCCGCAATAGCAGCACCATCCTTGGCGTGATCTCGAGTATATTCTTCTAGCACCGAGCTCCAATCGTCTAAAACGTGTCGGTCAATTATCTCATCTAAAACAAAGCAGTCTTCAAAAGCAGCATTCATGCCTTGACCATAAAAAGGCACAATGGCATGAGCGGAATCGCCCATTAGACATACATTTTTATAATGCCATGGGCTACAGCGAACAGTAACCAAAGAAGAAGAAGGGTTTTCATGAAACTCCTTAATTAAATCTGGCATATGCTTGATCGCGGATGGAAAATTCTTTGTAAAAAACGAAGTGATTTTGTCTTCGGTATTTAAATCATCAAACCCATCTACACCTTTAAACTTAAGAAACAATGTGACAGTAAAACTTCCGTCTAAATTTGGTAGCGCAATTAGCATAAAGCTTTTTCTTGGCCATATATGTAGGGCGTTTTTATCTAAACGATGTTTGCTGTTTTCGTCGGCAGGAATGGTCAACTCTTTATACCCATGTTCTAAATATTGTTGGGAATAATTGAACATGTTGATTTTTTGAAGGGTAGAACGCACCGCAGAGAAAGCGCCATCGGCACCAAAAAGCAAATCTGGAGAGACGGTGCTTTCGCTGCCGGTTTTTTCGTTTTGAAAATGAATAATGTTCTTTTTTAAATCTAAATCGGTCGTTCTTTCATGAAAAGTAAAGGTGACATTTTTACTTTCGTCAGCCTTATTCATCAGGGCAATATTTAAATCTCTACGAGAAATAGAATATATTGCTTGACCCTCTTTACCGTAGGCTTGAAAATTTGTAGCACCATCTTCTTGATGAATCATTCTCCCTTTCATAGGAATAGCAATCTTCTCGAGAGCTTCTTTCATACCTATTTTTGCTAGTGCATTCCAGCCACGTGTACTTAAAGCGAGATTTATGGATCGGCCAGCATCCACTTCTTGCCCTCTCATGTCCCCACGTCTTTCAAATACACGCACATGATGCCCACGTTTTGCCATATAACACGCCCACATAGCACCAACCAATCCAGCTCCTGCAATAACTATATTTTTTTTATCCTCTATCATTTATTTAAAATTGAAATTCACAGCAATATATGTATAAAAGGCTTACAGTTTGACCTTATTTATTTCTTGTAATAACCAAGTTTTGTTCGCTAATGTTTTTTCTGTTTTAACCAATGCGGTCAAATCCGCGATTTTTTTCCTCAACCAATCCTTTTCTTTATAATCAACCTGCCTCTTTATAATCAACAATTTCTTAAAAAATCTTAGAAAGGTTTCACTGCTTCTTTTAAAATTTACAGCAATCTCTTTGTTCCGTTTTAAGTACAGTTGAAATGAGGAAACAAAGTAGTCTAAGGTTTCTAATTCATTCATTGCATAGTAGGCTTTTAGTAGTGTGTATTTGGCCGCACAAGCGTAGTAAACATCGGTAAAATCTACTTGATTAAGCAGGTAGACGGTGTCCGGGTAATCGCCCTTTGCATAAAGAAGGTTTGACCGGCTTAAGTTGTAGGCGTTTTCTTGATGCAATTCTGTTATTGAAAACCTATAATCTTCAATGAATTTTTCAACCCACACATATTCATCAAGCTTAATGCCGATAGCCACAATGTTTCGAAAGCTAATATGCGATAACATTCCATTTTCTAGTAAGATTTTATTTAGTAACAGCAGTTTTTGCATATCAAATAGAATTGGAGTAAAGGCCGCTTTACCGCTATTTACTTGCTGAATACAATAATTTGAAAGGTAGGCATACATAGACCTTAGCTCCCTATCGGTAAAAGATTTTTGATAACTGTTTAAGGTGTTAAGGGTTTGGGTAAACTGTTGAGTGTCGTTATCGGATTTTAGTAAGTTGAATATTTCATAATAGCTATGAATGGCAGGCGTATCAAGATAAATCTTTTTATGCTTGGTGATGATGTCAACCATATCTGATTCTAATGGTTTTTCGTGTTTCGTGTTTAATATTTTTTCTCTATTTATTAGTTCACATAAGGTGCGAAGCTTGGCGCTAAAATAGTAGGCATCAAAACTTTTGTTTTTTAATCCAATGGATTCGTCATGAGTGATGTTTTGCTGTTGCTCAAAAAAATTGTTTTTTTCATCAGCTAAAAGATAAGAACGCCTATAGGTCTCAATATTTAAGTAAGGATCACTATCAACAGACAATTGAACGACTTTTTCCTGTTGTTGGAAGAGGTTGCTAATATTACGCTTTCTATACTGTTTAAGTAAGGCTAAATGCTTATTAAAATCTTTTTCTTGTAGTTCTTGCAGGATTAGGTATGATTCAGTTAACTTTAGTAATGCAGACATTTGTTCTCTAACTTTTACGTCTTTGAAATCGCTTGAACCAAAAAGCTCTTTAAAAACTGCCTGCTTACCTAAATTATTTTTTAATAGATTAGGTAAGGCACTTTTGTATATTTGAAAGAGCCTGAAGGCATACGAAGAAGTATCGGTTTGATACAATAAGTATTTTTCAAAGTCTTTTAGTTCTTTGTCGCTTAAACTGGCAATAATCTGGGTGAGCTTACTGTTGTGCATTTACAAAATATTAGCTTTTTTATGCTTAAAACATTAAAAATCAACAAACTATATTTTCATGTAGCTTGTGAAAGTGTCACAATTTACAAAATTTGAATTAATTAATGCCGGTTTTTATTTTTATGTTTACCATGTAAAAATTTGATTTATGAAGAAATTGTGGATACTTGTTTTAGGTTTAGTGGGTTGGGCTCAGGCTCAAACGGACGGACACATACACCACTTGTTTGGTTTAAAACAAGAAACACAGGGTATATTAACACAGGCCGCACTAAATCAACAAAACGGAGGGAGTGTAGAAATTGAAACCTTTACATCCAACTTTAGTTTAGGTGGATCTTATAGTTATTTTAATGTCAACAATAAAGTCTTATATGCCGATACAAGCTTTCAAACGTTGAGTTATCTTAATGAATATTTGTTGCCGTCAGTTTATGTGTCCAATTATAGCGGCACATCCAATTTTTTTACTTATCAAACAGGAATTTCGTCTTTGTGTGTTGACCCATTAGAGGACTCTTTGTACTATACCTTTGATTACGCTACCAAACTATTAAGCATATTAGCGCCATTTAGCGGAACAGCGTTGTCTAGCCCTCAACTTTTAGCGGTTTCTGATATAGGGAACTTAAGTCAAGTCTATTTTCAAAACAGCATATACTTAGCCTCAAGTAACAATCTTGGCGAAGCGGTGCTATACGTACTTAGCGCTACAAGCCTAGGCATTTTAGAATCAATAGCCTTACCTTTTCAATACACTTACTTAGTTGCCGATCCGCAATGGGGTGTTTATGCTGTAGCTAAGAACGATGTTCAACAACACTTTTTATTACACCTAAATACAGGGGCGAATCAATTTGACACAATTGCAGCTCTTCCATCTTGCCCGACATGTACCTATGATAAAAATGCACTGGTTATTGATTCGGATAACGGCCACCTTATAATGGCAAGATCAGAAGACAGCATGGCTGGATCACCGCAATATTTTTTATCTACTCATGATCTAGTGGGTGGTAGTGAAATATATAATGTTCAAACGATAGACAGGTGGAGTAATTTAATATTCCAAAAACCGAAAGCGGATCTAGTTTACCCTGGAGATGCTGATCACAACAAATTGGTCAATATGACTGACTTGCTTCCTATAGGCTTAAAGTACAACGACCCAGTTAGCGATAGATTAGTAATTTCGACAGCATGGATTGGGCAAGAAGCCACAAACAGCCAAGACACATTAGCGAATGGAGTGGATAAAAAACACGCAGATTGTAACGGGGATGGACAGATAAATTCTATCGATGTCGATGCAATTTTTGAAAACTATTCCTCTGTTCATTATAGCGAGAAGAGTACGAATGCAAATTGTGATTTTCCGGTCTATGTTCAATTTCCATCCTTCGTTAAAGAAAACGAACCGATTGAGATTCAAATAGGATTGGATTTAAACACCAATATTAACCAGGCAATTTATGGATTAATATTTACCATAGATTATGATGAAAGTTTCGTTGCTTCAGGAGGGATGTCCACCCAAGGGGGGTCGACATGGTTTGGGACGGAAAATGGGGATTACATCCAACGTTTCTATAAAGAAGAGCAAGGAAGGTTAGCTGTTGGAGTTGTCGGTATTGATCAAGAAAACAGAAATGGAGGGGGCGGAGTTTTACTCGACGGAATATGGACAATGGAGGATGTGGTCATACCTATTGCGCAAGGCTATAGCAACATGGATTTCAGAATAAGCAATGTCACCTTAATTGATGCGAATGGAAATTATTTAGACGGATGCGGGGTGGATACAAGCATCCGGGTTTACGACAAAAGTGTAGGCATTCAAGAACGAACAATAGAAGCACTTTATCTTTTTCCAAACCCCACGAAACTAAGTCACATTAATCTTGAAAATGTAAAAGACCTTGACCAAGTAGAAATGTACGACATGCAAGGGCGATTGATTCAAATCTGGCATACCAATTTCAACCACCTTCCCTTGAATAATTTACCTAAAGGCATCTATGTATTAAAGGCTTACACGCCGGAGAAAATGTATGTGAACAAATTGGTTTACGCAAAGGAATAATTCAGCTCGGCTCTTAAAAAAAGTTTTCTCCCTTTAGCTATATGCTTGTTTCAATGAGTATCTGCTTTTGATATGCGCAAGTTCCAAGCTACATTTATAGTGTGCAAACTGATTTAAGAAACCCAATTACTTCGTGGCAGGAAGAGGAGCGACCAAGAGAAAAGTTAATGCTAAAAGGAAAAGCTTCACTATCTAACAAAGAGCTCTTAGCTATCCTTATTGGAAGCGGCACTCCACAGACAAGTGCAGTGGATTTATGTGAGCAAATTTTGCACTACGTGCATCACGACTTGGTGCAACTGGGAAAACTAAACCTTAATGACCTTATGCGCTTCAAGGGCATAGGAGAAGCCAAAGCAATCAGTGTAGTCGCCTCCATGGAACTAGGAAGGAGAAGGCAAGCTGAATATCATCCAAAAGCAAATATTATTAAGTCGAGTAAGGATATTTATTGCTTGTTGCTAAGCGATATGAGCGACTTAATCACTGAGGAATTTTGGGTGATTTTTCTAAATCATCGAAATAAAATAATAGGCAAAGAGCGGATAAGTTCGGGCGGATTGACGGCAACAGTCGTAGATGTGCGCATTTTATTCAAACAAGCCATTGAGCGCTTAGCTACATCCATCATTATCGCACACAATCATCCATCAGGAACCCTTAAACCATCGCGGGCCGACATCCAACTTACCCAAAAGATTAAGAATGCGAGCAAACTATTAGATATTCAATTGCTAGATCACCTTATTGTGGCTGATTCGGGTTACTATAGTTTTGCAGATGAGGGTTGTCTTTAAACAATTTACCAGGTATTTTACGTTATGTATCTGTGGGTTTATAACTCCTTAATCCTACACTATTTATTTCATACTATATTTGCATAACCAAACGAACGATATATGAACATTCAAACGATACAATTTTCACGCGAGAAGAATGCAGAATTCGTGAAAGAATTAAAGCATCGCGTTAATCAATATTTTAAGGAAAAAGGCATTTCCAAACATGCTAACTTTTCAATGGTGTTCAAGACCGTGTGCATGGTTGCAATTCTCGTTGTGCCTTACGGCTTTATGATGTCTGGTTTAATAAGCAGCATTTGGATTCATTACTTGATGTGGGTTATTATGGGAATTGGGGTTAGTGGTATTGGAATGTCGGTAATGCATGATGCTAACCATGGCGCATACTCCAAGAATAGAACAATTAACAGAATTATCGGTCGGTTTATAGATTTGGTGGGTGGAAATGCCACCAATTGGAAAATGCAACACAATGTTTTACATCATACCTATACGAATATTCATGGTTTAGACCAAGATATCAAGGCGGGTGCGGTATTGCGTTTATCTCCAGAGCAAAAGCGCTATAAAATTCATAAATATCAACATATTTATGCTTGGTTTTTATACGGATTAATGACGCTTCCGTGGATGACAATAAAGGACTTTTTTCAAATGGTAGAATTTAGAAAAAAGAACTTAAATAAAGGGCGGTCACGAAAATTCTGGAAGGAGTATTCTATTATGGTAGCGATCAAGGTGTTTTATTACACTTACATGTTGGTTTTACCGATCATCTTTTTACCTTTCACATGGTGGCAGGTGGTTTTGGGCTTTGTGCTTATGCACTATGTTACTGGTGCAACTTTGGCCACTACTTTTCAGTTAGCACACGTGATGCCTAAAACCATGAATAAATTAAATATTGTAGATAACAGTATAGAAGAAAATTGGGTCATACACCAGCTGGAAACTACAACTGATTTTGCTCGCAACAATTGGCTGGTTTCATGGTATATTGGCGGACTTAATTTTCAAGTTGAGCACCATTTATTTCCAAATATTTGCCACGTACACTATAAGAAGCTTTCTAAAATAGTAGAGCAAACGGCGAAGGAGTATGGGGTGGTTTATAACAACATTCCAACGATGGCAAATGCCTTGATTGAACATGGAAAAGTTTTGAAGCGATTAGGAACAGTAGAATAAGAAATGAGCATAAAAAAAGCCCCAAGTTAAAGGGGCTTTTTTAATATCTAGAATATACAAATTAATTAAACCGTCATAATCTCACTCTCTTTATTGCTGATGACGGAGTCAACTTTTGAAGAGTAATCGTTAACTACTTTTTGAACGTCCTCTTCAGCATTTTTCGCGAGGTCTTCGCTCAAGCCATCTTTTTCAAGTGATTTGATAAAATCCATCGCATCTTTTCGAGCGGAGCGTAAAGAGATTTTGGCATCCTCAGCTTCTACTTTGGTTTGTTTTACCATTTCCCTTCTTCTTTCTTCGGTCAATGGGGGAATATTTAAACGTATGAATTCACCATCATTTTGAGGGGTAAGTCCAATGTTGGCTTGAAGAATACCCTTCTCAATATCTTGTAAGGTGGATTTATCGAATGGCTGAATAGCGAGCGTTCTCCCATCGGGAGTGGTTACGCTGGCAAGTTGATTAAGTGGAGATAAAACTCCATAGGCCTCAACCATTACACTACCCAACATAGACGGATTTGCTTTTCCCGCTCTAATTTTAGTAAGTTGATTGATAAGATGCTCGATGGCTTTATTCATGGAGTCTCTCGCCTCATCTAACATCATTTCAATTTCTTCTTGCATAAGTATTTAGTTTATTTATTAATTAGAAACAATTGTACCAATTTTTTCTCCCTTTAAAAGCCGTGCTAAATTTCCAGGCGTATCCATATTAAACACTAATATGGGAACATTATTTTCTTGACATAAAGTAAATGCCGTAGTATCCATAATATTCAATTTCTGCTTAAGGGCATCTTCAAAACTAAGTTGGTCATATTTTGTAGCACTTGGATCTTTCTCTGGGTCGGAAGTGTAAATACCGTCCACTCTAGTTCCTTTAATAACAGCATCCGCATTAATTTCTGAAGCTCTTAAGGCTGCCGCAGAGTCGGTTGTGAAATACGGGCTTCCTGTACCAGCTACGAATATTACGACACGCCCTTTTTCAAGATGACGAGTAGCCCTTCTTCTAATGTAGGTTTCAGCTATTTCCTTCATTTCAATGGCAGAAACTAAGCGGGTATATATCCCAGCGGTTTCTAAGCCATTTTGCAGGGCAACTCCGTTAATAACCGTTGCTAACATTCCCATATAATCTCCAGAAACCCGGTCGATTCCATTGTCTTTAGCTTGTAATCCTCGAAAGATGTTTCCACCACCTATGACGATTGCTATTTCAAAACCCATGTCGGTGGCTTCCTTGATGTCCTTTGCATATTGTATCACAACACTGGGGTCAATGCCAAATTGCTTACTACCCATAAGACTTTCACCGCTTAGCTTTAATAATACTCGTTTTAGTTTCATTTTCAATTTTGACACTAAAATAATCCTTTTCGTTAATAATTGACATAAAAAAAGCCCCTTCAACAATTTGGAGGAGCTTTTTTTAGATTTAAATTGATATTAGTCTCCTAATTCTATTCTTTTGAAAGCGACAATTTCAGCATCGTCACCAAAATCTTTGATGGCCGTACTCACCTTCATGTCAGTATTCAAAGCAAAGAATTGATCAAGTAAACAGTATTCTTGGTCAAGTAAGGTGTTGTCAGCAATAAAACGATCTAATTTACCAGGGACAATGTTGTGCCAGATTTTTTCAGGCTTACCTTCAGCGGCTAACTGTGCTTTGATATCGTCTTCAACTTTTGCCATTACATCTTGTGTTAACTGAACCATACTTACGAATTGAGGAACATTCTTAAGGTGTTTACCTAGACGCACTCTTTCTTCATTTTCTTTTTCAATCTGACTCTTGAATGCTTCTGTTTCCTTGGCGATAAAGTCTGCATCAAATTCAGTATAACTTAAAATCTTAGGATTCATAGCTGCAATGTGCATAGAAACTCCTTTAAAGAAGTTAGCAGCATCGTCCTTCGCTGATTGGTATGAAACCAACACACCAATTTTGTTTCCAGCATGAATGTAAGATGAAATATTATCACCAATCATTACAGCAAAATTACTAATAGAAATATTTTCTCCGATAGAACCTACTTTTTCAGTGATTCTATCTTTTACACTCACCCCGTCGATAGTTAGGGCCTCTAATTCTTCTTTGGATTGAACGTTTTCAGCCAAGGCAAGTTCAGCTAATTCAGTTGCGAACTGAACAAACTCATCATTTTTTGCAACGAAGTCTGTTTCACAAGCTAGGTGAACAATAACCCCTTTCCCGTTATCAGCAGATGTTTTTGCAATAACAGCGCCTTCGTTGGCATCTCTTCCTGACCGTAATTCAGCAACTTTTGCACCCTTTTTTCTTAGGTAGTCAATAGCGCCTTGCATATCTCCATTAGATTCAGCTAAAGCTTTTTTACAATCCATTAAACCCGCACCGGTTGAGTCTCTTAATTCTTTTACTTGTTGAGCAGTAATAGCCATGTTTTTGTTTTTTATTGTTAATACATATTAATGAAAAACGGTCAAGCATTAGCCCGACCGTTTTTATTTTGGATGGGCGCGATTACGCCATTTAATTACTTTGTTTCAGCGGTCTCTTCCGTGGTAGTTTCTACCTCTTCGGTTTTTGCTTCTTCGGTTTTTGCTTCTTCAGTTTTTGCTTCTTCTACTTTTTCTTTGTCTTTCATAGTCTGACGCTCAGTCAAACCTTCTCTGACAGCTTCAGCAAGATAGTTGGTGATTATTTCAATCGATTTAGAAGCATCATCATTAGCTGGGATAGCAAAATCCACTAAGTTAGGGTTAGAGTTGGTGTCTACCATTCCAAAAGTTCTAATGCCCAGTTTTTTAGCTTCTTTGATTGCAATGTGCTCATGATTGATGTCCACTACAAAAATTGCCGCCGGCAAACGATTTAATTGCTCAATACCACCTAATACCGTATTCAGTTTTTCTCTTTGACGAGTCATCATTAAACGCTCTTTTTTTGTCAAACCCGTAGCACTTGTATCTGCTAAGATTTTCTCAATAGTTTGCATTTTCTTGATTGACTTTCTAATCGTACCAAAATTAGTTAACATTCCCCCTAACCATCTTTCGGTTACGAAAGGCATGTTAATGCTTTTTGAAATTTCCTTAACTGTTTCTTTAGCTTGCTTTTTAGTAGCAACAAACATAATTTTTCTACCTGAGGCAGTAATTTGTTTCATTGCAGCAGCAGCTTCTAATAATTTATCTGATGTTTTGTTCAGGTCAATTAAGTGAATTCCTTTTTTCTCCATGAAAATGTATTGCAACATTTTAGGATTCCACTTTCTTTTTAAGTGTCCAAAGTGAACACCGGCCTTCAACAATTCTTTTTGATCTATTCTTTCCATGATTAAATTTCTTGTACTTGCCTTATAATATTAACGCTTACTAAATTGTTCTTTCTTACGCGCTTTTCTGAAGCCAGGCTTCTTACGCTCAACTACTCTTGCATCTCTTGTAAGCATTCTAAGAGGCTTAAGTGCTATTCGATATTCTTCATCAATCAATAATAGCGCTCTAGAAATCCCTAACTGAATTGCTTCAGCCTGCCCCTTGATACCACCACCTGCAACATTCACCGTGAAGTCGAAACTCTTAGTGTTTTCAGTTGCCACTAATGGCTCTATTACTTTGTTTTGTAAAAAGTCTACTGAGAAGTAGTCTTTTAAATCTTTACCATTTACGGTTACTTTGCCTTTACCCTTGCTGATAAAAACTCTTGCCACTGAAGCTTTACGTCTTCCTATCGCTGTATTTTTTTCCATAATATTAACTTAATGTTTGAGGTTGTTGAGCTGTATGTGGATGCTCAGCACCTTCGTAAACAAATAATTTTCTAAACATTGCTCTACCCAATCTGTTTTTTGGAAGCATACCTCTGACTGCATTCTCAACAATTGCAATAGGCTTCTTTTTATTCAAATCTTTGGCAACAACTTTACGTTGACCTCCTGGATAACCAGTATAACGTACGTAGGTTTTTTGATCCCACTTATTTCCTGATAAATGTATTTTATCAGCGTTTAAAACAATTACGTTATCACCAGCATCAAAATGCGGAGTGTAAGTGGCTTTATGCTTACCTTTAAGGATAGTTGCAATCTCTGTGCACATTCTACCTAAGGTTTTGTTTGTAGCATCTACAACAAACCATTCTCTTTGATAGTTTTGTGCATTTGCAAACTTAGTTTTGTAACTTGATGTATTCACGTTTTTAATTTTCTTTTGTTATAAGTTGTTGATTTTCAGTTTAATTATCGCCTTAAGACGAAATTGGTTAAAAAATCGGAATGCAAAGATAAGCTTATTTGAGTTTCCAAACAATAGAGATTGATTGTTTTTTAATTGGACCTCTATAAGTTGTTGATAATCAGCTTAAATTTCGCAAACTACTTAAAGTTAGACCAAGCAATAACGTTAATAAAGCAGAGAGATAAGCGCGCTTTGATGTTTGAGATTTCAAGCGAAATGACGATTGCATAAAATTATTTTTTCTTCGGGGAATTTTTTAACAGAACCAAGTTGAGTTGCAGGGTGTTCTTTTTCTGAATTCTTTATCTAAAAGTAGTTATTTACTTTTACTTTTGTAATTGAATACTAAAAGAAAGATTTATGTCAAAATATGATGTTGCAATTATTGGCTCTGGTCCTGGCGGGTATGTTGCCGCTATTCGTTGTGCTCAACTCGGGTTCAAAACCGCTATTATTGAAAAATATGACACTTTAGG
The DNA here is from genome assembly GCA_037624485.1 of Chitinophagales bacterium. Lineage (GTDB taxonomy): Bacteria > Bacteroidota > Bacteroidia > Chitinophagales > UBA8649 > JAFMKE01. The sequence goes on from JASJJC010000023.1 coordinate 109,981, forward strand.
GGGCACTTGTTTAAATGTTGGATGTATTCCTAGTAAGGCTTTATTGGACAGCTCAGAGCACTATCACAAAATGAACCATGAATTTGCAGAACATGGAATTAATGTGAACGAAGCAAGCTTAGATTTTTCTAAAATGATAGCACGTAAGGACAGCGTGGTCGAACAAACTTGCGAGGGCATTGCATTCTTAATGAAGAAGAATAAAGTGGATGTGCTAATTGGTGTAGGATCATTTAAAGATAAAAACACGATACTGATTAATGGCAAGGATGAAATTACTGCAGAAAAGATAATTATCGCCACAGGATCCAAACCTGTGCATTTGCCTTTTGCTAAAATTGACAAGAAAAGGGTAATAACTTCAACGGAGGCTTTAAAGTTGCCGGAAGTACCCAAACATCTCGTAATTATTGGAGGAGGAATTATCGGATTAGAAATGGGCTCCGTATACCTGCGTTTAGGAAGCCATGTGACGGTTGTTGAATACTCCAATCGTGTAACTCCAGGAATGGATGGCGATATCAGTAAAGATTTGAAAAGAATATTTGCCAAGCAGGGTATGAAATTCGAACTAAGCACCAAGGTTAACGCTGTGAGTGTGAAAGGAAAAGAGGTAACAGTAAAAGCGGAAAATAAGAAAGGAGTTGCAGTTGAATTCAAGGGTGATTACTGTTTAGTTGCAGTAGGAAGAAAAGCATACACGGAAGGCTTAGGCTTAGAAAATGTAGGCATCACAACAGATGATAGAGGGCGAATTGAAACCGACGGACAATTGCAAACAAATGTGCAAGGCATATATGCTTTAGGCGACGTGGTGAAGGGAGCGATGCTAGCGCACAAGGCGGAGGAAGAAGGTGCTTTTGTAGCTGAAGTAATGGCTGGACAAAAACCACACATTCATTATAACATGATTCCTGGTGTTTGTTACACTTGGCCAGAAGCTGCGGGTGTTGGAGCTACTGAAGAAGAATTGAAAGAAGCAAAAACAGTATATAAAACCGGTAAATTTCCTTATCGAGCATTGGGAAGAGCGCGAGCGAGTATGGATATCGATGGCTTTGTAAAAATTCTAGCGGATAAAAAGACAGATGAAATCTTAGGTGTCCATATTGTTGGTGCACGAGCAGCCGATTTAATTATGGAAGGGGTTGTAGCCATGGAATATCGAGCTAGCGCTGAAGACATATGCCGCATGAGCCACCCGCACCCCACCTACAGTGAGGCATTTAAAGAAGCTTGTCTTGCTGCTACGGAGGATAGAGCGATACACGTATAATTTTATACCCAAAACTGCGGGAGGGTTTACCACTTGCTTTTAAATTCTTACTTAGACCAAAACACTTCTCAACAGGGTCTCTCCAGCGGAGGACCCTGTTGAATTTTAAATTTTAATTTATGAGACTACATCGAGTATTGATTATTGGCTTACGACAAGCGCTGAGCGAAGCTTTGTTTAGCGATAAATACGCAGATAAGGTCATTGAAAAAACCCTAAAGGCGAATAAGAAATGGGGCAGCAAAGACAGAGCCTTTGTAGCTGAATCGTTCTATGATATTATAAGATGGAAGCGAAAGCTGGCCTTTTATATTGGGGAGGAAGTAAAACGCACGAACATTTATAATTTGATAGCGGCATATCTACTTACCAAAGAATATGAAGTCCCGCTTTTTGATGAGTTTAAGGGCATTGATTTTCGCAAAATTGAAGATAGATTCTCAGAGAAAATAGACAACCCCGCAGTAGAACAATCAGTGCCGGATTGGTTGTTTGATCTTATTGAAAAAGACTATGGTAAGGAGACCGTTGAGATTTTAGCTGCTTTAAACAAACAGGCTGAGGTTTATTTGAGAGTTAACACACTTAAAACGACTTCTGAAAATGTCATTAATTCGCTAGAAGTTGAAGGGATTGAAGCGGTAAGTGTTCCAGGGCAGGAGAATGCGGTACAAATCAAGCAAAGGAAAAATTTGTTTAGAACTGCCGCCTTTCAAGATGGATGGTTTGAAGTTCAAGATATTTCTTCACAGCTTGTCGCGAAGGCCTTAGCCCCCAAACCCGGCATGCGTGTGATGGATGTTTGCGCAGGGGCGGGAGGTAAAACACTACATTTAGCAGCACTTATGCAAAATAAAGGACAACTTATTGCATTGGATATATATGAATGGAAATTGAAAGAGTTAAAGCGCAGAGCACGCCGTGCGGGGGCCCATAATGTTGAAACAAGACTAATAATAGCAAAGACAATTAAACGCTTAAAAGACGGAGCCGATGCTTTGTTGATAGACGCACCGTGCAGTGGACTAGGTGTTTTGAAAAGAAATCCTGATGCTAAATGGAAACTCGATCAAGATTTTATCGATCGCATTACAAAGGAGCAAGCAGAAATATTACAAACCTACAGTAAGGTCCTTCGTAAGGGGGGAAGAATGGTTTATGCAACTTGTTCTATTCTGCCTCAAGAGAATGAACAACAAGTGGAAAAATTTCTAGCAAACAACGAGGAGTATACTTTGATTACTGCACAGACTTTGCTACCACACATTACAGGTAATGATGGTTTTTATATTGCGGTTTTAGAGCGAAGAGCCTAAAAACAAAAAGCCGCTCACAATTCAATGAGCGGCTTTTCGAAGAATTAAATCAATAGATTAAAACAATACAGACACACCTAAACGGATAGTGTTAGGATTTAAGTTTAATCCAAAATTTCCCTGACTTGTTTTTACACCTCCAATCTCAGAGCTACTTGATGTGTAACCTAAGAAACCATAGTTAGCTTCTAATGCAATTTTTTTGCTTACATAAATACTCATACCAGGTGTGATACCTGCATTCAAAGCAAATGTGCTTGGTCCATCAACAGAATTTCCAGCAGTTTCAACTGAAGAACTTCCAAATGAAGTATTTAAACCTGCTTCAAAAAACATAGCAAAATGATCTGCTGGCATCATGTAGTACCTTGCAAACGCACCACCGCCAAAAGAAAGGCCATTAGTTTTAACTTCTGCTGCACCTGATTCATCTTTTGAATTGGCCATAGCAAATCCAAGGTCTAAACCAACAACAATATTGTCTGAAACAAAGTATCCTACTTTTGGAGTGATTCCTAAGTTGAAGTTTGAAACATCAGCTGATGGTGATCCTATATCAAAGTTTAGAGAACCGTTTAAAAAAATGTTTCCTTTTTCTGGTTGCGCAAACGCTAGGGTTGTAGCGAACAATGCAACTGCTAATAATTGTAACTTTTTCATAATTAATTATTTTGGGTTTAAAAAAAATTTCGATACAAAGATTAACTTAAAAAGCCTGTGATGGGTATGAGGAATGAGTTTAACAGGAATAGGACGTCCGAACATACCTTAGACGTGTGCTTATAGAAAGTCATACTAAGGGCTTAATTCTAGATGCGGTGTAATAATGCTGCCGCTAATATTTATTATTGATATTTTAACAACACTACCGGCAATTATCCATAAGAATGGGGGGTATGATTTTTTAGATTTAGATTAAATATAAGATATAATTTAACGGTTAAACTAAATCTGAACCATTAATTTTTGCAGGACACCAATTGCCGCTTCTGGAATTTTAGTGCCTGGACCAAAAACAAACGCTACACCATTTTCAAACAAGAAATCATAATCTTGCTGCGGAATTACACCTCCAGCAACCACCATAATATCTGCTCGACCTAATGCCATTAATTCAGCAATAACTTGAGGAACTAAGGTTTTGTGCCCATTAGCCAAACTACTCACACCAAGGATGTGTACGTCATTTTCTGCTGCCTGGAGAGCGACTTCTTTAGGCGTTTGAAACAAAGGACCTATATCTACATCAAAGCCTAAGTCAGCAAAGCCGGTAGCGATTACTTTTGCACCTCGGTCATGACCATCCTGTCCCATTTTAGCAACTAGAATTCTCGGTCGACGACCATCGGCCTCAGCAAACTTATCCGCTAATTTTCGCGCTTCTTTAAAGGTTTCATTATTTTTCATTTCACTTGAATATACACCAGAAATACTATTTATGACAGCCTTGTAACGGCCAAAGGCATTTTCTAAAGCTAAGGAAATTTCACCTAAGGTAGCGCGTTTTTCGGCCGCTTCAACAGCCAAAGCTAACAAGTTGCCCGCTTTGTTTTTAGCGGCTTCTTCTATTCGATTAAGAATTGCTTCAACAGCACAGCTATCTCTAGATGCTTTCAATTGCTCCAACCTTGCAATTTGTCCTTTTCTTACCTTTTCATTGTTAATGGCTAAAATTTCAAAATCCTGTTTGTCTTCTGTCAAGTAATTGTTGACACCTACAATAACATCTTCCCCAGAATCAATCCTTGCCTGCTTCTTTGCAGCAGCTTCTTCAATACGCATCTTCGGTAAACCGCTTTCAATAGCCTTACTCATACCTCCAAGTTCCTCAACTTCCTCGATGAGTTTCCACGCATCTTCTATTATTTTCTCTGTGAGCTCTTCAACATACGTAGACCCACCCCATGGGTCTATAGCTTGCGTAATGTGCGTTTCTTCTTGAATATATTTTTGAGTATTTCTGGCAATTCTTGCGGAAAAATCAGTCGGCAACGCAATGGCTTCATCAAAGGAGTTGGTGTGCAGGGACTGCGTGCCACCAAACACCGCACTTAATGCTTCAATACTTGTTCGAGCTACATTATTGTATGGGTCTTGTTCTGTCAGGCTATACCCCGAGGTTTGGCAATGGGTCCGAAGTGCCATTGATTTGGGGTTTTGCGGATCGAACTGCTTAACAATTTTTGCCCACAAAACTCTTGCCGCTCTCATTTTTGCAATCTCTTTAAAATGTTCCATTCCTATTGCCCAAAAGAAGGATAAGCGGGGCGCAAAATTATCAATATCCAAACCAGATGCTATGCCGGTTTTAATATACTCTAGTCCATCGGCAAGAGTGTAAGCTAATTCAATTTCAGGGGTAGCACCTGCTTCTTGCATATGGTAACCGCTAATAGAAATAGAGTTGAATTTTGGCATGTTTTGAGAGGAGTACTTAAAGATGTCTCCGATGATTCGCATGCTGTCCTTAGGCGGATAAATATAAGTATTCCGCACCATAAACTCTTTCAAAATATCGTTTTGGATTGTTCCGGTGAGCTCCGCTAAACTGACCCCTTGTTCTTTGGCTGCAGCGATGTAAAAAGCCATTATAGGAAGTACAGCACCATTCATTGTCATGGATACCGACATTTTATCTAGAGGAATCCCAGCAAAAAGGATTTTCATATCTTCAATAGAGTCAATGGCTACTCCTGCCATGCCTACATCACCCGGAACACGGGGGTGATCACTATCATATCCTCGATGGGTAGCCAAGTCAAAAGCAACAGACAAGCCTTTTTGTCCAGCAGCCAAATTCCGACGATAAAATGCATTGCTTTCTTCTGCAGTGGAAAAGCCAGCGTATTGACGAATCGTCCACGGACGAATAGCATACATCGTGCTATATGGCCCTCGTAAATATGGAGGAATGCCGGCAGCGTATTCTTTTAACGAATGACTCATCTAGCAAAGATAGGGAAATCTGCAAATTATAAACCCGAAGCATTGGCCTGCCTATTTTTACGAAAATACTTGTTTAGAGTTTTTTAACAGCGAGCTAAAAGATAAAAAAACCATATTTACATCGGGAAAAAATGTTGAAAACTATGCTTAATGCCAATAAATTCATATCTTTGCAGACTGTGAAAAAATTCATACCGTACATATTTGTTGCTTTGTTTCTCTTAGTTAGTGCGTGTTCTTCTACTGAAAAAATATTACGTTCGGCTGATGCCAACCTAAAATATACACAAGCTCTAGAGTGGTATAATAAGGGAGCGTACTTCAAAGCAATTCCTGTTTTTGAAGAATTGATGGGCTTATATAAGGGGTCCAAAACCACTGAAGAGATTTATTATTACTATTGTATGGCTCATTTTTACCAAGGGAATTATGTGATGTCTGCTTACCATTTCAAGAATTACACACAGAAACATCCCTACAGTCAATATACAGAAGAGTGCTTGTTTATGCATGCTGAAAGCTTCGATAAACAAAGCCCAAAATCGAGGTTAGACCAAACGGAAACATATAAAGCAATTGAAACATACCAGGTATTTATTAACCAGTATCCTGAGAGCGATCGCTTAAATTATTGCAATAATAAAATTGACGAGTTACGCTTAAAACTGGAGACGAAAGCCCTGAAAGCCGCAGAACTTTATTTTAAGACGGAAAACTATAGGGCAGCTGCATTTTCGTATAAGAATTTGTTGATAGATTATCCAGATATCGATGGACCGGAAGAAATTCAATACAAAATTGTAGCCTCGTTTTTCAAGTATGCAGAACAAAGTATCGTGACGAAACAACAAGGGCGATATGAAGAGGCCATTAAGTATGCCAATACATTCACATCAAGATATAAGGACAGTGAATTTTTACCAAATGTTCGAAATACAGCGCAAGAGTCTCACTTCCAGGCTATCCGAGGAGCTTATCTATGTGCACTTATTTATAATCTAGACAAGAGAGACACTAAGTTAAGGGATGTTTTTGATGTTTATGAAGTTCACCAAGCACTTATAGATAGTGAGAAAGTTTTGGAACAGGCAGAAGAATTGAAAGAAAAAGCACAATTTGAATTGCTGCGAACATATTACCTTCAAGCACAAAATGCGGATTTAGCAGAGCGAGAAGATTATTATGTAGAAGCAGTTCAGGCATATAGCGACTTTATTAATATTTACCAACAGAGTAAGTTTAGTAGGGAAGCTTTAAAAATATTTAACGCTACACAAAAGAATTTAAAAAAAATAAGCAATGGATAAAATTAGAGAGTACAGAAATCTTGAAGCTCCAGACGGAATTGAGCCAAGAAAAATGGCTGATTTCAAAAAAGAGACAGGCAATATCTACATGTCTTTAAACGTAATCGCTAAAAGGGCTAATCAAATTGGTGTTGAGCTAAAGAATGAATTGCATGATAAGTTGCAAGAATTTGCTTCTGCTACCGATACCTTAGAAGAAGTTTTAGAAAATAGAGAGCAAATCGAAATCTCTAAATATTACGAAAAACTTTCTCACCCAACGATTCTTTCTACGGAAGAATTCTTAACTGATAGATTATATATCAGAGATAAGAATGCAGAAACTGAAGAGTAAGCATGCTTAAGGGCAAAAAAATTATTCTAGGGATAACAGGAAGTATCTCTGCCTATAAGGCAGCTTTCTTGTGTCGCTTGTTAATTAAAAGTGAAGCAGAGGTACGGATTGTTATGACAACTAGTGCTTCTGCTTTTATTTCTCCCCTAACCCTATCTACGCTAAGTAAACACCCTGTTCAAACAGACATGTTTGATGATGGGGAGAACTGGAACAATCATGTAGAATTGGGCTTATGGGCAGACCTTATGCTTATTGCGCCATGCTCAGCAAATACTTTAGCAAAAATGGCAAATGGAATCTGTGATAACCTTCTTATGGCCACCTACTTAAGCGCTAAATGTTCGGTTGTAATTGCTCCAGCCATGGACTTAGATATGTGGAGCCACCCTTCAACTAAAAGAAACTTAAAGACTCTTGGATCCGATGGAGTTAAAATCATACCAGTAGGAAACGGTGAGCTAGCCAGTGGTTTAAATGGCGAAGGAAGATTGGCGGAACCAGAAGAAATCTTAAGCTATATTCAAGGTGAGTTTTTTAGCTAATAAAACAGTCTTGCTTACTGCAGGGCCCACGCACGAACCAATCGATCCGGTGCGATATATAGGCAATCGATCAAGCGGAAAAATGGGTTATGCTTTAGCAGAAGCCTGCGCTATGGAAGGTGCTGAAGTGGTTTTGGTAAGCGGCCCAGTGAACCTTCAAGCTAAGCATCCAAACATTCACCTTGTCGCTGTTGAAACTGCTGCAGAAATGTATAAAGCATGTCATGAGCATTTTGTGGAATGCGACATTGCAATTCTCGCCGCAGCTGTAGCAGACTTTACGCCAGCGCTCAAAGCAGCCGAAAAGATAAAGAAAAAAGCTACTAAGTTTTCGCTTGAACTTGTCCAAACTAAAGACATTTTAAAAAGTTTGGGTGAGATAAAAACAAAGAATCAACTTTTGGTAGGCTTTGCCTTAGAAACTAATAATGAAATTGAAAATGCCAAAGGCAAATTGATAAAAAAGAACTTGGATTTTATTGTTTTAAATTCATTACAAGATAAAGGAGCTGGATTTAAGCATGAAACGAACAAGATTACCATACTCGACAAGTACAATAAAATCACTAAATTTGAGTTAAAGGACAAGCGTTTAGTTGCCAAAGACATACTTAACTATTTGCGAGTTATTGAGTAAAATTGAAATTAATGAAAAGACTGATTTTAAGCTGCCTAAGTATGCTAATGGTGCTGTGTTCACTTGAAGCGCAAGAGCTATTTTGTGAGGTCACTGTTTCGGCCCCTGATGCTTCAAAGGTAAGGACAGACCCAAAGGTTTTTAAGACCTTGGAAAATACTATCGCGGAGTTCATGAACAATCGAAAATGGACAGATGAAAATTTTGAAGATCATGAGAAAATCCAGTTAAGTATATTTATTGGTATTACAGACCAAGCTGGGGATAATGGTTATACGGGGTCCATAACAGTTATCTCCAAACGACCTGTCTTTAATAGTACCTATAATTCTACAGTCTTAAATATGATTGACAACGATTTTGTCTTTATATACAAAGAATTTGACCCCATCGAGTTTAATGAATTTCAGTTCAACTCCAACCTCAGTCACATGCTCGGGTATTACGCCTATTTAGCCATCGGAATCGATTACGATACCTATTCAGATTTGGGGGGACAGAAGTATTTACAGAAGGCGCAAGACATGGTTGCTGTAGTTGGCACCGCGGAGGCAAACACTTACAAGGGGTGGAAATCGTATGATAAAAATCAACGAAACCGATATTGGTTTATAACACACCTACTAAATGGTCGATATGAGCCTTTTAGAAAGGCAATGTTTATCTATCACAGAGAAGGCCTTGACAACTTTTATGATGACCCATTGTTGGCCAGACAAAACGTGATAAGAGGATTGCAAGAAGTAGCCAAAGTTGCTCAAGATAATCCAAACCTACCGCTTATTCAAACATGGTCTGAGAGTAAGCAAGATGAAATTATCGGCGTGTTTTCCGAAGCGCCTGAAGAAGAAAAAACTGTTTTCCTTCAATTAATAAAAACAGCTGATCCAGTAAACGCTAGCAATTACGACAAGATCAATGGAGAAAGGAGGTAAGTCCATGACCATTAGTGGGTTCACCTTGGCCAATGACAAAGTAGACTCCCTTTATTATCCCTTTATTCAATCTATTCAGTCCATTCTTCCTATAGTCGATGAGTTTGTAGTCGCGTTAGACGATAAGTTTGGTGAGGTAAGAAAAAAACTTTTAGCGCTGAACTCGGATAAGCTGAGAATTATAGAGACCTCATGGGATACAGATAAATACGGTGATGGAACTATTCTCGCTCAACAGACAGATATTGCGAAGGAGCATTGTACGGGTGATTGGTTGTTTTATATCCAATCCGACGAGGTCTTTCATGAGAAATACTTACCCGTAATTAAAAAGCGATGCGAAGAACTTCTACATGATGAAGAAGTAGAAGGTTTGTTGTTTCGTTACCGACACTTTTACGGCGATTACAATCATTATTTACAAAGCCACGGCATTTACCCTAAAGAGATTCGAGTTATACGAAACAAGCCGGATATTCATTCTTGGGGAGACGCACAATCCTTTCGACGAATTCCTAATTTTGATAAGCTTAATTACAGACAGAAAGAAGGAACGCATAAGCTAAAAGTAGCCAAAGTGGATGCCTACATGTTTCATTATGGTTGGACAAGGCCTCCAAAGTATATGCAAAACAAACGCAAGAACTTACACGCTGTTTTTAAGGGGAAGAAGAGGGTGGCTAAGATGTTTGAGAATACGGAAGATGTATTTGATTACGGAGCTTTAGGAAAGCTTCAAAAACATAAAGAGACGCATCCAAAAGTATTGCAGAAAAGGATTGCTGAATTTCATTGGGCCGACCAACTCAACTATGGCATAAAGCACACCTTAAACAGGCCACTGCACAAACACGAGAAACTAAAGAATAGATTGTTGACTAAAATTGAAAACAAGCTTTTAGGAGGGGATCAAATTTTTGGCTACTCGAATTGGAAATTGCTGAATAGATAGGGCTTAATCTGCACGAAAACCTAAGCGATTATGGCTGGCATCACAAAAAGGCATCTTGCCTGATTCGCCGCACCTGCAAAGAACAATACGTTCCATTTGCTGGACCACGCCACTTGACAAAGTAATTTGCAAGTCGCCGCTTATAATCACGGGGCCATTCGCCTTTATTTCTACTTTAGTCGTATCCTTTTTCTCCATCTTCTTTAGCAAGCGCTTAGACATAAAAACGGCCCCTAGAAACAGGGGTCAATAGGTGTTTCTTAGAAGTCCGTTACACTTGTATTCTTTTCATAAGCCTCTGCCGCCTCCCAATCACTAAGTAGCTCAAATTCAAACTTGTTGTAATTGAAATTGTATAGCGATAAGGTCACATCGGCAACGATCCATTGCTTCGATATTTTGTCATCATCAACAGCCTCATTAACGTGCTCACCATATTTATGGTCAACTATAAAGTCCATGGATTCGACGTCGCTCTTTTTACCTTCTAGGACTACTTTATATAACTTATTTGTTTTGTCAGAAAAGACATAATAGATATTAGTAAGTACGATACTTCCAAGTAGTAAATTTTCTTGAGGCAAGGTGTAAAATTTTCCTCCATTTAATAAATCTGCTTTGGTAGCGGGTATAAACATAACGGGCTCGCCGTTTCGTTCTAAAGAATCTACGTGGCTACCCCACTTAAAATCCCTAAAACCATCGATTCGATTTTGCTCGATTTGTGCATTAATAATTGTAAAACCGGCTAAAAATAAAATTGTCAATAACTGCTTCATCTATACATGGTTTGATTGATGGTCAAAACTGCAACAATTATTGGGGCTTGGAGAATCGTTTTATTAAGATTTGCACAGAAGAGTTGTCGATTTTGTCTTATATAATGTGCAAAAGCATTGCTATTTAGCATTTTATGGGGAGAACAGCTTGTATGACCATCCCGAATAGGAGGATCGTAGAAGAATTTAGCTGCATGTCTAGTATGAGCGAACAATCTATACCTATCGAATAGAATCTTTGGTTTTCAGTTGGTCAGCTATACTATCAAGGAATTGCACTAAATCAATATCATCGTTTCCTGTGAAATCGTAGTTGCCGTTAAAACCCCAAGCTTTTTCAAGGTCCTCTTGCCTATAGAGCTTGCTTACTATTTTAAAATCACCACCTGATTTTATTTCTGCAGGTAAAGACTCGTGAAAAGTATAATCCCACTGTTTGGGAATAAAGATTTTTTCCTCAAAAATTTCGAAATCTACATTCTGATACATTTTATTCTCAATATCGACATCTTTTAAATTTAATTCCTTTGCTGCTAATTCTTGGTATTTTCCCTGCTCTATTAGATAAAGCTCTTGATGTAGAATATATTTAGCTTGAACCAGATTAACGATTCCTGGCTGCGTAATACTTATGATTCCATCATAGATTACCTCACCCCCTTGCTCAGCCCTAAAGTAATGCTCTCCTTTAACTAGATTAAAAGATTCGTAGCTTTTGCCAGCTAATTCATAGTTTGAATCATCTAAATAAAAACTTAACAATTCATTGCTGGGATTGTCTACTAGAACCTCCACCTTAAAAAAGGAGCTACAACTTGCTAAAAACAATACTCCAAGCAATAATACAAGCGCTGATTTTTTCATTTTCATACTTTATTCAAAACAATAATAGGTGAAACAAAGATAAAACATTAAAGTTCTTAATTTTGTCGCATGTTAAGAGCAAACAATATCTCTGTTCAGTTTGGAGGTAAGTTCCTGTTTGAAGATATCACCTTTCAAGTTGGTGATAAAGAAAGAATTGGACTTACGGGTAAAAACGGTGCAGGAAAATCAACCTTATTAAAGATAATATCCGGCTATCAAGGCTCAGATTCTGGCACAGTGGAAACTTCTGGAGGATATACGATTGGATATTTACCACAAGATATCGATATACAAAGTGATTTAAGTGTTTTAGAAGAGACAAAGAAAGCCTTTAGTGAAGTTGAAAAAATCGAAGCGCGGATTGAGTTTATCCATACCGAACTTGTTACAAGAACCGATTATGAAAGTGATGAGTACCTGGAACTTATTAATGAACTCACCGAAAAAGAACAGCTCCTGCACCATATGGGTGCAGAAAAGCATGAGGAATCAATAGAAAGAATCTTAAAAGGCTTGGGCTTTGAAAGCCATGAAATGGATAAGCCAGTTAAAACCTTTAGTGGGGGTTGGCAAATGCGTATCGTTTTAGCTAAAATTCTTTTGCAACAACCCAGTTTGATTTTGCTCGATGAGCCAACAAATCACCTGGATATTGAATCAATTATATGGCTGGAAGAGTTTTTAACTAATTATAACGGAGCTACGATACTTATTTCGCATGATAAAACATTTTTAGATAATGTAACTACGCGGACGGTGGAAATTGTGATGGGTAAAATTGAAGATTACAAATGTAATTACTCTAACTACCTTATTCAACGCGGAGACCGAATTGAAAAACAACAACAAGCCAAAAAGAATCAAGAGGAGCTTATCAAGCAGACAAAGAGCAATATAGACAAATTTAGAGCCAAGGCTAATAAAGCGAAATTTGCGCAATCCCTGATAAAAAAATTGGATAAAATGGAAATCCTTGAAGTCGATTCAAGTGATAACAGTAACATTAATTTTCAATTTCAAAAGCCACCAAGATCGGGAAAAGTAGTGGTTAAGGCAGGTGATGTGAGCAAGAGCTATGGAGACAAGAATGTATTTAAGGGGGTTGATTTTGAAATCAATAGAGGAGAGAAAGTTGCCTTTGTAGGTAAAAATGGAATGGGTAAAACTACACTTGCTAAAATGGTTGTGGGTCAAATTCCCTATGATGGTACACTTACCTTGGGACACAATGTAGAACTTGCATTTTATGCACAGCATCAAGCGGAGAGTTTAGATGGCAATAAAACAGTTTTGCAAACCATCGATGATGCAGCCCCTTTTGAAATGCGCACACGAGTGCGAAGTTTGTTGGGCTCATTTTTATTCAGCGGAGAGGATGTAGAGAAAAAAGTGAAAGTATTGAGTGGTGGTGAGAAAGGAAGATTAGCCATGTGTAAATTGCTATTGGACCCCGCTAACCTCTTGATTTTAGATGAACCAACTAATCACTTGGATATGCCTTCAAAGGACAAACTGAAGGCAGCAATCAAACAATTTGAGGGAACCGTTATAGTTGTATCACACGATAGAGATTTCTTACAAGGATTAACAGACAAGGTTTTCGAATTTATTGACCACGGTGTTAAAGAACACGTTGGAGACATTAATGAGTTCTTACGCTTAAGGGCGGCAGAAAACTTCAGACAATTTGAGCTGGATAAAGCGCCGAAGGAGGTTGCCGCAGTTAAAAAATCATTGAGTAAAAAAGAAAACAAGCTTTTGCGTGAATTGAAAAAGGAATTGCGAAGTATAGAAGGCAAGATCAGTACTTTAGAAGTTAAAATTGCCGAAGCCGATGCAAAATTGCAAGACCCAGAACAGTTCGAAAAATATGTCAACGACCAGCAATTTTTTAAACAATACGAAGGGTTTAAAGATGAACTTGCTGCCCATATGAAACGCTGGGAAGTTTTAGCTGTGGAGATTGACGAGTAAAATCCTCTATTTTCCTAGCCCTTTTATTTTAAGCTTCATTACCTTTATCTAAAATTTATAGACGTGAGCCAGCACCTTTCTGAACAAGAAATCATTCGTAGAGAAAAATTGAAAAGCATCCGAGAGATGGGAATCAACCCCTATCCAGCAGATTTATTCCCTGTAGACAGCAATGCACAGGATATCAAGGATAAGTATGAAGAAGGTAAAAGGGTAGTGATTGCCGGACGAATGATGTCTATCAAAATTCAAGGGAAAGCTTCTTTCGGTGAACTCCAGGATTCTTCGGGTAGAGTTCAAGTATACTTTAATCGCGATGAAATTTGTCCAGAAGAAGACAAATCCAAATACAATGACTTATTTAAAAAGTTAATTGATCTAGGAGATTTTGTAGGAATAGAAGGGGAGTTGTTTACCACTCAAGTAGGTGAAATAACGGTGAAGGTTAAAGATTTTAAACTCTTAAGTAAGGCTCTTAAGCCATTACCCTTGCCGAAAACAGATAAAGAGGGAGTCGTGCACGACGCGTTTACAGATCCAGAATTACGTTACCGTCAGCGTTATGCTGACTTAGTGGTGAACCCGAAAGTAAAAGAAGTGTTTGTCAAAAGAACCAAGATGTTTACGGCGATGAGAAACTTCTTCAATAGCAGCGGGTATATGGAGGTGGAGACACCTGTTTTACAGCCCATACCAGGGGGAGCAGCAGCTCGACCATTCATTTCTCATCACAATGCTTTAGATATTCCATTGTACTTGCGTATTGCCAATGAGTTGTATTTAAAGCGATTGATTATTGGTGGGTTTGATGGAGTTTATGAGTTCTCAAAGAACTTTAGAAATGAGGGAATGGATAGAACGCATAATCCCGAATTTACAGCCTTAGAAATTTATGTAGCATATAAGGACTACAATTGGATGATGGATTATACCGAATCCTTGTTAGAGCATGTGGCGATTGAGGTAAACGGTTCTGCGAAGTCTTCGTTTGGCGAGCATAATATAAATTGGAAAGCGCCTTATAAACGAGTAAGCATGACGGAGTCTATAAAGGAGTTTACGGGCTTTGATATTACGGGAAAAACGGAGGAAGAATTAAGGACTGCAGCTAAAAGTATGGGCGTCGAGGTAGATGATACCATGGGTAAAGGTAAATTGATTGATGAGATTTTTGGCGAGAAATGTGAGGGGAATTACATCCAACCCACATTCATTACGGATTATCCAAAAGAAATGAGCCCCTTGTGCAAGGAGCACAGAGATAATCCTGAACTGACGGAACGTTTTGAGTTGATGGTTTGCGGCAAAGAAATTGCAAATGCTTACAGTGAGTTGAATGATCCGATAGACCAACGAGAAAGATTTGAAGAACAAGCGAAACTTGCAGAAAAAGGCGATGATGAAGCCACGGGTATAATTGACCAAGACTTTTTGCGTGCCTTAGAATATGGAATGCCTCCAACCTCAGGCATTGGTATCGGCATGGACAGATTAATTATGTACTTGACAAATAATCCCGCCATTCAGGAAGTGTTATTCTTTCCTCAAATGCGACCTGAGAAAGTGAAGGTGGTCAACAATGATTTTGAAGCCCTTACCGATGAAGCTAAATCAGTTTTTAAAATACTATCAGAACGTGAAGAATGCCCTCTAGCTGAGCTAAAGGAAAAAGCAGGTCTTAGTAATAAAAAGTGGGATCTATCTATTAAGGCCTTAACGAAAGGGGGCTTGGCTAAAGTCATTAAAAATGATGCTGGTCTTTTTGTAAAGCTTCTCTGATAAAAAGTCGGGTACTTTTATGAAAACTGCTTGCTTTTAATCGATAGCCATAGGAATAAAAAAAGTATACTCAAGTACACCGTAAGTTTTTAAAATCGAATCAATGTTGCTGATATCCTTTTTTTAATTCAGGGAAGTTAGTAGTGTATTACCACAACTGTGAGCCAACCTAATTATAAATCAATCTTCTTGTTCACTTCGATCTCCATAACGATCCCTCATCATTTCAGCATATAGTTCTAAAGAATTGATGTCTATTGAATCCATTAGCCTTTCATACTCCCCTTCAATTTTAAAGGTTTTAACCTGAACTTTCCTTTGATTAGAAACTTCTCTTTTTGGGTTAGTTGTGTTTCTTTGTGCGTGTTTTGCCATTTCTTTTAAATAAGTCTTCTGGTCCATTGTGTAGGTTTTAATAATTAATTATTTAATATATTGCAACAAGGAAAGTATATGGTGTACTCGATTCTTTTGGAGAGTCCCCGCATTCTAAACCACCGTGCATCGAATTAGTCGGTTGGTACGCTCAAGCGTTCTTGATACGATACAAAAATACTAATTTTATTTAGTTAGTTCTTTAAATTATAGACTTTATCAATTTGCAACTTATTAATTTCGCAGGATGATGGGTGTCTTTTATTAATTTATTTTCAAGACTAAATCCATTCTTTTTTATCGCTTCAACTTTTTATAAAATTTAAATGACCATGATAATGACCTCAATGATTTTAGTTTCTTAAAGTCAGTGATAAGTTTACTTTACCATACTTTCTGCCTTCGATATTTGAAAATAAAATGGGAGACAACTTTTCAGATGCCTCCCGTTAAGTACACTTTTTTTATTCCCACCAATAGAGTTTAGATATGAGCATGGTGTTGGTCTTTGCAGTATTCAAGTTCTACTTGGTCATAATTCCAGCAAATCCACTGAGATATATACCCATGTTAGCAGCACTCACATTATCAATACCCCAAGTCCATTAAGCTTTTTAAATTTTGATGATGACTCTAAATATTAGAGGTGATATATGAAAAATAACCACTATCTTACGTTCAATATATATGTTGTGTATCATTAATAGAACATGGTGATATACAATTGTTGTAGCCAATTACCCTAATTCATAAATAAATATTCAAACTTTTTAATTAAAACGTAAATAAATTACGTTGTGTATTGTTACATTTGCTATAGCATATATAGCAATACACATGACTGATAGGATTGAGTTTAAACTACTGAGAGAAGAATTAGATTACACCCAAGAGCAACTAGCTAGAATACTAGGAGTTTCGTTCTCTACAGTTAACAGATGGGAAAAAGGAAAATCATTCCCAAGAAAGGAAATGATTGAAAAACTGCAAGGACTTTCTTCTAAAAAGAATGTAAAATTAAATATAACTAAGAAACCTAAGGCTTATGCACTATTTGCTGGTGGTGGTGGATTTCACCTTGGGATGGAAAAGTATTTTGACGTGCTGGTTTCTAATGATATTGAACCAGAAGCAGAAAAGACTCATAAAAAAAATTGGCCTGAGATACCGTTTCTGTTGAATGACATAAGAATGGTGAAATCTGAGGATTTACTAAAACTTGCCAAAGGTAAAAAGCCAGATGTAATATTTGGAGGACCACCTTGTCAAGGCTTCTCCACTTTAGGTGCAAAAATGTCTTCTGACCCAAGAAATGTTTTATTCAGTCATTACGCAAGAATCGTTGCAGACCTAGAACCTAAGTGCTTTGTCTTTGAGAATGTCAAAGCATTCAAAACCATGTATGATGGTAAATTCAGAGATGCAGTAATTGAAGAGTTTTCTGATTTAGGATATAGAGTGTATGAGAGAGTTATAAATACTGCACATTTTGGCGTACCACAATTAAGAGAACGTGTATTTATTATTGGAACTAAACTCAAACATAACTTTTCATTTCCAAAACCAACCCATGGTCACTCTGACGATTTACTAGATTTTAATACCGTTGGTGACGCAATCATGGATATAGTTGATGAAGACACTCTTTTTTGTGAGAACCATATCTCTTTAAATCATTCCGAAACAGTTACTGAGCGTTACAAGTTAATCCCAGAGGGTGGCAAACTGCCCCCACCAGAACAGCTTCCAGAAGCAATAAGGAGAAAGAATTTTGGGAATACATACAAAAGATTACATAGAAAAGAACCAGCACTAACTATGGTTCCTGGAAATAATGCTTTCCCAATACATCCAGTCCTTAACAGAAGTTTAACTCCTAGGGAAGCTGCACGAATTCAAACCTTTCCAGATAGCCATAAATTTACTGGAGATAGAAGGAGACAATGCATATTAGTTGGGAATGCAGTACCTCCTTTAATGGCAGAAACATTAGCATCAAATGTTTATTTGCATATGAAAGGTAAACTTGAGGATCAAGACCCTCAAGTTTCTATTATTAAAAAATCTAAATCAGATAAAGCAAATAACATAATACCCTATAACAAACTTAAAAAGAAAACGACAAAAGAAGGATTTATTGATTTATTCTGTGGTGCTGGTGGGTTTACAATAGGTTTTGCTAATGCGGGTTGGAAACCTTTATTGGGTGCTGACTTTAATGATTCCGTGGCTCAAACACATGTAGATAATTTTCCAGAAGTACCATTCTTAAAAGGAAGTCTTGGAGAAGAAGGCGTAAATAGGATGGTTTTAAATGAATTTAAAGGAAAAGAAGTTGGAATAATTGTTGGAGGGCCCCCTTGCCAAGGTTTCTCTATGTTTGGAAAGAGACGCTTTGTTAATACAAAAGGATATGAACCTCATGAAGACCCAAGAAATAAACTCGTATACGCATATTTAAATTTCGTTAAAGAAATACAACCTCGTTGGTTCCTAATGGAGAATGTGCCTGGATTAGCAAATTTAGATAAAGGCCTTTTTCTTGAGACCTTGGTTAAGGAGTTCAAAGAAATAGGCTATCCGAATACTGAATTTAAGATATTAAATGCAGCAGAATATGGCGTTCCTCAAAAACGAAAAAGATTAATTATAATGGGTAATAGAACTGGGCATATAATTCCTTGGCCTAAGAAAAAATATTTTGACAAACCCAAAAGTTGGCAAAAACCATTTCGTACTGTTGGAGAGGCTATCACAGATTTGAGTACTGAGCGTTCACTTGAAAAATTCACTTGCCATGTTCCAATGAAGCATAAACCTTTGTTAGTTGAGAGATACCAGCACATAGAGGAAGGGTGTAAATTAAATGTAGACAAACTTCCGGACCACTTAAAAAAAGGTTATAGAACTGACAAGGTGAAGAACTACAGCCATGTTTTTAAAAGGCTTCACCGTAATTCAGCTTCGACAACTATGGTTCCAGGTCATAACGCTTTTCCAATTCACCCTTGGTTGAACCGTTCTTTAACGGTTAGAGAGGCAGCAAGAATTCAAACATTCCCAGATGAAATAGAATTTCTTGGAAGTAGACAAAACCAATGTATTCAAGTTGGTAATGCATTCCCTCCACTTTTAGCAGAAGTACTTGGAAATTGCATTGTGAAAACAGAGAAAAACAATTGGAGACCAGATGATATTCCAAGTTCTGCATATTACTCAATAATTGAAGAGCCAGAGTCTAATGAAAAAACAGTAAATTATTAACTTATGAGTCATGATTTATACGCTTCTTGGGCAACAGCAGAACTAGCCCAAATGTTTAAAGCGAATCCAAACGATTGCTTTGCACTAAACCCAACTTCAACTTATGATGTCTTTGCTAATAGGGAAAGTGGACGGCATTGGCCAATTCCAGATGGAAGGCTGAGTATTGATGTAGTATCAAGTAGGTTTGAAATGGCATTGGAAATGAAAAGGACAAATGAAGGTTTGCATGGCGTTTTAACTGCTATAGGTCAATCACAGGCATACATTAACCCAGCTAAAGGATATACATCGTCTGTAATTGTTATACCAGATGAGTATTCTTCTCATGATTCTCCAGGGCCATATATAGAATCCGTATTAAATCATGTAAATCCAAACTTACCAATTGGAGTATATTCATATGCAGCTCCAGACACATCAATCGCATCTCCATTTCGAGGTAAGTTAACATGTCATAGACCAGTAAACATGTTAACGACTCAAGCTGTAACATCAACAAATCCGTTAGCCTCTCAGAGATCAACGAATCAATGGGCTCATTTAAGGGAAGGTAGCAGTGAACCAGATGCATTTTACAGGTACCTACAAGTAGCGAAACGGTTGGGGATTGGAACTCTTGCTGAACCAATCATTAGTTTGCCTCAAGAATTGATTGATGCTTCTCTAAGATTATCACCCTCTACAGACCCGTTAAAGTACTTGTCTTTTTCATCTAATGATATATTTCATGACTTTGTATGGAGAAATTTTTGGTTTGATTATATTTTAACAACAGAGGTTAGCACTATGTATAATCTCTCTAGTGGAGTTTACACTGTAAACGATGTTCCCACTAGATTACGTCATATTTCGGGAAGTGGTATGAAGAAGTTTTTTAGCGGCAGAATTGATTCCATTAAAAATAGATTATCAACTGAACTTACTGCTGGAACTAAAACTGAGAATCTAGCCTGGGAAGAGTTTGCTCTTAACATTCATAATAGAGCACATAGTTACCGAGAGGATATTGATTCTAGCTTAGAGCATTTAGGATTTCTAGAAAGTGATGGTAAACCAAGTGAACTAGGCTATAAGTTTGTTGATGCATGTGAAAGAAGTGGAGATCCAACTACAGGAACCCCTAAATTAATTTATGGCGCAGCAATTTTAAAAAATGGTAGCCTAAATGCATTACTACATTACTTCTATAAACTTTCAGAAGAAAGGTTAAGATTAGACCCTATGGCATTTACTACAAACACGGGAGGAAGATTAGTATTTGACAAATTTGAATATCTATCTTGGATTAAGAATGAATTAGCAAATAATCTTAATGTTATGAGTACTGCTTCCTTGAGAGGTGGTAGTGCAAGAAGAGCATTTCAAGCTGAACTCTCGATTTTGAGAAAGTTCGATTTTGTCTCTGGTTTCAGAGTTGGTGTCGGCCTAGAAATTAATTGGCCTCTTATTCAAGAGTTTATAGATTATGACATATAAAAACTGGCTACAACAATGTGTATAGTGCATAGCACCCTTCGGGTTGCTACGTCACCATACACGGAACGTTATGCACAATTAAAAAGTAGGGTAAACCGGATTTAGTTCGGTTAATAATAAAAATTAAATATGAAAAAAATACTTATCTCCATTCTGGCGACAATAGCCTTATTTAGTTCAGGTTACTCTCAAACATTTATTAGCCAAA
>JASJJC010000024.1:0-81701 GCA_037624485.1 Chitinophagales bacterium
ACATCCCAACTCATCCAGGTAGTTTAAAGTATAAACGCCTGCACTTAATCCAAAGAGACTATCCCCGTCTTGGCCGGTCGACCATAAAATTTCGAAGGCCTGACCTTCATTGGTGATTTGAACTGCTGCCTGCCCATCTGAAGAATTAAAGCAAGAAGGATCTTGAACTTCAAACGTCACAATAGGATGATCTATTCGATTTAACTGAACTGGACTACTTGAAAGTAAGATTCCATTCGAATCCATAGCATTCAAAGCGTAAGTTCCAGCAGTGTACACTACGATACTTGGTGTAGTATCTCCCGTACTCCAAGAATAAGAGAGCATATTAGGCGCACTTAACAGCACACTATCGCCTTCACAAAATGGATTATCCCCTTGAATATTTAGGTTCAAAGGCGGAGTTAACTCGCCTTCGGTAAAAAGATAGCTTTGATTGACTGCCAGGTTGAAGTACTTGTCAACTATGCCACTGAGGTATTCGATGTGCACAGAGTCTACAAGTGTGGCTTGGCCCAAACCAAAAATATAATGCTGTGAATTTTGCCCTAAATAGTTTTCTCCACATAGGGTATATTGGGTGTATTGTTCTTCAGCAACAAAAACATGAATCCAAGAACCAATGGCCATTGAATTTGAAACAGTTCCGGCTAGAGTAATCTTAATATGATTATTTGAATTTCCGGAGTTCTCCCATAAAAAGGAATATCCTGGTGCTTCATTATAAACAGCAATATCATAACTCCCGCTGTTATCAAAATCACCTCTAGCCACAGCATGGCTGGCAGCCATATGATTACCAATAAACATAGCACTATCCCGATTGAAACCCAAAGGAAAATTATTGTAGTAAAAATAGCTAGACACATTAGCAATACTAGAATTTAAAAAATCAGTAGCTACGTATAAGTCTTGCTTGGTATCATTATCAACATCAATCCACAATCCACCCCATGTTGTATGATCCATTGTACCTATGTGCTGCTCGTAAACATTTAAAAAAGTGCTGCCCCCTTGATTTTCAAACAATGCTGGTTCTGCCAGCGAATCATTTGCTGTGTTGGTCACAAACAAATCTAAGGATTGATCATTATTGTAATCTGCCACAGACCCCGTCATTAAATTTGAAACTGCCATAGAAAGGTCTGAACTCACGGTAACATCTTCAAATGTTCCATCCTGATTATTTCTATACAATGTCCCTAGATAATTTTTATCATTAACCACATATAGATCCGGCCAGGTGTCCTTGTTATAGTCAAACCAAATAGGCTGAAAACTCTGACTCTCTCCATTCGCCACTCCGGCATTAAACGTAAGGTCTGTGAATGTGCCATCACCGTTGTTGTGGTACAAATTATTCACGAAGACAAGGTTGGTGGAGTCTCCCCCCGTACCAAGGTAATATCGACAAATGTACAAATCAAGAAATCCATCTTTATCATAGTCTCCAAAAGCCGCACCATAATTATTAGCGTTTCCGGTAAATAATCCAGCGCTACTTGTTACTTCAGTGAAAGCAAAATTTCCATCGTTTTGATAGAGGTGGTTCTTCCCATATCTCGTAGTGACAAAAATATCTAAATCACCATCATTGTCATAGTCTACCCATAGAAACATTTTAGTGGTACCACTATTGGTAAAATTTATGGGGGCAGCCTGAAAATTTCCCTGATTGTTGGTGTAAATAATAGGACTCATATTTTCCCGTGCAAAGCTTAAATCATCCCAACCATCTTGATTAAAGTCATAAAAACTAACACCGCTCCCCCAGCCGTCCGCGGTAATATTTAAGAAATTCAAACCGCTAGCAGTGAAGACATCTGTATAAGTTTGTCCATAAGTATATCCTGTGATGAAAACAGTACAAACTATAAGAATAAAATTTTTACACATAATTATACATATTCTTTCTGAGATAAGCAATATCAATGAAATAAAACAGGAAGCGTTTTATTTTGTGCATCATTTCCAATTTTAAAGAAGTAAAACCCAGACTCGAGGAAATGATCAAGCTTCATCACATAAGTATGCTTTTGGCTTTCTACAAAATGTGCTTCAAAAGCGACTTCCTCTCCTAGTAAGGTGAATATTTTTACTTGAAAATCCTTAGGCATAACAGTTGAAACTTGAACAATAAGTCCCCTATTTGGATAATCAAACCAAGCCTTAAACTCATTGTTGGCAAAGGAATTTATAGCTGTATTTATTGCGATATCAATTTGTAAAGGGATGAATACACTATCCAAAATGGAGCATAAATTATTATCCAAAATTGTAAGGTAGTACATGCCGCTAGCTAAGCTATCCAATTGAATATTTACTGTATCACTATTTATAACAAGAGTATACGGAGGCGTACCTCCATTAATCAATACTTCAATAGCGCCCAAAAGCGAATCTGTCTGCGGGGTCACCTCCAATTGAACATTAAGTGGGGGAACACCAGCCAGTATAACTGAATCCAATTGTTGACAGCCAAATTCATCTGTATAAAGATAAGTATAGTTGCCGGCACCAATATTCAACAAGGAATCCCCTTGACTGCCATCCTGCCATAAGGTGGAGTAATCTTGACCGTCATTAGTGACCGATAAAACAATTGAGCCATCAGCAGATTGATCGCAGGATTCTACAGAAACTTGCAAGGAAACATTAGCAGGTCCAACTTGAGTAATCAAAAGCTCACTACTGATTAAATTAAGTCCATTCGTATCTAGTATTTCAACACCATAACTTCCTGAGCTATCTACCCAAATGGCTTGCGTAGTAGCTCCTGTATTCCAAAGATAGCTGAGTGCTATGGGCGCTAGAAGCTCAACACTATCTCCTGGACAAATTTGCGTTTCCCCATCAACAAGGATACTAAAGTTATTGAAGGTTTCTCCTTCGGTCAAATAATACTCTTGATTGGCTGACAAGTTGTAATACCTATCAGTGATGCCACTTAAGTATTCAACATGAACTGAATCAACTTGGCTTGCATTACCTAATCCAAAAATATGATGCTGTGAATTTTGCCCTAAATAGTTTTCTCCGCAGACGGTATACTTTGTGTAGATCTGATTCATAGCAAAAACTTTTATGGTTGTTCCAATCGCGAATGAATTCGAAACAGTGCCCTGTAAAGTTATTCGAATGTAATTATTTGAACCTCCTGAATTCAACCATAAGAAATTATTCGTTGAATCCAGATTTACAGCCACTATATCTTGGAAACCATCACGATTAAAATCAGCACTAGCCACACCGAAACTAGTTACACCATAATCTCCAACAAAAATGGAAGTATCTAAGTTAAAACTGTCTGTCGAATCATTAACATAAAAAAAATTCTTGGGTCCCGGTAAGCCCTCATTGGCAATATATAAATCCAGGAAGCCATCATTGTTATAATCTAGCCAGGTTGAACCCCACATGGTAGTTTCAATACCAATTCCTAAATTGTTAGCTTCATCTATATAGTCTAAACTAGGTGTTTGACTAAAAAGCGATCCTTTGGGTGCATTAGGAGAACCAGCATCACTTACGAAAAAATCTTGATCGCCATCATTATCATAATCACCGAGCGAAATAGACATTGCATCGCTTCCATTCATTTCAGTTTGATTCAAGCTTGCAATATTAGTAAATGTACCATCTCCATTATTTTGGTAAAATATATTCGCCCAAGGAACCCTATCATTTATGACGTATAAGTCAGGGAATAAGTCATGATTATAATCAAGCCACAGCCCTTGAAATGAAGGAGAAACTTCATTAACTAATCCTGAAATCAATGTTGCATCCGAAAAGGTTCCATTGCCGTTATTTCTATACAGATTATTTAAATGCGTAATGTTCATTGAATCACCAACACCGAGATACTTACATACATAAAGATCTAGATCACCATCTAAATCGTAATCCGCAAAAGAAGCACCAAGATTGGTTGATATTTCCACAGATAGACCTGAACTTAGCGTAACATCAGTGAAATCGAAATTACCATTATTATTTAGTAATAAATTGATGCCGTTTTTTCTAGTTAAGAATATATCTAAATCATAATCATTATCATAATCTACCCAAAGGATTTGCTTATTTTCACCCACACTAAAAAAAGAAATAGGTGCCAACTCAAAATCCCCTTGATTGTTTAAATAAATTTTTTGTTCACCATCCTCATATACAAAACTAAGATCATCCCACCCGTCTAGATTATAATCATAACTACTTATTCCTGCACCTCCCCCATCTGTTGTCCAACTTATAGCTTCTATATCATTAATCACGGCGATATTGGTAAAAGTCTGGGCATTTGAACTCAAACTTATTAAAATAAATAAGAAAAGGAACCCGATAAATTTTAAAAAATCACACATAATAAGCAGCACTAGCTAATATATTCTTCACATTAATCCTATAAATATAAATAATTTTAGGTCAATTTTAATTGTTAAAGAACTTTGAACTTCTCAACAGGAATGCGTAATACAATTTACAAATACAAAAATATAAGTTGGAAAGGAATCAGGGAACACTAATCATAAAACTTACTTTAGAACCTAAGTTATTGGCACTATACCATTGGATATTTATACCAAGACCTACAATTCTTTGGGATTTTGTGGGTATAAACGCTCAACATCTTAAATAAATATGAAAAAAACCATGTGTCGAAACACCCCCATTGCACATAAAATTACTTTATTTACTAACCATTATCTTTCTTTGGATTGAGGAGGATTTACTGGTAAATCTTATAAAACAAATTCCTTCCACAGCATCAGGAATATTTATTTGTCCGTCTCCTAAACTATTTACTTCAACTCTTTTCGAAAGCATGATTTGTCCTAATTCATTAATCAAATGAACGGTCAAGTCAGCTGCACTGGCTCCTACATTAAAACTCAACCAATCTCCAGCTTGAACTGGAACTGGGTACAATTTCAAATCATTCGCTAAATCGTTTACCGAGACTGTTTCCAGGTTTATGGTTAAAAAAGAATCCAATAAAAATTCACTTATCAAATTTAAAGCGGTATCCGTTCCAACGAGTGGAGAAATACTTATAAATTCTTGGCTAAAAGCGCCAGGATTAACATCATATACTAGCATATAAACTGATGGATTTAACCAGACAGAACTGTTCGTGTCAATACTTAAATAATTATCTACACCAACTGCATTCGAGAATGCTAATTCCATTCCTTTAGTAGTATCCATAAGCTCATCAAACACTGCCGTTACTTCCCATTGGCTATCTGCCTCAGTAAGTGAATAGGTATTTGCGGTTAAGGATATAATTTCTGGATTCCGAGTGTCTAAATCAATAAAATCATTGACAATAATAAAGTCTTGTGGATTATTGGAAGCATCTTCTCCAAAGTTAATTTGTAGTTCATACCCTTGTAATTCTACCCCATTGTCTTCTACTTCAAAAACAGCCTGATATACAGAATCATTTAACCAATAACTTTGAAAAACTTTAAAATTGATATCCTCACTAAGTACATTATCCGAAAACAACTCAACAATCACTTCTTTGTCGATATTCATATTTTCATCAAATTCTAAGTCGAGCAAGAAATTATTAGTGCCCGTTTGGTTATCTGAAACGATATTTGTATTGCTTTCAATAAACCTGATCTCTGGTCGCTTAGTATCTATTTGAATCGCATCAGCGTATATATAGTTTGAAACCGAATTGCCATTCAAATCTTTAAATGGCAATAAACTGATATCCATCCAATCTCCTTGAAAAATTTGATTGAGTAAATCAAAAGAAATTTGGATGGTGCTACTATCCAACCAGGCGCTTTGTAACTGTAAATCAAGTATTCCTGGATAAACCCCAGCTAAAGAGAATTCAGGACTAAGTGCACTAGATATATTCATTGGTCGATCAAATACAATATTCATATTAAGTGCGTTCCCTCCGATATCAGATCGATTGAGCAGACTGTCAGACCATGTAAAGCTAAGTACAGCTGGATTACTTGTGATGATGCTAAATTGGTCAAAAACAGAATCTATCGATTGGGCATTATTTGCTTGATCGATAGCTCCTGAAACATAGAAATCTATATCTAAAATTTCTACATTATCATCCACCAAAATATAAGCTTGACGGTAGGTACTTGAACTTATCCATTCACTCATACTTGCATCTTCGAAAAGTGTAGCAGATAAAACATTGGGTGTTGTAAATTGAATACTAGGTGTAGAAAGAGTATCACAAGCTTCTGAATATTGCACATCTAAATAGAAGGTGTCATTCAACACTATCATATCATTAACTAAGGTTGTCGAAGCTATTACATCAACTACTAGTGGTTTTTCTAAATCAATATAAAAAAGTTCATTTTGCGCAAAAGGCAACTGTTGTTGACCTCCTAAACTAAGGCCATTTTGCACCTGCACTTGAATCGGATTAATCGTTTGTGCACTTGCATTAACACTATATGTAATTTCAAATATTCTTGAATCAAACCAACTGATTCCCAATAGGCTCAAACTTGTCCAAAAGGGATTGGGTGTTGCAATGAGATTAATGTAGGGATTAACATTTGTGTTCATATCTTCAGAAAAATAGACTCTAATCTTAAGGTTTTGCCCAATAGTTGAAATATTTACGATAGAAAAGTTACTTGACACCGAATCTACTTTTGTTATAGGATTTGAAAATATAGAATCCGCTTTCACAGATACGTCTACACCAATATCCAAGCCAATCAAGCGACCGTTAATATCATCGACTGGAGGGTGTATTCCGCCCCAAATGCGAGATAAGCTGCACTGATCTGATGCATCTCTATAGGTTGCCCATTCGAGCACAACATCTGTGCTTGGGCCTTCTTCAAATTCTAAGAATTCATTTTCATCAGCAATAAAACTACTCATCCCTCCAGGAAAGTAAGGATCCCCTGTAATAAAGGTCATCACCTCAGCTGCTGCTCGAGAGAAAGTTGAATGCCCTGAAACATAACCCGCAAATGGAGGAGTCACAAAACTTGGACGTTGATAAGGCCACCAATTCTCAGCTAAAATCCATCCCACTCCTGCAAAAGTACTAGCAGGATTAGAAATGTAATCTGGACCCCTCCAAGTATACAATTTAATCTTACCTAAATGTTGATTTGAACCCCCAGCTAAAGGATCTCCCATTTGTACAATCTCAATATAACCTGGCACAAGCGGCAAACCAGCTGGATGGTAATTACCTAAGGTATCTATCGTACTTTGCCCTTTTTCAGCCATGTACCTTAATGCTGATACTGGTCTAGCATAATCATACCATCCTTTGATACTCCAGGCGCTAATAGCGCAATCATGCATAGCACCTCCCATAGTCATATAAGCCTTTACATCATACTCTAAACTACTCAATTCGGGCCCTACACCTTTCCATTTATTCTCAAATAAAGGGTGCTGACGTACTTCATTATAAATATTGTACCAGTGACCGGGCGGAGTCTCAGAATCTAAACCGTCAGCCCAAAATTCGGCTAGTACTCTAGCATAATCGGCACGTTTAACTATTTGTGGCGTATAAGGCATATTTGTTTTTGGATTCATTGCATATCCCTGTCCTGCATCACCGCCATCAAAATAATTGTAAAAGTTATCGTAATCTACAAATTGGGTGGGGTAATTTTGAATATTACCAACACTAGCCGGAGATATATCCCAAGTGGTGGTGTCATTGGGATCTAAGTGCGATTGCCAGACAGAGACCATGGTAAAATTCCATTTATATAAAGATTCAAGCTGGGATTGTGTGGCAGTATCCAAGTAGACTGGAGCACCCGGATCATGATACACCCTATAGGTATCGCCATTTCGCATAAAAGTAGATGCTGCACTTGCAGGTAAAGCAAAAGGAGTGACATCTCCCCATTCTGGGGATAAAAAGGGTGGATTGGAGGTCAACACATTCCCTGCTTGATCCACAGAGAAACTTAATGCAATGGGCTGCCATCTGTTTGGGTCTGTCATGCCCGGATTTCCTGGAAATTCAGGTTCAATAGGATTTTGTGAAGGAGTATAATATAAATTTGCATAATCGTTGATTTCATTAGAACCATCCAAATATCCAATTTCAATAATTTTTGAAGCAATATAATTACCTAAGGCAGCGGGACCGTCATTGATGTAGTCAATTGAAGTGATCGAACGATCATAATTCAAACTATCCATAAAAGTATTAATACGAGGTATTGTGTTGGAAGCACCAGGAGAGAATCGAAAACGATGATCCATTATTCTAAATACAGCATAAGAAATAGCTAAATGCTGAGCCGCTGCGGTATCCGCCACAACAGGAACCCCATCAAAAGGTATGGGCTGTCCCTCATGTATTTCACCTAAAAAATAAAAAGAAGACTCTCCATTATAGGCGGCCCATGCATCATGCATGGCAACTGACGAATGAAATAAATTTCTGGCATGAACAGTAGGTCTCGCAAAGTCATTTTTTACGGCAAACAACAAATGCTCTGTCCAAGTTTGCGCTATAGACACTTGTCCATGTAATTGATATTGAAACATTAAAATAATGACAATTACCAATAAGTATTTTAACGATTTCATAAAAGAAGATATTGTTAAACACAATTTAAGCAATAATTATAACTCTTACTAATTTCAAAAACCTTGAGTTATCAAAAAACAAAAAAGGGGTTCTGAATACAGAACCCCTTTTTGATATTATTTAAGAAAGATTATTTCTTCAATAGAGTAGTACTAAATACAGCTCCATCTCTTTCAATTTGAAGCATGGTAACACCAGCTGCAATTTCAGAAGAAACGTCTAAAGCAATTTTATTCAATCCTAGGCTAGTATTAACAGTTTTCACTAAGATCACTTTACCCGTGATATCGAATAATTTAATATTCAATTCAGCTGCAACAGCATCCTCAAACAATACATTGATTGTACTTACGTATGGATTTGGGAAAATTGAAATTGTCTCAATCCCTTCAATATCCTCTATACCCGTACAAACTACCACTTCAACATCTAATGAAGCAGAGGCATCACATCCATTTGCATCAGCAAATGAATAAACCAAGGTACTTGTTCCTACACCGGCAGCAGCAGGATCAAAGGATGTTCCTGTAACACCAGGACCACTTAAAGTACCACCCAATGGATCCAAAGTTAAATCAACAACTGGAGCAACCGAACAGACAACTGTAACACCTGCAATAGAAACATCCGAAGATGAGAATACTACTACGTTGCTTGTTACCAAACTGTCGCAACCATTTGCAGTAGACAAAGTATCTATATAAGTGCCTGAAGCGGTGTATTGACTAGCGCCTACGGTTAAGGTGTCGCCAGAACATAACTGAACATTTTGAGAGACATCATAAACAGGTGAAATTAATACTTCCGTTTTGATAACACTATCACAAGTATTTGAAGCAAGTAAAACCGTAGTATATGTACCTCCTGCTGAAACAACGGTACCATCCGGTAAAGTATGACTTGAACCATCACATATTGTAACAGATTCAGAAGCCAAATAAGAACTATTAATTGTCAAGTTATAAACGACCACACTGTCACATCCAGAACTAGAAAATAAGGAATCGGTATAGACACCTGAGGTTGTAACTGTTGCACCTGCAATTGTCATACTATCACACGCACTCATTACCACTGTATCCAGATATGTTGGACTTACCATGACAGAAACCATAGTCAAATCACTTGGGCAGCCCAATAAGACAACTTCTTCATCAAAAACTACCCCTAATGTTATTATAGAAGCAAAACCATCCTCAAAGATAGTTCCACCATTTGGTCCAGTAAGTGTGTACGATACTTCACCAGCGAAACCACCCGTATTCATTGTTAATGTCAGATCATCCCCATTATTAAGTGGAAACATTACTTGAAAACTATTACCAGTACCTATGGTAAACGGAGAACCCACAACAGACGCACCATTGATAGAAACTGCTAATGAATGTCCGTTCCAGCCATCACCAAATGAATCAAACAGGTCTAAAGTAGCCATACCATTGAATGCTGCTTGTTGGCTTACATAGAATGCTGTATCAACACCCGCAAGCGTAAACGTGTCGCCTACAAAGAATGCAGCACTAGAAGTATCCGTTTCAAACCATGATAAGGCACCTAAAGAATTAAATCCAAGAACAGCAGAATCACCATCACAAACCATTACATCCGCAACAGCTGGAGCAGCAGGCACCGCACCGAATGTGAAACTAGCTAATATTGTATCATTTAACTGATCAGCATCATTTGCCAAGTTAGTAAATGCAGTCACATCTACCGAACCACCTGAGATTGTATTTAAGGAACCTAAGGTCACTGATGCAGAAGATTCACCAAGTAATGTATCGATTACTAGAGTATAAATACCAGGAAAATCACCAATCATTTCCACCACAACCGGAACATAGAATAAATCGTTTACACCAAAGTTATCTACTGTAATAGTCAAGGGTGTAGAACTTGATCCACAACCAGACACGGGTGCATCAATTGATGCTACACCAATATCGTTGGTTGGCGCTTCCTGAATGGAAACATCATCAACAGAAATATCTCCTGCAAAAGAGACCGCCCCTTTTACACCTATAAATCTAAACGAAACTATACCTGTATAAGCAGTAATATTAGTAGAAAGCTTTCTCCACACATCTCCACCGGCAGTTTGCTGTTGCCCTATAACAGAGGATATAGTCGTCCAACCTGTTCCGTCATTAATTTGCAAGTACAATTCTCCCATATTAGCTCCAAACATATGGTACCAAAATGTAATATTTGGAAAAGCCAAAGGAGTTAAATCAACTAATGGACTATTTAAGAAAGTAGAATCACCGGCAATACCAGAAGATGCTTCCGTGTATATGTAAATACCTCCTGCAGCAGGCGCTAAAGTATGATCTGTGAATGGACCCGTACCTGATGAATTTTCGTTAAAGCCAGAAGAGTTTTCAGACTCCCAACGGTAACCTAAAGTAGGGGATGTTGACCAACAGTTACCAAGGTCACCAAAGGTAGCAAAAGGCACTGTCTCAAAATCTTCCAAAACAGCAGCGACGATTGGTAAACATAATGTTGTTGCTCCTGCAGTAAATGAATATGAACTTGAATCAGCAGCCGCACAAATCGCACGTACTATAAATTCATAAGCTGTTTGCTCTGTCAGACCAGTTACAGTTGTATTTGAAGCTCCAGTGACAATCAAACTTGTTCCGGTACCAGGCGTAAATCCTGGAACTCCATACTGAACTTCCCATTCTGTAGCTGAACCAGTCTCAGTCCAAGATAAATCAACAGATCCATCTGTTGGATTAGATGCAGCCAATGAAATTGGCTCTGGACATGTTGGTATAGGGCGAACTCTGAAGTTATCCATGAAGAATTTCACATCTCCTGGATCATCAGCAACCGCTTCATTTCCCCAAAAACCAATTTTAACAATAGAACCACTGTAGGCCGTCAAATCAAAGATTGCCGCTTCGCCCAATAAAGAAGGAGTAACAACAGTTGTACTATCATATCTTACTAATTCAGTCCAAGTAGCACCACCATCTGAAGTAATTTGTACTGAAACGTAATCATCTCCACCGATTGTTTCAGCAGCTGTTGAAGACCAATTGGTGATTAACCAATTGTAGTCTAATTGATAAGGACCACCTGAAGTTAAGTCAATTTCTGGACTTACTAACCAATCTGAATCACCAAGATTCCAAAGTTCAATACTCGCACTACCTTGAAAAGCAGTTACAGAGTATGGACTTGCAGCATTATTACCGAAAGCATCTTGAGTCCATGCACCATTCACTGCTGGAGCAGAAGTTCCAATTGTATTGGTATCAACACCATCGTACTCTTCCCAACAAATTGGTAAAGTAGTCGTCCCCGTCCAAGAAGAGAAATCTTCAAAATAAACTGGAGTAAATGGAGAACATGGTGTCAAGAATGACACAGGACCCACAGTTGTACTGCTATCTCCTGTTGAACCGGAACAATCAGAGATCAGGTATACATCATAACTTGTAGCACCCAATAATCCTGCTAAAATTATACTATTATTTAAAGTAGAAACTTCTGTACCTGTACCTAGTGTAAATCCAGCAACTCCAAATTCAATAAGTGTAGAATCAGCAGGTCCAAAGGATGTAAAGTCTATTTGAGCAGAGTCAAATGAGATTACTGTTGCAGTCGGCGCAGTTGGCGCAACACAAGAAACGCAAGCCTCTATTTGAATGAAATCAATAGCCATATCACCGTAGAAGAAATTTGGACCGGTACCATTATTTTTATCTCCAATAAATCTTACTTGGAAGTTATTAGCACCTACCGCATAAGTTATATCCACTATAGCTTCTTTCCATGCTTCAGCACTTGAAGCTTGTTGCTGACCAACAAAATCTATGCCTGCATTCCAAGTTGCGCCACCATCTCCTGATGTTTCTACTGTCATAGTTCCTATATCCGCACCAAACATATGATACCAAAATCGTAATCTAGCTGGAGTATTTACTAAACTTAAGTCATAAAAACCAGAAGTTAATGTATCCGCATCTTGCGCAGCTCCAGAAGTTTCTAGGTATACAAAACCAGTACCACTATGAGCAGCTGAAGGACCCGTGGGGTTGGAACCGGTTCCGCCAAAACCATCCCAAGTCCAGTCTGGATCTGTAGTTCTTACTTGAGTCCAAGGACCAACGTTTCCTGCTGATCCACCCGGACCAATTGTAACATCAGTTTCAAAATCCTCTGTGTATACAAGAGAAGGATTGCCGTTACCAGCTCCGCAGA
Source organism: Chitinophagales bacterium (assembly GCA_037624485.1). Taxonomy (GTDB): domain Bacteria; phylum Bacteroidota; class Bacteroidia; order Chitinophagales; family UBA8649; genus JAFMKE01. The sequence goes on from JASJJC010000024.1 coordinate 12,791, forward strand.
TTAATGCAGCTATATCTGTTGTAAATAAAGATGATGTCGACCATAATGATGTATCGCCAGGCGCACAAATAGATCGTACACGAACTTGATATGAGGTATTAGCAGCTAATCCTGAAATTGTTGCTGGATTGGGTGATTGGGAATATAATACACCTGTAGTTAGATTTTCAATTTGCCAATCACCTGCAATTCCATTTTCGGTCCATGATAAGCTTGCCGAAGTAGAACTTGCTGATACATTTAAAGCAGTGGGAGGAGGACATACAGGAGGCGCACTAGAAACTATAGTTGGAGAAGATACACATACTCCCCAGCCCCATGTAGCGACACTTTCGTAATGAAATCTGTATTTGAATCCGCTTTGCTGATTGGCAGTAAAAAATAAGGTATTTAAATCAACACTTGTAACTTCAGGAACAGCGATGGCTGCACACCAGTTGGACGTAGCTGCGCTATTATCCGGAAGGATTTCCCATAAGACCCAGGCAGTTGCATCTGCATCATAGAATTCCAATTGAAAAACATTTCCAAGGTTATAATCGTAATCAAAAACAAGATTTAACAGAGTTTCACCTGCTGCACTCGCTGCCGTTAAGTCAATAACCGGGGACTCAACGAAAAGAATATCGGAACTCCCGTTGCCCGCAGCATCATCATCAAAACTGAAATTAGCGGTTGTAACTGGGTCGTTAAGCAATCCAACTGGATTATAAACACCTCCAAGGGTCCACGCAGCATTCGGCCAATTAGCAGCCTGATTGAGTGCCTGAGCATTTAACGTAAAAAATCCTAGTCCAAAAGCGACTAGCAATAAAGTAAATATTTTTTTCATGAGTTGATTTTAAAATTGAAAGATTATTTTGATTTATTTTGATTGTAGAATCTAAAGATAAGGAATTTAGACTTAAAAAACTAAATTCTAACAAATTTCATGCAACAAAATTTCATGCAACAAAATTTCCAGAGAATATAGGCTTAGCTTCACCAGTAAGTATGATCTTGCTATAGAGGTTTTGAAGATTTAAAATTTCTACTCTGAGACAATCCCCTCTGGTTTCTATTTCAAAAATCATTTTATTCTGGTAATGTGCGGCCACAATAGCTGCTGCAACCGCTCCCGTGCCGCATGCCAGCGTTTCATTCTCCACCCCCCTCTCATAGGTTCGAATATGAATTTGATCCTCCTTAATGACAATAAAGTTTACATTGATGCCTTCCTTTTTAAAGCGCTCATTGTAACGTATAGCATGGGCTTGCTTCAATATATCTTCAGGCATTTCATCTACTACAATTACATAATGTGGTGAACCGGTATCTAAAACGTATTCATTTTTACTGACTTGCTCTAGACTTTCCACATCCTTCATTCCTAAGGCTACTCTTCCATCTTCTTGTACCACTGCATGGTGCAGGCCATCAATGGCTGAAAAAGTTGTTTCATTCCCTATGAGACCAAGTTGCTGAGCAAAGGAAACTATACATCTGCCGCCATTTCCGCACATAGTACTTTCTTTGCCATCCGCATTAAAATAGACCATTCGAAAATCGATTTCCTTATCATTTTCTAAGAGAATCAAACCATCTGCTCCGATACCAAAACGTCGGTCACATAGCTTGGCTATCAAAACCGGATCGTCTTTCGGAAAATCTTCCTTTCGGTTATCGATCATCACGAAATCATTGCCGGCACCTTGATATTTTGTAAATTCTATATTCATTATTTTAAAGCCTATTCAGGTTAGAACAAAACTAATGCTTTTGAAATTATTTAATGAGCATACCACAAAATAAATCCTTGCAATTTTGAATTGGTAATTATTCAATCAGACTTAAAGCTTGTCCTTTGAAAACTATCCAAACTATCGTTAGGCTGATTTCTCCCTTCATCGGAGCCCTTAAGGCATTGAAATTTCAAAAATCATCAACTATACAAGCTGCTACGCAGGAAAAACATCTAGCTTGCGACCGCGAACAAACATGAAAATGTCATTTATCTAAAAAAAAAGCTTCTACACACAACATTTTAACTAAAGAATATGTTTTGTATACAGAATCTGCAGATATGCAGCAGCAGAAAGCAAAAGAAAAAACGATTGAGCACAGTATACATCGGTGCTTGTCGATCAAGATAATGGGTTTTTAGGGTTGAAGAAAGGTTCTCAGTTTAATACTGGGAGCCTTTCTTTTTTTAGGCCAACCTACTTAATGCAAGTTTCATCCGTTTGACTGCTTCTTTCAAACTATCTTCACTGGCAGCATAGGATATTCTTATACAGTTTTGATCTCCAAAAGAATCTCCTCCAACTGCAGCTACATATACTGTCTCTAGTAAATATATGACCAAATCTGTTGGGTTTTCTATTTGATATTGCCCGAATTTTTTGCCGAAGTACGCACTTACATCAGGGAAGATGTAAAAAGCACCTTCTGGCACGTTCAATTTTAGTCCATCAATTTCACCTAACAACTGTAACATTATATCTCTTCGTTCCTTGAAAGAGTCTCTCATGGCTAGTGTAGGCGCTAAAGACGAATTCAATGCATGAGCTGAAGCAGCCTGAGCAATAGAACAAGCACCTGAAGTAAACTGCCCTTGCAACTTGGCACAAGCCTTTGCCAACCACAATGGAGCACCCATGTATCCAATACGCCAACCTGTCATAGCGAATCCCTTGCTCACTCCATTTACTGTAACCACCTGGTCTTTTAATGCTGGGATTGAACCCAAACTGAAATGCTTTTCTTCGGTAAAATTTATGTACTCATATATTTCGTCACTGATCACTATTACACGAGGATATCGAGCAATTACCTCAGCTAATTTTTCCAATTCATTTTTGGTATACCGAGAACCCGTTGGATTACAAGGCGAACTAAAAATAAGTAATTTTGTCTTATCATTTAAAGCAGCATCCAAATCACTTGGACTAAGCTTAAAATCATTCTCAATACTTGTATCTAGTATTATTTTTTTTCCATTACACATATCTGCAATACCTGCATAACTTACCCAAAAAGGTGCGGGTAACAGGACCTCATCTCCTTCATTAATAACACTTAATGCAATATTAGCAATCGTCTGCTTTGCTCCACATGATACTACAATTTGATTGAGGTCAAAATCTAAATCATTATCCCTTTTAAACTTATCACAAATAGCTTGCCTCAAGGCAATGGTTCCAGGAACAGGAGTATATTTTGTGTCCCCCTTTTGAATTGCATCAATAGCCGCTTGCTTAATGTGCTCAGGCGTATCAAAATCAGGTTCTCCCAAAGTCAAACTGATTACATCTTTGCCTTGCGCTTTTAGATCTCTGGCTTTTTGAGCCATTACAATGGTAGCCGAAGCGGGTACCCGGGTTAATAGGTCGGAAAGGTCCATAGTTTTTTAGTATATTTTCCGCAAATATAAGTGAGTGTTCAATAGCGTGACAAAAAATATAATAACATTGTGTATAAAATAGGTAATCTATCCCTATTGCTAAACATATGGATTTTACTTACATTTGCGTGGTAATTTAAGTAAAGATATATGAGCAAGTATCAAGAAGATAGTGAAGTAGCTGTAGCTGAAATAGAAAAAACTATCGACACCTATCAGTTAATTGTTCACAACGATGAAGTTAATACATTTGATTGGGTAATAGCGGCATTGATAGCTGTATGTAAGCATAATTATGAGCAAGCAGAGCAATGTGCAGTCTTGGTTCATACTAGAGGTAAATATGCGGTTAAAGAGGGAAGCATGAAACAACTCAAGCCCTTGAAAGATGCCATTTCAGAAAGGGGTATTAATGCTACTATCGAATAATAAATTAAGTTAATTCCGCCATTAAAATAGATGCACTTACTGCAGCGTTTAATGACTCTGCTGCGCCTTTCCTTGGGATAGTAAGAACGCGATGCTTGAGTGACTTTAAACCTTCAGAAACGCCCTGACCTTCATTGCCAATAACCAATATACTTTTATTTAATTTTGCAGTCTTGTAGTCCTCCCCTTTCATATCCGTTAGGACCAAAGTGTGTGCATTCAATTCATCTACTAATTGTGAAATTGGCTTGTAATGAACATGAACCCTTGATAAGGACCCCATGCTAGCCTGCACAACCTTTGAATTGAAGCAATCTACACTTGAAGGAGAGCAAACAATTTGGTTTAAGCCAAACCAATCTGCCGTTCGTATAATGGTCCCCAAATTTCCCGGGTCCCTCACATCTTCCAAGGCTAGAACCAAATCTGCTTGCTTATCCATTTCCTTGTAGGCGGAAATTTCAAACATTGCAAGAATTCCCTGTGGCGTTTTTAGACCACTTATTTGCTCCAACTGCTTCTTAGAAACAACAAAACAAAGATCCTTGGATAGCGGAGGCCCCAAACGAAGAATTTCCTCTTCCGAACCGAAGACACCAAGGCATCTTATTGAACTCCCAACAAATTCATCAATACTTTTACGCCCTTCTACAATAAATTGGTTGTATTTTTGTCTAAACTTTTTTAACTGGAGCGCACGAAGATGTTTAATTTGTGCACTACTAATTTTATCGAACATCATAAAAACAAAGTTATAAGAACTAATTGGCAAAATAGTATTTATTGGTTTGTAGGTTTTATTTTTCTTGTATCTTTTAGTGCATGTAAAGTTGCCCAATCCGTTTCTGATGGCGAGCATCTCTTGGAAAAGAACAGGGTTAAACTTACGAAAAAGATAAAAGGTAGTAACATCAATAAAGAGGATATTCCTGGATTAATTATTCAAAAACCAAACACAAAAATGTTTGGTTTAATTGCTCTTCGACTAGGTATCTACAATCTCGCTTATGATAAAAAAGAAAACAAGTTTAGATGGTGGCTTAAAAATAAGCTAGGTGAGGCTCCAGTTATTTATAAGGAGGCCGTATCCTCCAAATCTTCGGAAAATATAAGGCGTTATTTGTTTAATGAAGGCTTCCTAAACAGCCAAGTATCCTATTCTCCCTCGTTCAGTCCAAAAAAAGTAGTGGTTAACTACCAGATATTCCCAGGCGTGCAATTTACCATTGATAAAATTGTTCTACCCGATGCTGTAAACAACCTCTTAGAGCATGTAAAACAGGTGCAGGAAAACACCTTGATTGCAAGTAATAATCCTTTTAGTATTAATACCCTAGACGATGAAAGAGCAAGAATCACAACGCACCTCCGAAACATGGGATATTATAATTTTCGGAAGGATTACATCATATTTGATTTAGATACTAACAATACCTCAAAAAAGGTAGACATTGACATGAGTATAAAAGGTCCTTCACCTGAAACATGGCACCTAAAATATACTATAAACAACATATACGTGCTAACGGATAACTTGGACGTTCAAGATGAAGGTGCAATTTTAGATACCGCAATATACAATGGGATGTACTTTGTCGGGACGGAAAAAAACTACAAACTAAAGATTATTGCCAATGGAGTTTTTCTAGAAAAAGATCAATACTTCCGACTCGACTCGTATCAAAGTACGCTCAGAAAATTAGCTAATTATGGGACATTTAAGTTTGTAGATATTCAGTTTAAACCATTAATAAAAGATGGTAATAATTACTTGGATGCATTTATCTATTTGACCTCTTCCAAAAAGCAAGTCATATCTGTAGATGTGGAAGCTCGACATAATTTCATTGGTCTTGCTGGGGCCTCTGCGGGCGTAACCTATCAAAACAAGAATTTATCGCGCGCTGCAGATATGTTTGAGTTTAAAGTCTCCTCAGGAATTGAGTTTAATGCGGGTAATGGACAAACTACTTTAGTCAATAATGCAGATGTAATCGTTGAAACCAATTATTACCTCAATAGATTCTTGGTGCCATTCCCATTGAAAAAAACTTCGAAGTATAACAATGTTAAGACTCGTTTCTCCTTGCAATATAACTATGAACGAAGAATTCAATTTTATTCCTTGCACAGTAATACCTTTAACTTTGGCTACGAATGGAATGAGTCAGCCAATAAAAAGCATATTTATAACCCTATATCAGCAACGGTTTTCTTTTTACCGGAAAAAAATGTTTCATCCGATTTTAGAGATAGAATTAATGAAATACCATCGCTCGCAAGAAGCTTTGAAGAGCAGTTAATTTTGGGTTCTAATTATACTTTTTTTTACAACAATAAAAAATCCGAAAGTGACCGTTCATACCTTTTGTTTAAAGGAAACATTGCTTTAGCCGGAAATTTAATACACGGCATAGTAGCTTTAAGCAAACAAGCGAAAAACAATCCAACTCCGTATAGCTTGTTTAATCAAGAATACTCTCAATTTGCTCGGTTTGAGGCTAACATTATTCATAACTTTAGCATTGGCAAGCATTCGAGTCTCAACTCCAGATTCAATACCGGAGTTATTGTCCCTTTTGGAAATTCCACGGTAGCGCCTTATTTCCAGCAATTCTATGTAGGTGGATCAAATAGTATTCGAGCATTTCGATTACGTGCATTGGGACCAGGGACCTATTCAGATGAGGCAAATATTGACAATCCTAATTTTTTCTTCGATCAAGCGGGTGATTTCAAACTTGAAGGGAATGCCGAATTAAGATTTGATATATATAAATTCTTCAAAGGAGCCTTGTTTGTGGATGCAGGAAATGTATGGTTACTCAAGCAAGACCCCGACCGTGAAGGCGGGACCCTTCGCAAAGGGAATTTTCTTAATGCGATAGCCATAGGTGCTGGTTTTGGGCTAAGATTAGATTTTGATTATTTTGTAATTCGAACAGATTTTGCTTTACCATTAATTGATCCACGCTTTGATGACTCGCGTAAGTATCCACTCAATGACTTTAAGTTTAGCTTTGGTAAAGAAAGTTGGTTTAGAAAAAACAGTATTTTTCATCTTGCCATTGGATATCCATTTTAGAAGAAACTATAATTTTAAGAATAAATTAATCGAATATCCTACCTTAGCGATAAGATGAATTTAAACCTAGATCCAGATAAAGATAAGCTTAAACCTGAAGAGCTCGATATAGACCGAGCTTTGCGTCCTAAAAGATTTAAAGATTTTGAGGGGCAAGAGAAAATAATGGACAATCTTGAGGTTTTTGTGCAAGCCGCTATCCTAAGAGAAGAGGCACTTGACCATGTCTTACTCCATGGTCCACCTGGATTAGGCAAAACTACTTTATCGCATATTATTGCTTCAGAGATGGGAGTCAATGTGAAAATTACTTCGGGCCCAGTGCTTGAAAAGCCAGGAGACCTGGCTGGACTGCTCACCAACTTGGATGACAATGATGTACTATTTATCGATGAAATCCATCGTTTAAGTCCTGTTATTGAGGAATATTTATATTCTGCCATGGAGGATTATCGAATAGATATTATGATTGATACAGGACCGAATGCACGTTCTGTTCAAATCGAATTAGCCCCCTTCACTTTGATAGGAGCAACTACCCGTTCGGGCTTATTGACGGCTCCGCTTCGCAGCAGATTTGGTATTACATTGCGTATGGAGTACTATGATATTCATACTCTAGCTGGCATTGTTGAGCGAAGCGCTAAAATCTTAGCTATTGGCATAGACTCAAAAGCTGCAAGTGAAATTTCGAGAAGAAGCAGAGGAACACCTCGGATTGCTAATTTGTTGCTTAAACGAATACGAGATTTCGCACAAATAAAAGGAGATGGCAGAATAACCATGGATATAGCCAAATTTGGATTGAATGCTCTAAATGTGGATGAAAACGGTTTGGATGATATGGATAATAGAATTCTGCAAACGATATTAGAAAAATTTAATGGTGGTCCAGTAGGATTAAGTACTATTGCCACTGCGGTAAGCGAAGATTCAGGTACAATTGAAGAGGTTTATGAACCTTTTTTGATTCAAGAAGGCTATCTCAAACGGACCCCTCGTGGTAGAGAGATTACGGTAAAAACCTTTAAACATTTCGGTAAAAACCCTCCGGCTAGTGCCGAATCTTTATTTTAGTAAAAACATCAACAAATGCTTCAATACGATAATAAAAACTGGTTCAGCTTCATCTTTAGACATGGAAGTAAACATGTAGATGGAATGTGGTGGAGTATGCTCTTTATGGGACTAATGACAAGTGCCTTAATTTATGTAAATGAACATACAGCATGGCTTCATTTTGAAATCAGTACCACATTTCATACGGTTTTGGGCTTAGTTCTTGGTCTTCTGCTTGTTTTTAGAACAAATAGTGCCTATGATCGATGGTGGGAAGGACGAAAACAATTAGGCGCTTTGGTAAATACTACTCGAAATTTAGCACTTAAAGTCAAAACATATGCTCAAGAAGCCAATCCAGCTTTAAGCGAGGAAACCTTGAATCTAATTTATGCCTTTGCATTTAGTATGAAAGAGCACCTCCGTGAAGAAGATTTCTCAAGTATCTTTCAGGAGATTCCAACCACCTTTTTGAGCGATTTTAAGAAATTTAATCACAAGCCTAATTTTGTTTTAGGTAAAATTGCTAAGAATTTACATCAGCTTTTTAGTGAGGGCACAATTAATGGTGAACAGTTAATTATACTAGAAAAGGAAGCTAATGCATTAATCAACATATTGGGCGCATGCGAAAGAATAAAAAACACACCCATACCCATGGCTTATGCCTTGCATCTTAAGCGCGTATTGCTCATCTATGCCTTAACCTTGCCTTTTGGCTTTGTAGGTCAATTAGGTTGGGTGGCTATTCCCATGGTTCTGATTGTGTTCTATACCATGGTTGGGATAGAGTTGATTGGAGAAGAGATTGAAGACCCTTTTGGTCTCGATGAAAATGATCTGCCTGTAAATGAATTATGCAATAAGATCAAGGCGAATATTTTAGAAATCAGCAAGTACTAAGTGAATTCTAAGATTGTATACAGTCCTCAGTAAATATATTGATACAAGCTACTCGCTTACAATTTTGATTCAACTATTCTTAAAATCTCATCCTCCGCCTCTTGAGCTGAAGAAGCTATTTTAGCTGCTTTCCCTAAGATATCGGTTTTAAATACTTCATCTTTCAAATCAGCAACATTAATCTTTACATTTAAATAAGCGCCTAACACCGCACTTCGCGCGCTCAAGGCACCTACCCCAGCGTCACTTACTGAATTCGGATTACCATTAAGAGCCATTTCTTTTAACAAATCAAATGAGGCAAAAGATGTTTCCATTACCTGATAAGGAATTTCAATGGCATATTTTGTAGCATCCTGAATAGCTTGACTTCGTATAGCCTTTTCCTCCGTCGAACTTTTTGGCAATTTAAAAGCATCCATTATTAAATTGAAGGAATTCGTGTCTTCATCCACAAGCCAAAGTAATTTATCTTTAAGGGCCTGCCCCTTACTTGCCCATTCAGAAAATTCACTCCAACGATCATCCCAACCCCTTTTATGTGAAGAAAGATTAGCCACCATCGTTCCCAATGAAACACCAAGAGCTCCTAAATAGGCAGCAATACTTCCTCCACCCGGCGCCGGGCTTTCGCTTGCAGTTTCATTTGCAAATGCTTTCAAGTTCATCTTGATTAAAGGTCGAATATCATCCTCACTAATCATGTACTCAATAATATTTTTCTTCGGATCAAAAGGGCTCAATTCATCCAAGCCCATGCTTTTAACCGCAATTTTAATCAATTCATCTTCACACACACCCGTACTTCTTTCTTGCTTTTCAAGAAAATACTTCCCTGCGTCTAAAATGCTTTTTAAAGGCACCAAGCCTACGAGTTCACTGCCTGTCACCCGCATTCCTCGCTGATAAGCCGATTGAGCACATTCATCAAAGGCCTTGTGCAACGGGGTGTCGTTAATATTCGTAATATTCATAGATATTTGCGCCACTCCGTATTCCTCTATGAACCAACCTATAGCTTTCACTCCTTTACAAGTTCCATCAATTCTCACAGGATTACCATCCTTATCCAAGACTTTCTTTCCGTTAGGTTTTCCATCTTCCGTTTTAGATCGCCCTTGTTCACGAATATCAAAAGCAATATTATTTGCTCTTCGCACTGAGGTGGTGTTTAAATTAACATTATAAGCAATGAGGAAGTCTCTAGCACTAATGGCAATATTCCCACTCTTTGCTTGAAAACTAGCGGGGCCAAAATCAGGTTTCCATGCTGGAATGACTATTTTATCTGCTATACCCTCATATTCCCCCGACCTTACTGTTGCTAAATTTTTCCTATCTAGTTTTGTAGCCGCATTTTCATATAAATAAACCGGGATATTGAGTTCATTACCTACCCTTTCGCCAAGGGATTTAGCACAAGCTATACAGTCCTCCATTGTAGTATTAGCAACTGGGACAAATGGACAAACATCTGTGGCACCAAAACGAGGATGCTCTCCCTTGTGCTTGGACATATCGATAAGCTCTTGTGCTTTTTGAATCAATAAGAAAGCTGCTTCTACAACCGCATCTGGTTCTCCTACAAAAGTAATAACCGTTCTATTGGTCGCTCTTCCAGGATCTACATCCAGAAGTTTAACCCCTTCTACAGTTTCCACTACACTATAAATAGCTTTTATCTTTGCATCATCTCTTCCTTCCGAAATATTGGGAACACACTCTATCAATTTTCTCATGGTTATTGCTTGGTTAAGTCAAACAAATGTAACAAAATGGAAGTGAAACCTCTACATATTTATTCAAACAAAATACGCTTACTTATTTTCTTTCATTCTGAAATTACCTTTATTGTGATGCCAGGTATTTGAGCAAGTAAAACTAGCTAATAAAATCCCTCAACATTTCCTTAACTTCACCGAATATATGGAACAAACTGAATTCTTAGAAAAAAATGTGTTTATTGATTTAACAAACTTAAAAAAAGGATTGGATAAAGAGACTATCTATAATTTTTCCGAATCAGATTTTGAAATCATCCTTCAACGAGTTGAATATTTTGGAATTGGTGTCTATAGCATTGAGTCTTGGCTCAATGGAAAAACATATGCTGTTGCTGTGCATGAAAAATTTAAAAAGAAAGCAACAAACCCACTATGGTACAAAAAAGCGTTTTTAACTTTCAAAACACGCCAACCCGGACTTTCTTTTTCCGCAATATTTAAAGTTTCCAAAAAACTTTTAGCAAGATAGTACTGCTCAATCACTCGTATCTTGAGCGTTCAAGACCATTGGATTCTGGCAGACGAAAACATGCATAATTAATCCATTAAAACGCAGAAATGTTAAGTATACTAAATATTCTCTCAAGTATCTTTATTTTAAAGAACAAGAACGCACTTTTAAGTGTTAGGATGATACGAGAGTAGTCAAATTATGTCTGAACATTTACGCGCGGGATTCCGCTTCAAACCATACGAAAAACCTTTTCAAACACCCTTCGAGGTTCTCTTTGAAGTATTTAAAGAACTCATCGTCCATACATCTGGTGATTTTGATGAGGCTATAGATTGGTTGCGCGAACTAGACACCGAATACAAACTAAGTACCCCGGACTACTCAATCGAGGACTTCATTGAAGATCTTAAAAAGAAAGGTTACATCCAAGAAGATATTGGCGCAAATGGTGAAAAGGGTATGAGTATTACTGCCAAAACCGAACGAGTAATTCGGCAAGCTGCCTTGGATCAAATATTTGGCAAATTAAAGAAAGCAGGAAGTGGCAATCACAAAACTAAAAGTAAAGGCCACGGAGATGAACATACTGGAGACAAGAGAGCCTTCCAATTTGGTGATAGCATTGATAAAATTGATTTGACCGAAAGCATTAAAAATGCCCAAGTCAACAATGGAGTGGACGGGTTTAAGCTAACTGAAAAAGACTTAGTGGTTGAAGAAACACAGCTCAAAGCTCAAATGAGCACGGTGTTGATGATTGACATTAGTCATAGTATGATTCTATATGGAGAAGATCGAATTACGCCCGCAAAAAAAGTAGCGATGGCCTTAACAGAGTTAATAACCACGCGCTATCCGAAAGATACCATAGATATTTTGGTTTTTGGAAATGACGCATGGACTATTCCAATTAAGGAATTACCCTATCTGCAAGTGGGCCCCTATCACACCAATACCGTCGCGGGTCTTCAACTAGCGATGGATATTTTACGAAGAAAAAGAAATACAAATAAACAAATTTTTATGATTACGGACGGCAAACCAAGCTGTGTTCGTGAACGTAATGGAGACTATTATAAAAATAGTAATGGCCTTGACTCGTATATTACCGATAAATGTTATAATCAAGCAGCCCAGGCTAGAAAGTTGCATATTCCAATTACGACATTCATGATTGCGAGTGATCCGTACCTCCAACAATTTGTCAATAAATTTACAAAAGCTAACCAAGGAAAGGCATTTTATACCGGGCTGAAAGGTTTAGGTGAAATGATATTTGAAGATTACGAAAACAACAGAAAAAAAAGAATACGATGAGCGAGATAAGCAATATATTGACATTAGGAGCATTGAAGAAAGCAGGCTATCAATCTAAAGGAATCAAGGATGAATTAAGAGACAATCTTCGGAAAAAAATCATGAATGATGAAACTACCTTTGAAGGAGTTCATGGTTTTGAAAACACCGTTATTCCTGAATTGGAGCGCGCCATATTATCCAGACATAATATTAATTTACTTGGGCTGCGTGGTCAGGCAAAAACTCGTCTAGCTAGAAAAATGATTGAATTGCTGGATGAATACATTCCAGTGGTAGCAGGTTCTGAAATCAATGATGATCCCTTACAACCTTTATCAAGATTTGCTAAAGACCTAATTGCTGAATATGGAGAAGAAACCCCTATTTCCTGGCTGCACCGATCAGATCGATTCTTTGAAAAATTAGCTACCCCCGATGTAACTGTAGCTGATTTAATTGGCGATATAGACCCTATAAAAGCGGCTAACTTAAAATTGAGTTATGCTGATGATCGCGTTATTCATTTTGGCATGATTCCACGCGCTAATCGCTGTATTTTCGTTATCAACGAATTGCCTGATTTACAAGCTCGAATTCAGGTGTCGCTGTTTAATATTTTGCAGGAAGGTGATATTCAAATTAGGGGTTTTAAAATACGTTTACCCCTGGACATGCAATTTATTTTTACTGCAAATCCTGAAGACTATACCAACAGAGGAAGTATCGTTACGCCTTTGAAGGACCGAATAGGATCTCAAATATTAACGCATTATCCAGAAAATGTAGCCATTGCGAGGACCATTACGGAGCAGGAAGCCAATCTGGATGAAGAGCAAGTTAATCGGGTTTACATTCCCGAACTAGCAAAAGAATTGTTGGAGCAGATAAGTTTTGAAGCTCGTGATAGCGAATACATAGATGCGAAAAGTGGCGTAAGTGCACGTTTGAGCATAACTGCCTATGAAAATTTACTAAGTGCTGCTGAAAGAAGAGCATTGATTAACGGAGAAGAAAACACCCGTGTTAGATTAAGTGATTTTATGGGTATAATCCCCTCAATTACGGGCAAAGTTGAATTGGTTTACGAAGGCGAACAAGAAGGAGCAGATAAGGTAGCGCAGATACTTATTGGTTCAGCCATCAAAACACTCTTCCCGAAATACTTCCCTAAAATTGCTAAATTGGAAAAAGAGGATGAAAAAAATGATTACTCTGCTTTGTTAGAATGGTTTTTCACTAATTCGGATTTTCAATTGTTGGATGATGCCCTAGATGCAGAATATACGGAAACATTGAATAGCCTCTCTCCTCTAGAGGATTTGCTAAACAAACACCAAGAAAAAGTAAATCAAAAAGACAAACTCTTTTGGAAAGAGTTTATCTTATGGTCACTCGTGGAGTTTAAGAAGCTATCTAAAGATAGAGTAGCAGAAGGTTATCAGTTTAAAGATTTATTTGGAAGTTATATAAGCAAATTGTAAAGATGTGGAAATATTCAAAAAGCAATCAAAGCGACTTGTTTAGCTCCTAAAGATTCAGCTCAAACGTTTTGAACAAGACCACTTAGCTTAAGAGATTAGGCAATTTGCGCAGAAGGTGAAAAATTGTTCGTTTATTCTACAAGGAGAACTACCCAATAGATTCAAAACTTAACCGAGGGCAGGCAGGCTATTTCCGCTTCTTCTTTCCTTTAGGCTTAACGCCACGAGTTTGAGGCTTTCCATACTTCTGATGCATCACATCTTTATGACGCACTTTCGTATTTACCTTCTGATTCTTTTTAGCTTTTTCATGAAACGCACTTCCAGAATCATCCAACTTGTAAAAATTATCCGAAGCCAAATGCTCTTTTTCAGTCTCTAAACCGATTAATTCATCAGTAAAATCGACTTCTTCAGGTTTTTCTTTTAGGGGAATAGTGAAATTCATCAATTCTTCAATACTGGCTTTGTAGGCCAACTCTTTTTCTGAAACAAAAGCGATTGCTGCACCTCGCTCTTCCGCTCTTCCTGTTCTTCCTATTCGATGCACGTATTGTTCTGAGGTACTAGGAAGATCAAAGTTAATCACATGCGAAACCCCTGCCACATCCAATCCACGAGCTACAATATCGGTAGCGATTATAAATCTGTAGGTACCGTCTGCAAATCGGTTAACTGTATTAAATCGATTGTTTTGAGCTTTAGAGGAATGTATTACACCAACTTGATCGTCAAATTCCTCATTCATTCTTTTGTGCAAAGCATCTGCCATTTTTCTTGTACCAGCGAAGACCAACACTTTTTTCATGCCTTCATCCTGCTTGAGTAGATAACTTAATAAATTAGCCTTACTATTGAAATTAGGTGCTAAATAGGCGAGTTGTTCGATGTTTTCTAATGGAGCTCCAGACGGCGCTGCCTCTATTTTTTCGTAAAATGATGTAAACTGATGAATCACATCTTCCACCTCTGGAATCATGGTCGCTGAAAACATTAAATTCTGTCTTTTTTCAGGAATCAGTTCAACAATATTCCTTAGCTGGGTGCGAAACCCTAAGTTCAACATTTCATCAACTTCATCAATAATCAAGACCTTTAGATCTTTGGTCCGTAAAGCCCCACACAATATTAAATCCATCAATCGCCCGGGCGTTCCAACCACAACATCCAACCTGCCACTTACTGCCTCGCGATGATTTTGCATATTTACACCACCGAAAACTCCCGCCACATCCACACTCATGAATTCCGTTAATTTCTTCACTTCTTCTTCTACCTGAATAACAAGTTCACGTGTAGGTACTAAGATTAGAATTTGAGGATAAGGGGACTTTGTAAACTTCCAATTGGTCAATGCAGGAAGAAGATATGCAAAGGTTTTACCTGTTCCGGTTTGAGCAATTCCTACTACATCTTTGCCCGCTTTGATAGACGAGAATACCTTATCCTGAATAGAAGTAGGTTCCTCGAAACCCATATCATCTAAAGCACGAAGTAAGAATTTATTAATTTTTAACTGATCGAATTGATTGACAGACATTGGCATTTAATCTTTACAAGGGCAAAGGTAAGTCTTTTCGCACATTAAGTTAGCGATAGCATTCAGTTGAACTTAAACTTCAAAAATAACTTCCTCATTAGGTATGCGGAAACGTTCTCCATAAATACCTTCAGGTACTCCCTTACCTACACCAATCACCATGCTAATTTCAGCAGCCTTAGGTAGCTTAAGATACTTTTTCAAACGGACAGAATCATGGCCTTCCATAGGACAAGTATCATACCCTTCAGCCTTAATACTCAACATAAAAGTTTGGGCAGCCAATGCTACGCTCTTGTGAGTGATAATGGGAACATCTCGCGTAAAAATATCCCGCATGAATGGCTTCTTTTGATTTATAAGAATAAAGGCCTTCATTTTTAAATCATGGAACCAAGGGAATCGAACGTCATATAGCTGAGGAATCCATTGCTCATAGTATTTATAAGTAAGTTTTGCCTTTCGGTCATCCCTATCCGGCATAATGGTTTGGAAATAATTGACTAATTTTTTTTGTCGATCTTTCCACAAATCCGGTCTGG
This sequence comes from Chitinophagales bacterium, assembly GCA_037624485.1. GTDB lineage: Bacteria > Bacteroidota > Bacteroidia > Chitinophagales > UBA8649 > JAFMKE01. Next base: position 28,749 of record JASJJC010000024.1, read on the forward strand.
CCACAAATACGACTAACTCGCTAGCTGTTTTTGCAGCATTCTGACCCAGACATATTGCAGAGATATCCGCTTTTGCTTCTGCACTGCGAACTCTATAAAACTCCCAAAGCTGCATATTACTGCTATTGGCAGAAAGAATGGCTCGGTCTATACTCCGTTTTACGACGGTATGATCAAAATCAATATTCTCATCAAACTTTCTTATAGACCTTCGTTCTTGAACGATATTATCAAAGTTATTTGCGCTTTCTTTCATGGTTAAATTTATTCCGAGGTGAAACGTTTCCAAAGTGATTTTTGTTCATCTGAGGCCTCCTCATTCTTATTTAACTTGGATTCCTCTGCAGCAGCACTTGGTCTTTTAAGTTTATTTGGTAATCGCCCCTTTCGTTCATAATTTATTCCGCTGGGATTCAAATATTTATTCATCATAAATGGCTCCGAATTAAAAACTAAATCTTCCTCCATAACATGCATAATATTTTGAATTTCTAATTGGGCTCTTTCATCTAAACTTGAAAATTGGCCCTTGATAAGATCAATGGCTGTCAATTCTCCCGAAGTGATTTCAATAAGTTTTAAATCCAACAGCCAAACAGCAATACATCCCTTACTCCTAAAGGCATTCCAATAGCTATCATTTCTATAAATCTCCTGTGACATATAATCTAAGGACAATCCATTAAATTGCTCAGTCACCCTCATTTTTTCCTCCATGATAGCCAAAAAAGCATCGGCATCTATGTGGTCATTTTGTAGCAAGTATTTCAAACTCAGGTATTCTGGTAATGCCTCACTTAACCAGTTCTTGTCAATATTTCGCACTTCAAGCTCAGGCGAGATGTGGTAAGGAGAATATGCATGAAAAAGCTCTCGCAGCATAAGCTGTTGAATTTGCAGCTGAGGATTCAAACTTCCCGTTTTTGAATCGATGTAAACGATTGATATATCTTCAAAAGATACTCCGCTGCTCGCTATGCTATCATTATCAAAAATGAGATACAAATTGAAAGGCTTGCTCAAAAATTGGAAATCTTCCAAAGTTTCACTTAATAGTTTACTTAAATTTTCGTCGGGGGTATTCGTAAAAACCTTGATATTATTTATATCTAGAAATATTCTAGTTGAAATAAGATTGCTAGGTTGCGCCCTCCATTCGCTTAAATACTTCGTTCCGATGGCAAGCTTATACGACCCTTTTATCCATTCTACCGAAAGTCGAGCATCCTTGTCTGCATGAAAAAGAATTTCTTGCCAATTGGCCAAAAATAACTCTTCATAATCCAAACAGGCATTGTATGCAATATACTTATTCGCGTTAATCCTAAGCTGATAGCTAAACATTACTTGTTCAGCATTAATCATAAACGATGATTCCTTCAGCGGTGAAGTTTTTAACTTTCCAAGAAAAATGCTATCTACCCTATTCTGATTAATAAGGCTGGGTGGAAATGTAATCAGGTAATTTTTATTAAAGGTAAAATCGGGATAAACTTCAATCAATAATCGACTGGAATCTTGATCAAAGACCTTGACTTGCCAATCTTGAGCATTTAGTTTAAAAAGGAATAAAATAGCAAGTAAAGCGAGTGAAGCTTTTCGTAAATATAAAATCATAAATACTTGTTGAAACAATGATGCATAAAAATAGAACTTCTAATCATTCTTTGAAGGAAACAGCGGTGAATTTAAGTTTAGACAACTGCACCTTTCTTGGTGTACTTAAAAAAAGCGGTTTAGGAGTATACTAACATCATCATTAAATTCTTGCTCTCCTCGGAAATCATCCATATCTTTTTTAATATTGTCGATGATTTCGTTTACGTCTAACTTGGCATTTTTAAAGATAAATTCGCTTAAGCGCTCGATACCGTATTCTTCACCTAAATCATTTTCTAATTCTGTTAATCCATCGGTATAACATACGACTAAAGCATTTTCTTCTACATATATTTCTCCAAACGAAATTTTCGGAATTGCGTCAAAGGCACCTAAAATTGTGCAGCCTGTGTCAAGAACAATAATTTCCCCATTCTGATGCAGTAAGGTTGGATTGTGTCCTGCATTTAAATAACGTAGCTGTCGATTGACACAATCATAAATGCCTATAAACATGGTAATGTATCGATCGCCGCCCGTAACACTAAACAATTTAAAATTAAGGTGGTCAACCAATTGCTCCAAAGAATCAAATTTATTAACCAAAGATCTTAACTGAGCTTGGAAATTTGCCATTAACATCCCTGCAGAAAGCCCTTTACCTGACACATCGCACATACAAAAGGCTACATTGCTGTCATCAAGGCTAATGACGTCATAATAATCTCCTCCAATACCTCCATGAGGCTGATAGAAGGCCGCCATGTTCATGTGTTCATTTTTTGGCAACTTGGATGGGATCAGCATGTTTTGAACTTGACTTGCCAATTCCATTTCTTTTCCAATTCTTTCCTGTTCTAATTGTGCTTGAAATAATCGTTTATTTTCTAGAGAAACAATAATGAAATTACCAATAGTTTCAATAAATTTTAAATTTTGGTCGATTGATTCCAATCGGGAAAGACGCATATCACCCACGAGTAAATAAGCTAAATGAATTTTCTTTGACACAATAGGTATAATATATTCAAACCCATTGAATAAGTCTGTAGGATAATTTCGAATATCTTGGATGACTTCAAATTTAATAAGATCTTCTACCACGTTTATCTGACCCGCAACAGCTTTATTCCCTTCATTAATTTCAGCCCTCCATTCAGCATCGTGAACAAACAACACAAATTTCCCTAGCTTAAACCTATCTAAAAGAATAAACTCAAACAGCTTCATTAATGCACTTCTTGAAAAATTACTATTCACTGCCTTTGTCAACTCTAGCATAGAATCTACTCGACCTTGCTTGGTGACTACTAATGTTTTTAACTCCTCTATCGTTGCGCCTTCCAAAATATTAATTCTTTATATCTAAGGCATCTCGAATGCCATTTCCCACTAAATTAAAACTTAAAACTAACACCATGATTAAAAAACCAGGAATAATAGCTAAATATGATAAATTAGTGCCAATAAAATCTTTAAACTCACTCAACATACTGCCCCAAGAAGGCGAAGGAGCTTGGACACCCAAACCCAAAAAGCTCAATCCGGACTCAACCAAAATTGCATTAGCAAAGTTTGCTGCCATAACCACGACTATTGGCCCTAAAAGATTAGGAAGAATGTGCCTAAAAATTACTCTGAAATCCGAAAAACCCATACTGCCAGCAGCTTCAACAAACTGAATTTCACGAAAAGCCATCATCTGACCACGTACTATTCTCGCTAAGCCCACCCACATCGTAACCCCAATGGCTATAAACACTAGCCAAATATTGGATTCGAAATATTGCTTTAAACCAACAAACAATGCCATGGCAAGAAGTATGGTGGGTATAGACCAGAACACACTCATTTTCCATAGGATGACTTTATCAATCCATCCACGATAAAACCCTGCAATTCCACCAAGCAAAATACCTATAAAGCTTGAAATAATGACAGCAAAAAACCCCACCATCAAAGATACTCTGCTACCCACTAATAATCTACTAAAGATATCTCGACCCAACTGATCTGTACCTAAGAGAAAGCTCTTTTGAATAAGGGCTTCTTCCAAATCACCATATACTAAATCACTGGAAATAGAGAATGAAGCTCCTTCATATTCTGTTATTTTTACATCTCCGTCAATTATCTTTGCGCCATTTATCGGCAACAAAATATACCGCCGTTCATATCCTGAAAAAAGACCTTGCATAAAATTACTAGACTCACCACTACCCTTTTTTCTAAGTTTTAGCATGTCCACTTTAAACCCTGGAGGTTTTTGTGCTAATTTCTGAAATTGCTCATTCGCATTGGGTGTATGGTCTGGTGCAATCCAATAGGCAAAGAATGAAGTAGTAATCAAAAACAAGATTATCACCAAAGCGGTCATAGCGAAGCCATTACGCTTAAACTTATTAAAGGCTTTTTGATTAGGGCTTTGGCTCATCATTTCTTAAGACTTCTTCCTTTCCATGTATATTGACCAAAAATAGCTAAAACTCCCATCAATGACACATAAATAATGTGCAGTATTTCTAATGGAAATATCCATTTAAACAAACTAGACTTGCTGTAAAAGGCCAAAATATTTTTAAAGAATAAACTGTCTATAAGAATTTTTAAACCCAACAACATTAAACCTAAACCCAGATAAACCCAATCTAACCATGGAAGAACGAATAGATTTAAAAAGCATGTCAAGTAAAAAAAGTAGTTGAAAAGCAGAACCCACCATACCTGTTTATCTACCATCTCCCCTGACTTGGATGTCCAACGTATTCTTTGATGAATAAATTCACTTATAGTTTGTGGACCTCTGGTCAATGCCATAGCATGCCTATTTTTCACAAAACCTATGGCTTTTTTATCTTTCATGAATATTTTCTGCATAAGAAAGATATCATCACCAGAAGCAATTTGTTCATTACCGGCATATCCATTGACTTGTAAAAAGGATTCTTTTTCAAATAACATGTTTGCACCACTAGCCATAACAGGTTTTTTCTGCCCTATACTTCCCGCAGTTACGCCGTTCATAGCGATTAAATCCATGCATAAGAAATTCTGCCAGATGCTTTTGGTATCTATAAAATCTATGGGACCGGTTACAAACTTTTTATGATATTTCTCATAATATTGGATCATACTAGTCACCCATAAATCACCATAAAAACAATCTCCATCCCCACAAAGTATTAAAGAATGACTAGCCTGCTCTACCGCTTCCGTAATCGCTTGTTTTTTATTGGCAAAATTCTCACGTTCTTTTGGAAGGTGGTCAGAAAGATTAATAATGCGGATGAATGAGGAATATTCTTTAATTATATCCAAGGTGTCATCCGTTGAGAAATCGTTTACCAGAATAACTTCCATTAGCCTTCTAGGGTATTGTTGAGCGATTATACTCTCTATGCACGAACGTATAGACTTACTTTCGTTTCTAACAGATACAACGATAGTAAGCGCAAGGGTTTCTCGAACTATTTTCTTTGTATTTTGATGTGGAGTTTTCAACCATCCTTTTACATAAAAATGAATAAGTCCTATGTATGAAATCGCTAAAATCAGGCAACTAATGAAGTAGACAATAATCAATGGTGTATAATTTGTGGATTTTTAAGTAATAAAATTCAAAATTAGGTAAATTCTATGCCTTACTTTTGCCGAAATCAAAGAAAATTAAGAAATGCCCAAAAATCCCTCGATTCAGCACATTTTAATTATTGGTAGCGGTCCCATCATTATTGGTCAGGCTTGCGAGTTTGATTATTCAGGAACACAAGCCTCTCGATCATTGCGAGAAGAGGGAGTGAAAGTCACCCTGTTAAATAACAATCCCGCGACAATCATGACTGACCCTATGACTGCCGATTTTATTTACATGGACCCTATCAATGTTGCTTCAATTGAAAAAATTTTAACGGAGCACCCCGATATTGATTCTGTATTACCCACAATGGGTGGACAATCCGCTCTAAATTTAGCGAAAGAAGCCTATGAGATGGGTATTTGGGACAAATACAACCTAGACGTACTAGGTGCGGATTTAGATGCCATTGAGAAAACAGAAAACAGAGAAGAATTTAGACTGTTTATGCAAGAATTGGGAATAAATATTTGCCCATCTAAAATTGCTAACTCTTACCTTGAAGGGAAAGAAGTCGCTCAAGAATTAGGCTTTCCCTTAGTTATTCGTCCCTCTTATACACTTGGTGGATATGGTGGAGGGTTTGTCCACAGTAAAGAGGATCTAGATATTAAATTGACCCGGGGCTTGGAAGCATCTCCTACACATGAAGTTCTCGTTGAAAAGGCCGTAATTGGTTGGAAAGAGTATGAATTGGAGTTACTCCGAGACAAGGCTGATAATGTCGTCGTAATTTGTACGGTTGAGAACTTTGACCCAATGGGTGTGCACACTGGAGATTCAATTACAGTAGCACCTGCTATGACTTTATCTGACAAAGTCTACCAAGAAATGCGCAACCAAGCTAAGCTCATGATGCAAAAATTGGGTAATTTTGCTGGTGGATGTAATGTGCAGTTTTCTGTAAATCCAGAAACCGAGGAGGTGTATGCTATCGAAATGAATCCGAGAGTATCTCGTTCTTCTGCCTTGGCATCTAAAGCCACAGGATATCCAATTGCAAAAATTGCGGCTAAACTAGCCATTGGTTTCACCCTCGATGAGTTAACGAATCAAATTACCGGTAATACTTCCGCTTATTTTGAACCTACTTTAGACTATGTAATTGTAAAAATGCCTCGATGGAATTTTGATAAGTTTAAAGGGGCTGATACAGAGCTCGGTTTGCAAATGAAATCTGTAGGTGAAGTGATGGCGATTGGCCGAAGCTTTCAAGAAGCACTGCAAAAAGCTTGTCAGTCACTAGAAAACAATAGAATTGGTTTAGGCGCAGATGGACAGCATTGGATGCGGACCGACGAAATACTTGAAGGTGTTCAAAAACCTTCATGGGATAGAATTTTCCGATTAAAAGATGCTATCCGTTTAGGCGTACCAATTAATAAATTGTTCGAAATGACCAAAATTGACAAATGGTACTTGTATCAAATTCAAGAACTGGTCGATTATGATAAAATGATCAAAAAGTATAACCTAAATACCATTACTCGCGAGTTCATGCTTGATGTTAAACAAAAAGGTTATTCCGATGCTCAAATCGCTTACCTGATGGGGAATATCACAGAAGATCAGGTTTATGACAAAAGGCATGAAATGGATATTCGACGAGTTTATAAACTGGTGGATACGTGTGCGGCAGAATTTGAAGCACAAACTCCATATTACTACTCCACGTTTGAATATGAGAATGAAAGCAAGGTAAGTGATAAGAAAAAAATCATTGTCTTAGGCAGCGGACCTAATCGAATTGGGCAAGGTATTGAGTTTGACTATTGCTGTGTTCATGGCATTAAAGCCTGCAAAGAGGCCGGTTATGAGGCAATAATGATGAATTGTAACCCCGAAACAGTTTCCACTGATTTTGACATTGCGGACAAACTTTACTTTGAACCTGTATTTTGGGAACATTTAAGAGAACTGATTGACCACGAAAAACCAGAGGGAGTTATTGTTCAACTTGGAGGGCAAACAGCCTTAAAATTATCAGAAAAACTACAGGATTTTGGAATCAAGATAATTGGAACTTCCTATGACAACATGGATATGGCAGAGGATAGAGAACGCTTTTCTGACAAGCTGAAAGAGTTAAATATTCCTTATCCAAGATACGGAGCAGCAAAAACAGCAGAGGAAGCTATAGAAGTTGCACATGAAGTAGGTTACCCTGTGCTTGTAAGGCCGAGTTATGTATTGGGTGGGCAACGCATGAAAATTGTGATTAATGATGATGAGCTTACCACCGCGGTGATTAAAATCATCAAACATCATCCAAACAACAACATTCTTATTGACCACTTTTTGGATAGAGCATCTGAAGCTGAAGTCGATGCCATTTCAGATGGTGATGATGTCCATATTATGGGAATTATGGAACACATTGAACCTGCAGGAATTCATTCTGGTGATAGTAATGCGGTGCTCCCTCCTTTCTCTTTAAGCAAAGAAGTGGTTAACAAAATGGAAGTATACACTAAGCAAATTGCAGAAGCTTTAGCGGTTAGAGGGTTAATTAATATCCAATTTGCCATAAAGAATGATGAAGTATTTGTGATTGAAGCCAACCCAAGAGCATCAAGAACAACTCCTTTCATCAGTAAAGCTTACAATGAACCTTACCTTAATGTCGCAACAAAAGTGATGCTTGGTGTAAGTAAGTTGAAGGACTATACTTTTAAAAATGAGCTGGAAGGATTTGCTATTAAAGAACCTGTATTTTCATTTCACAAATTTCCTAATGTGAACAAAGAATTAGGGCCGGAAATGAAGAGTACTGGAGAAGCTATTTACTTTATTAAGGACACACAAGATGCCCACTTTAGAGAGTTAATAAAGCTTAAGAGCATGTACTTAAGTAAGTAAGTTATATAATAAGGCAAACAAATTGCGTTATAAGGATGAAGATTTAATTATGAAAGTATTTGCAAGTATTCTATTTACATTCCTTAGTTGTTGGGCAATATCTCAAGAATTGAGTAACAAGGAATTGAAAAAATTTAAGGCTGCAGAAGTAATACTGAAGGAAAATGTTGTTCAATTTAAAAATGATAGCATTCCCTTTGAAGAACGTGTCGCACTCATTCACGATTTTATTCCTCGTTTTGTGGCAATATTAAAAGAGAAAAACTCCTTTCAATTTCCATTCGATGACTTGGCTAGTCTTGTAAAAGTGTATGCGCCTGATAATAGCTTTAGAATATTCACCTGGCAATTAAAAGAGCCATTGGGTACTCATCGCTACTATGGGGCGATTCAGCTCAATAGCAAAGAACTTAAGATGCTTCCATTATTCGACTACTCGGATACGATGAATGTGCATCCACAAGAAATTTTAAGTCATGATAATTGGTATGGCGCAATTTACTACAAGTGTTTACAACATGAAGTAGAAGGCAAGCCTTATTACACCTTACTTGGATATGATGAGGCTGATTTTGTAAGCAATCGAAAGATTCTAGAAATACTTTCTTTTAACGAAAAGGAGGAGCTTGTTTTTGGTGCGCCTTTGATTTCGATAACTGATAGCTTAGGTATTACTCAAATTAAAAATCGGATGTTTTTAGAATATAATCAAAAAGCAAGTGTTAAGCTCAATTTTGATGAAGTGATGAACCAAATGATTTTTGACCATTTGGTTGCTCCCAGCAAAGCTGAAGAGGGTGCATGGTTCACCTATATCCCTGATGGAACATATGAGGGGCTAGAATGGGTAAACAATACTTGGACCTGGATTGAAAAAATGTTCCATTATTCCATTGATAAACCGGATAGTCCCCCAATGCCAAATCCTATATTGGACAATAGGGATTGATGCAAAAAATTTGAATCCTTTTAACCAAGGCAACAAAATTTGAATTATTCCTCGATAAGCAGTTTCTTAACTCCTTGAAGTTTATTCCCTTCATAAAAATTCAAGAAATACATCCCTGCAGGCAACATCTCTATTGTTAGCACCTGAGATTCACTTAACAAATCTAAGGACATACGTGATTGGCCTAAAATATTAATTATTTCCAATCGACTAGGGTTTTTAAATGCAGTAGTTATGGTAACACTTTCTTTTGTAGGATTTGGGAAAACGCGAATTGCACTAGAGAATAAATCTCTAATTGACGCAGGACTTTCTCCTATAGTTCGTATTTTCAAATCATCGAAATTGAATCCATCTCCTCGCGTAAACATGTCACTTACTATTCGAAACCTTAATTGAATATTTTCACCTATAAAATCATTTAAATCTAGCGATTCTTTAACCCAAGTACTTTGAACACCATCATAAATCGGCTCATTTTCGTCTTGATTATCATTACCAATAACGGTATAATTACCGCAGAGTGGCGTCCAATTCGTCCCATCTAGAGATGCACTTAACTGAACAAAATCATAGCCCTTTTCAATATCCCATTTTGCATAAAACTCGAGCACTGCTATATCGGCTTCACTTAAATCAATCACATTGGATATCAACTCGTTGACAGCATTGTTGCTATAGTTTCCATTAGGAGAATCACTTATACTTGTAGGAGCGGAATATGCATCGTTGTCCAATCCCCAATCATTTGCATTCTCCCATGCATCTAAGGTGCCGACTGTGCCATCAAAGCTAAGTTGTGTTTCTCCGAAATACTTTACCAAGGTATCATAGGAAGAGTAATTTGCCGTTGCGATTTGCAGTACAAAGGTGATTTGCCTGTTTTGAATACTGCTGACATCTAGCTCTCCATTAAAATTAATGACTTGTTTTTCACCAAAATTTAGTCCCGAAACAAGCTGCGGATTATTTGCATTGTTGATTGTTGCATCTATTGCATCTATATTAAGGGTATATGTTCCACTTTCAAGACCCAAACGCTGAAATTCTATGTCTATGGAAAAGTTAGGGTTTTCAATAATGCTAGCTGATAGATCCTTCATTTGATAGGCATCTAATAAAGACTTTGCTGCCGCAAAATTCTGGAAAACATTTTCTCGGCAAATCCCTAATATGTTTTGTTGACTCGGCCAAAAACCATCATTATTCCCACCTATTTCTGGTGTCATTGCATAGACTTTTGGTTTATCATTTTGCTCTCCATAGGCCCAATCATCACTATCGCCTGCAGCTTCATACAATAAAGCACTTTGATAATTATCATAATTATTTTCCTGCGTTAAGTAATCGGTTAAATTAGAAAGCAAATCATGATCTGGACATTGAAAGTTGTCTTCATAACCCCAAGGAAACAATAAAGCATCTGCATAACTATGGTAGTTTAAAGCAATTTTAAAATTATTATTAATTATAAACCATTCCATTGCTTGAGTTTCAGGCTCCGAAAATGGGCCTGTCCCTTTATAAGTCTCGCTATTTGGATTACCAGATGTTCCTGCCCCGCCGTATTCGTAGCTGTAGTTTCGATTTAAATCAACTCCCTTATTATTGGTCCCCACATTTCTTCTATTCTTCCTATGCATTCCTCCCCCGTTGGGGTCTGTCAATTCATTGTAGACATAACCATCGGGATTAATACAAGGCACAAAATACATTTCTACATTATCTACTACATATTGCAGTTCCTCATTGCTCTCATAATTCTCTAAAACATACCACATGTAGTAAATTAACTGCTGCATACTGCCGGGTTCTCTTGCATGATGCAAAGCCGTATACAAAATTGCAGGCTTAGAAAAACTAGACGCCGGGTTACTTGAAATTCGCAGCCATTCAATTGGTCGATTTTCAATACTTAAAAATGTATTAATAGGCGCTCTTGCAGAAATTAGATTAGGATATTTCGAAGCCATTGAATCTAAGTTTTCTAACATTTCTTGATAGGTAAAAAACCCCCCCATGCTTCCATTAGAGTAATTTTGCACAAGAGGAATTTCGAAACCAGAAAGTCCACAGTTTTGCGCCTTCGTAGACTTTTTTGTAGGGTTGACATTTTGTTGCTGATAATGTGCTTTAACATCCGCTACAAGCACGTCCACGGCAAACCCTGCAGCTTGAACTTCTTCAATTTCGCTTAGTGATAGATCCGTAATCAACCAAACATTCTTTTTATGGCTCCCATGATCAACGGCAACGGAGAGTTGACTGAGCTCTTCAATTGATTTATCTAACAACCAAACTTTAACCTTACTATATTGATTATCTTGAGCATACAACTGTCCGCAAGCAAAAACAAAAAGAAACAAAACGACTCTAAACATAATTTTAAATTAGCAGTCAAAGTTAATCATTTTTAGTGAGTAGCTAGAAAAGCTCATAGACCCACTATGTAAAAAAGCCTAACTTAGTGCTAAGCAATTTAAACAAATACCCATTCATCCTGAAGCACAACAAAAGGGGAAAACGCATTATTACGAATGGTATGATGTCAAAGTGCGTTCAGTGCAAAAAAACTATCATTCTTAATTCCACTTTATAAATGAGTCATATTCATCCATCACTAGTTATCAAAGCAAGTAAAAAACGTGGCAGAGGCGTCTTTGCCCTTAACGGAATCGAGGCGAATACTTTAGTCGAAATTTCTCCAGTAATTATATTGGATAGCCATGAAACGAAAATTATTCATAACACTATTTTGCATGATTATTACTTCATTTGGGGCCATCAGCAAAACCAAAGCGCTATTGGTCTTGGATATATCTCCTTATACAATCACTCCCCTAATGCTAATTGTTACCACGAATGTGATTTTGATGATAACACGATTAGTATTTATTCAAAGTGCTTTATTCCCGCTGAAGAAGAACTCCATATTAATTATATGAAAGGGGAAGAAAACCCTTTATGGTTTAAACCTATCTAAATATAAATCATCTTTTATTAATCAATTTTTAAAGATTTCTTAACTTTAGCCAGTATTAAAGAGGGATTGTTCCCAATTTGACGTCTAAGTATCGAAAATAGGTAGTCTGTTTATGAAAAAAATAATTTTAGCAAGTCTCATGCTTGTGGTATGTAAATTACAGAGTCAGGAATTGTATGACCTTGCTTCGGTGGGAACAATCGAGGTAACTTTTACTCAAGCAAATTGGGATCAAATTTTAGATACCTACTATGCCAATGGATTAGATGAACGGTTGATGGGGGTCGTCGAAATAAATGGAGAAAGCTTTGATAGTGTCGGTGTTAAATACAAAGGCAATAGCACTTTTAACCCAAATAATACCAAAAACCCATTCAATATCAAGTTAGATCAATTCATTAATCAAGATTATGATGGATATCAAGTTCTTAAGTTAAGTACGGGTGACAAAGACCCTAGTTTTGTTCGCGAAGTCTTGGGTTATGAAATTGCTCGAAAATATATGAATGCGCCACAATGCAATTATATGAACGTCTATGTAAATGGAGATCTTATAGGCTTATATGATAATGTGGAATCGGTGAATAGCGACTTTCAAGAACGATATCTTTATGCCAATCGAGATGCTACTCGAATAAAATGTAATCCTTCTCAAATTCAAAATGGCGGCTCGAGTCTAGAATATCTTGGTCCAAATGAAGCAAGCTATTATGACTATTACGAGTTGGATAGCGATACGGGATGGGCAGATATTGTTAGCTTAACTAATATCGTCGATAATGCGCCAGTTTTGATAGAAGATTATATGGATATTGATAGGGCAATTTGGATGTTGGCTTACAATAATGTATTGGTAAATTTAGATTCATACACGGGGCCATTCAAACAAAATTACTACCTGATTAATTCAAAGAATGATAACATGTCACCTATTCTTTGGGATTTGAATCAGAGTATGGGAAGTTTTAGCATGATTAATCAGGGACCTCCTGTTGGATCTCTGGCAGAAATGGATATACTTCTGCGTGAGAATGATGCTACATGGCCCTTGCTAAAGTTAATATTTGACAACCCAACATACCGAAGAATGTATATTGCCCATTGTAAAACGATATACGAAGAGAATATTGAAAATGATTTGTATTATGAACGTTCGATTAACCTACAATCCATTTTTGAAGCTTCCTTACAAGCAGATGCCAATGCGATATATAGTTTTACCCAAGCACAAAGTAATTTAACCGCCACAGTTAATGGAGGAGGTAGCCCAGGAGCAGGTTTTATTGGCTTGACAGAATTGTTTGATGAGAGAAAGACCTATTTAGAAAGTACGACTGAGTTTTCGAGTTTGGCACCTACTGTAGACAATATAAGCTATGATGAGTCTGTTCCTGCTAATACACAACTGATCGTAAGTGCAGAAGTGCTTAATTCAACTGATGTAATATTGGGTTATCGCTTGTTTGCAGGCGATAGATTTTTAAAAGTGGAAATGTATGATGATGGAACCAATGCAGATGCTACCGCTGGAGATAATATATTCACCTCTATTGTTTCTGTAGAAGCCACGGATATCCAATTTTACATTTATGCTGAAAACAATGATGCTGGAATTTTTTCTCCAGTTAGAGCTGAGCACGAGTTTTACACCGTTTCTACAAGCACCGATATTGTGCTTAATGAAATACAGGCAAGAAATGATTTCACCCAACCCGATCAGGATGGAGAGTTTGATGATTGGATTGAATTGTACAACAATTCAAATTCAAGTGTAGATTTGAGTACGTATTATCTAAGTGATAAGGGCAGCGACCTTACTCGATGGAAATTTCCTGCAGGCACAACACTAGCTGCAGATGATTACCTAATAGTTTGGGCAGATGCAGACACCCTGCAAGGAGGACTTCATGCAAATTTTAAGTTATCAGGAGGCGGTGAATCTGTTTATTTGACAGATGGATCCAATGTTTTAGACAAGATAAAGTATGTCTATTTTTGGGCTGACACTACCTACGGACGATTTCCAAATGGGACGGGTCCGTTGCAACTTATGACAGCCACATTTAAAACATACAATGGCGTAGAAGATACCACAGGAGTTTCAATAACGAATAGGCATGGACAAGCTTCGTTTCAAGTTTACCCCAATCCCAGTCAAGGTCTTATTTATATAGAATGGGAAGGTCATGATGATTTTGACATCGCTATTTATGATGTTTTAGGTCAAGTAATTTATCAAGGAAGAAATAAACAAGTGATTACTGCTGCATGGTCTAGTGGTATTTATTTTGTCAATATTAATGGAATGAGTAAAAAAATAGTGGTGAAATGAGAAAGGGATTAGTTAGCATTTTAGGATTAATACTTCTAGTAGGTTGTAGTAAAGAACCTGGTGAGGGGGGTAAAAATACTATTGAAGGTTTAGTAATTATGCAAGAATATACGGAATCTACAGATCAGTTTATCATAGAATATCCTGCTTCAGAGGAACGTGTGTATATTATATATGGAGACAATGCCTACTATGCGGATGAAACCCGAACTAATTACGATGGCTCCTTTCGTTATGAGTATCTTTACAAAGGGGATTATACGATTTTTATATACTCTGAATGTTTAGCTTGTCCAGGTGGAGCAGAACCTTTGTTTATTGATATAGAATTGAAAGAACGAAAAGAAGAATTCGTAACTGACACTTTATATATTAAGAAATACATCAAATAGTTGAAACTCTTTCAAAAACATATTGATGCATTTACTCCGACGAGTTTGGATGAGATGAACGAGATAAAACTCCTGAATCGAAACGATACCAAGTATATCTTTCATGAGCGCAAATTACCTGCCATCCTAGAGGACTTAAAGGCCTATTACAAGGTATTGGAAATTGAGGGTATTCGTTTATTGAAATATGAGAATCAATATTTTGAAACGGAAGATTTCTCCTGTTATCAAAATCATCAAAGAGGAAGACTCAGTCGAACTAAGATTCGAATACGGAAATATGTTGAATCAGATCTGAGTTTTATTGAGATAAAAACAAAAACCAACAAGTCTAGAACGGTCAAAAACCGTATTCCAATGACTACTGAAGAGCACATTCGAAGTCCGCGCATAGTGGATTTTGTAAATAAAAATGCCCCTATTCAAGTGGATGAGTTTGCACATGAGTTGCAAATTGACTTTCAACGAATTACATTGGCTCATAAA
Source organism: Chitinophagales bacterium (assembly GCA_037624485.1). Taxonomy (GTDB): domain Bacteria; phylum Bacteroidota; class Bacteroidia; order Chitinophagales; family UBA8649; genus JAFMKE01. Next base: position 43,983 of record JASJJC010000024.1, read on the forward strand.
GAATTGAAAGATAGATGCACCTTGGATCTTAATTTATGTGCGCGTTGGAATGGAAAGCAACATCACTTCGAAAACCTTATCATTGCGGAATTAAAGCAAGATAGATTCAAACATGCGAGCGAATTTAATCTAATACTTAAAAAACATAAAATATATTCCGGAAGCTTCAGTAAATACTGTTTTAGCTTTTTAAGTTTAAACGACCAATTAAAAAGAAATAATTTTAAACCCAATCTTCGTCACCTAGAAAAAACCTTATATGATTGAATTAAATACCCTATTACTAGAAGCAATTAGAATCTTTGACATTAAGTTGTTTGATGTAGATTTTTATGAGTTAATCCTTAGATTAGGACTGAATCTAACTGTTGCATATTCAATTATTCATTTTGTTTATCAACCCACCCGGAAGGATAGTGAATACATTTTTACCTTCATGGTGTTTAGTCCTCTTATTTTCTTCGTTTGTAATCTTTTCAGCAATGCGGAACTAGACATAGGATTTGCTTTTGGCTTGTTTGCTGTTTTCTCTATACTTCGTTATCGAACTGCACAAATTCAGGTTAAAGAAATGACCTATATGTTTATTGTAATTGCAGTTGCTGTAATAAATGCCTTAGCAACAAAAAAAATTAGCTATGCTGAGCTGTTATTCACGAATGCTTTTATTATTTTCATTACTTATATTCTAGAGAGATACTTGGCAAATAGTGGAGTGACTACGCAAACCATCCGATATGAAGTCATTGAGAATATTAAACCAGAAAACGAAGCTTTATTGCTTGAGGACTTACAAAAGAGAATCGGAAAGCCTATTATACGTTTTGATATTTTAGAAGTGGATTACATTAGAGATTCAGCAAGATTGAGAGTTGTTCACGAAAGATAGATTCAATAGTCAATGAAAAAAATATTGATTTTGCTCTTAATCGCTTTCTGCGCGGAACAGTCTTTTTCCCAAGTCCAAACCGGCTTATGGAGTGGTATAGCTGTTGAGAAAAAAATAAATAAGCAATTTGAATTTAAGTTTGAGGAAGAAATCAGATTGAAAGACAACCTTAGCAAGCTGAATAGTTTATTAACTGAAACAGGTTTCACTTACAAGCCCAACAAATTTTATCGTTTAGGATTAATTTATCGATTCACTTATTATACCAATGGATCTTTTGGAAATAGGCTGACATTAAGTAACCAATTTCGCTACAAAATTGAAGACTTTACCCTAAACTATCGATTTAATGTCCAACAAGACTTCAACAGCAAAGATCCAATAGAATATAAAATTAGAAATAAGCTGCGGGTAGATTATAAATTTAATAAACACTGGGCAATAGGAATTGGAGGGGAGTTGTTTTATTCATTTTACTACAATAGAAATGTCTTAGATAGATACCGATTAAGTTTTGGTGCCAATCACAACCTCAATAAACATCATCGTGTGGGCGCATCAATCATGTTCCAACAAGAAATAAATACCGCTAATCCAGATGCAGATGTTGTGCTTGGGATAAAATACAAGTATTCGTTTTAGACGCTCAGCTAGCGAATAAGTTGGAAAGAACCTTTCTCTAATTCCTCTTTCTTGTTTTCTACAGAAAAATAGCTTAGGTGCCAAGTATAAGTGCCTACCTCCTGGATGCTGCCAAGAAAAGAACCATCCCATGCTTGTTCCAGATCACTGGATTGAAATACCATTTCACCCCAGCGATTAAAAATGGATAATTTGGCGGCATTGGCTCCAATACTTCTTAGAAAGAAAACATCATTTATGCCATCGTTGTTTGGTGAGAACGCCGTTGGAGCGATAACTAGTGTTTTGGGCTTTACACAAACCCTTAGTACCTGCTGATCAATGCAGCCACCCCCATTTACAATTTGTAATACCACTTCGAAAGTGCCCGTATCTTGATATTCATGATAAAGATTGGCAAATGGCGTATAACTATTTCCTGTACCATCACCAAAACTCCATGCCCCAGAATCTCCACCGATACTTTGGTCAATAAAATAAAACTCCGGATCTAATAAATCAAGGCATCGATCATTTGGAGAAGATAAAAAGTCAGCAATAATTTGACCAAAAGAAGGTATTTGAATAGAATTTGATTGCACACAGCCGGTATTCTGATCTATGACATGCACATCATAAAATCGTCCTGCTATACCTGGTATGCTATCTAAACTCAATGCACTATCCTGATTCCATTCGATAGCATAAAGCCCTGGTGGATTTGGTATAACTTTAAGCCAACCTTGCTCACCATAGCAAACAGCATCACTCGAGTCGAATTGTAATTCAAAGCTAGGATAAACATTTACTATTATGCTTGCACTTACTTCATCGCTACAGCCATCATTTAGCGTTACTGTGTAGGTATTGTTTGAGTCAACCTGAAAAACTATTTCAGAGGAACCGCCTAAATTATTATCCCAATCAAAGGAATAATTTAAAAAATCGCCTCCAAGTGCCTCTGCAGAAATCCTAAGATATTCCCCTTGGCATACACTTGTATCCGAATAAGAAACAGTAATCTTTAAGGTATCCAATACTTGAATAGATTTAGAATTATTGATTGCACACTCACCCGAACCTATAGTGTAGTTTATTGTATGAACTCCGGAACCAACAACAATAGGATTAAGTATTGAATCCGAACTTGCTCCACTCCATACTCCACCTAAGGGATTGGCTACTAGCAAAAAGTTAGTATCTGCAAAGCACCATAACTCAGGTAATCCAGTAAGGTTAACTGCCGGTAGGCTATCGACGCGTATATCCATATAATAGATACATGAATCCGGTGTTAAATAGCTTATTGAATGCACGCCCACTCCTGCTATTACCGGCAAAAATGTTCCTGCTATTGGGTTTACAATTCCATCACCATTCCAAAAGCCCCCGGGGACCATTGCTTCAAGATCGAAAGCTGAGTGTTCCAGGCATATGGAAGTGTCACTTAACATGGGGTCAGGAAATAAGGTTACCAAGGTACTGTCCAAACAAGTATTGGCTAAATAGTACAAATAATGATTTCCCGTCCCGGCGATACTCGGAGAAAAGGTGCCGTTAGCATTCGGATTAGTTATCCCATTACCGCTCCAAGCGCCTCCCCCTGGCGATCGTTGAGTATTTGAATAATTAAGTGTTAAGTCACTATCATAATTACAAAAAGACCCCAAAGGAGAATATCCAATGACTGTATTTCTCCCATAAATTTGGATGGAATCACCGCAGCCATTTAAAGTGTAAGTGAGGTAAGTATTAAAGTTATTCCCTCCATTAAACCCCGGATCAAATATACCTAAGATGGAATCTATTACCCCTGCACCAGTCCAAACTCCTCCGAGAGGATTACCAGCAAGACTAAAAGGAGCTTCTGCAGGACATACGGTCATATTTGAACCCGCATCAATATCAATAACCGTCATGCGCAAAGTATCCGAGCAACTCCCATAGGTATAAATCAATTCGTGCGTACCCGATCCAGCTATTGCTGCATCGAATCTACACCAATACCAATTCGTGACCCCAGGACCCGTCCATGTTCCACCCTTAGGATTAAAAACAGGCGTAAATCGATCACTATTAATACAAACGGTGTCATCAGCTTGAATCGTTGCTGTACCCACTGTAATGATTTTGGTTCTATTGGTACAAGGTGGATTTGAATAGATAACATTGTGAACACCGAGGCCCGCAAGAACTGGATTGAACGTGCCCACGAGTGAATCTGTAATTCCATTTCCAGTGAATACTCCACCGGGATTATTTGTCCATATATTGAAAGGAGGACTACCTGGGCAAACTAGTTTATTGGTTGCTCCAACACTCATTGGGTTAACTGTTATTTCCATGGAATCAATGCAGCCCCCATTATTATAATAAATAGTTTTAACTCCTGTTCCACACCACCCCGGGTGAAAAATACCTGCTAAAGTATCATTCCCAAAACAGGGTCCATCCCAATATCCCGAATTCGGCACGGCATCTAAATCTACATTAGGGTCTGATTGACAAATCGTAAAATTTGCTGGTAGAACAGCTGGGGGTATCACTTCGACAATCACTTGAACAAAACCCGCTGGTGCTCCTGCCCCGTCGGTCACTGTGCAGGTATAGATGGTATTTGAAAGCGGACAAATGATATGTGGACCTGCAGATGCTGGCAAGCCATTATTCCAAGTATAGTTATAACTTCCATCTCCTCCCGATGCTACTGCTTCAAGAGTAGTGCAAGTTCCCGTACAAATGATAGTATCTGGTGATTGTATTTCTACAGATATAGGACAATCATTAACCGTAAAATTTCCGAATGCAGTCAATTGCCACAGACTATCACATGCATCTAAGAAATCACTTGAAAATTGTAGGGTATAATTGCCATTGGCGTTTAAGCCGGGAGCAAAATCCACTTGCACAGTATTGCTCGTTCCATTTGAACAATTTATTGGCGTAATTGAAGTAACGGACTGATTAGATGGCCCAAAAATGTTAAAACTTCCAGCGTTCACTGCAGAACAAACTACATCTTGATCCAAGGTAAGCGTAAAACTGTTCGTATTGCATAATGGGTTAGGTATTGGGGCAAAAGTAGGGTTAGCAGGAGTATTTATAATACTTACCCAAGATGCCTGCCATCCTTCACATGCAACGGAAGCATCACTCACAAAATGTACGGTCAAACAACCACTGGTGGCGATGATTGGTGGAATATTGACAATACCTGAATAAGAAATACCAATTTGAGGTGAACTTAAATCAGGGCCATCATAAAAGGTGATAAAATCTAAATTCAACTCTGAACAAAATGAAGCAAAACTTAAGACTATAGAGTCCGCTCCATTTGGACAAATAGAAAAAGTATAATCCTCATTGTGTCCATAAAATGAGGGACTTACACTATTGCCTGCATCGCTATCAGTAAAATTAGCAAAACAATCATTTACTGTGGCATTTGATATAGAATAGCTTTGTGCATGGATATTTAAAACACCAAGCATCGCTAAAGAAAGAATAATATGTCGAAGTAACGATCTCATTATTCTAAAATGGTTACCATGGGAGTTTCTATCTCATTACTATAATTTCCAGCTCTATCTTTTAACCATAATTTGTAGCTTGTTACTTCCTGTGGTCCTGCACCCAATCGAAAGGTGTTTGGCAGTATAATATCAAATTCACCCACAATATGGACCCTTGCATCTAATGGGGCCAATGGAGGGATAAAGAATCGATCAGGATTTAGAAGGCGAGCATCTAATAGCCACAAGGATAAAGAGTCCGCATTCGGATAACCGATATCTCCATCGATATCCTCATATTCTATGGTAAATACAATTGAATCTGTAAATTCTGTAACGGTAGTCGGTTGCACCCCAATCAAACGAATAGTAGGTGGATTATTTGCATCATCCTCTTCCTTGCAAGACTGAAATGTCAGCAATAAAATTAAGCTTGATATAAGGAATATTCTTCTCAGGGTAAATATTTAAAGTAGTTTAAAGGAATAGTATTGTTTAATATGTTCCATCGAATAAACTCCAGGAAGATCGCCTGCGCCATTATCCCCATCATCTACCTTGATGTTCAGAAACAAGCGCTGATTTTGAGACCAAAGTCCTAATGGATTATTAATTGTAAATTTAAATTGATAAGGAATCATTGTTGCTGAGTAACCCATAAAATTTTGAGCATTAATGAACTGAAGCGTATCATTGCTGGCTAAGGAAAAATCATCTGCTGATATAGAAATTTGTATATCGTTTAGGATGAAATCATTGCCTGGTGTCTCCCTGTCATCAATTGCTAGATACAAATCGACAGACGGTGTGCCGTTTGGTATCTCTATAACCCCTTCTATGTTTCTACTTAAAGGAGTTAAATTGCCGGTTTTCGTTATCATAAAACCTAAAAGTTGGGGTTTAAAATTAAGGGATTGACTGGCGTTGCCGAATACATCTTTTGCACCGTCATTTATCCAATCTCTTAAATTCTGGATATAGCTTGCCTTGTTATTTTCCCAATCACTATTCGGGTCTACTGCCAGTGGCATAACACCTGAATTGCCACCGATATCCACGGTTAGTCTTTCCATGATGATGGATTGATTCGCATTACCGGGTAGAACCCTATAATCCAATGGGTTGGATGGGTTTTGCTTGATGATATTATGATAAACCAATGAGTAATAAGTACTTTCTATGGTTCGAAAATCTGGTTCAAAGGTCCCATCATGACACCCCGAATTCGCGCAAGTTGGTTTAAAAATATTTTGCTGAAGCCCTTCAATGCTGCTTGGTTCTAGGTAGATAGTTTGTATGCTATCGTTGAGATCATTCCCGTCGAATGGATTAGGTGGCAAATCGTCTTTGCCACATGCCTGCATAAGCGCTATAAAAAAACCAGCCAAAAAGATATGAGTAGATAATTTCAGCATAAATTAAATTCTATCAAAAAATGAAACAGCATCATTACTTACTAAACCTTCCCCTTGAACTTGTGATTTTATACCTAAAATTTCTGCCATAGTTAACACACAATCTGATATGTCACCAATAGGATTGCTTTCACTTCCAACGGATAAATTCGCATCAACCCCAGGACCTGCTATCAAACTAAATATTCTGGTAGAATTTAAATCGCTATGGTCATAGGCTAACCAATCATTTTGATCTAATATACTGTTGGGATCCAAATTTCGACCATGTTCGGGACAAGCTATTAAGTAGGTGTTCCCTGCCATTTCAGGAATCTGAGTTTGAATGTAATTCCATAAATGCCCTACTGCATGATCTGCTCGATGCAGATTCTTTAGGTAAGAAGAAAAATTATCGTGCCCTTGATCCACCGCATTCATATTGACAACGGTAATTTTGGGCTTAAACCATTTCAATACCTCGCAAGTATAACCAACCGTTTGCAGATCATTATTGTCACTCACAGGAGGATGAGCAATTGCACCGGCATTCTTCTTAAAGAATGTTTCTCTTATAAACTGCTTGATGTCATGTTTCTCTTCAATGGTATTTTCTATACCCCCAAAATCATCACTCTCTGTATTATAGGCATTATTCAAGAAATTTTGCATTTCATATATTTTGCCAAGCTCTTCATCAGGATGATAGACTTTCGCATACTGAATATGTTCGTCACCTTCAGCACCGAATGTGACACTAGGAGATAGGAAATTTGCGCCAAAATCAACCCCAAAATCAGGATGATTACTGTGGTTTAACAAAGGTGTCGAATTACCTATACCATTTCCTATAAACCAGGTTTCGGTGGCCTTCAAATTCATAAACTTTCGAGCGTATTCAAAAATAGTAGGCATTGCCGGTCGTTGACGTAAACCTTGATTGACAAACTTTGAACCTGTCATAAGCGATACCAAACCACTATAATGGCCAACTCCCGCAGCTTTCACCTCTTTAAATAGGGTTCCTTGTGATTGCAAGGATTGAGACAATATGGTAGGAATAGGCTGAGAACCAGCTAAGCCGCTCGCCGGATCAATCCCATATACAATTTTATCTGTTGGACTTGCGCCATTCAGCATATTGTACATTATATTTCCTTCGTATGCACTCCCTACTAAACCCTGACTATCCGTAAGATATCTCTGCAACACAGATTCCTGCTGTCGAACGCCTCCGGCGAATGCTACAAATACAATGTGCGGTCCGCCGCCGCTTTGAGGCAGAGGTGCTCCTTTTAAGAGGTATGGTGATACGGCCGACGCTAATGTAGCAGCCGTCACTTTTTTAATAAATTCTCTTCTTTTCATTGTAATAAACTAATTAATAAAAGAATGATTCGTCCGAAATTGCAAAAGCAAAATAAACCAACTCTGGCGTAATATCTGTATTATTTTCTAAGTAGTTTTTCATGTATTCCAGCTCCAATTGAGAAGGTGGTCGGACATAAAATCTTTCGTAGGTCTCAATGATAAATTGATCCAAATCGGCACGCATGTCCGTATAAGTAGGCAAAATAACTTGCGGATCATTCATGTAGCTTGAAATTATCAATTCATAGGCTAGACGCTTATCTCCAATTGAACGAAGCAAGCGCTCGATTTCTACTTGATCTGCAGTAGAAATAGCTTGTTGGAATAAATTGACATACAAGACCGCAATATATTGAGCGGGAGTTTTTTGTTTATCCTTATTCACACTAGGTGTTAAGATATCTGTCGACTTTAATCCATATTTTACTGGATCATCTTTCCTACACCCAGAAAGCACAGTTAATACAAGCAATAATATGACAACTATTTTTTTCACTTTTTAAAAATTTGCGTATTCATTAGTAATCATAATCTGTATTTGAAGCTCTTGGAAATTTTTATCTGAAGCAAAATAGCTCATATGATACTGAATCTCTGCTGCTGAAGGGTCCCTGACCAACAAGCTCTGGTAAGCCCATATAATGAGCCCTTCATAGAATTGAGAAGATGAGGACATTATTTCCATGAACTCTCCCCTATTCGTTCCTGGCAGTCCAACGATAATACCAGACACATTATTTTCAATCATCTCGAATGAAACATCATATTCCTGTTGGGTTGGAAAGCGATAGAACAAATCGTAAAATGTTGCATTTACAAAATTAAAGGTATTCATGTTGATGATGTCATAGACATAATTATCAATCATTCTATAAAAAACTTCTTGAATGCCTATTGAATCTTTCATGTAGTTTTGTGGGATGGCTAAAACTGCATCTATCTCATTCACTTGATCCCTATGATAAGCTGCATTTGCGGAATCTCCTGAAGCCATTGCAGCTTGCATGGAATTCACAAAATTATTTCTATCCTCTAGAAGGTAGTCATTCTCAACACCCTCTATCATACGAGCTTTTACCACTTCAAACAATCGATAATAATAGGCGCGTTGATAGCTCGAATCGCCTGGAATTAAGGTAATATCACTTTGCAATTTTTCGATTAAACTTCTTCGAGCTTCTTCGCTAAGCTCAGCATTTTGAAGAGTTGTTAACTCGAGTGCCATTTCAGTATCTAATGGTTCTCGACCGATTAAATCAATAAATACTCTATTGATATAATTCTCCACTTGAAGCGTAGATATATAAGTGTTGTCTACAGGGTCATTATCTGGTATAAATATTTCTTCCTTCTCACAAGCGCTGAAAGCAAGAAGTAAAAGAAAAGTTAAAATGTGAGATAAATAATTGATGCTACTTAGTTTTGTATTCTATCAAATATAAACAATTGAGCGTAAAGGAAAGAATTGGAATCATGACCTAAATAATTTCAAAGGATAAGTCTGGTGCAATTAAGGTATTCTATGAATATTTGATAACATATCAGGTAGGTGTTGTCAAATAAAAAGACTGTTTCTTACTATCTTTATATTCTACTCAAGTATTGATTAGGTAACCGCAATATAAATGTCATGCAAATAATTGAATCCCAAATAGAAATTGAAGCTCCAAAATCGCTGGTTTGGGAGATATTACTTGATTTTGATAATTATCATTTATGGAATCCATTCACACCTAAAATTGAATGCGACATGGTAATTGGTAACCCTGTTCATCTACATGTTGATATGAAGCTGAATAAAAAAATCAGGATACAAACAGAAACTTTACTTTGGAACAAAACCGAAGAGTCTATCGCTTGGGGCATCACTAAAACATTTCCTGTGCGCACTGAACGCGCACAAATTTTAGAGGTACTTAGTCCGATTAAAACAAGGTACTATACCTATGATAAGTTTTGGGGTTTATTGGTTCCACTCGTCATGCTTGGCTTCAAAAAAGACATTCAAAATGGATTTGACGCGGTCGGGGTCAGTTTAAAAAAGCGTGCTGAAGACTTATATCTTCAGCGCAGCCAGTAATTCTTCCGAACGTTGCCAAAGAGCAGCGCCATTGGTGGGTTTTAGTGCTTTATCATCCATAGCTTTGTCTTGCATCAAATGCAAGTATAAATTTTTTCTACCGCTTATATCCTTGGCACATGCTAAATAAATTGCTGGTTTAGCTGCCTTTTCTGGTGAGCTAAAAAACAAAGTAAAAACTCCTTTCAAAATTGGCTGCACCCACGCTGGTGCTTTTCGCGCAATATTGGAGTTAACCGGACCAGGACACATAGCAAATACGTCAATATTTTTAGATTCTTTTGACAATCGTAGAGAAAGCTGAACGGCAAAAGTATTTAAGACCAATTTATAATAGCCATAGAGTTCAATCACCTTACCCATATTGTATTCCTCAAAAATTCCTAAGTTTTGAAAATCAATTGCTTTATTGGTTCGATGAGATTCTGAGGAGATAAAAATAATACGTGCGGCTGAGGGGATTAAATTATTATTGAGTAAGCCGTTTACCAAATAAAACTTGGATAGATAATTCACTTGAAACATTTCATCCAATCCACTGGCTAGCTCTTTTGCGCCACTTGGGACCATCGCAGCATTAAAAATGGCGACATTCAAAGCAACATTCTTTTGAGAAAGCTGATCTACCAGTGAATTGATGCTATTAAAATCACTTAAGTCTACAGAAATAATTTCAAACTGCTTGGACTCAAAGGTATTGCTCAGTCTCTCTTGGGTTTCATTGATTTGACTTCGGCAAGCCAGATATACAAAAGCACCTCGCTCCAAAAGTTGAACAGCGATGGCATAACCTAAGCCTGAATTTGCTCCGGTTACTAGACAAGTTTTTCCATCTAATCTCTCCGTATCATTTAACTCCCCAATGGGGGTTTGCTTCCTAAACAAATCAATAATCCCGTTCATGGTTGCCATGAAGGGATTTTTATACTTAGCTTTTGTCATTTGATTATAAATTCTTTGTAATAAAAATCGAAGTTAGTTTGTACTTCTTGCTTCGTCAAATTAAATTGATCCAAGCTATATCTATGTATGCCATATTTATGCTGCTTGTTTAAATTATTAATTTGAGTGACCGCTTCTTGTTCTGCATTCGTCCAATTAATTTGTGCAAAATCAGCTATTTTTTTTAACTCTTTCTTGTAATCATTAACCATATCTGTATAACTAATGTGCAAGACTGGAAAGGATGGGTTAGCTTGCCAGAATTTCATTGCATCTTTAAGCATCTTCACATCCTTATTCATCCAATGCCGGGCTAAGCGAGCGGCATTAACCTCATCACTAAATATCCGATTACTATGATAAAGCATACTGGAAAACGATGGAATAACTTTTAGTGGGTCTCGATAGGTATGAACGACCTTAGCGTCGGGAAAGACTTTTTGAATCGTATGCATTTGGCCGAGGTGCTCAGGCGTTTTGAGTACCCAGTGTTCTTTTGGATTTTGCCATTGCAATACCTTTAGAACACGCTTCATGTATTGATAAGGAGCTACAGGATCTTGTTTACTGACCCATTTTACGAATGAAGGCACATGCATGGTTGCTTCCGAAACTGCAGATAGGAAGGTCATCTCATTTAATAAAACATCTTCTTCGGGAGCTTCAAACTCCACAGGGTGAATGGCAAAGAAATCAGGAGACATAAAGCGTAATGCCCTCTCCGCGGTTTTGGCAAAATTGATTCTTTTTTTGTTCTTCCCATCATACGGAAGAGGCACAGGGTTTAATGCTTCCCATGAACTCAAAGATCTCAGCTGAGGATGGGCGGCTAACAAGCGATGCAAGCGGGTAGTCCCTGTTCTTTGTAAGCCGGTAATAATGAGTGGAGTTTTAATTTCAATGTTTTCAATCGCGGGATGTCTTTTGATAAGATCCTCTAGGTGCAATCTATTTTGTAAAATACCTAAGATTCTTTCTTTAGTTATAAACCGACCAAAAGGATGCATTTGGGCTTCAGTATTTATAGCATCAATCAGGCGAGTCAGCGTTTCGTGCAAATTCCCCTTACCAAAATCGTTTAAGCCTGTTTTTTGCTTGGCTTTGTTTAATAAGTCATCCGCATTCAGCTTTATTTTAAAGCCGATGGCATTAAATAAGCTTATGAGAAAAGGTCTTTTACTCGCTAACATCATCAAGTTCATTAAGCTTAAATAAGGTGCAATGTGGTTCGGGAAATTCATTGGCAAACCACCATCTCCAGAGCATTGTCCCTTGGACATGGCCAGTGGTACTTATCCAGTTTTTATATCCCTTATTTTCTCGTGAAACATGAACCACTACCCGCCCATCGTCCTCAAGTATCGCACTTTGTGCATTGATATGAATGGGATGATAGCGATAGTCTAAGGATTCCATCCAATGATTATTGAGCTGAAAATTCCAATACCTACAAGCAGGTGGTTTTACCTCGATTTTCAAGACTTCATCAGCTGCAATTTTCCAATAGCTATGGTAATAGGCAATGTTTTTATCTCCCCCGGCTGCATTTGATTTTTCCGGAGACATTTGTGGCAATTGATTGGCGTGTTTTTCAAAATCGTTTGACCATTTAGCAAACAATAAAGAAGCTCCAGAAACAAATGTTCCAGCTAAGTCTAAGCCTTCAGAAATTGCTTGAGGAGATAAGGATTTAGGAGCGATAGGACCATTAATTGTCCCCACTTCAAGTGCTGCAATATTTTCCTTTTCACGATTCATAAAAGTTTGCCTAACCATAAGCATTGTGGTTTCATCTTCAAGCTTTAACCAGTTTTGCCCTCTGGGATTTTTACTCACTATAATCTCAAAAGTACCATCTTCATTTAACACTAAATCATCGCCCTCTAGACTCCCGCATGGTGAAAGCCCTCCGGTAGAACCATAACTTCCATTTTGGGTGAAAAAGCCTATATAAAAAACATCATTTCGTTGGCCAGTAATACGATATTCATAGTTCCCATTGATTTGCGCATTCTGATAGTAGTTATCTGGATTATCAGCACCTAACTTAACCGTTTCGTGCACAAGTCGTTTCAATACAGGAAATTCCGGATCATTATATTCCGTAAAAGCTTCAAGACCCGCTCTTGTTAGTCTTGCTAAGTATCGATATGCCTCTGCCTGCGTTCTGGCATTTTGAGGTGGATTACCATAAAGTATTGAACCTCCGGCAGCTTTAAGTGTATCGCAATATTGATCCCAGGTTTGTCCAGTAATTAACTGAGCACCGATCTCATCATCAAGAGTTATCCCCTTCATTTTCAAGGTCAACAGCTTCCACTTTTTAATAAGATTTAAAATAAACGATAGGATTCCTTTCATGTGCAGATGTTGAACATTTTAGTTGTAAAATCTAAGCATAAATATATACCTTCAATTCTCTTTAAACTAAAATTTTATGGGAAAAATAGGTATTACAGGAGCATCTGGACATATTGGAGGGGTATTGTGCCAGCAGTTAATTGCCAAAGGGTATGACATTGGAGTGTTTGTATATCAATCCAAGTTAGCACTCGATATCCCCCAGCATGCAGGAGATATAAGTCAATCGAAAGATGTCGAAGATTTTGTTCAACAATATGATTCCATCATTCATTTGGCTGCAGATATATCTGTGGATAGCAAATCGAAGGTGAAAATGTGGGAAACCAATGTAAAGGGGACACAAAACATCGTTGATGCTTGTCTAAAATTTAAAGTCAAGCGATTGGTTCATTTCACAAGTATTGCGGCGATAGACCAATTCCCTTTGGAGCAGGCAGTAGATGAAACCCGAACCCTAGTCAATATGAACTCCAAAACTGCAACAAGCTATGGTCAATCAAAAGCTGAAGCTGAACGAGTTGTTCGAAAAGGCATTGAAGATGGTTTAGACGCTGTTATGATTGCACCTACTTCAGTATTAGGCCCTATGGACTATAAGCCTTCCGTATTGGGTCAATCGTTGCTTGACATGTATTACAATCGCTTACCGGCTGTTGTAAAAGGAGGACAAGACTGGGTCGATGTTAGAGACATCGTAAAAGGAACTATAAGTGCTTTAGAAAATGGTCGAGCCGGAGAAAAATATTTATTGGGCAGTGAGTTTTTAACTATTCAAGAATTATCTCAACTGATTGGTGACATCTATAATCGTAAAGTACCTTCCTTGGCTTTACCATTTTGGATTGCCCGATTAGGCGTACCCTTTGAGGAATTAAAGAGTAGAAAAAGTGGCAAACCCAATGGCTTTACACAAGAAGGCTTGACTGCTTTAAAGTATGGGAATACAAAAATTAGTCATGAAAAAGCTTCAAAGGAATTGGCATATCAGCCACGATCAGTGAGAGAGTCTTTGAAAGACACTTTGGATTGGCTAGTTGAACATTACAGTTAAATTAAATAATAGTTGCGTATGAAAAAGATCATCCTCTTTGTTCTCACCTCTTTTACACTCATTTTTATTTTATTGCTGACTATTCGTCCACGACCCGAGCAACTACAAAGGTATTTAGTTCATCCAGCACCGAAGGCTCAAGGCGATCATTTAACCGTTCAATTTTTAGGCAACACTAATCTTCTTTTTTCAGATGGGAAAACATCCATATTAACGGATGGGTTTTTTACGCGCCCAAACTCTGTTAAGGTATTATTCGGTAAGGTATCCCCAAATCGAGAAACAATAATAAGTTCTCTAGAAAGAGCTAGTATTGTGCATTTAGATGCAGTAATTCCTGTGCACTCCCATTTCGACCATGCTATGGATGCGGCGATGGTTGCGGACATATGTGGGGCACAACTCATCGGCTCATCCTCTACTGCAAACATCGGAAGAGGTTATGGTTTGAGTGAAGGTCAGCTTCAAGTTCCTGAATTAGGTAGCATGATTCAAGTAGGTGAATTTGAAATCACTTTTATTCAATCCAATCATTGGCAATATCCGGATCCAAAAGAAAGAGAGCGGTTGCTTAATTGCGCAATTGAGGATCCACTGAAGACGCCCGCTTCCATATATGCTTATAAAGAAGGTATAAGTTATACCATACTGATCAAACATGATTCAACACGAATTGCCATTCAAGGAAGCGCAGGGTTTAAGAAGAATAGTATTAAAGATTTTGATGCAGACATTTTGTTTCTTGCAGTTGCAGGTTTGGATGTGATGGATGAGGCATACAACAACAACTATCAAAATCTTTTGATTGCCCCCTTAAAGCCAGAAGTACTTGTTCCCATTCACTGGGACGATTTTACCGTTTCCCTCTCAGAAAAACCATTGGCAACGCCTAATGTCTTGTTTAACTTAAAGTTTGGCAGTGATTTATCCAAGGCGTTTAGAAAGCTAGAAAAGCGGAATCCAGAGAGAACGATAAAGATTCTTAAGTCATTTTCGCCTTATTCTATCAATGACCTAAAAGAGCCGAACTAAATATTTTCTCGCTGAATCTTCCAAAAAAAAATGGTGGTCAAGCTCAAAGCTTGACCACCATTTAAAGCTAAACCCCTTTAGCTATATTATTTCTTCACGAACTTACTCATCCATTTAGATTTGGAATCTGTTAATTCAATGAAGTACATTCCACTTGATAACTGACTTACATCAATTCGTTCAATTCTAGTACCCGAAGCGATACTTGTAGATTGAATTATTCTTCCATCAGCAGTAACAATATTAGCAGTTAACTCGCTATTTAAATCCAATACATTCATATCTAAATTGATGAATTCGTTAACTGGATTTGGGTAAACCGATAAGGCATTCATATTTAAATCTCTAATTCCAGTAAGTACACCATCCATTTTCCAGTTATCGTAGTAATAAACTTTGTTACTAGCAGCCGAAGAACCTGAATCAAACTGGAGTATAGCTTTCGCTACACTAGCTGTAAACGGCACTATTTGGAAATCAAAATTTAATTGTTCCCACGCATTACCTACTGAGGTAGTGGCAGTCGCAGTGGCTAATGATATTCCAGCTGCATCCAATAAAGTAATCTCTACTACAGAAGGAACACTTGCATCCCAGACATCTAGTTTCATTTGATTATGCGTTGCAAAATCTAATGGAGCTAAATTAAAGTCAGCGACAATTGCATCTGCACTTAAACTGCTTCTTGTGTATTCACCAACATTATCAGAGGTGTTTATTCCAGTAGTATCAGGATTAGTGATAACTGCCAAACTACCATCCGTTGAAGTATAAGTCGTATTTTGTTGACAATCGAAATCTTCCATGACATCCACATCAGGAGCGATACCTGGACATGTAGCTATTGCAGTACTTGTATCTAGACGAATATTATCGAAATACAACTCATGTTGTACTGTATCATTTGGACTAACCACGAATACTACCTTACTTACAGGTCCACTTGCGCCACTGAAGTCATAACTAAGAGTTTCCCATTGGCCAGCTACAGTTGTATTTGCATTCTGTGCAAGAATATCAGCACCAGCGTCATCTTGAAAAACTACGGTAACCGGAAGGCCTGATGCACTCGAGTGAACATCAATAGTTAAAGCTGTACCATAGAAATTTAAATCTATTGGTGCTAGGTTTAGCGATCCACCAAAGGCTCCATCTGTGCTGTCACCCCAATGAATAAACTGACCCACTTTTGCAGAAGTATTTATTCCGCTAGCGTTTGGATTAGCAACATCTTCTACCCATGAAGCATTTGCAAAAGTGTATGTAAAATTGCCCTGACATTCAAAATCATCAAAAATACTTGGTTCAGGAGTAATCCCTGCACATGGCGATACTGAAACGGTATCTAGCCTTATGTTGTCAAAATATACAACATGCTGAACAGAATCTCCAGAACTTACTATTAGGACGATTTTACTTACATCATTGGAAGTAAGTGCTGCACTCATATCATAACTTAAAGTTTCCCATTCCCCAGCTACTGTTGTAAGTGCCGTTTCATTAGCCAAGTCTGCACCATTACTATCTTGCAAAACGAAAACAATGGGTAAACCTACTTCACTTGGATGAACATCCATTTTAAATTGACCACCGCTATTAGTTAAGTCAATTGGTGCCAAATCAAGCGATCCTCCGAATGCTCCGTCGGTTCCTGCACCCCAATGTATAAATTCTCCTACTCTATCTGTAGTGTTAATTCCCGATGGATTAGGGTTTGTTACCACTTCATTCCAAGTTGCGTTTGCAAATGAATAAGTAATATTTCCTTGACATTCAAAGTCATCTAATATATTCGGGTCAGGAGAAACTCCTAGACATGGATCAGGAGGTGTACCTCCACCAAACTCTACATCATCCCAATAGAACACCTCACCATTTCCTGTTGTTCCGAAGTTATAAAAAATGCTAATTTTATTGTAAACGCTCGCAAAATTTAATGCCGCTGTTCCTGTCGCTTCATTACTAAAATCAAATACTAAAGTCTCCCATGCATTTGTTGCAGTTGTTGTAGCCTCAGTCTCACATGTCATAGTGACATCAGTATCTCGTTCAACTTTAAGTCGAACTGGTAAACCAGGTCCTGTTGAATAAACTCTCACACTCATAGTTGTGGCTCCTACAGCAAATGGTATTGGATTTAGTAATCCTGTATCTACATTAAGGGCTCCAGGAGGGTTGCCTGGTGTTGCAAGTGTTGTGCCTGACCACTCTGGTCCACCAACTCCTTTTGTAGATTCAATGACCATATTAGATGCATTAGTAGGGTCTGCTACAAAAGCAGATGAATTTCCTCCAAAATCAATAATCGAATAATTCACTGCAGTATCATCAAATGTTACAGGTAAATCCATCTGAGCTGAGAAAGGTGCTGGACATGGATCACAACTTCCATAAACTAATCCTGATAATGCAAGAGGATCTGTCGTTAACCATTGTCTATTGGCATAATTAGCATTGTCTGTAACAGGCGTACATGACCAGTTTCCACTAGCTGTCCCTGATGCTACCATATCTTCTTGTACTCCATCCAAAACAAATAAATATTCCATATCTGCTCCTGGAGCTGGTGATAAAGTAAATGTGAAAGTTCCATCCCCATTATTTACAGCAATTGGTCCTCCTAACGGATCCCAATTCCAAAATGGACCGGTTAACCTTACTACTGTATTGAGATCTGTAGCTCCACATACCTCAGTGGTAATCACTAAGTCTGTCGGAGGTCCTGCAGATACATTGATTGTTCCAATCATACCTAAGGATGCATGCGGAGTGCACACATAATAGAATAATCCTGGTGTGTTAAAAACAACAGTGCCACCTCCAAAAGGTGTACTAAATCCGCCATTTGAGGTATTTCCTCCTGCCAAGTATGTAGCTTGGCTTACTTCGACTACATCGTGCGACCCAGACAAGTTCCATATAACTGAATCCCCTTGATTAATAGTTATTGCATCCGGCGTATATGTAAGACCAGAAGAACCCACGTTATGGACGGTAGCATTAGCAAAAGCTAAAGTAAAAAAGCTTAATATTAGTGTAAATAAATGTTTCATTGTGAATTTTGGTTTGGTAAACAAATTAGTTCGTGTACTTTGGACAATAAATATACCTATTAGAAAATGATTTTCCTAAAATTTTTACATTTAAAAAACACGCACCTGAGGCATTATTGGACAAAACCGCCGATATCTATCGCACTATCAAAAGCTTAACTAAGAAAATGTAAGTCGTAAATTATAGAAGTAAATATTTATCTCTAAAGATAAACTTGTGCAAAAATGATCTCAATTTACATTTAAGCTAATATTTGAGTTTTCCATTTTTATCCCAAAGTCCCCAATAAGCGCACGCTTATCCCTTCGCATCCATCTTCTAGTCCTCATCAAATGAGGAGAAATTGATGGCGCACTTTTCAATTCAAATGATCGCGACGCTATTGGACTGTTTGACATTTACTTAACTTTTTAGTAGGCTTACGATATAATCATGCGTTCATTTCTCCTTTCATCTTTTTTCGCTCTGCCAGTTGTTTGGAAACTTCTTGCGCTTTTTCTTCAGTGATGTCATAACCTTTCATGATAAGTATAGCTGCAATAACACCCGCTATCGGTAAGAGTGTATAAAATAATCGCATACCTGTAACCGCTGAAGATGTAACATTCTCTGCATCAAACCCCACTAGCCATAGAATAAAACCTCCTAGGAGAGCGGCAACACCAAAGCCCATTTTAACCATCCACCAATACACAGCACCTAGAACACCTTCTCTTCTCTTGCCTGTTTTTAGCTCATCTAAATCGCAAACGTCTGCAGTCATTGACATCATTATTACGAAAAGACTTCCAATACCAAATGAGTGAAAAGGCAGGGCGTAAAGAAATAAAAATGGTTTCCCTGGTACAAATAAAAACCAAAAGAGTATATACCCAATTATTGATATCGATTGCGCAATAATAAATGTTTTCTTTTTCCCCAACTTTTTCGATGCCCAAGTCGTAAGTGGGATAACTAAAAATGTAGTAACAACAGCTCCAAGAGAACCGTGAATAGCTGGCCAAAAGCCAGCACTTCCGGGGTCGCTGTTAAACATGTAATGAACAATAATTAGGAAGGTAAAAGATGCGATAACATTAAATGAATTAAATATCAAGAATGTTGCAAATGCAATCCTACGAAACTGAACAATTTTGAACGCTTCAAATGCAGTTTTAAAAATATTCACAAAGCTTTTCCCTATATATGTAGCAGTTATTGGCAAAAAATCAGCCCTATCTTCAGTAGATTTACTCTTTATAAATAATGCAGGAATAAGGGCGAAAATAGTGCAAGGAATCGCCACCCATATCGACAGTTCTCTGACTCCCGATTCAGCGCCACCGGGAAACCATGATGGATCATATAAGATCACCCAAAACCAAGGTGCAATAACCCAAGCCCACTGTCCAATCCATTGAGCGACTCCCATGATATTTGTTCGCTCGTGGAAATCTTCACTCATCTCATAGCCCATGGCCACGTATGGCACACTAAATATAGTGAGCCCCAGATAAAAGACAAAAGACCACAAAATGAAATACCAGAAATTATAAATTAATCCATTGCTCTCATAGAGTTGCCACATGGCAATAAAGGAGAGTCCCATTATTAAAGAGCCTACAAATACATATTGTCTGCGTCGGCCCCATTTAGACTTTGTATTATCGGAAATGAATCCCATTATAGGATCTGTTATTGCATCAAATATTCTAGGAGCAAATTGAATAATCCCCCAGAGCAACGCGGCAAAGCCTAGATCTTGAACCAAAACAATAACAAATACTCCTAGGGATGCAGGAAACATCTGATTGGCAAGCATTCCGAATCCAAAGGCTATTTTTTGTGTAAATGGAACTTTTGTGAGAGTGGTAGTTGAATGGTTACTCATTTGGCTTAGGGTTTAAAAGTATCGTTTGAATAGCTTTGTTATTAATTCGAATGGAATAATTAAAACCTTCCATTTTTAACATCAAATCTTTTTTCTCTTCTGACGGGTTAAACAGCACAACGGCTATGGAGCCATCAGGATTTTGAGCAGCGGTGATCATTAAATCTTCATCGGTGTTTTCGATGCCTAAAACTTCCGCTCCTGGTCTAATGAACTTACTAAAATGAACCATGGTATAATAAATAGGCGTGAAATAAACTTCATCGGCTTCTTGGTCAACAATAACCGGCGCAACGCACCAATTCTTGAACCAATTTGGACCACCTTGACGGTCAAGTACCATATTCCAATCCACCCAACCATCCACATGATTGTTTAGACACCCTATAATATCGCGCGCATATCTGTATACCGGGACATATTTTGGGTGCAAGTGTTTGTCTTCTTCTCTTGCCCAATCCCATCCCCAATCTGTGGCGACCTTACTCCAATACCAAGCATCATCCTTCCAAGCTGGAATTTCTGAATCCACGCATGCTTCCGTTTGAATCAAATACTTGTTTGGTGCTTTTCGATGCGCATATTGCAATTCTTCTGGAAAATAATCGTAGGTACTTTCGTACCAATGTATGGCCGTGCCATCATAGTACTTCGCAGAGTGCTCATCTTGATACATGACATCCACCCATTCCTTGATTCCAGCTCGATTTTGATCGTAACCAAGTATTACAGACTCTCCAAAGCCATCTTTTTCCAATTGCGGACCCAAATAGTTTTGAACGAAATCAGTCATCTCATCTGGAGAGTAGTGCATGCTTTCCCAATTATCTCCATTTCCATGTGGCTCATTCTCAACCGTATAACCCCACAAATCAATTCCTTCTTTTTGATAAGCTCGATGATACTTTGAAAAAAAGAGCGCCCAGGTGTCGTAATATTCGGGAAGTAATTTACCCCCGACCCATCCCTTATTGTCTTTCATCCAAGGCGGCGCCGTCCAAGGAGATGCAAACAACTTGAATCCTTCCTCAGAACTCGCCATAGCTGCTTTGATCATTGGAATCAAATCGGCTTGATCTTCTTCAATTGAAAAATGCTCAAGTGTTTTATCATCTTCAATAGGGGCATAAGAATATTGATTCAACGAAAAGTCACATGAATTCATATGAGTTCTACAAAGTGAATAGTTTGCTCCTTCTTCACTAAAATAAGCATCTATAATTTTTTGACTATTTTCCTCACTTAGCTGATTCAATAAGTAAGCAGAAGATTCTGTAAATGCGCCTCCAAAACCCGTGATTGTTTGAAATTTGATCGCTTTATTAATGCGAACTACAAGCATTGAATCAGTTTTTTCAAATTCATCCATTTTGGTTAAAGCATTGCCTGCAGCAGAAGTTTCATAAACTTCTACCGACCATAATTTTTCTTCTTGGTCATTCTGATTAATCTGCATATTACAAGATTGACTCCCCATTAATAGCAACAAAATATAGCAATAGATTTTTTTCATAGAGCTTGATATTCTGGTATTAATATTTCTTTTACTGGTGGTAATTGAACATCCTTCCATAAACTATCCTTATTTCCGTTAAAGGTTTTAATTAAAGCAACTCCATCTCTACTTAGTCCTTTGAATACCCCTTTATCAAAAGAATCCCACAATACGTATTTGACCTGTCCTTGCACATTAAATAATCCAAAATGATTTTCAGAACCTCCAGGATTATCTGCATCCTTCCAAGGCTCATCAAAAGCCTCAAAGTAGAAACATTTAATTTGCTCCACGCTTGTCCATTCTCTCATCAGGTCATGATATTTGGCTTGCTTGTACTCATCACAAGCCAAGGATCCTTGATGACCATAAAAATCTTCTGAATAACTTGCCCAACCTGTCTCTCCAACATGAATTGGTTTATCTACGCCCAATGAATGCATATAGCTTTTGACTGCATAATATTGACTTTTGGCATACTCAACCGAGCGGACCATAGCTGCATCAATTTTTTCTTGATCAGACAGATTGTGTTCATCGTAAAGCGTCCCCCAAAATACAGGATTATAATGCGTGTCATGCATAGAATACGTATGCATAGAGATATAATCAACAGCATGAACAAGCTCATTGAGTTCTTCCACCCTATACTGCGCATCGCCCCCACCCCAAGATGCAAAATTATCTGAGCTAGTGATCCATAAATCCTTCGGTAGTTTATTTTGTTTTTTGAGGTCCTGCAAATGGTTGACCCATTTGAGTATTACTTTGGGATAAACATAATATTCAGTTGCCCACTTTACCATCGCTTCATTTCCAACAGAAATAATTTTTATAATATCAGGATGTTCGACAGCTAGCCGAACTGCTCTTTCAATTTCAATTGCATTCCTTTCGCTTTCCTCTTCGTGAATAGGCTTCAAACCTGTCCAAGCATTTTTACAGTCAATCCATGCACCGAGCATCACGTACATTTCAAATTTTTCGTCTTCAATTTTCAATTCTTCAATTGCTTCGATGGTATTTACCGCGTGCTGCATATGAACGTTATATGTTCGTATCACTTTAACCCCTATTGCTGCAAGAATCTTCAAATCCTCTTTTAACTGCGCGATAGTAGGCTGCGCGCTCCTTGTGTCTTTTCGATAACCCCCGTATGAGATTGCCTTATAATCCGGGTTGGCAAGAATAGCTGCTGCTGTCACTTTTTTCATTCCATCTTCTTTTTTAACGTTAAAATCGCACGAATTTAAACTCAGCATTAAAAACATTATAAACAAGTTTCCACTGATTCCTATTAATGAGCTAGTCGATATTATTTGATCGGACTTTGCTTTTTTTTGTCTTCTGTCATTCATCGCGCAGCTTAAGTTGACTTCACCTTAAAACCTCATTCTTTATCTCAACGATAATTTGTGTAATTTCTCCTTTGCGTCTAAAAACCTTTAGGCTTGTTTCTATATCCAAATTTAAGGCTGCATAATCCTTAGACTCTCCTTTGCTGACAACCGTGATTTTATCGGCAGTGGATACTTTATAAACCACTGGTATCTGACAATAGGTAAATGCCAAGGTATTATCTGCCAAATCTATTTGCTGTGCTTTGCCGTGAACATCAATATATTTGAAAGTCCCTGGTTGAAGCAGAAACTCTTCTCTACGCAACAAGCGAGGATTAAAATACAGTTTCCCCTGTTTTGCATAAACACCTAATTCTCCCCAATGCGCTAGTATATCTTCTTTTACTTGTCCGGTCATCCCAGGCTGCTGAGCTCCTCGACCCGCTGGAGTATGCGAGTATGGGTCAGTTGGAAATGCCCCGTATAGCTGTGGCGACTTGTGCACGCCAATACCGGCTTGGATTTCATAATAATGCTCGAGCAGCTTACCTATAGTTTCATGATCCTCGTTTTGCTCTATAGCCTGCAAACTGCACTCTTGTGCAGCGAGAAGTAATTTGGACACCATGTGCCAATAAATTGATCCGAGCCCTTCAAATCCAAAAAATGTACCTGATCGCCCAGTAAAGGCTTTATGATTAAAAACATCTTCAAAAATTGTGAGAATAGTTTCCATTTCGGAATTTGCTAGAACGCTCCATTCAGGGTTTTTTATTTCATTAATTGCCAACTTCAAATCTTCAACAAATCCAAAATCACCATTAAAATGGTATTGCCCTTGAACATCTTTTTCGATAATGCTTCTGTCATTAGCCTCAAGCATTTCCTGAAACAATTGAGATGAGTCCACTGCATTTTTTGGAATTCTATTTTTATTTAAAAAACCTTTTAAATTTTTATTGGGATACAAGATGTAGCTATATTGATCTTCTCTAAATAAAACACTCTTCTTTAATGCGTCTAAGACCTCCAGACACTCTTTCGGCTGCAGATATTTTGCACTTAGCACAGCAGCCTGCCCCTCTAACATTTCACTTAAGTGGGCAATTGAAACTTCATTGTTTTTTCGAGTCATTAGATTGTAAGCGTGAAACATGCCATCTTCTCGTCTATTTGCTTCTATACTATGTTGGATAAAGGCTAAACTAATCCGCGTAAAGTTTTTCAGTCCCGCAACAGATATACTCCGCTTCTTCCCCCAAAATCCCTGACTATACACATGGCTTCGAAAATCTGATGCAGTTTCTCCGAAGCTATCTAAAAGAGCCCCTCTATCCTTATCCGAAATCTTTTGCTCTAAGCGCGCTTCATTATCTAGTAAGGTTTTTCTAACCCCTTTGTAAAAATCCATTAGTTCGCTGGAAATTTTCACATTTTCCTTAGCTGTTTTTTCTAAAAGATCTTGGAAAAACAAAAGGAATCTGTGCAGATAATAAAGGGTCACCATAGATACCCCATTTCCAACAAGAGCATTATTCGCATCATTCCATTCTGGCCGCTGGGTATTCATCCAAATACCACCCTGCGGAATGAAGTTGGATAATTTTGCCAAAACAGTGGCTAATATTTTTTCGATAAAATTGACTCGATAAATCTCATTTTTTTCATCTGTAAGTAAAGCGCCATCCGATCCAAACTCACTTCTTCTATCCCGGATCTGTTGATCTAAATCATGGTCAAAATCAATCGTGTCTTTGGGGTTTTGAATAATATCGCTGTATGGCTTGATTCTATAGGGCACATTGGCATAAACAAATATTTCTTGGTCCAAATAAGTATCCAATTTACCGGGCATTCGATCTTGCATAAACTCCAAGAACTTCAATAAATATATGATTTGATGATCGCCCCAGTAGCCAATGTATGACCAAGGATCATCCGGCTCAATAGTTTCCCAATCGAAGCCATCCTTTGTCACTCGGTATGGATTGTATCCATCAAAGGTAGTAGCGTTCAAGAACTTAAAAATCATCCCTTCCATGAAAGACGGATAGGCATGAGCGAGTGCTTCCCAATTTTGAAAAATATCTCTCCAATTACCTTCGTAATCTAAAATTTTTGCACCGGTTTGCTCATTTTGCGTATTGATGGAAAACTTATTCCAAGGTCGACTTGGATCTCCATGTCTTCTACTAAATTTGAGGGGTAAATATTCAGCAACAATTCGGGTAAGGTTAATACTTTTTGACTGTTTGGTAAGTTCCTTCAATTCAAAAAGATCAAAGTGCTCCGGTAATTCTTGAATCAGCTTGTTTTGTGTTGTGAAAACTTGCTTATTTGCATACTCTACAAAAAGGCTAAAGTCTTCCTTTTCTATTTGATAGTTAAAATCGAAAATTCCACCACGCATGATATTAAACAAAACATTTGAAAAGTGGCGTGCATCATTGAGTGAATCTGTAGTTTGTTGAATACCGTCTGCAGAAGCATTTAACTCAATCAATTTTTGTGTTCCTGCATGGATGTTCTTGTCTATTTTACTCCAAAGCGATTGATCTTGGTTAATTGTTTCAATCAAGCGAATAACATTAGATTGACTTTGATTGACATTTGCAATAAAGTTCCATGAACTACTTTCTTGGGCAGCCAGCTCTATATTATTGACAAGGAAATATGCTCCTTTTTCACCTTTGATATCGATTTCTTCGTTCAATTTTTCGCCCTTTCTAAAAGCATCCAATTGAAGAGAGGAAAGTAAATATTTACTATTCGGTAAACCAGAACTCCAAACCACATTCGCTTTAAGTGCCTCCCTAGGTTCTGCCTTATCTACAATCATTGCACTAAGGGCATACATTGCCAGGCCACTTTCAGCATCAAGTTCATTTCGTTTATATGCATCAACTAAATTGCTCGCCCGATTTTGCAACTCACTACCTACTCCTTGTGGTAAAATATTTTGTACTCCATCCAAAAGTTCTATGCTGCAGGGTAAGTCAGCTAAATTTTCTATTGTGGAAGTCTTTACAAACCCAAATTCAGCTGAAGAGCTCCATCTGTATCGGAAACATAAATCTAGGTCATGATTGATCTCTTCAAAAATAATAGCATTGCCGTAAACACTTTTATACAAATTATTCGTACATCTAAATGACCTGCCATTCCGAATCGAAAATGGCTCCCATGTATCGACCTCATCTTTGAGAACTTTGACTATAGTTTTGCTTCCCGTTTCTTCTGAGGACTCTGTTATTTTATCAACTGTATAATAAGGAAATAAGGCATTTTCTGCATCTTTCCTGCCCGCACTAATTCCTCCGTTACTCGCAATAAACAACCAATGATTGCCAGGACTCACAATACTCATAAAAAAAGGAGACATTTGGTCAACATTTTCAATTTTAAAAAATGTCATTCCTTGAATATCTACAGACTTAATGGCGGTTTCTTTTATCATAGCTTCTTTTGTACTCGCAGTAATCATAATTAAATAGTCGTTTGCATAGGATACTCAAAGCAAAAGATGCATCTATGCACTATTTATGTTCTAGATGGATATTATAAAATGCTAGCTATATTTCTTTATAGACTCTAACATAATCGACTAGCATTCGCTGAGGAAATGGAGTTCCAGTTGTTGGAAAACCAGCAAAACCTCCACCTACGGCAACATTCAGTACCATAAAAAATGAGTTATTGTAGACCCATTCTCCTGCAACATCTTCTGCAGTCACTTGATTGTACAAAATATCATCTACAAAAAAATCAATGTAATCTTCGCCCCATTCTATTGCATAAATGTGAAAATCTGAATCAAAACGATCATTTCCTAAGTTGTAAGCCTCGGTTACTGCTGTTCCGGCAGAGTATCCTGGTCCATGCAAACTTCCGTACATAATACTAGGTGCCTGCCCACGAGCCTCTAAAATATCAATTTCGCCACATTGAGGCCAACTTACTTCATCAATGTTTGAACCTAACATCCAAAATGCTGGCCAAATACCTGGTCCAAAAGGAATTTTAATGTTCGCTTCTACACGTCCATATTTAGCAGTAAACAAGCCTTGTGTCTTCACTCTTCCTGAGGTAAACGGCGAACCTCCAAAAGCTTCATCCATAGCGGTAATCACCAAATTTCCCAGACCATCCAGCGAGACGTTGTCAGGAAGATCTCTGTAGGTCTGCAGCTCGGAATTTCCCCAACCATCATTGCCAGTCCCTAAGTCATAAGTCCATTTACTTGAATCTGGAAGATCTCCATACTGCCCCACAAACTCATCGCTCCAAATTAAATTATACTCTCTATCTAAAAAGTCAGAGGAGCCATCTTTGTCACAAGAAGTAAAACATACTGCGAACATAAAAGCAATGGATGTTGCAAAGATTTGTTTATTGAGTTTAGTTAAAATTAAATATTTCATGTTGCTAATTATTTTAATGTTCTAATTGTAAAAGAATACATTGTCGAGAAAAAAGTTTGGTAGTTCATTACCCTCATATATCAGCAGACCTAAGGCATTTTTCGAGCTTAATCCGTTCAATGGAATATCTAAACTATTCCAAATACCTGAAGTCAAATCCAAATCGGTAAAACTTTCAATTATGTCTGCATCATCTCCTCCGCCATCTGTACCATCCGGACCAAAGTCACGTATAGTAATATTCAAGCTAGTGGACGACTGAACTGCTACAGGAATGAATAAATCCAGATGAAGGTGAGTCATTGCAGAAGCATCTACAGTAGGATTAGAAAACTGATTACCCACAAAATTAAATTCAACATAATTTAAAATATTATCGCCATTAATGGAAAAATCTTCCGAGCGGGTAGTTTGAAAAGGTTCCCAGTATCCATTAAAAAAATCAACTGGAACATTATTGTAGTGGTCACTATATAAGGAAACCACATTAGCTTGGTCATATGTTGGTGTTGGCGCGGAGCTAAAACTCCCTTGAACATTTAGGGTTAAACTTCCATCTGCCTCTACTCCGTCTATATATCCTCTAATCAAGGCCAAACCTTCACCGACTATTTTGATCTTATTATCTGCATCGATTTGCACTACAGATTCATTTCCGGAGGTCAAAGAAAAATATCCCGGTTGGATATTATAATCTTTAAAAACCCCATCTGGTTGATTAATAGAGTAGCTGACATTTTCAATATTAACAGCTATACCCTGGTAAGCTAGTTTGACTATGTTATCCCCACCCATTATTGTACTTTTTGGGTGAGCGAGTAAGCCCGTCTTTTCAAATTTAATTTCATCTAACCAAAACGTATATCCCTGGCCATTCTCTGGCCCCTCAGCAAAATGGAGCAAGCCTTTTTCACTGCTTAGTTTACTTGCATCAGGAATTGGAATATAGTACTTTTTCCAATTGGTATTCACATCAATTGAAGTTGATACTTCGTATAAGTCTTCTCCGAAAGAGATTCCAAAACCGATGACATCAATTGTTGCTGATTTTGTTGCCTTAGCATAAAAAGAAAGCGTATTATACTCAGATAAATCTCTGCCATCGCCTACAAAGAAGGTGCCTCCTGCATATGAGCCATCCGAAGAATTCACATCAGGCACTGCGAATCGCATAGCAGATGCAGAGCCTCCGTAAGTCACTTCACTCGTAACATCAAATGCTGAAAATGAAGCTCCTTGGAATACAGCATATTGCAAACCACTACTAAAATCATCCATGAAAACATCAGGATTATTTGAAAAAGAAGGTGATTTAAAATCCGCTTCATCTGGTTTACAAGCAGCAAGCGCAACTATGATGAAAGCAAGTAATCCGATTGCTTTGATATTATTTAATTTATACATAATCTATTTTTTAATCAGCCAATTATAATTCTTGCCTCTGTAGTTATTAATCAACCTTAGAAAGCATTCAAAGTTTATTAATTAATTATCTATCTCCACCTATATTTAATTGAATATATGCTCTTATTTCCCATTCACTCCCTCTATCAAAACCGTCAAGGTTACTTACACAAACTGTGTTTCCATTTACATCTGTAGTTGTAGCTGGGCAATATCGATTCGAGTATTGATCCAATGCACGCCAGGTTCCCAAAATTCCAATTTTAGTTTGAGGAATATATAGCCAAGAAGGTTTGCCTAAAATAGTAGAAATATCTAAGGTGAATTGAAGCGGGAAAGTTAAGTTGAAATCTCTATGATAATCATAAGGACCCCAGTCATTAATTTTCATGCCATAGTTCACTTTCAATTGTTTGTAAATCAATCTCACATCTCCTCCAAAACGATTGAAACTTCGCTCACTGTCACCATTGGCTTGTGCCTTACCTGCATAGAAGTTTCCAATAATTCCAAAATCTGGATTAATTTTCGAAACAATTCGTGCATTCGCTTCCCATAAATCTTGTGCTGGAGCTGCTCCCGGAAATGCGAAAATCGTTCTACCATCCTGCAAAATCCCAATAGAGGCATCTTGGGAAGTTGGAAGGTGCCTAAAAATAAATCCTGCACTTGCTGCAAATTTTGCATCCTCAGCAAAATCATTATCCCATTCGTACATATATGTGGCAGGAGTTGGATCAAAAGTTAATAATATCTCACCACCTATTTGCTCACGATTTCCTCTAACTACAAATGGATCATCAATAATATTTCTTAATCTTGCTGGAGCTGCAAGACTAGCAACCATTGGCCCTTCTATTGGTCTTTGCCACAAAAAATTAGGTGCAATTTGAAAGTCCCCTACATTAAACATTAAACCGGTTAAGAAGTTGTATTGATTGCCGCTTCCACTATCCTTTAATCTCCAGCCTGTAAAAGTTAAGGTGTTGTCCACTCCTCCATTGGCGACTAAACCTTGAGCAGCTCCTTGAGCATACCAATTGAATCGACCCCCAGTATAAGTAACTTTTGCCTTTCCACCCCAATTATCTTGTGGTTTAATTGTTGTTTCGAATGCTTGCGGATTATTATCCTCACCTCTAAGCACTTGGTAAGCCCTTCCATTCAATGGATTTCCTCCCCAAATTCCGCCAAGAGCTACGCCAAATTTCCCATAATCTGCATGAACATACAATGTTGCTCTTCGAGTTTTAGGTTGAGGAATCGCAAATGAACTTTCAGTATTACCTCGCTGCGTGATATCTTCATGAAAGATACCGGCTAGCTCATAATTTTTAAATTCTCTTTGATATTTAACCAATAATGCTGGGTTGGCACCCCACCATAATTCGGGACCAAAAGCAATCTTTAAACCCCTGAAGTATTTTTTCCCCTCGAGCTCTAAACCTAAAGGAGCATTACCATTATAAGTGTCAATATTGGGTCCATAGTATGCTTCTGGATACAAACCGAAAAAGTCGCCCTCATATCCCCAATGAAAATGTCCTGTTCGATAGAAAGCATCCAAATTAAATAACTTATGATTCCAGTTAAAGCTTGCACTGTATACTTGAAAACGATTGACATCTTGCAATTCCACTGGGCCATTGGAGCTGTTTACCGTAATCGGACGACCACGATTCTCATAAAAGATCTCATCTATTGGATTCTGCGCAACATTGCCCAGCATATTAAACTCTACATTTGCGCTAACATTGGGTGCTGGATTTGCTTGTATCCCAATAAAAAAGGATTGCATGTGGTCAAAGCCTAATTGGTCAGGATACTGTTGAACATTTGGATCTACACTTTTAGGAGTGGACACTCTATTTCCACCGGTATTAAAGGTGGTGAATCTAGCTGAAAAACGGCTCAATTGAATATATTTATTTTTTCCACTTTGCATGGCAGCTTTGTCTCCCCTAGCTTTGAGAACTGACTCTGCAATCTGCACTTCCTTGTTAAAGTAGTTTTCTAATTCTGCCGTCCCATTTGCTGTATCGTAAGGGTTGAATTCATGAACTTCTTTCAACGCATAATAAGCTGCACGGGGATATAACTCGTAAAGTCCGCTAACCTCAGTTGCTCCTTTAGCACAAATACCAAACCACTCCTCGTTCATGTTATTTTCGCCTTCTTTGTAATCCATTTGGTATCCACCATTGGACCAAGAAGCGTTATTATCATGCACACTCAAATTCTTTGTTTGCCCAAACTTCCACCAACCATCACTAAATTGAAAGGTAAATCCTCCTATTGAATTACCCGCGCCACCAATTCCCGCAGCATTTGAATAAATTTCCTTCCAGTTGCCAACCATGTAGTAAGCTTGAGCTTCTTGATCCTCATTATTTTCCAAGGCACTAAAAGCATCTGCACCAAACTCTGTAAACATTAATGGTTTACCGTATTCATTTTTTACTCTTTCAAAAGCATCTCTAAAAGACACGCCTCGATACATGTTTGTTCCGAGAATATCTACATCAGGACACTTCTCTGCTATGATATCAATAAACAATAGATCTCCATTACATAATGCTACAGGATGATTGCCATCAATCTCTTTAATCGCTAGCGCACCCCGATTAAACATCTCATATAGTCCTCTTGCTCTTAATGTTGATTTCCTTTCATCCACAGGAATATCTTCAGTTTCTGCACCATCCCAAAACAAACCATAATTATTTTCATTTCCAAGCAAAAACATTAACAATCCGGGAGTATTTTTATAGTCCTCCGCCATTTCTCTCACTTCCTCTAACAGCATCGCTTGAGCCTTTGGATTGTCATAATCAGTAATTCCTACCCAAGCGCCTTCAATGGTTAAGCCATATCGGCCGAAGGAGTGATTAAGCATCGTATAAATTCCAAAATTATTATAGATGTAGGTAATCCATCTCGAAGGAATTCCAGTGTATACTCTTATGGTGTTGACGCCCATATTTTTAAGCAAACCCATTTCAGCATCTAATGCTGACTTGATAAAATTATCAGATTGATTCCATAAGCTGTAGGTATAATTCGTGCCTATTGGAAAGTAATCCCAATTCACTCCATTAATCATTAAATCTTGGCTATCTACATTCAATCTAAACCCACTATTGGAACTTTGAATATCCACCTGATTGGGCTGAGCATATAAGGATATAGAGACAAAAAGGGATAAAAATAAGGAGAAATGCTTCATAAATTATTTTGATTTGGTTATCATTGAAAAAAACATCAATTTATGAAAAAAGACTGATGAATTTTTAAAATTCAGAAATAAATATAATGCTTTTTTTTGAAAGTGTCAAAAATACACTAATTGGAAATTTCTAAATATTTTACTATATTCAAGCTCTTGTTTTGTTTATCATTTTTTTATATAAATACACCCTCTTTTTCCCCTCAAAGACACCCTTATGAAAGCCAACTCTAATCGCACACCTCAAATCAATCCAAATGTCTCCGTAGATTGTGTTGTCTTTGGTTACTCTAATGGAGTTTTAAAAGTACTCTTAATTAAACGGAAAGCCATCGAGAATGTAAGCACTGAACAATTTGCTATCCCCGGCGATTTGGTCAATCAAGATGAAAGCCTGGATGCTGCAGCTGAAAAAATACTTTATCGACTAACCAATATTGAGGGTATTTACTTGAAACAGTTCCATACGTTTGGCGACCCCAATAGAGTAAGTGCCCTTAAAGACCAAGAATGGCTTCGAGCCTTTAGAAAAGAACCCGAGGCTCGCGTTATAACGGTAGCCTATTATGCCTTAGTTAAATCAGAAGATTACACGCCAACCCCTTCCTCTTTTGCTGGAGAGACTCAATGGACTCCTATTCATGAAATACCAACATTGGCATTTGATCACAATTTAATCGTAGAAGCTGCTTACAAGCATTTGAAGGATAACTTGGTTGACAAGCGAATTGGCTTTGAATTACTTCCAGAGAAATTCACCCTAAGTCAATTACAGAAATTTTACGAGGCAATTCTAAATGTTACCTATGATAAACGAAATTTTAGAAAAAACTTGAAGACGAAAACCTACTTAAAAAAGTTGGATGAAAAACTGAAAGGACAAGCTCATAGGCCTGCAAATTTATACATTTACAAAGAAGACTAAAGTCCAATTTCATGAATAAAAAAGCTTGTTATTTAATTTTAACTGCTTCTAGAGTTTTGTGATATTCCATTAATTTGAATACAGGCTTTCTGAAAAATTCATCAAAACTCAAACCATACTCACTGCCAACATACTCCATTTCATCTTGAAAGAAATAAGCTATAGAGCCGACGAAACTAATCTTAATATCCGTATAATTATCAAAGCAACAAATATGCTTTTCAATAAACTCTCTGAACCCTTTTTTGACTATCTGCTGAATATAAGAATGTTGTTTATTTGCAGAATAGAATTCCATAAAACTTGCCAGATATACATTCGCCCTTGCAGAGCTGTATGTCTTAGCGGTAAACTCAGCATGGGATAGATTATAGGTTTCCTTAAAAGCTTTGGCTAAGTCCTCAGGCAGCTGCTTATTAAAGTAGGCATTTAACAGGGTTTTACCGAAGTAACAACCACTAGCTTCATCACCGACAATGTAACCTAATGGAGGATTTGATTCTGTTAATATTTCCCCATCATAATAACAAGCATTAGATCCTGTTCCAAGAATACAAGAGATACAGGGTTCTCCTTTGTATGCAACCAATGCACTAGCCATTAGATCATGTTCAACTTCAATGACAGCTTTTGGGAAAAATCGCTCCAAACCATTTAATACAATTTTGGAATAATGATTAGTCGAGCATCCTGCGCCATAGAACCAAACTTTATTGACAGAATACTTATGTTCATTCAAGAAAGTATTCAACTTTAAATCCCCATAAATAAAATACTCATCATGGAAATATGGATTATACCCCAATGTTTGCTCATGATTCACTATGTCCCAATCATCATTTAAAACTAGCCAATCACATTTAGTTGATCCGCTTTCTGCAATTATTATCATATTAATTTGGGTTTATAAACTATGGTTTACTTATCTAATTAAGGTTAATGTGCCACTTCGAATCATTCTTTCAGCCCTTCCAAAAGGCAGTGCTTCGATGTAGTATATATATAAGCCTATAGGACATTTCTTTTGCGTTTTACTATCCCCAGTCCATTCGGATTCTTCATTAATACCAGAAAAAATTAACTCTCCCCACCGGTTGTAAATTTGCATTTCAATTTCTTGAAACTCCTCTTTATTCACTAGACGAAATACATCATTTACTCCATCTAAATTGGGTGAAAATGCATCTGGAATTTGAATGGCTAAATTCAAGGGTAAACCAAAAACTGTGACCGTATCTAAACCTATGCAAACACCCTCAGTAAGTTCTAAATAGAAAGTCTGAACAGGTTCAGAAACCACGAAGTCAAAACTCGCTTCGGTGCTATAAATACTATCCATAGAAACCCATGAAAATCCAAAACTTGAAGAAAGCTCATTAGATTCAAGAGTGAGAATCTGCTCATAGGATATGATTACATCATTCCCCGCATTAGCATTGGGAAGAGGATTGACCACTAAGCTAGTTTGTCTTACATTTGGACATATCAACCCAGGAATCTCTTCAAAATATATGCCGGTTTGGCTTTGCCATTGACCTGCGATGAACAAACTATCATTTTGACATATCTCTTGGGTTTCAAAAGTGGTATCAACTGGAAAAAAAATCAAGGTTGTTTCAGTAAATTCACTGCAATTAGCTGTTGACGTGATATCATAAAAAGTGCCTTCATTAAATTGCCAAGCGCCACCCACAAACAAGCTATCGGCAGGACAAATTTCCTCAAAAACTTGAATGGTATCGCTAGGTACACTAGACACAAGAATAGTATCACCATACTCACAAACTTCAAAAAGCGAAATGTCATCAAAGGCAAAGTCATTTCCATTACCAGATAGTTCTAAATCATATAAACAAAAACTAACACTTGCCGAGGTAGGGCTTGTCCATAAAGCTACTCTTTCTTGCCATATACAAGGACCAAAAGGTGAAAGATTGGTGCTGATTATCGCCCCATTGATTTTTAACTGAATGTTGGATAAAATATTTGACCCAGTTACTGATTGTATCCAATAAGAAAATTGATATTTGCTTCCTGCTTGTACATTTATGTTTTGGCACCAAATTGCATCCGTTCCCCCATTAAATGCCGAACCATCGATAACCATCATGTTCCCATTGCCCGAAGAATGGTCAGTGCAAGGGTCAAATGGATTAAACCATATATTTGGATTATTAATCACACCATACGAAGCTTGAGGACCAAAAACATCCGCTATTGGATAATAGGTGTAATCCGTACTAAATAGGGTGTTACCTGACTCAAAGTCTCCGTTAACAACTAAATTGTTGCTCCCTATTTGAGTTGCGGTGCAAAAATAAGTCCCGGGTGTATTGATAGTATTGGTGCTTAAACCAGTATTGTCATGCCATTGATAGTTATCGTAGATGTTATTAATTTCAAGCAACAACTGGTCATTAATACATATTGAGGTATCATTACCAAGGTTAAAATTTTGATTACACTGAGCAAAAGTTCTCCCAAACAAAGCTAATAATAAAAGAAAAAAAATATTTTTGCATGACATGTAGTGCAATACTTGAATCTAGTTAGTGTACTTAAAACACTAAATTTAATTCAATAAGCTCAAAATTCAAAATTCGACGCCTACTAACTTGTAAAAACTGCTAATTTCCAAGAATTCGCTTCCACAAAAAAATCATCATTTCCTTGGCTTGATCTTTTTCAGGGCCACCTAAAGTTCCTCGTAGAATATATCCATCCGTCTCATTGTAATCCAAGACAAAACGAAAAGGAAAATCGCTCTCTTCATCACCTTTTCCATAAAATGTACCGAAGCGGAGATCGTTATATTGCAATTGATTGCCAATTGGCATTACGGAATAATAGTCCTTGCTGAATTTTCTCAACTCTAGAATCGTTGGATCATCATTAAGTCCTTCGATAATATCATGATTTTTTTCAATTCGAACAAACTCAATTTCTTTGCTGTCGAACCAGGAATAAAGGGCTGTGTAAAAAGCATCTTCATTTTCTAACATACAGCTCCATAACACATTATTTAAGATGGATGGATTGGTTATGTAACGATCTACTTGCATGTTTTGAGCCTGCATAGCCTGTTCAAACTTTGCATTGATAAGTTGTTTATTGACAACTGTGAATAAGAGGTAACTTGAACTTAAACCAATACCCAAATATGTCCAAAATCTACGTTTTTGTGAATCTCTATTAAATCTTGAGGCAATAATCAAACAAATCAAAAATGGGATAGTATAAAATGGATCAGCGACAGATATAGTTGCCCAAGCAATTCTGGTTTCAGAAAATGGAGCAAACAGCTCAGTACCATACATGGTAAAACAATCCAATATAGGATGGGTAAACAGCCCCCAAAAGAAGAGCCATTGCCATTGTCTCAGGCTCGCTTGAGGACGAGTATTTTTTATCCGCTGGTCTAAATACCCGTATAGCAAATGCACCAAATACCCTAGCAATAAGGCACCAAAAATACTAAATGTTAGGGAGTGACTTATTCCACGGTGAAAGGAAATATTATCAACACTACTTAGAAAAAAGCTCCCGAGTACGTCCAAATCAGGTATAGTTCCAGCCAGAGCACCCCAGAGCATGGCTCGGTTACCAATTTTCTTCCCAAGCACAGCCTCCCCTGCCGCAGCGCCTAATATTATTTGTGTTATTGAGTCCATTTCGAGATTGTAAAGCTACAACAAGTTTGATCAGATGATTAGTCTTAAGGAAGCAAAATGTCAATAAATTCAGAAACATTAACCCTGGTGAAAATGTATGAGGTTTAATCAAACAGCAAGCTATCTGATTAAGGTTACATTTCCAGTAATGGTTTGTGATGAGGCTTGACCATCAAAAGTAAAGTGTACATAAAATAAATAAACATCCAATGGTTGAGCCTTTCCTAAAAATGTACCGTCCCAGTATGCCAAAGGGTCCTCAGTTTCAAATAATAACTCACCCCAGCGATTATATATTCCAAAAGTGAACTGAGATAAATCATATTCACAAATTCTTATCGGGCTAAACTTATCATTGACATTATCTCCATTCGGACTAAATCCGTTGGGAAGAATAACCTCACAATCGTTGATGCAATCAATAAATTGGATACGAATGGTATCTGAAACAACACAACCATTTTGTTGTGTAAGCTGAACAGAATAATCACCTGTATTTTGAGCAATATACAAGGGAGACAGACTGCCATCTTCCCATTCTACACTCAAGGCATTGTAACTCGAAACATCAATAATGAACTCATCATCCTGCTCACATACAATAGTATCTGCAATTGGATTTACTATTGAACTAGGCTGAACTTCTGTAAGTTCTACTAAAAAAGTACTATCACAACCTGAAATTGAAGTTAAAACTACCTGATATATTCCAGGCCCATCCACCATAGAATCTCCCGGCAACTTATAAGTTTGATCTGCACAGATAGTGTCTATAATGTTTGTCAAATAACTTAGATGGGTAGTAATCCTATTGTATATACTGTCACAGCCCAGTGAAGATAATACCGTATCCATTACTGATCCTGCCTGATTTGGATCTATCGTACATAAATTACTTACGCTAAATGTAGTATCGATAAAGCTCGTAATCGTTGAATTGTAAATGCTGTCGCAACCTAAAACAGAAAATACCGTATCCAGTAATACGAATGCTTGACTTGGGTCAAGTGTACAAAGGTTTGTTGAGTTAAATGTAGTATCAACAAAAGTCGTAATC
>JASJJC010000025.1:0-4112 GCA_037624485.1 Chitinophagales bacterium
GGTGCTACTGGGTCAACAGGACCAATAGGACCTGTTGGACCTCAAGGAGTAACAGGCCCACAAGGATTACAGGGCGTTCAAGGAGATACAGGTCTTCAAGGCCAACAAGGTTTCCAAGGTCCGCAAGGTCTTGCTGGACAAGACGGGATTGATGGAGCTGATGGTATAAGTGCGGAAGTAGATTATGATTCATTAGCTAATATTATCAGTTTAGATTCAGTTTTTATTACTAATGTTAGTGGTGGAATAGGAGGTTCTTCTATTTACAATCAGCTATTTTATCCTGATGAGTTGTTTACCACGGGAGATGCTATTGCTCAAATATTTCCTTCTAATGGGGGTTATACTGTTCCGTTAGGTAAAAGATTATATATCTTGTCCATGAAATCTACAGGTGATGTAACGGTTGATGGAAAGAATGTTGCATACGGAACATCTTATAGTTTGGACAATTTATCTCAACCATTAATTTTAGATGAAGGACAGTTGATTACAGGGGGAAGCGGAGGTTTCTCTGGAGTTTTGGTTAATATGAACAGCAATTTTGATGCTATTGTTGGAATACTTTGTTCTAATTGTAGCTATCCGGGTTATACGGTTCCGTTAGGTAAAAGATTATATATCTTGTCCATGAAATCTACAGGTGATGTAAGAGTTGATGGAAAGTATGTTGCATACGGAACATCTTATAGTTTGGACAATTTATCTCAACCATTAATTTTAGATGAAGGACAGTTGATTACAGGGGGAAGCGGAGGTTTTTCAGGAATATTAGTAGACGAGAATTATTTTTCAAGTTTAAATGGAGGTGGAGGAGGTTCTTCCTCAAGTCCAATTTTAGTTAGCCACGGAATTCAGGAATTTACCACTACCACATCTTGGGTAGTGCCTGCAAATATATATTCAGTGTATGTTAAGTTAGTCGGTGCCGGTGGTGGTGGTGGCAAGAGTAACGGATCTTCTGGTTGCCAGTGGAATGGTGACGGAGGCGGTGCAGGTGGTTTGATATACGGTTATATCGATGTAACTCCTTTCGATACATTAGATATTATTATTGGTGCTGGCGGTGATGCAGGAGCAGGGAACTACGGTAATGGCTCGCTCGGCGAAGAAACAAGAATAGAAGTAGCTAATGGTAATATACTGGCTCAAGCATACGGCGGTGGCGGTGGTATGGGAGGGAATAGCAATGCTAGTTCCCCAGGTTCTGGCGGTAGTGGTTTGTTTAGCGTGGGATCAGGTATAATCAAATCGGGCGGAGGAGGTTCAGGTTCTGACGGAGGAAGCGTAAGTAGTATATTTTATGAATATCCAGATCTAGGTAAAGGAGGAAATGGTTCAGGTTGTCCAAATCCATTTTACGCAACAAGCGGTTCAGCAGGATATGTTTTTATTGAATGGTAAGGATGTCTTGAATACTAGTTTTATATGGTTTGATTAAATGGAAGTAAAATGGAATATTTTCTATTTCTAGATTTTAATTTTTCTTCACAAACTTGGTCAAAATAACTATCAATTGGTTATCTACTTTTCCTTCAATTTGTTCTGCATCATCATGAACCAAACGAATATTGTGAACCACAGTTCCCTTTTTAGCAGCGATGTTGGACCCTTTTACGTTTAAGGTTTCTGTAACTACTACTTTATCTCCATTGCTTAGTATGTTGCCATGTGCATCTCGATGGATGACAGCATCACCTGCAGGTATGGTTTCTTTAGCCCAGTTTTTTGTTTCGTCATCCAAATACATCATATCTAATAAGTCTTGGGGCCAACCTTCAGCTTTCATGCGATGCAACATCCTGAACGCTACTACTTGAACAGCAGGCTCAGTGCTCCACATACTATCGTTTAAACACCTCCAGTGATTTAAATCTAATGCTACTTTTTCTGCAATTTGAGCATTACATGTGGAACAAGTATATATGCTTTTGCTCAATACACCTTCAGTGCCTGGTGGCACAACATAGGCGCCCAATTCTTTCGACGAACTACATAATTCGCAGCTATTATTACTTCTGAATTGTAAATCTTTGTCTAGACTCATTTTTTTTGCTTGTTTAGCCCAAAAATAGGCTAATTTATTGAAAGGAAGAGTACCTTTTATCATCCTATCCTTTCCTTGTAAATTTGTTTCTAACCTCAATTAATCATAATCTAAGCCTTCCATCAATGAAAGAAATTCTAGTTGTATGATTACCTTTTGCATTCAAAATATAAAATTCCATTCGGATTCAGGTGCATGAGCGCAAAGCTGTCTATTTCTTTATAGAAAATTAGAGGATCATTGTCTTCAAAAATAAAGCTAAATGAGTCTCATAATTTAACACATGAGCTTTTATCCTATCTTTTTCACTGTTTGTAATGCAGTGTGGATATTGATTAAAGCTATAAAGCACTTGTTTTCCCTAATCCAACAGAAATATATCAAACATCAGAACCCATGCTTTATTAATACGCTGTGAATTGACTTCTTTAGGCTTTAAGCCTGGAAATAATTTGTAAAATAAGAAGATGTAAAAATCGGGTGCGAAATCGTTTTTCGATGGTTGATAAAAATTTGTTTGTATTTGTTTTGGTCCTTTTCCTTTAAACCTGCTGCAATCTTCCATCGAAAAAATACGACATAAAGCTCAATGAACTCCCTGTAACCATGCCTAATTTGACCAAATGAAAAATTTTGGAGTACGTTTTGTGCTTTGACATATTCCTGCTTATTCATAAGCATCAAGACTTGAAAGATTCGATGGATGTTTACTTGTGAGTAATGGTACCAAAATTTAATGTCATTGGTTAAATTTGCTTTTTTAGCAACGATCGCGTTAAGTTCTGGATCCTGGGTGACTAGACACTGCACTGCCGGTTCATAAAGCAATTCTGTAGCAAATTGCGGCTGAATATTCAATCGGTTCATAAATTGAGTAACAAGGCTTTTCTTTTTTGTCTTTGATTTTAAACAAATCATGTGAATTCCGAAAATACGTCCAAATAAAATAGGGTGTTGATTCATACTCAATTTGGGAATTCTTGCAATAAGATCTGCTGGGATTTTTTCTTTCGCTAAAATTCGTCGCCAAATGTCTAAACAATGGATAAATTGCTTGGTCTCAATGTCTAAATTTTCCATTACTTGTAACTTTTTAATCCAGTGCCCATATTTACCGTTCAGTTGACTATAATCAACAAAAATTTTAAAGACCAAGTTTATAAAATTAGGTTCCTGCAATAGCGTTTCTTCAATATCCTCCTCATTATAATTTCGGAAAATGATGCCCACCAAAACACCAATTTGAGCGACTTCGTCATAGGGCAATTTGTCAAACTGAAAAACGGGTTCCCTAAAAATACGTAAGAGCCCTTTCGCATCTCGTCTTAACAATAATTCACGAATCACAATGGTGATGGATATAGTAAATTCTATCTGTCTTAATTTTCTGAAACGCAGTATTTCGATTAAAGCATCATGATTATTTTGGGATAATGCAATATACAAGCCTTGCCATGTAGGCCAAGTATCCAGTTCTAAATATCGTTGAGTAAAATCTTTAAACGAACGAAAACCACAATAAATGGCTAATTGGTTAAGTGTGCTCTCTCTAGGTTTTCTGAATTCGGCCAAACCGTAAAGCCTTCGTAAGGTATTGTAAGACAATGTCTCACCTGTTTTTTCATAAATATCCTGTGCAAGTGATTCACAATCACCTCTACTGATTATTTTTCGGTTGAAAGTCTTTTCTAGTTCTAGTTTTAATTCTTCGACCATTTTACAAATGTATCAATAATGTATCAATAATATAAAATGAATCAAGTATATTTAGCGCTATGAAAAAACTAACTCAAACAGCAAGCATACTATTCCTTTTAATCGGAACAATCAAGCTTGTAAATGCGCAAGAAGTGGTATCCACTCAAGGAGATTCGTACTCTAACGCCAGTGGTAGTATCGACTTTACAATAGGCGAAGTCATAATAGATACAGGAACCGATGGAACCAATGACTTAACGCAAGGTTTCCATCAAAGTAATTGGAGCCTAGTGGGGGTGGTGGATCACGATTTAAGCTATGAAGCAATCGTTTTCCCTAATCCAACAGAAGATATATTGAACATCAA
>JASJJC010000026.1:0-23586 GCA_037624485.1 Chitinophagales bacterium
ATCGACGGGGAGGTTTGGCACCTCGATGTCGGCTCGTCACATCCTGGGGCTGGAGAAGGTCCCAAGGGTTGGGCTGTTCGCCCATTAAAGTGGCACGCGAGCTGGGTTCAGAACGTCGCGAGACAGTTCGGTCTCTATCTATTGTGGGCGTTAGAAATTTGAGGAGAGCTGACCCTAGTACGAGAGGACCGGGTTGGACAAACCTCTGGTGTATCTGTTGTAGCGCCAGCTGCATTGCAGAGTAGCTATGTTTGGAAGGGATAAGCGCTGAAAGCATCTAAGCGCGAAGCCTACTTCAAGATGAGATTTCTTTTAAGAGTCGTTCGAGATGAGGACGTTGATAGGGTGTAGGTGTAAAGGCGGTAACGTCAAAGCCGAACACTACTAATTGCTCGTTAGCTTTTTTTAATCTTAATTTTCAATGTGTTAATCATATAATCGTTTGCCATAGGCAGACGAAAAGAGAAGTCTGAAGACTGTCGTAGAGGCAGTATTAGGATAACTTTTGTTGGTGATTATAGCATAGTGAAACACCTCTTCCCATTCCGAACAGAGAAGTTAAGCACTATTGCGCTGATGATACTGGTTTACCGGGAAAGTAAGTCGTTGCCAACTCCTTTTAATAAAGTCCTTGTAGTTTAATTACTGCAAGGACTTTTTTTTTGCCCTTTTTTAGATCCAGTAGATTGGTTAAACGTTAATATTTTTTGAAATGTAGTCTTTAAAATTTAACTACATTTGTTGTGATGAAAAAGTGGATAGAGAAATATAAACAACTGCCCTGGTATTTTAAGAATATCTATTTTGCTATTCTGCTATTCTTCTTCATCTGGATGATCTTTTTTGATGCAAATAATATTTTCTATCAATTCAAACTTAGCCAAAAGCTAAATGAACTTGAAGAAGAAAAAACGTATTATAATAATGAGATTAATAAGGTGGA
Source organism: Chitinophagales bacterium (assembly GCA_037624485.1). Classification (GTDB taxonomy): domain Bacteria; phylum Bacteroidota; class Bacteroidia; order Chitinophagales; family UBA8649; genus JAFMKE01. The sequence goes on from JASJJC010000026.1 coordinate 944, forward strand.
TGAACTTAAGCAAGAGTTGTTTTCTACAGATGAAAAGAAAGAGAAATTCGCTCGAGAAAAGTACTACATGAAAAAAGATAATGAAGATGTTTTCATTGTCGTTGAAGGAGAATAGCTCAGATGAACGTAAAAAAGATGTTGAATATAGTTTTCTATGCAGTGCTTATTGGTGTGACTATCTATATGCTAAATAGAAAATTTATTGTCCCAAAAATAGATGCAGAGGATTTGGTGTTTCTGCAATACAATAATGAGGAGAGTGTTCAATTAGCTGATTACCAAGATAAAATAGTGGTCATTAATTTCTGGCAAACATGGTGTGGGCCATGTCTCCACGAGATGCCATCATTAAATGAAATGAGTGGTATTTGGGATGGTTTACAAGTGATATGTGTCTCAAATGAATCTTTTTCAAAGGTTCATGGATATATAGAAAAGTATTCCAATATTGATTTTGTTACTGTAGAAAATTTTAATCGTTTTGGGGTGACACAATTCCCCACAACCTATATTTATAATAGTGAGGGAGCCAAAGTTTATAGTAAAATTGGTAGTAAGAATTGGTCAGACCCCAATTTTATAGCAACATTGAAAAAGAACTGGTCAAGATAATTTAAAAATAATTATGAGTTTAGAAGTAAAAATACAAATTGCTCTTAAGGATGCGATGAAAGCGAAGGATGCTGCAGGATTGAGAACCTTGCGTGCGGTTAAAACAGCTATAAGCATGCAAAAAACAGAAAGGGGCGCAAGCGAAACACTGAGCACTGAACAGGAGGCTAAAATCCTTCAAAAAATGGTAAAGCAAAGGAATGACGCCTTATCGATTTATCAAAAGGAAAACAGAAACGATCTTGCAGAAAAGGAACAAGAGGAAATTGCGGTGCTCAAAAAGTTTTTACCTAAACAACTAAGTATAGAAGAGCTGGAAGACATATTAAGATCGATGGTTGATACTAGTGGCTTGAATAGTAAGAAGGATATGGGACGCTTAATGGGAATGGCCAATATAAAACTAGCTGGAGTTTCCGACGGAAAAACAATCGCATCAGTCCTTAAAAATTTGTTGCAATGATATTGGATGTGTTATTAGGTTTAGTTTTAGTTGGCGCATTTTACAATGGATATTCAAAGGGTATTATTTATTCTTTATTAAGTTTTGTTGCCATTGTATTAGGCTTTATTATTGCCATGAATTTTTCCACTTTAGCAGCGGTTTGGTTATATAAAAACTTCAATGTACCTAGTGTTCTTATGCCTGCACTTTCATTTATTTTAGTTCTATTGTCTGTCATTGCAGCTATAAAATTGGTTGCCTATATTACTGAAAAGGTTTTAAGAGCAATCATGCTTAATTTTGTCAATAAGATATTAGGTGGGCTTGTATGGAGTGTTATAGCTGCGATGTTGTTTGGCATGTTAATCTTTTTTCTGGATGGAACAGGTATCCTTACTGATAATCTAAAATATTCATCGACTACCTACAATTATATCATGCCACTCGGCCCAAAGGGTTTATCGATGTTTGACGCTTTAATTCCTTATTTCAAAGAGTCGTTTGAACTGCTAAATAAGACCGTACAAGATGCTGCCTCTTCAAATTAAGCAATCGTGATCCTGCTCATAGATAACTACGATTCCTTTACATACAATCTTTATGATTATATTCTTCAGTTGGGTTATTCTTGTAAGGTGATAAGAAACGACCAATACTCAGTAGAAGAAATTCTCGCGATGGACTTTAATGCTCTAGTGGTTTCACCAGGACCTGGTGTCCCCAAAAATGCAGGCATTTGTCTCGAGTTGATTGAAAGATTACATCTTAATAAGCCTATATTGGGAATTTGCCTAGGGTATCAAGCAATTGGTGAGTTTTTTGGAGCAAAATTGGATAAAGGAATAAAACCAATGCATGGTAAAACTTCTGAGATTATGTTTTTGGAAGGCTCTATTCTATTTCAAAAAATGTCTTCGCCTATTTCTGTTATGCGCTACCACTCTTTAGTTTTAAAAAATATATGTGCACCATTAAACGTCACTGCAAAAACCATTGAGGATGAATCTATGGCATTTGAACATGAGACATTGCCAATAGCTGGAGTCCAATTTCACCCGGAGTCCATCCTTACCTCGGAGGGTTTCCAAATTCTAAAGAACTGGTTCAGCTATGTAAGCCAAAGTTAATTTCCTTTTGTGCAATACTTATCTAAGTACTCTTGGGTTGATCTTAATCCCTGTTCCTTAGATAGGCTCCAGTCCGAACAGGCTTTTTCAATGTAGTTTCCTTTTTGGTAAGATTTACCTCTCCACTCGATGGCTGTGCTGTACATATTATCCAAATCTAATACTGCGGAAAAATCAGTGATTGCAGTTTCATAGTCTGCATAGTAATAACTGCATAAACCTTTTTGGAACCAAGCTTCTAAGTCGCTTTCATTCCCCTCCAAATAAATTCCATATGCTTCTTCGGCCAACTCATACTTCCTCGTGTAATAATAGCATAAACCTAACTGTTTGTATGGGGCCTTTATATTGGGATTGAAGGCAATCAATAAATATAAATTTGCTATCGCCTCGCTATATTGATGAGTATTAATATAGCATATTGCCAATTCCTTATATGCATCTACATAATTACTATCTAGACCAATAACGGTATTGAAATCCATTATAGCATCATACAGCAGTCCGAGCTTCATCAGGGTTTGACCTCGATTCATAGCTGCAATTTGAAAATTAGTATCTAATGCCAGGGATTGATTGAAAAATTCTAATGCAAGTACATATTCTTCGTTATAAAATTGTTTGACACCTTCGCCATACAACTTTAATGCTCTTTCACTTTGGGCATTTAGAAGTACAGGAACAAAAAATAGAAGAAATAATAATTTTTTCATAAGTTAAAGATAAGTGTTCTAACGGTAATCAAATAATAGGCCAATCATTAAACCATCGGCCATCTTGCCTTGGGTTCGAAATCCAAGGAGGCAAAATCTTTTTTCAAATATTGAAAATAAGCCGTCATTGCAACCATTCCTGCATTGTCAAGGCAATATTGGAAGTCCGGGATGAAGGTGTTGTATCCTTTCTTTTCGAGCTCGTTCAACTTCTCTCTCAAAAGACTGTTTGCAGATACTCCTCCAGCAATTGCCAGTTCATTTATTTTAAATTTATCTGAAGCAGCAAGTAATTTTCCAATCAAAATATCAACAATAGTAAATTGCAGGGAAGCACATAAATCTGCTAAATTTTGCTTTACAAAATCAGGGTTAAGTTTCTGTTGTTTTTGCACAAAGTAAAGCACCGCAGTTTTTAATCCACTGAAACTAAATGAAAGTTCATCTACTCTGGGCTTCGTAAATTTAAAAGCTTGAGGATTTCCATTTTTAGCATGCTTATCTATAAGTGGGCCTCCAGGATAAGTTAAGCCAAATATTTTTGCGCACTTATCAAATGCTTCTCCCGCAGCATCATCAATCGTACTTCCAACAACTTCCATATCAAGATAGTCGCGAACCAAAACGATTTGAGTATGCCCACCCGAAACAGTTAAACATAAGAAAGGAAATTGTGGTTTGGGCTTGTCAATAAAATGTGCGAGTATATGTGCTTTCATGTGATGAACTGAAATAGTCTGAATACCCAAAGAAAGAGCCATCGCCTTGGCGAAACTGCCTCCTACCATCAGTGAGCCCATTAATCCGGGTCCTCCCGTATAGGCAATCGCATTTAATTCATCTTTTTTAACATTTGAATCTTTTAATGCTTTATCGACTACGGGAATGATGTTTTGGTGGTGAGCACGAGAAGCTAATTCGGGTACAATTCCACCCCATTCTGCATGTATAGCCTGACTAACTATAATATTTGCAAGTACTTTACCGTCTTTAATAACAGCGGCAGAGGTATCATCGCAGGAGGATTCTATGGCAAGTATACAAATGTTATCTGCTTCCATGTTTATACTTATATTTGTAACTCATAAATAAGCTTAGTGAAACTAAAGAAAATTTTAAAATCGCTCACAAAAATAGCACTAATACTATTGTTCCTAATAGTATTTTTGCTAACAAGCTTATATTTTGGTCTAAGGTCTCCTAAAATTCAAACGTGGATAGCAAAGATTACTACAAAACAATTAAGTAAACAGCTTGGATTGCCGGTAGATCTGGGGCGATTAGAAATTGATTTTTTTAATACGGTTAATATTGAGAACATATATATTGAGGACTTGAATGCCGATACCTTGGCTTTTATAGAAGGTGTTCACGCAAAACTTAGTTACTTTTCATTGTTGCAAAAAACCATTAATCTTGATCGAGTTGAGGTGAGTAATTTTTATCTAAACATCGAGAGACCGCATAATGATTCTTTGTTTAATATTGATGCAATACAATTACCTCAAGCAAGTTCGAAGCTATTAAAAGAGAAAACATCAGATCCTTGGGAGATAAGCATGGACAATGTTTTATTAAAAGATATCTGGATTAATTATCTTGATTATTATGCGGGAAATACTTTGGTAGCGCAGGTGGATGAAACCCTTGTCTCCTTTAATTATATGAAGTTTGGGGATATGAATTTTGAATTGGAACGAATGGATGTTAATTGCCCTTCAGTTCATTATCGAAAATTACCACCAAACCCCAATTTTGTCAAAATAGAGCAGCCTATGCTGTTAAGCTTACCATTTAATCTTAATAGCAATACGCTTAATCTCAATCATGGTCAGTTTACCATGGATATGGATGGTGATAGTTCATTGATTTCAAATCGAATCGACTCTAAACACCTTGCTTTAAGTGAAATTAATTTACATACTAATAGTCTTTTAATTACTGGAGATAGTCTGTATACAAATATTCATGGGCTGTCATTTGATGAGAAAAGTGGATTTAGCTTATCAAATCTTCAGCAAAAATTGATCATAAATAATGAGGCCTTAGAATTTCGTGATCTAAAACTTAATACTGACAATAGCCAACTGGAGTCTGATGTGGTATTTCGATATGCAGGATTCGATGGGTTTAAAAATTTCACCGAAGATGTTCGTTTTGACATCCAAATGGCACCTAGTTTGATCCATTCGACAGATCTCGCTTATTTTGTTGATCCTACTCTTTATAAGTTTAACTACCCTATAAATATTCAAGGCAATATCTACGGGAAAATTAGCAGCTTTAATTCCAAAAATTTGAAAATTAGATCGGGTAAATATAGCTTGTTTGAAGGGAGTTTTTCAATGAATGGTTTACCCGATATTAAGCAAACTTTTATAAGTGGTAAAGTAGATAGATTGATAACCGACTACAGCGATGTTCTTGGTTTATATCCGGGTATACCTTTGCCAAAAAATATTGATAAACTGGGAAGACTTTTCTTTAAAGGTAAATTTGATGGTTTTATAAATGACTTTGTAACTCAGGGATATTTGAAATCGGAATTAGGTTCTATCAATACGGATTTGAATTTCAAGCTGGATAATAAGCAAAACGCTTCATACTCAGGAACCTTTGATTTGCAACAATTTAGTTTAGGGAAATATTTCGGTATTGAGGAAGCCTTAGGAGAAATTAGTTTAAAAGGAAGTGGAAAAGGGAAAGGGTTGAAGCTAAAAACACTTGATATTGAGGTTTCTGCGGTAGTAGAACAAATTGATATAAAAGGGTATTCCTACGAAAATGTCCTAGTTGATGGCCGAGTTAAAGACAATTTCTTTAATGGAAAAATGTCCATTAATGACGAAAATATCGCGTTAAATTTTAACGGTCAGATTGATGCAACTCAAGAAATACCGGTTTTTAAGTTTGATGCGGAGGTCGACAGAGTTGATCTCAAAGCCTTAAATCTTTGGAAAGAGCAATTGATAGTGTCAGCGAAAATTAATTCAGATTTTTCTGCATCAAGTATAAATGATGTAATTGGTTATGTAAACATTAATGACCTTCTTGTTAGTGGAGATAACAAGAATTACGATATAGGATATGTAAACGCAACGAGCAAGCAGCTAAGTAATGGAGAAAAGCAATTTTCAATCTTAAGTCAAGACATAGATGCAAGTGTTCAGGGTGAATTTGAATTTGGAGAAATTCCAAATACTTTTAGATCCGTTCTAATCCCTAATTTTGAGGGTAGCGTAAGCGAACAATTGATTAAGTTTGAACTAGACATTAAGGATAACCCGGATTTACTGAGTTTGTTTGTTCCAGATTTGAAAATTTTAAGACCAAGTCGAATTGATGGAAACATTAATTCGGATACCAAAAGCATGTTGGCTGTAGTTAATCTACCTGTCGTTCAATATAAGGACTTCAGTGCCCTAGATGTTAATTCTACCATTTATGTTGATGACGGCGCGTTTGATGTTATCTCATCAATTCCTTCATTCTATATGAAGGATAGTTTATTTATTAAAGATTTTTCGGTTTTGGTAAATGGTCCTAGAGACGAACTGAGCCTCAAGCTGTTTGCAGATGGAGCTCAAAATTCATCATTAGAGTTATTTGCAAACTTAATTACCAAGGATGATGGAGTTACTTTAGAGTTTGATCCTTCCAACATTTATTTAAATGATCAGTTTTGGATGATAGATAAGGACAATGAAATACTTATTGGTGATTGTATTAGTTCCAAGAATTTGAAGTTATACAATGGCATGTCTGAACTGCTTGTTGATCTCGAGATAGGAGCTAAAGAAAAGAAGGCAGATATTTTCTTAAGTAATATTTTTATTGAAGACTTTACCCAATTTTTGGCTTTAAAAGATATCGACTTAAATGGAATAGCCAATGGAAGAGTGAGTGTCGATTTATCTGATGATAGTCCTGGTTTTTATGGTGATTTAATGGTTGAGAATATAGAAGTTAATGATTATCAAATAGGAAACCTAAATGCAAGCGCAATATTGGACTTGCCAAATAAAAAGGTGAAGCTTAATGGGAATCTTTATGGGGAGGATAATGAAGTTGATATTAATGGAACCTACTCTTTTGCAAAGGAAATTACAAAGAATGATTTTGATTTAAATTTCGATATTAAGAATTTTGCAATCTATTCGATAGAAGATTTTATCCCTTTATATATAGACAACACGCAGGGAACAGTGTCGGGAAGTTTATCCCTCGTGGGGCCACGTAACAAGCCTGATTTACTGGGTTATCTGGATATAAATGATGTGACCACAACAGTAACCTTTCTAAAAACAAGCTATAATGTTAAAAATCAGCGGGTATTGTTTGATAAGAAGGGTATTAATTTGGGCGATAAGCTGAAAATTACGGATATGGAGGGTAATATAGCTTATGGAAAAGGAAGAGTCTACCATACCAACCTGAAAGATTTTGGTCTTGATATCGATGTCGTATCAGATAAGGTAATGGGGTTAAATACCACATTAGAAGATAATCAAGATTTTTATGGGACTGCTTATTTAAAGGGAAGTGCTGCCTTTAAGGGACGGACAAATGACGTCACGATTAGTATCAAAGGTGAGAGTGAAGGGAAATCGGATATTTCAATACCGCTAACAGAATCAGGTAATGCAAGCACCTATGAATTTTACACATTTGTAGAAAAAAAGAAAGAAGAGACCGAGTTTTTAATTAATCGGGACGATGAGTTAAAAGTGAAAGGAGTGACCGTAAATTTAGATTTGGACATGGATAATGACTGTAAGGTCAAAATCATATTGGATCAAACAACGGGTGATGTCTTAGAGGTAAAAGGCGAGGGGAATGTGAAAATTAATGTTCCAAAAGAGGGGGATGTAATGTTCTATGGCTCCTATGTGATAAGTGATGGAGAGTATTTATTTACGCTACAAAACATCATCAATAAGCGATTTAGGATTGAACCAAATAGTAATATAAATTTCCAAGGGAGGATTGAAGACACACAAGTAGATGTGGATGCTGTATATAACTTAAGGGCAGCGCCCAAAGACTTAATCGAGGATTTCTTGGTCATAACAACAAATGACCAGCTGAAGGGAGAAGCCTTGAATAGGGTCCCCGTAAAACTATTACTTTCATTAACAGGAATCCTATACAATCCAGATATTGCATTTGATATAGCAATTGAGCAGTTAAATCCGACGCTGCGAAACTACGTAGATAGAAAAATCTTTACACTGAAGCAATACGAGAATGAAATGAATAGACAGGTTTTTGGATTGTTGGTGCTGAATCAGTTCCTGCCTCCTTTGAGTAGTATCGATCAGGTTACTAATGGAGGCTTTAACATTAATGCTAGTGATGCAGCCAATACGGTAAGTGAATTTGTTTCTAATCAATTGACAAGATATTTTAATGATTGGATTTCGTATTTATCAGATGATGTGAGCTTGAATTTTAACTATCGAAATTATGAGCAAGACCTTACAAACCTGACGTCTATAGAGGATTTGTCATTGAGAAGGGAATTGCAGCTTGCATTAACTACTCGTTTTTTAAACGATAGGGTAACCGTTAACGTTGGCGGGAACGTAGATTTTGGTGCTAATCAGTTGGGGGTTGATAATTCAAGCACGACCTATTTTGGCGGGAATGCCAGTATCGAATATGCTTTGACTGAAAACAGGCGTTTCCGAATTAAAGCATTTACAAATACGGATTATGATTACTTTAATCAAGCGAATACTACGCGGGCAGGTGTCGGATTGTCATTTAAACGTGAGTTTGATAATGTCAAAGATTTAAAAATTAAAAAGGAAGAATTTAAGCTTAAAGAGGCTAAATCAGATTCTACTGAATCTAAATAAAGAGGTCAATTCTTCTTCTCTTTAAACTCTATAGTTTTAGGCCTCAATAATATCTGAAGCGATCATCGCATATTGTCCATGGTTTTTGGTAAGCATTGCCCTTTTTTAGATCCAGTAGATTGGTTTTAGAACTACCGCGAAGGATTTTTTTAACTTTGTCGTCTAAATATTTTTAATTACTAACCTAACCCTATGAATATATTCAAATTATCACTTTTAGGCATTTTAACTCTTTCTTTTTTAGTAATAAGTGCACAAGGCTTTCCCTCGGAAATGGATTATGTAGAATCCGAACATATTATTTATACTGGTGGAAATAAATCAAACGATTTTTATGAAGAAGATGAACTAGAAACAGTCGAACTGACTTTTACTCAAGCCAACTATTGGAATACACTAATAGCAAATAAAGCTTCAGGAACAGAATTAGAAGCTTCATTGACCTATAAGGGAGATACATACTCTGGCGTAGGCGTTCGCTTCAAAGGAAACACCTCATATAATAATGTGAATGGTGACAAAAAATCATTTAATGTAACTACGGATTTCATAACTGATGGCCAAGATATCGATGGCTACGAAACTTTTAATTTTAACAATTGCTTTGGAGATGAATCATTCATTAGAGAAGTATTTTATCTAAATTCAATTCGAAATCATATTCCTGCGGCTAAAGGAAACTACATACAGTTAACCTTAAACGGACAAGACTGGGGAATTTATCCAAACGTTCAACAGTTAAATGCTGAGTTTATTAGAGAGTGGTTTTCCAATGATAAGGGTTCTAGGTGGAGAGCAATCAGTCCTACTTTCGGAACAGGTGGTGGTGGACCTGGTGGCGGCGGTGGACCTGGAGGCGGCGGTGGACCTGGTGGCGGCGGTGGCGGCCAATGGGGGTCGGGTTTATCTGCATTGAACTACTTGGGAGTAAATCAAGGGGACTATGAAGATAATTATACCCTTAAAAGTTCAACTGTGGCCAATCCATGGACGGACTTAATCAATACATGTTCTATTTTAGATAATGGCTCGCTGGCCAATATGGAAGCTAACTTGCCAAGTACTATGGATATTGATCGAGCACTTTGGTTTCTAGCCGCTGAAATTCTATTTACTGATGATGATGGATACGCTTACAAAGGAACAATGGATTATTTATTGTATTTTGATATTGGAACAAATAGAATGATTCCTTTGGAGTTTGATGGTAATTCAGTTATGGATCCAAACAAAGTAAATTGGTCTCCTTTCTTTAATGAAAACAATGCAAACTACCCCTTGATGAATAGATTGTTTGCCATTCCAGGTTTAAGACAGCGTTATTTGGCGCATTTAAGAACCTTAGTGGAAGAAACATTTGATCCAATAATAGCACATGCTAAAATTGATGAGTATGCATCCTTTATTGATGCAGCCGTGCAATCGGATCCAAAAAAATTGTATAGTTATAACGCCTTTTTAAATGGTGTTGATGAGCTGAAAGATTTTGTATCCGATCGATATAATTATTTAAGCAACAACAATGAGTTTAATCGTATTGGACCAGTTATTACAAATTCGTCATTTGAAACTAATGGCGTACTTTGGGAAAATCCCAATGGCATGGAAGCGGTAAATATTAAAGCCGAACTCAACCATAATTTAGGAATCTACTCTGCTTGGTTATATTATGCAACAGGATTGGAAGGGAACTTTGCAAAGATTGAAATGTTCGACGACGGTGCGCATAATGATGGTGCTGCAGGAGATGGCGTTTATGGAGAAGCTATTATGGGATATCCTGCTGGAACAACCGTTCGATATTATATAGAGGCAATTGCAAACAATGCTCAAAAAACGGCAAGTTATATGCCTAAAGGAGCAGAGCACAACATATTTGTTTATAAAGTGAATTCAGTTCAAGCTGCTGATCAATCAGTTGTGATTAATGAAATTATGGCTAAGAATAAAACAGGAGCTACGGATGAAGCAGGGCAATATGATGATTGGATTGAGCTCTACAATAAGTCGACCAATAATATCAGTTTAGATGGATGGAATATAACTGATAATCAGTTTAATATCACCAAATTTACTATTCCAGCAGGTACGACTATCGGGCCAGATGAATATGTGATTATTTGGGCCGATGAGGACAGTAATCAAGGTAGTTTACACGCCAACTTTAAACTAAATGGTGATGGGGAAGCCTTGATTTTATTCAATGCAGCGGATGAGCTTGTAGATGAAATGGAATTCCTTATGCAGACTGATGATATCGCATATGCCAGAGTGCCAAATGGTACTGGGAATTTTGTTTTCCAAGGCGCAACCCACAAGGGGAATAATGATACGGGTGCTGTCGGGATTACTGATTTGAGTGAATCAACTCAGTTGTTCATCTATCCTAATCCAGTTCAAAGCAAGCTTACAATAAATTATGAGAATGCCAAAGAAACTGCGCTTAGCGTGGTGAATACCTTGGGGCAGCTAGTTTATCATACTTCTTTCGAAAATGAAATCAGTATTGATGTAAGCACTTGGAATGCTGGCGTGTATTTTATTGAAATTGATGAAATTGTCAAAAGAGTGATTGTTTACTAAATCTGATAATTGATACTAAAGATAGCCATCATTCCTTATTACAGGACTGATGGCTTTTTTTATAAATCTAATTGCATCACCGTAACTAGTAATTCATACTTCAGTATGAATCAATGATTCCTTACAAGGATTTACTAATGTTTAGCTTGTGCCTAATTGTAGGAATATGCTAGTTAAAACTTATGGAAGTACTGTGTTTGGCGTGGATGCCACCACCATAACTATTGAGGTCAGTGTGCAAGGTGGTACAAAGTATTTCATTGTAGGCCTACCTGATAATGCAATTAAAGAAAGTTGGCATCGCGTGGCTACTGCGATCAAGCATAACGGATACTACATGACTAGAAAGCGTGTAGTTGTTAACCTTGCCCCGGCAGATATTCGTAAAGAAGGAACTGCTTATGATTTACCCATTGCCATTGGCATTCTTGCTGCGACCGATCAAATCATCTATAATGATTTTGCAAAGACAATAATAATGGGAGAGGTATCTTTAGATGGAGAAATTCAAGCGATAAGGGGAGTTCTTCCTATGGCAATTCAAGCGCAGAAGGAAGGTTTTACTAAGATGCTTGTTCCCAAAGCAAACGCACGGGAAGCGGCAATAGTAAGGAATATTGAAGTTATTGGAGTAGAAAGCTTACCGCAGGTTATTGATTATCTAAATGGTAAAGTAGAAATTAAGCCTACCCAAGTGAATGTTCGACAAGAGTTTGAGGCGAATAAAAATAGTTCAGTGCTAGACTTTGAAGATGTGAAAGGGCAAGTCAAAATCAAACGGGCATTAGAAATTGCTGCTGCGGGTGGGCACAATATTATCCTTATCGGACCTCCAGGTGCGGGTAAAACTATGCTTGCCAAGCGTTTTCCAACTATTCTTCCTCCTTTAGGTTTGATGGAGTCCTTAGAGACCACAAAAATTCATTCAGTCTCTGGCTTGCTCAAAGCATCAGATTCTTTGGTATTTGAACGGCCATTCCGTTCACCGCATCATACTGTAAGTGATGTAGCATTAGTGGGTGGGGGCACAAGTCCACAACCTGGAGAAATATCCCTGGCACACAACGGTGTGCTATTTTTGGATGAGCTGCCAGAATTTAAACGTTCGGTTTTAGAGGTTATGCGACAACCTTTAGAAGATCGGCAAGTGACTATTTCTCGCTCCAAGTTTACTGTTACCTATCCAAGCAATTTTATGTTAGTCACGAGTATGAATCCATGTCCCTGCGGCTACTATAATCATCCTGATAAAGATTGTGTTTGTCCACCTGGTATCGTTCAACGTTATTTGAACAAGATAAGCGGACCTTTGTTGGATCGAATTGACCTGCATGTTGAAGTAACTCCTGTTCCATTTAAAGCGCTAAGTGCTAAAACACTTGAAGAAAAGAGTGAGTCGGTCAGGCAGCGCGTCATTGATGCGCGTCAAATCCAATCTAAGCGATTTACGGATACTAACATCCACAGCAACGCGCTGATGAACGCTAAACAACTCCGACAGGTATGTCAAATTTCTGAAACATCAAATTCTCTTTTAGATCGGGCGATGGAAAAACTCAATCTTTCTGCAAGAGCTTATGATCGTGTTCTAAAAGTGTCTAGAACTATTGCAGATCTTGATAATGAGGAAGATATTCAACCCCAACATTTAGCAGAAGCTATACAGTATCGGAGCTTGGATCGGGAGAATTGGGGTTCGTAATACTTAATTCCACCCTCTTGTCTGCGCTGTCTGACGAGCTTAATTATATAGTATGATGATGTAAAAAATTATCTATTTAGTCACTTTAAGCAAATATTCTGCAACCGCCATTTTTATATCTTCAGGTAAATGCGTTTGAGGGGGCATTTCAGGGAAATCTTGACGCTTGTGAATAGGATTGGTAATGTATTCAACAATTCCTTCAGGATTGTCTCTATAGATCATTTGAATATCAGCAACAGAAGGCCCTACAATTATATTGTTGTAGGAATGGCAACCCGCACAAATACCATAATAAGCCATTTTACCTTTTTTCATTTGGCTCACATCTTTTGGTGGAACAGGATTAGGCAGCATATAAGTTTTAACTGCTTTCGTAGATGTTGCTTCACATTGTGCAAAAGAACCAAGACCTAAAGTTACATACCTGCCAGGGTTTAGTATACAATGATTGCTGCCTCCACCAATAAACCCGATATCCAGCTTATCGAGCATGGCAACTTTAGTTAGCTTGGCAATAGCTCCTGATGGATTATAGCCATTATTTGCCATGTAATTATCTAGAATTGATGCATTATCTGGATAGGGATCTAAACCACCATCTGTTGAAAATTTCATTCCTCCATTTTCAAGATCTGTTATGGCGATACCAAAGCACTTATTTCCAATTATAAAGTTGTCTTCTATGACTACATTATCCGCTGCTAATACCAAAATGCCAGTTCCTGATGGTATTTTAGACACAACTGACCCGGGGATTGCAAAATTCTTATGATTGTTATTTAAAACATAATTTCCTCTAAAAATCACATCATCACAAGTTTTGATTGGTAATCCAGGTGTGATGAAGGCTAATAAACCTCCAGCATTATCATGAACGTAGTTATATTCTACAAGGCAGTGTCTAGAATTCTCAATTTCTATACCTGCAACACTTTCAAATACTTCATTAATACGAACATCTATATTGTCGCACATGCCGACGTAAATAGCGGCATCTTCAATTCCGGAAAGCACATTCAATTCAATCAAACCATTTTTGCCGTATTGAGGAAAAATTCCATAAACTCCAGTATTAATAATTAAATTATTTTTGATGATAAAGTTATTTCCTGCTTGACCCATTATCCCATTTCCTTTGTAATCTATAATTTTGAAGTTTTCAATGGTAATGCCATTCCCAGAATATAAAAATGCATCGTTTAATTGTTTGTTGCCATTTAAAGTCGGCCGTTCTCCATTTTCTATAACTCCATGAACTCGGATATTGTCTTTATCAATATAAACGGTTTCGGAATAGGTACCGGGGTATACCAAAATCACATCTCCTTGATTTGCTTTAGCCACTGCTGCCTGAATGGATTCACCATCTTTTACTTCATACCTCGCTCCATCTTTGATTTTAGTAGGCTCACCATTACTCGTAATACCAGAACTTCCACTCTCAAAAAAGGTAGGACCTAGAACTTGCTTAGGTTTATTCCCAAGGATAAACTTACCAATACCAATGCCTATCAGAACTAAAAGAATTGCGCCTAATAGTTTTTTTAATCTTTTCATGGTGCTTGTGTTTTTTCTGCAGTTTTTAAATCTATGAATGAATTTCGATCGGCGAATTTTTGAACCAAAAATAGCTAAATTTCTAAATTTAAACCGGAAGGCACAGCCTGAGGTATTTGGGGCTTAAAACTTTCATCGGTTAAGGTGTGTAAAAAGTCAACTATTCTTTCAATCTCATAAACGGAGAGTTGTGGTTCCCAAATATGCCAATGTACAATCAAATCTATACTATCGGGCACGGCGTGCCCTCTGCCTTTGGTATAAAACTCAGTAGCGTCATAGAGATTATCAAATACTCCCGAATGCTCATAAGGAGCTGTTAATGCAATGTTTCTAAGGCTTGGAACTTTAAAACTGCCTCTTAATGTTTTATCTCCCGTTGGAACTTCTGCTCCTTTATCAAACGGCCTGCCTTTAGGTTCGGGAGTGCCGATAACGGCCAGTTGTTGGTTGGTAAACAATGGAGGGGTATGGCATTCTGCACATCTAGCAACAAACGATCTAAATATATTCATACCTTCTATTTCCTGTTCATTTAAGGCATCATGATAACCATGAGCATATTGATCGTATGGGCTGTTTAAAGAAATTAGCGAACATTCAAATGCAGTAAGCGCAGTATAAATTTCATTAAGACTAATCTCTTCATCTTCTTTTTCTGGGAAAGCTTCCAGGAAAAGTGCTTGATAGTTCTCTAGTTTATTTAATGTTTGAAGCAGGTTTGTGGGGTTGTTTCCCATTTCATTTTCACTATACAAAGGGCCTTGCATTTGATCTTCTAGTGTATTAGATTTAGCATCCCAAAAGAACTTATCTATAAAGGCGGAATTCCAAATACTTGGCGCAGATCGGTGAACAGGCTTGCCCTTAACACCCTTGCTTATTGCTAAGCCATCGGAAAATCCTTTGTCTGGTTGATGGCAGCTTGCACAAGAGATACTTCCATCTATAGACAGGACCGGATCAAAAAACAAATATCTTCCCAGGTCAATCTGTTGAGGCGAAAATCCATCTCTATTTTGCGGCAAGCCTGTTTGAAGACCTCCAACTCCTTTGTCATTTGAGGAGTTGTACATTTGATACATATTCCTGTTTATGCATTCATTATTGTCATTTAATTCAAAACCCGGAGGGCAGTGAGATTGAAGTGCAATTACGGAGTGTTTTTCTCCGGATTTGGAAACCTGTGCATGTTGATTATTGGTATCATCCGAGCAAGCAATGATTATAAATATCGATGATAGCAGAGGTATGATGATTCTCACAAGTAAAACTTTGACTGGACACCACTAAAGGTAAGTGATTCCGATGGTAAATACAAAGTGACTTTGTGAAATTTAAAAACTTTTTAGTGCATTGAATTTGGACTATAGTCATGCTAGTTTAAATTTAAATTTAGGCCATTTTACTCTAAAATTTAAATTTCTCGAATTCCTGCAACTCTAAAAATTGACGAAAGTAATGATATTGAATTGGTCTCGACTGCTTTGTTCAAAAAACTGATTCATATAGCCGAGTTCGAGACTAAATATATCGTTTACTTTAAATCCTAAACCACCATAGAGTCTGTTTCTGTCAAACACCGCTGATTGAGAGTTGAGGAAAATTTCATTGTATCCGGATAAATAGAAATGATAGAACTCCGCGTCTCTGGGTGCTAGTGGTATTTTAATGCTCAGAAAGTATCTAAAACGAAGCTTAAAGTCCTTACCAACGAATCGTTGCTCAAATCGATAGCGATGGTTTAAGATGATTGATGCAATATTTTGCTTCGCGGTAAACTGCTGATATATCCGATGCTCTTGGATGGATATCTTATCATTTGTTCCCTTGTAATTTTGAGAAAGAATGTATCCGTAACCAGCTAAGGCATTGTTCTTATTGTCATTAAACGAATATCCTAGACCTGTTCTCAATAGAAGCTGCTCGAGATCACCAACTGCATTGTAGTTTCTGTATTGAACTTCATGATGAATGTTGAACTTATTTTTGACCTTTTTACTTCCAATATAGATTAACCAATTACCAAAATCACTTTCCTGTGCTAGTACAAATCTTGGTGTAAAAAGACTGCTCAAGAAAAGGAAAATGAATACTCGATATAGGGCAAGTGCATTACTCATAAAAGACAACTTCTCCATTGGCTATATTGTACATAGCACCCACGATTTTAAGGCTCCCTTCTTTTTGCATTTCAGCTAATACTTCACTTTCGGCTAAAATTCTGGCTATCGTTAATTCTACATTTTTGGTCGAAACATGATTGACAAATTCAATGTTTGAAGACTTACGTAGTGCCTTGTCTTTCGGCTCAACAACTGCCTCAACAGCAGGCTTAATCTTACCTAGCATTCCGGTTAGATTCCCTAGTTCAGCATCATCACATGCACCTTTTACTGCTCCACATGCCGTATGGCCCAAAACCACGATTAGAGAAGTTCCTGCAAGTTTACAAGCAAACTCCATACTTCCTAAGATATCCGAATTTACAAAGTTTCCTGCAATTCTTACACTAAAAATGTCACCGATTCCTTGATCAAAAATCAGTTCAGAGGAAACTCTTGAATCGATACAACTCAATATAGTCGCAAAAGGGAATTGACCGGTACTGGTATCTTTAACTTGCTCCAGTAGATTCCTATTGGCTTTTTTATTTTCCTGAAATCTATGATTACCTTCTTTAAGACTTTTCAAAGATTGGTCTGGGGTCATCTTCGATTGGGTTTCTTTAGTATGTGCTTTCATATGGTTTGTTTAATAAATATCTTTTACATTTTCTTTAATCCAAATCAAACTTTCCTCAAAGCTCTTGAATATTTGGTCTTTAGGGACTAAATTTGGAATAATATCAATACGCTCCAATAGATATGTAGGTTGTTCTAAAACATCCACCAAAACTATTTTCTTATCCTTCCCACAGAGTTCAGCCAAAGCATCTTCTAGCGCATATAGACCAGACTGGTCAATGTAGGTCATCTTCCCCATCCGAATTATTATGGTAGTAGCGGTCTCTGGAATTTGCTTCATCAATTGCTGAAAATCACTCGTAGATCCGAAAAATAAAGGTCCATTTATGTGCTTAATAAAGACTTCCTCCTTTAAATTTTTAGGGAAATCAATTTCATCAGACCATGCTTTTTCTTTGTTCAGCGGAATTACGTCAGAATTCTTTGCTGTTAAATCCCCAATCTTTTTCATGAACATCAGTGAGGCGATTATCAATCCTATTCCCACTGCATAAACCAAGTTCCAGACAGATGATAAAACCAAAACAATGATCATGATGAATACTTCCGGACGGGGCATGTAAGGAATTGCTTTTAGTCCTTTGTAATCCATAACCCCAAATCCTACAGTAATTAGAATTCCCGCCAAAACAGCAGCTGGAATTTGAGAGGCAACGGAACTAAAGGCTAATAAAATCAAGAGAAGCATCACTCCAGCTGTCATCCCAGACAATCTTGTTTTCCCACCAGCGTTAATGTTGACAACAGTTCTTATGGTAGCACCTGCACCAGGAATTCCACCAAAAAGTGCACCAATACTATTTCCGATACCCTGCCCAATCAATTCTTTATTGGGTTTGTGCTTTGTTTTTGTCATGTTGTCCGCAACAACTGAGGTAAGCAGGGAATCAATAGCTCCCAGTAGTGCCAAAGTCAATGCGGTAAAAATATATGGTGTAATACTTGATAAATTAAAATCTTGGAAAATTCCAAAATTTGGTATTGGTAAACCGCTCGGTATTTCTTCAATTGGACGATAATTAAGTCCAAAACCTATCGCAATTCCCGACATGACTACCAGTGCAACCAATGTGCTAGGTATTTTTTTTGTAACGTACTTAAACCCATAAATGATGGCGATTGTACCTAGGGCCAAAAGTAATTCTAGCCAGTTGATATTATTCAATGCTCTTGGAAGAACTTTGAGCGTACCTATAACTCCAGAGGCCTCATTACTGGCCAACGTTTGTGATTCTTTAAGGATTTGTTCTTCTGTAATATTTTTTGCTCGTCTGATGGTTTGATTAAAGTCTTCTAAAACTAAAATACCTTCTCCAGCTTCTTCTTTTAGAATATTATCTAAAATAACCTCCTCTGCATAAGGTTTAAAATCTTCTACAAATGCGACATCTTCTTTTGGGTAATAGCCAACCGCAGGAAGTATTTGAGTAACCAAAATTATTACTCCAATTGCTGTCATAAAACCTGACACAACAGGGTAGGGGATATACTTAATGTACTTTCCCAAGCCAATTAATCCCAATCCAACTTGCATCAAACCAGCCAAAAGAAAAACGGTTAAGATAGCGGGTAATGCTGCAGAAACATCTCCCTCGAAGCTTGCAACAATACCGGCAATGACAACCATGCTTACAGCGGTCATTGGCGCTGTTGGTCCAGAAATTTGAGTGCTAGTTCCGCCGAATAATGCAGCGAAAAAACTAACGAATATAGCTCCATAAAGTCCAGCGCTTGGACCTAAACCAGAACTCACACCAAAAGCTAATGCCAACGGTAATGCAACAATACCTGCAGTTACACCGCCTAACAGGTCTCCTTTTAGATGTTTGAAATTGAAAATAGCGTTTGTTCTTTCCATCGAGTATTAATTATCAAATTTTAGATATGATTCATTGTTAATGAATCACTTACAAATATAACAATACTTTCTAAAACAATAATCCATTCTTTTGTTTACGCTTCTAAAGAAAACCCTAGTGTCACTTATGTGAATGAAAGTAAATTACATGGAATTGTGATTTCTGAGGGAAACAAGACCTACCATACAAAAGAAGTTGACAATGAAAATTCAAAAGGTTTTTTTAAAAGTTACAAGGACTTGGCAGAATCAGTGTCGAATGTTATAAGTGAGATTAACCCAGCATTTAAATATCCTTTTTCGCTCGCAACCAACTTGTTTGAGATGTCTAATAATCATATTTTTTTCGCAAAACACTTGCCGAGACTGACAGATATTTCTGTAGAGAAAAATGAAGTCGATGAAGTTGAAAGTATGTTGAATTATTTTGCAGACAAATTGTTGTCCTAAGTTTATAAATCTCTCAATCTTTTTTTTTAGTTTTCCAATTGAAAGCGTAAAATAGTTTTGAGTTTTTCTTGGGTACTTTTCTAAAATCAGAGATATATATTTCTCGATGAATTTTTGATTTACGGATTAACTCCCTTCCCTTGGCGAACTCTTCCATTTTGGAAAAACCAATGGTATTATTGTCAAAACCCCCAATACGCATAATATGAATACACCTTCCTTCGGTTGATTTATTTTTGGATCGTCGTAAATTAAATTTATGGGGGATTTTCACGGAATTTGACATCAATTAATTATTGTCAGGTTAACTTTTAAAAAAAGTCAAGATTTTATATTTTGTTTTCTTGTTTTATAAAAAACAACAACAAAAACAAGAAATAAAAAAATTTTTCCAACCAAATAACCGTATCCGAATTCGGAAAGTTGCTTAATGCCAAGGTTTATTATTTTGAAAATATTTACAAGTAATAAGATCGAAATAACGAATGAGATGTAATGAGCAATTTTCTTCATATAATTTAGGATAAGGTGTCATTTTCAACACCCTATCCATTTAAAATAAACAACTATTTTGTAACTGTTGTTGTTGTAGGTGAATAAAGTCCAAAAGTTAATGCAGAAACAAATCCGTTAACAAAAGATAAGCTCGTGAAGACACTATAGTTTTCTGCTCCATCGGCCATTTGCTTTGAATCAGAAACACCAACAGGCGCAAGTCCGCTTAGTAAATAATGATTCCATTGAGTTATTTGTTGGTTTCCCTGAGCGCCGTTACCCACGACACTTGTGTAAGAATAACAGGAAGATAACAGTAATGATGAAGCAAATAAAACTGTCATCATTTTTATTGATTTTTTAATCATTTTGATAATTTTAATTAATACTTACTCCAGTTTAAAGTCTCTTTTCAGCTTATTCCGACTTTTATTTTAATAGCACTTCTTATAAATGTTATGTTTAAAAATTTAATTTCTTTTGGTGAAATTTTGAATAAAAACATCCACACTACCATCATCATCATAATCAAAATCCCATTGTATACTCATTTTAGTCTCATTTGCAGATAAAATAGTTCCTGATGCTGTATCTCCCTCAACAGTTAATGTGATTGCTGAGTTTTCAATTTTCCAAGTTCCAGTTGAAGAATCAACTTGTACGCAACCATTTCCAAATCGATTTTCAAATTCTGTCTGGTTAAATACACCATTTACTGAGTATATTGCATATTCAAAATCTTTTTGGCACTCATCATCAAATGAGGTATCATTTCCATTGAGTAATTGTGAGGTATAATTCCATTCTCCAATGATTAATTCACTGTAATTTGTCATTTCCTTTTCAGCTGTGTCATCATTATTACTTGAACAAGAGGTGACAATTAATAACAAACCAATAATTCTCAATAAGTTAAATTTTATCATTTTAAATTCCTTTTTTAATAATTAAACTGTTGAATACCCTTTTTATGGGGTTCCATTTTTTATAAGCATATTTCTAAGAAACATTTTACTTTTCCAATCTAATTATTCCAATAAATATTTGATGGTTAGGTTTGACATAGCAGTAGTAGAATTTGGAATAATAAGTTTAATACAAAAAGATAGTCCTAGGAAAGCGGGCTTCATGATTTCTTAATAAAATGGACGGAGAGCTCAATTTTTTATAGGTTTAACAGCGCATTCTCATCCTTTATTTTCATTTGTTTATTTAAACAAAGTCCATTTTAGGTTGTAGAAAGTTATGACAATTGTTCCAGATTCAGCAGTTTTAATATTAAAGGGTTGTAAATATTAGTCAACTGTCTCTGCTCCAAAAATATCTAAATTCTGATTTTATAAAGTGTTTTCGGAAGTATAAAACAATTATTTGTTGCTACTGAGTGTATTGTGTTTGATCCATAAGTTTTTTAATTTGGAGTACTTGAAGAACTTGTAATAGGATGACATTATCGAAATAATAAAACCATAATAGCCATCCAAAAACCCCCTGTATAAAATGTATTTTTTAAAAAACTCAAACATTGGCGCAACAATTAATTTTAGGGTAGATACTTTCTTTTTCTTTTCAAAGAGATCCCTTGCAGCCATTTCAGTAAACAAATCCATTTTTTCTGCATGACGACTTAAATTTGGATAAGAATAATGTAATAAATCCCCTTTTAAATGTGCTTTTTTATCACTTGAAACTTGCAAAATTTCATGAATTTTTCCCTCCCATTTTGCTTTAGACTTTCTGAATAACCTAAGCTTAACATCTGGGTACCAACCGCAATGATAGATCCATTGCCCACAATAATTAGTTCTTCTGTTGAAGGAGTAGCCATCTTGTTTAAGATTAGATTTCACAAGCGCTAAGGATTCTTTTAATTCTTCAGATATTGCCTCATCGGCATCAAGGGATAGGATAAAAGAATGCTTGGCCATGGAGTTTCCATAATTCTTAGAATTTGAATAGTCTTCAAATTCTTTTTTTATAAACTCAACATCAAAGTCATTACATATTTTTTCTGTATCGTCCGTTGAATAGGAATCCACTACAATAATTTCATCAACAACATCCACTAATGAATTAAGGCATCTTCGAATGTTTTGTTGCTCATTTTTTGTAATTATTACAGCACTTATCTTATTCATATTGTGTTACATCCATTTAACGGTTCGTAAACTTTAAATTAATCTGAGTTGAGACATGATTGTGTAAATTTAATTCTTTTTAATTTTATAAACTTCACTTAATATTCTCTTTTAAGAGAGAAGAAGATTCTCATTGATTGTAGCATTTTATAAACTTATTTTGAGTCATCAATATTTCTTATTACACCAAAAATTTATGGCAAAAAGAAACCCCTTAAAAGGGGTTAGATCTTCATTCCAGAAAAGAAACATTATCCTAGGGCTCCTCTTGTATGTCAAGCGCATGGTGAACATTTTGCACATCCTCGTCCTCTTCGATTTTTTCAATTAATTTTATTACATCCTCTTGTTG